>NZ_ATWO01000001.1:602676-1205353 GCF_000421285.1 Desulfotignum balticum DSM 7044
AAGCACCCCTACCAGCACGGAAACGGCCAGGGCCAGCACAAAGGAGAACACGCCGATGGTCAGGGTGATCCTGGCCGCCGTTGCCAACTGGGGGACGTAGGGGATCAGAAATGAAAAATCAAGGGGCATGATCTGTTACAGGGCCAGCCATTTGTCATGGATACGGTCAAAGTCTCCATTGGACTTCACCGTGTCAATGGCCTGATTGATCTTTTCGGTCAGTTCATCCTCGCCGTGGTCCAGGACCACCACAATGTCCACGGAGCGCACCGGGTCATTGATGATTTTCAGGTCCGGGCTGTCCTTGATCTTGGTGGCGGCATAGGCAAATCCCACCACCACGGCGTCCACCCGCTTGTTCTTCAGGTCGATGAGTGCTTCGGAGTTGCGGTTGTACCGCCGCAGATCCTTGACCTTGATGTCCATGTCCGCCAGACTGTCGCCGGCCACTTCGCTGGTGCTGTTGGCCTGGACTCCCACGATTCTGCCGGCCAGGTCTTCCTTGGTGGTGATGTCCGTGACATCGGACCGGGTGACGATGATTTCACTGAGCTGGTAGTAGGGATTGCTCATGTTCACGCTGTCGGATGCCTGGGTGGCTTCTTCCGGGGACATGCAGGAAATGATGATGTCATGGTCCCCTTTTTTCATGCCGGCCACCAGGCCTTCCCAGGCTGTATCCTTTATGACCACGTCAACCCCCAGAGCATTTCCCAGTGCCCGGGCAAAATCAGAGTCAAATCCCTCCACTAGGCCGCTGGTGTTCCTGAATGAAAACGGCGGGTATTCCGGGCAGTTGCCCACGGTGATGCTGCCGCTTTGTTCGATTTTCGACCATCGGCTGTCTCCGGCAGCGGCACAGGTCCAGGTGACAGCAATGACGGCCAGGGCCAGGATAAATGAGGCGAACAGTTTTTTCTTCATAACGGGTTTCCTTTCATTGTTGGATTGATATTTATTATGTGCCGCCGGTTATCGGCAGGCGTTATAGACACGATCAACGGCATGACTGGCTTGGTCAGGGGATGAAAAACGGGGTTCAATCATCAGGTACAGGCCGTCCGGTCCCAGAGTCCGGGCCGCCAGCACGGCATCGTCAACTTTGTGACACACAATCTCCAGCAGCATGCCTTTGTCTTTTATTTTTTCAAGTTCACAAAACATTTCCCGGGACAGCATGATACTGAAATCACAGCGGACACTTTCAAATTTTCCTTCACAGAAGACCTGGAACCAGGAGCCGGACTGGCCGTATCCGTTTTCAACCAGAAAATCATACAAATAATCGTAAAACGCCAGGCTGACATCGGTCATTTCCCTGACCCGCTGCTTCACCCGGTCTTTGTTCTTCACCAGATCCAGCAGAAAGGGCTGGCTTCCCAGAAGGCCGTAAAGGGATGACAGCGCATCCAGGGTCATGGGGGTGTTGACAAAGGCCCGGTTCCGGACCTGAGGGATAACTGCTTAATAACACTGCTTCAGGTCGATCGCCAGGGGGTGGTCCGGGGTGAAGTCCGGCACCGGCTGTGCCAGGTCAAGATCACCGCTTTTGAAATCGATGAAATCCCCTGTGCAGCTGTAGTCATAGTCCCCGCCGGCCAGGACGGCGGTATTTGTGATATCCAGGCCCACCATGAGGCTGGCCATGGGCATGGCATCACCGAAAAAGCAGGTGCCTTCCAGGAAATTGCCGATCCGGTTCAGGTGCCAGTCCGGCAGCAGGTCCCACTCTTTCCTGGGCAGGGAAGTCCTCCATGGTGCCGGTATAAACCCGGGGTTGTCTGAAACCGCGTACACCAGCGGCACGCCGGTTGAACGGTTTTCCCAGAACATCCGGTGCCGGAGCCGGCTTTCCGTGTCACAGATTTTTTCACTACAGATCATCCGATTTGGCATCCCCTTTAAAAAATGAGGATTTTATGGACCGGAAACCAAACAGTCAAATTGTTAATATGGATGGAAATGAACGGATGTATAGAAAAAAATAATAGATGGACCTGAACAGCCAGCAGATCAACTGAATCGGACTTACCGTTTTAACACCGGGGACAGTGTCTTGAACAGACTGGAAAGTGACATGTCGATCTCGGATTCATCCACGGCGAAAAAATCCAAGGGCAGATTGTTTTCCATCAGCAGGGCCTGAAAAATTTCTATGAAAATACCGGGGTCAGCCTGCCATTCCAGGGTCTGAATTTTTTTCCAGGTGTCTTCCTTGTCCAGAAAATCACCGGACCACTGATTTGACCGGCAGGTTTTATGTACCCCGCAACTGGGGCTGCCGTCTATTCCGATAACCCCTTTGAGAAGATATCCGTTTTCCTTGTACATGTGTATCTGGCGGATGAACGGGGCCAGCAGATGCCGGCAGCGGTTTTTAAAAAAAGGATAGGCCAGCTGGTCTTTCACATGGCCCCATCGGCACAGGCCCAGGATTTCAGATTCAGGGCAGGGAAGCTGCACCATGGCGGTGTCATGGTCCATCAGAAAACAGACCAGTTCCTTGACCGCACCCGGGTGGGCGGCTAGGCCCATCACCTTGACATTGACATTCAACAGGCAATGGGACACAAAAATGATTTTTTTCCCCCGTTTCATAATCCGGCTCCTGACGTGTTTGATGGTTTCGTATTTTGAACCCGGATTCGGGTCTCTGTCAAGGGAGATTTCATTTTTGGGTGGTATTGACTGTGTGATGTGTTGGTGTTATTGTGCGTAGTAAACAATGAAAAAGTCACTGCCATTGGAGGCACCCATGAGCCGGCTTACCATCACCCTGGATGACGATTTGCACCAGGCACTTAAAGAAACGGCTGCTCGCCAGGGACGCAGCATCGGGAAAATTATTGAGGAAAGCCTTGTTTTGCGGGGTATTAAATCGATGTCCCACGCAAGGCAACTGGTGGAACAGGCCCGGATCAGGGGCGAGTGCAGTGATGACGAAGCAACCCGCCTTGCCGTTGAAGAAACCCGCGACCTTCGCACTCGATGAGAAAATCGGTCTTGATTATTGATACCGATGTGGTCGCAGCCGGACTCATCACTTCCCGGCCGGACAGTCCCACGGCACAGATTCTGGACGGCATGATCAATGGCAGGCTGGTTTTTCTTTTGTCTCCGGCGCTGCTCGATGAATACCGACAGATATTGCTGAGACCCAAACTGGTCCGGCGTCATGGTCTGACAGAACCGGAGGTCGTGCAGATTCTGACGGAAATCACTGCCAATGCCATCTGGCGGGATCCCCCTGCCGATACAGATCACCTCTCGCCGGATCTTCAGGATTCCCATCTGTGGGCACTTCTGGCATCAGAGCCGGCAGCGGTTCTGATCACGGGGGATCATCTGCTTATTGAAAAACCCAGACCCCGAAGATCAGTCATATCTCCGGCAGCCTGGCTGGCCCATTTTGCCGGCCGACCCCCGGATTCGGGCGGGGCATAAAAAAAGCCCCTGGACGGCGAACCATTCAGGGGCTTTGGGTCAGACTATATAAACGCGGTGATTACACCACAGTTACATTCGTCGCAGCGGGTCCACGCTGGCCTTCAGAAATGTCAAAGGAAACCCGGTCGCCCTCGTTGAGGGATTTGAAACCCATGGCATTAATGCCTGAGTGATGCACGAACACATCTTTCCCACCGTCTTCCTGCTCAATAAATCCAAACCCTTTTGCGTCGTTAAACCATTTTACTGTACCATTGGCCATGTTGGCTTTCTCCTAAAAAAATAAAAAATAAAAAAAATCGCTTCGTACTTTGGGATCAATCAGAAATTAAATCTTGATAAACACCGAAAAGATTGAAACATTATTTGATTATACAGACTTCGGCATTAAAGTCAATCCTTATTTTCTGGGTGTCACCGATTTAAAAAGCAAACGACGCGGTCATCATTGCCGTAAAAGGGGCGTCTACATAATAGCTGGTGTTTCCGGCCCGGCTGTCGTCCATGGCATTGATCACGGACACATATTCATGATCAAACAGATTGGTCAGTTCGAGCGACAGCTTGAGTTTATCGATAAAACACAAGTGGTTGAAGGTATACCCCATTTTCAAATCCGCCACCACATAGTCATCGATCTTTTCATTGTGTTCGGCATCCCCATACCGGCTGCCCATGTAGCGGACCATGGGAATCAGTTCAAAATCCCCCAGGATGTATATCAACCCGGATTTCAGGGTCCATTCAGGGGTATCGATCACCTATTTGTCTTTGGTATCCCGGACAATCCCTTGAAATGTCAGGTCGTCATCGTATGCCAATACCGCATACGTGGGGTTCAGAAAGAAGTTCAGGTGCTCATTGACGAAAAAACTGGTTTCAATTTCCATAGTCTGGACAATCGAACTTCTGATACTGCAACAAAGCTGCTGAAAACGTATCGGCTGAGTCATGGGCTGCTGATAGCCGATGCCTTGATTGCTGCAACAGCCATTGTCAACGGCATCCAACTGATTTCGAAAAACCAGAAAGATTACAGGTTCATTGAACAATTGGAACTCCTGGAATACCCTTCTTCAATTTTATGATGCAGTGATCAGGATCAAGCCATCACGGCCATGCTGGCGAAGTACCACCTCAATATTCATGATTTCATGAGAATGCGCATTGCCGATAAAAAAGGAAACCCGACCAAATCTTCCTATAGCCTGGCGGACATCCGACTCCGGGTGAGAAAGGTGCTGGTGGCCCTGCTCAAAGGACTGACAAAGGCCGATCTGAATCACATCCTCTGGCAAAAACTCAATGGGGTGGTTTTTCGGTTACCCAGTTCATCCACTGAACCGCCCGAAGCTGCGCTGCAGTGTTTGGGTCCACCCCATAAACATTTTGATAAAAGTCAAGCAGCCATACATTCAGGTCCACATCGGCAAATTTTTCAGGATATGCGGCCTTGGCAATTATCATCACATCAATCGGGTATTCCACCCGTTTGTCGCAATTGCAGGGGGTCCAGGGCAGGGCGGTAACCCGCCGGTTTTTGACTGCCCTGAGATCTTTCAGATTCTGATAATAGGGGGCTTCATAAAGTTCACGGGGAGGATGATAACCCCAGGCGGTAATCAGGACGATCACATCGGGATCGATCGCCAGAACCTGTTCGGTACCCAGGATATTCCAGGAACCTTTTGTTCGGAAAGCATTCCGGGCATTCACCACGGTTTCCACAAGCCACGAGTCAATGGTGTTCAAACCTCTCACGTGTCCTGTTCCGCCGGCTTCCCTGGATTTGGGGGAAAGCCCGAAAAGCAGCACGGAAGGTTTCTGATCCTCGGGAATTTCTCTGGTACGATCCATGACAAACCGGACTTGCTTCTCCAGGTATTCGGCCAGGGCCGTTGCCTTCTGTTCGTTTCCGAGGGCCCTTCCGATAATTCTAATTTCTTCCGAAATACTATCCATTTTCGGATTTTTTGTCATATTCGGCCCGAAAAGAACCACAAGCGGTATTCCTAAAGACTCGATCATGCGGATTGTTTTGTGTGTGCTTTCATCATTGGCACTGAGGGTGCAGGAGCCTGCCCTTAAAAACACGACATCCGGATTGAGGGAAGCAAGGGTTTCATAGTTAATGCCGGTACCCGATTGCGCCACCAAAGGCAGGTCCATGAAAAACGGGTTCAGGAAGGTAACAGTGTTCATACCGTCTGTATAGTCATACGATTCCCCGGCCACCGTTGGATAGGTGTATTCCCAGTGTTTGGGAATGCACGCGGATCCCAATCCGACGATTGAATTCTGAACCCCGAGAGCAGTCATGACTGATTCCACAAGGCCATCGCATATGGTCACCACCCGTTCAATTTTCATGGGTACCTTGACGGATACGCCCCGTTGGTCGGTTACGGAACGAAAAGAATCGGAATTTTCCGAAGCGTATATATCAGGTGCGGCTGTCAGAAGAATTCCCAGACAAACAAACCATTCAAAAAAAAACCGTAAACGCATCATGATCATTTCCTTTCAATTTCAGGTAATTCCCCTGGGCACCACCATCCTTATTCCGTCTACTTCTTTTGTGGTGCATATTTCGTGGTAAATACCGTTTAAAACCTTTTCCGTCATGACTTCATCTGTTGTACCTTGAATAACAATGCCTTTGCCATCAAGCACAACCACTTTGTGGCAAAACCAGATCACATGATTGGGATCATGACTGCAGGCGATCACTGTGATTCCCTGTGCGGTGATACGTCGCAGCATTTTCCAGATCCTGATCTGGTTGCTGAAATCGAGAGCCGAGGTGGGCTCATCCAGAAAAAGAAGCTTGGTTTCCTGGGCGATGGCCCTGGCAATAAGCACCATCTGCCGCTGTCCTCCGGATAAACGATTGTAGGCACGATCGGCAAGATTACGGATATCCAGCATGTGCAGGGCTTCCAGGGCAATGGCCTTGTCTCGTTTGCTGATTCCGAATATTCCCCCAAGATGAGGGGTCCTCCCCATCAGAACCACTTCCCGGACCAGATAGGGAAACGGCGGTTTGTGTTCCTGGGGGACATAGGCTGCGTGCCTTGCCATTTGTGCCACACTGGCTTTTTGAATATCCATGTCGTCCATGATAACCATCCCGGAGTTGTATTTCAGAAACTTGAGACAACATTTAAACAAGGTGGTTTTTCCTGATCCGTTGGGGCCAAAAAGTCCGAGGAGTTGACCCGGGGCTGCCTCGAAGGAAACCCCGTTCAGTATCGGCGTTTTTCCATAGCCAAAATGAAGATTATGTACCTGCAGCATGGGTTGCTCTTCAAATCCGAACCAGATTTTCCGTTTTACTCCGGTATCCGGCTCCTTCAAGACATTTTCCAACAATGATGAGACCGGCAAAATCCTCTTTGATACCCTGAACTTTTTCGGTGATGTTTTTCAGTGTTCCTTGAACAATGTTTTGTTTTTCATCATGACCGAGATGGTATATGACCGCAACGGGAAGATTTTCAGGATAATGATCTGTCAACCGTTTGATCAGGTTTTCCAGATTCCATAAGGCCATATAAAACACCATGGTGGCGGGATACCTGGACAAATCTTCGAAAATATCGTTATCCTGATCATTTTCCGTGAGAAATAACGGCGAGGTTTGCAGGACAAAGCGGGTATCGTACGCAGGAATGCTCGATTTTTTCAATGCGGCCATGGCCGCTGAAAAGGTTCCTACGCCGGGAAGGATATCCACTTCATCTACCTCAAACCCCTCGATGAACCAGTGGGACGGACCGAACAAACAGGGATCTCCGTTTTCGAGAAGGGCCACATTTTTACCATTGGCCATCTTTTCCTTGACGTATCCGACAATCTCTTCTCTGATGCGGATTCTTTCCTTTTTAAAACTTTCGATGAGCGACGGGTCTGAATGCACCAGCTCTCGCCAGGGTTTGCCTTTGTAATCGAAAAGGCCTTTCCATGGATTGCAGAACACCGGTTTTTTGTCAATATAAGATGCAAAATGCTTTTTGGTTTCCTCAGGACAAAGGATAATATCCGCCATTTCAATGCACCGCAAAGCTTCGAGTGTGGTTTGATCCGGGCCGCCGGGGCCCGTGCCGATAACAAAGAGTTTGCCTTTTTTCATGAATTAACCTCCAAAAGCCGTATGGCCTTTTGATCGTAAAAGATAAAACAGATAAGGAGCCCCAAGGATAGAAGTCAGTATGCCTATGGGAATTTCAGCGGTGGTGAGGGTCCTGGCCAGGGTATCACAGACAAGCAGATAAACGCCGCCAAGCATGGCTGCAGCCGGAATGACGAACCGGTTATCCGGGCCCAGAACCATTCTTGCGGCATGGGGCATCATCAATCCGACCCAGGCGATAATACCGACTGTGGAAACGGAAACAGCGGTGCACAGGGTGGCCATAATGATAAGAATCAATTTGTACCGTTCGGGATGTATTCCGAGCGCACGGGCTTCTTCATCTCCCATGGACAAAATGTTCAGTTTCCAGCCAAGGGACCATTGCAGAACAAAACAGATAAGAACAACGGGTGAAACGATAAGTACATCTTTCCATGTGGTGTAATAAAATCCTCCCATAAGCCAGAACACGATTTCCCGCAAAGCCGTGTCATGGGCCACGTATTTCAGAATGGACACCAGTGCGGAAAATACGGAACCGATGATAACCCCGGCAAGAATCAAGGTGATGACGGGTGTTTCTCCCCTTATTCTTCCCAGGCTGTAGGTTCCCATGACAGCGATCATCCCGAAGAGGAAAGCCGAAATCTGGACAGAGAAATAAAAGGCGGGGAAAACTATTCCCAAAGCGGCCCCGAAGGCGGCTCCGGAAGAAACGCCAAGAATGTAAGGCTCCACCAGAGGATTTCGGAAACACCCCTGAAAAACAGCCCCTGCCGTGGCAAGGCCGATGCCGATGGCCATGGCCAGGAGTATTCTTGGAAAACGTAAATCCCAGACTATGGTTTTTTGTAATGGATTCAACTGATCTGAAATCTGATAAGGGTTCAGGTGAGCCGATAACACCTGGTAAACGTCGGCAATGGTTATTTTATAGGCGCCCATGGTCATGGACAGAGCAGCCGTCAAAAAAAGAAGAGCAACTAACGAAAACAAAAGCAGCATTTTCCATTTTTCGGAGAAAACTTCCGCATCCTTTTCCTCCTCAATGTCTTTTTCCCGTTGAAAAACATAGATAAATTCGCTTTTTGCTCGAGTGAGACGACTGGGTGTTTCATCAGAGGTGTTTTTTTCAAGTTCCATGGTGTTTTGTTCATTCAGTGGAATTATTTCGCTATCCTTCATTGTTAAAACTTCAACCCCATTTCGACTGCAAACACCTGGCGCGGCATGCTGTAACCGGCCTGTTCCTGGTAATTGGTACCGGTTATGTTGCTGCAGGATAACTTCAGGTTGTAAAGAAGTCCTCCAATTGTCATCCCCTGTTCGAACCCCGCATCCAGGGTGGCGTAATCTCCCAAAGTTTCCCCTTTCTGGGCTTCTCTTTTGCCAACATAGCGGGCACTTGCTATAAGCCAGCCATCGTTCCAAACCTGATATTGGCTGAGCAGCTTGATTTTGTGCCTGGGAAGTAAATCAGGCAGGTAATATGTGTAATCCTTGTCATAAGCCGTATCGCTCACCGAGTTTTCCTGGTAGAGATAAGCGGCAGTTGCCCGGAAGCGATCCCCTAATTTCAATGCCAGTTCCAGTTCACCACCATACAGACGCACGTTATCCGTATTGTAAAGGCAGTTGCTGCCCAGGCCGCTCCCCGGAGCGGTAATCCCATTGTCATTGATAAAATCTTTGATATCGTAATAAAAAACAGCGGCCCTTGCGGACAAAGGACCATAATCCTTAATGATTCCCAATTCATATTCCAATGCAGTTTCAGGGTCCAGCGTCGGATTGCTCTCGTTGGCGCAACGCGCCCACCAGTAGTAATCTCAGGGACACGGCAGCCGATAGGATCGACTGACCGCAGCGTAAAGAGCGGTGGTATCGTTGGCCTGAAAATCGATTTTCAGGCTGGGAAACCAGTCTTTGTCGGTTTCTTTTTTACCGGTGGTGGGAAAAGCCGGGCTTGTACCTCCTGATTCAAACCATGCAAAGTAAGTGTCCTTATCAAGAGAATAATAACGAACGCCCGGCGTGATTTTCCATCGGTCTCCCAATTTGATGACATCCTGGACATAAAGGGATCTGACGATATAAATATTTCGAATTCCGCTGGGTTGCCCCAGTTCCTGATATTCAGCACCGAATGTAAAGCTGTGACGGTCAAAAAGATTCACATCTCTGTATTCGGCAATAAAACCCCGGCTCCGGTCATCAATGAAGTCCTCGATAAAGTCTGTACCCCGGTAGTAATATGTATCTCTTTTGCCTTCGGTTTGAAATCCATGCACACTAAAGGTGCCAGGTCCGAAGGGAATCTCGAAAATGGCATCCAGGTAATGGGTCTCCTTATCCCAGCGTGGCTTGGGATCACCGGGAAACTGCAGGGTGGAGGGAAGATGCCTTAACTGATCCGCAGTTCCCAAAAATGTCGGATAACCCGCATCATAGTCCCCGCGCGATGGGTCGTTGACCACGGGAAATCCGTATGTGACATCACTGAATTTGGCGCCTAATTTCAGTGTTGCATCCGAAGGCAGAAAGAAGGTAAGATGCCCGTTGATATTCTTGTTTTCCTGGAAATTGTTTCTCAGATATCCGTCCGTTTCCTGGCTGCTGGCCGAGAGATGATAGCCGAGAAAGTTTCCTGCACCGCCATCAACGGATGCTCTGAAATGGCTGGTTTCAAAAGATCCGTAGCCGCCACTAATGGAAAAATCAGGTTTTGGATCTTCGGTTTTCTGTCCTTTTTTGGTGATCAGGTTGATGACACCGCCAATGGCGAATGGATGCAGTACCGAATGTCCTCCCCGAATAATCTCAATCCGCTCGATGTCATCCATGTTCAAGGTTGACCAATCCACAATGTAACGTCCGTTATGGCCGGTGTGATTGATGCGGCGCCCGTCTATCTGAATGACCAGACGGCCTTCGTTGAGTCCCCGGATGGAAACCTCATCTCCGGGACTTGAAATCAGGGGATTGATTCTTTGAACATCAACGGCTCCGATTTCCTTGAGCACATCCGTCAGATTGCGGACCGTTCCGGCTTTCCGGAAATCATCCATGTTTATAATGGTTTTGTCCACGTTGATTTCAACTCCTTGCTGAGGAGCCATAACCGTGATGGGTGAAAGCTGGTACACTTGATTAGTCTCTTTGCCGGTTTCCGCAGACAAAATATTCCCCCAAAGAAAGACCAGCAGAAAACCCGAAAGGGCTGAAATAATTTTCAATCTCAATGTGGAAAGCACTTTTGATAGAAATCCGGTTAGCATCTTGTCTCCTCCTTTCTCATCAGCCTGCCCGAAAAGTCATTATCGGCAAGCGGCGTTAATTACGGGATATTCATTATTTTCGTGCCACGGCTGTATACCGCCCGGGCATATCTTTTATTTCCGGTTCTTGAAACCCCGCCGCCAGAAACAGGCCGGCCATCTGTCTTGCATGGGGCAGAAGATCTTTTTCTACGCCGGTATGGGATGCATGATGCGCCGCCAGCTCCCGGCGGCTCATCAAATGGGCGATGACCAGGTATCCCCCGGGTTTGAGGACCCGGCCCATCTCCTGCAGGGCAATGGCCGGGTCCTCAAAATGCGGAAATGCGGCAAAACAGATCACCCGGTGAAATATCCCTGTGCCGAAAGGTATCTCAAGGACATTCGCCTGGACGACCAGATCATTGTCCGCCCGGGTTTTCCGGCGGGCCTGTCCCACCATGGGAAACGACAGATCAAAAGCGAACACCCGTCCGGAAATGCCGGCCAGGGGCTCCAGGTAGGGAATCAGGATGCCCGGTCCTGTGCCCACATCCAGTATGGTCTCTCCTGGGGTCACCCCGAAGGTCTGGATCAGTTTCTGCAGCCGTTCCCGCACCGGTCCGGGGTAATGGGCCTGTTCCCAGTTTTCAGCCCTTTGATCAAAAAAATCGGATCTGGATGTCATCGCGTTTCCTGTCTGTCAATATGTCAATTCTTTCCGATTGGGTTACATCACCATTCATATTTGATTTCACCCACCGTAAACATACCGGGTGATTTTTCATCTTCGCTTCGCAGATAGGTTTCATCAAACAGGTTCTGGACCGCAAGACTTGCGGAGAGGCCCGGAAGCAGAAAATCCAGGTTGCGCCACAGTTTGACATCCACGGTTTCATACCCGCCGATTTCCTCCGTGTTCATGTCATCGCTGTACTGGTTTCCGATGTGGTTGAGTACAACCCGGGCATTGATAATGGAGGAGAAAACATCCACCCCGGCGCTGAAGCTGTGTTCGGGCACATATTCCAAACGCTTTCCTTCCAGTTCCGGACGTTCATCGAATTTGTCTATGAGCGATTCATTGAAGGTATAACCGGCAAAAAACCGGATATGCGTGTTGGGCCGGAAGGCAAGATCCGCCTCAAACCCCTTGATCTCCACCTCGGTGACATTGTTCATCAGATACACCGCCCGGTTCCGTCCCCACAGAAACCGGGTCTGGCCGGTGTCCACGCTGTAGATAAAATCCTTTCCCCGGCTGTAATAGCCGGAAAAGGACAGGTCCAGCATGTCAAAAAGCTTTAGATCACTGCCGAGTTCAAAGGAGTCAAGGGTTTCATTTTCCAGATCCGGATTGGCATCATAGAACCGGCCGTGGAATATGCCGTAACGGCACAGGGCATCCAGGATCGGTGCCCGGAATCCCCGTGAATAAGATCCGTACACACTGATATTGTCCGACACATGATACCGGGAGGAGATTTTGGGTGAAAAGGCATCCCAGCTGGAATCTTTCAGGCTGCCGGATACCAGGTCAAACGGTGCGACATTGGAGTCATAGAGACCGTCCTTGAATTTTGCCGTGTCAAAGCGGACGCCTCCCACCAGTACCAGGCGGTCATCCAGAAACCGGATTTCATCGTGCAAATAGAAGGCATACTGCTCCAGCCGCCCCTTGTTGATGGCGTAATCACTGCTGAAATCATAATCATCTGCGGCATCCACCTCGCTGATCCGCAGGTCCGCACCCAGTATCAGGGTCGAGTGATCTCCGATGTCCGTGGATACGCTCAGAGCGGTACCATAGTCATCCCGGTCCGAAAGAACCTTATAAATACTGGCGGCATCGGCAAAATCCCGGTGCCAGAAATAGTCTTCCCGCTGAAAGAATCCACTGAAATGCCACTGCCAGTCATTCACCGCCTTTTTGTAAAGAAGGTTCATCCGGTTGGTGTCAAAATCCCTGTGGCTGCCTTCCGGGATATTGTATTTATATCCTTCCCCCCTGCGGTCGTCAAAATAGGCATAGCCCAGCTCCAGGGAACTGTTTTCATCAAAAGCATACCCCAGCTTGGCGGAGACGTTGAATTCCTCCACAAACCGGTCGATGCGGTTGTCATAATCGCTGCTTGTTTTTGTCAGAGAGGTATACCCGTCACTGTCAAGGCCGGTTGCCGCCACCTGGCCGTAAAATCCCCGGTCACCGTCCTGTCTGCCACCCAGTCGGACAGCTCCTTTTTTTGTGCCAAAACTGCCGTATCCGGCGGAGACAGCCCCTGAAAAAGGTTTGTCAGGCCGCTTGGTGATGATATTGATCACCCCGCCCATGGCATTGGAACCGTAAATCGAAGACCCTGGCCCTTTGAAGACCTCGATCCGTTCGATATCGGCCAGGTTGAGCCGGTTCCAGCGCATATTTCCGGAATCCCCGGTGGAGGCCGGTGTGCCGTCTATGAGCACCAGGGTCCTGCCCGGCTCATTTCCGCCCAGACCCCGCATGGTCACCTGGGGAGACAGTTCGAATATGCCGTCGGTCCGGGTGGTTTGCAGTCCGGAAACCTGCTGAAGCAGTTCGTCCACCCGTTCAAATGGGGTGTTTTCAATGTCAGCGGCAGTGATGACGGTAATCCGGCCCGGCACCCGGTTCTTATCCGTGGGAAACCGGGTGGCGGTGACCACCATATCATCCAGATGGATGGCGGTATTTCCATGATGCCGGGTGTTTTCCGTATCCTGCCCGGATGCCTGACAGATCATCAGGCCGGCGGTCCAGACACAGAAAACCAGTGCTGTGGCCATTATTTTCATCAGTTTGTTCATTTTTTTTCCTTATCAGTTTGTTCTGTTTTCATATTGTCCGGCCAGCGGTTGCATTTTTCCATCAGGCCGTTATTTGAAAGAGATTCATCCCGGTACGTCCCGAATGAAAGGCCGGGGCAGAAGTGGCCGTGAAAATCAAGACATTTCTGATGTGATATTTTTTTAGAAATCAAACGATACCGTCATCATTGCCGTAAAAGGGGCGCCTACGTAATAGCTGGTGTTTCCCGCCCGGCTGTCATCCATGGCATTGATCACGGATACATATTCCTTGTCAAACAGGTTGGTCAATTCCAGGGACAGCCTGAGTTTGTCCACAAAAGAAAAATGGTTGAAGGTATACCCCATTTTCAGATCAGCCATTACATAATCATCCACTTTTTCATTATGTTCGGCATCGCCATAGCGGCTGCTCATATATCGTATCATGGGAATTATCTCAAAATCCTTCCAGGTGTAGATCAAACCGGTTTTGACGGTCCACTCAGGGGTGTCCAGCACCTGTTTGTCCTTTGTATCGCGGACAGCCCCCTGAAATGTCAGGTCGTCATCGTATGTCAATGCTGTATAGGAAGGGTTCAAAAAGAAGTTCAGGTGGTCATTGATCAGAAAATTGGACTCGATTTCGATCCCGTAGCCGGTGGCATCCCCGACGTTCTGGTTGTAACTCAGGTTCACTCTTGGATCATAGACAGTGGTCAACAGGTTCTGGTGCCTTGAATAAAACAGGGTCGGCACCACTTCGAACCGGTCAAACCGGAACCGCGCCCCCACCTCGAAATTGTCTGAGATTTCCATGTCATAGCCGCTGAACATATCGTCAAGCGTCACACCTGCCGCCTGAAATGCGGTGCGGTTCTGGTTGTAAATGTTGACCAGCGGGACATAGGCATAGGGCCTGATCTGGTTGCGCCCGTAACTGGCGTTCAATTCCACGGTGTCTGTCAGCCGGTATGCCACGCCCAGTGTCGGAAGAATTTCATCATAAGTCTTTTCTTCCCGGAAAAGATCCGAAGCCGCTTTCAGCGTGTAGTCAGGCGCGGATGCGACATATCCCTGGCTCGAAGGATCCGTGTAGTGAAAATATTTGAGACCGGCCTGCCAGTCGAATTGTCCGATGCTGCCGGCCAGTTTCAGAAACGGACTGTGGGCCACACCTTTGTCGTCACTTTTCATGTACATGCCGTATCCTTTGAACGCAAAGGTGATTGGGTCGTAATTTTGCTGCCGGATGATCATGTCGGACACCTCGGCCCAATACCCCAGAGAAGCCTTGCCCCATGAAAAGTGGGAATCAAGCTGAGTGATCATCCCGTACCTTTCAATATCCCGCTTCCTTTTGATGACAATTCCGCCTTGTGAAGCAGATCCTTGCAGAATTTCAGTGTCTTCATCCGTATAATATGGTTTGAATTTAAGACGAAATGTGTCTGAAAGCGTGACCGGTATTTCAGCCAGAAAATCCCGGTTGGCGTAGTCACCCCGGTTGTATCGGTAATAGTTGATATCATCGCTCTTATTGCCGGTCAGGCTGCTGTTGTAGTCTTTGTTGTAAAAACTGCCCAGAGATTCAACTTCACTATAAGTCAACGGCCGGTAGAGATCCTGATTCAGATCATTGGCGTTGAACCAGAATTTGACCTCGTCACCGGTGGGCATGGGCTGGCGTAACATGACATTCACATTCTTTCTGGGTCCGAGATCACCGGGGCCTTTCCATTTTTCCGCATCTGTATGGGACAGGGAAAGGGACAGCCCGGTCCCGGTTCGGGGCAGGCTTCCGGAATCTAACCGGATAAAGCTTCGGCTGTAATTGTGGGTGCCGATTCCCTGGCTGACATTCACACCGAACTCCTCTTCAGGCCATTTGGGCCTGAGATCCACAGCCCCGCCCCGGGCCCCCACGCCCGTGCCGAGATCTGCCGGAACGGCGCCTTTGTAAACGGCAATGCTGTCGAAATTTTCCGTATCATAAATATATTCCCTGGGCCCCATGGGATTGCCCCCATAGTTGGGAACCCCTGCCACGGTCATGGCACCCAGAAATCCGCGGACCCCCCGGACCCGGATATTTTTTTGTTCCGCTGCCAGACCATATGGGTCGATGCTTTCAACCGTGATTCCGGGAAGAATATTGATCGCCTCATAAACGCTGACCGCAGCCTTGCTTCCCAGTGCATCCAGACCATCCCGGGTGATCTCGCTTCCCGTGTAAACCGTTTCATTGGTCTGCTTGGTGGGGGTCACCAGTTTTGTACCCGTCACAACCACATCATCCAGAATCACTTTGTCTGGGCCGGATTCCCCGGCACCAGCGGAAAGAGCCGCCATCACAAAACAAACTGCCATGAACTGCTGCATGAATTTCATTTTTCAATACCTCCCGGTTTCATTCGCGCACGAGCGCGGTTTTCATTTCAAAGGGATTTTCATTGGTTTGTCACCCGGATCATTTGACGGTCAAGCCCATCTTTTGCAAAGGATCAATCCCGGGTCCGGCCCAGTCTATGGGAGACACCCCGTCCGGCAGGGCAACGGTCTTCAATACCTTGACAAACGCTTCAGGGGTGTCGATCCGTTCCAGGTACCACAGGTCGGTGCACAATTTGTCGATGATGACATTTCCGGTTTTGGTGCAGGAGGTGTCTGCCCAGTCAAATCCCAGGATGATCGCCTCCCATTTCCGGGTTTCATCGTCCTGACGGTACACAATGGTGGCAGCATCCTGAATTTCCGGGAGCCGGTTGGCCCGATCTGCCTTGGAAGGATAGTTTACGGCATATTTTTTCTTGCCGGGGGTGGCGTTCAGAAGTACCATCAGGGCATCCTCCTTGCACCAGGGATCTGTTCCGTGCACAAAGTATCCGGTGCTGCCGGGGGGGAAATGTGTCTGCACATAATCGGCCATGAAAATACCTGAAATAACCCCGGGGCAGTAATGGTCATGGAACTCAAACGCCCGGATCACACGAGCCGTCGCTCCGGATGCCACTGCATTGGCAATGGTGATGACCCGGAAAGCATTGTTCCCGAATATCCGACCGGCCAGCCGGGCTTCAAGTGCTGTTGCATGCTGATAAAGGTATGCGGCATCAATCCGTTCCACGGTCCGGATGCCGAACATTTCAGGGGACATGGGTTGTGGGAACAGTTTGGAATCAGATCCGTCTGATCTGTTCATCTCCAGATAGGCACAGAACCCGGACTGCCGGTCATAAACGGCAAACCACAGGGGATCCCGGGCAGCGGCATGGATCTCCACCAGGGTGTTTTTGCCCCGGCTGGCTCCGGTCACCACCGTCAAGCCGTCAAGGGCGCCCTGGGTGGACATGCCGAATATTTCTGCATATCCTGCATTGGTCAGAACAATGAGATTTTCTGTGTCCGGCGCGGCAGCAGCGGTCTGGATCATTTCCAGGGACATACCGGCGGCAAACTGCCCTGCCGCCTTCCACCGGGTGTAAACAGATTCACCTGATGACGGGTCACTATTCTTTTGCCCAAAACACACCCCGCACCAGGAGGTGATGATAACGGCCAGAAAAAATATCATTATGACGGGATGCTGATGTTTCATTGAGGTCATGGTTTTTCTCCTTTTCATTTCAAAAGACATCTGTTTAATTGATGAAGCAACCATCGGGCATCAGGGTTTTTGTCTGATGGTTCCATTCAACTGCAAAGAAAAAAACAGCACATCCAAAGATGTAGGATTTTTTTCCATCATTTTGCTTTTACAGAAAAGACATGCCTGTGCCTGGAAGGTATCCAGATTCCTGATTGACCCCGCAGACACACGCTGCTATAAGAAAGGAGAAAGCCCTTCTGCCGGTCATGGACCGGCAGAAAAGGATTTCAGCCCGGAAGGCGGCACGGCTCTTTGACCGGACCCTGTGCCGTCTTCCTTTTTTATCTGTTATGTCATTTCCTGCATCCTGTTCAAAAACAAAAAGGCCAAGAATATCTGGACAGGCAAGTTCTCCTGTCCGACCTTCTTGGCCTTGGCTTTAACAATTTAAAAAAAAGCTTGGTTCAGCTCGCTGCAATTTCTATTGCAGAATTTTTGTCAATCTATGTAAAAAATAAATCCCTGTCAAGGGCAAAAAATTATTTTCAATGTGTGTCATCCCTTTTCTCCACTGAAATGGCGTTCTGACGTAACAACAGGCCGCGGAAATCCTTGGAATGCCGCAACCCAAATTATCTCAGCTGTTACGCAGCCATTTCCGGGGCATAAGTGAAGCAAAAATGATTGCATGTCTGAATTATCTTGGCAGCGACGTGAATATTGTTGCAATAATCAGGGTCGTCAGGCCAGCATGGCTATATCCGGATTGTCTTTTCCCGCCAGCCGTTCCGCCAGCACCATGCCGATCATGGCCAGGCATTCCATGTCAAGGTATCGGGCCGCCTGTTTTTCAAACAACAGGGAGCAGTCCGCCGGAAAATCTTCGTCCGCATCATTGAAAATCAGGTAGATCCGCACCCTGGGAAGGGCCTCGAACATATAAGACAGATCACAGGAGATCCCCAGGTCACCCGGTATTCCCCCCAGATGCCGGCAGCCGGTTTCCAGCGCGGCAAGGCGGCCTGCAAAGGCCCTGGAAACCGGTTTTTGGGCGGTGTTGTCAAACCCCTGTACATAAGGGGCCGCATCCTTGAAATCCCGGTATGTCTTCAGCTGCCTGTCTTCATCCGGGGCTTCCGGGCCCAGCAGCAGATACTGGCACAAAATGACACACACCGAATGAGGGGGCCGGCGGCCCTGGTGATCTTCAATTTTCCGGGGAAAGACCGAAAAGGTCTCATTGAAAAAGGGAATGGTGATGGTCTGTCCCTCTACCCGGATACCCAGTATGTCCTGTTTATTTGTCAGGTCCAGGCCGGCCACCCGGGCCAGATAGTCCTGATAGATTTTTTCAAAAACCGGTGCTTTGGATGTCATGGTTTGTGAAACTCCTTCTTTGCTTTTAATCGTTATTTTGCCACAGGCAGATTATTTTCCTGCCGCCTCTCATTTCAGCCCGTAATTTTTCCATATGCCGGAGTGCCGCTATGTCCCGTTCAAAAGTCTCTAGGGGGAGTTCAAGCTGTTCCGAAAGCTCCTGAATGCTGATACCGCCTGTTTCTTTCAGGATTTGCAGAATTTTTACCTGCACCGGGTTCAGATCCGGCCGTGAACCGGTTTTTTCCGAAAAAGATTTTGCGCAGTAGGCGGCCCAGGGGTCACACGCCTTGGGCGGTGAAAGTAAGATCATATAGCAATCCTCGCAAATCACCTTTCCATTGAATTCTCGCTCATCGTTTTCAGGGATGTCCGCTTTGCACCGTTGACATTGAATGGGATGTTTTTTTTGCATCAGATTTCACCTGTCCTTTCTATATCAAGCAATTTCATGAGGATCTTGACGGCTTTCATGGCATGCCGGTGGATTTTTTCCCGGGGCGGAGAGGCATGTAAACCGATAAGCACCGGCATGCGCATGGAAAGGAGAATGGCAAGAAAAATGTTGATCTCGTCTTCAGCGTTATCAATGTTGAATCTATCCTTGAAAAACCGGGCAAGGCAGGTTTTCGTCCGCCGGGGTCCCATTGCATAAAAGGCGCGGGTTATTTCCGGCACCTTGGGTCCTTCGGATACCAGCAGCCGGATATTGGCCAGATGTTCTTCGGATAAATGTCTTTCAATAAATCCGACGGCAAATGTTTCTAATGCCTGCGTCGGGTCTTCCAGGGTCAGTGGCTTTAAGAAATCACTGCTCCCCTCCAGCTGTTGTGCTTCCAGAGCCGCCCGGAAAAGCGATTCCTTGGACTCAAAATAACGGTAAATTGTTTGCTTGGTGACATGGGCCTCTTCGGCAATTTTATCCATGCTGGTATTGATGAAACCGTTGGATTGAAATAACTCCAGTGCAGCTTTAAGTATGTTTTCAATCTTGTGTTTTTTGTTCTGAGCAAGTTTTTTCATCAGCTGTTCAGTTTTTAAAAGGCCACAAAAATCAAACTTTATAGTATGATTTTGATTGACAAAACGGTTACAAACCTTATCGTGTACAGAACATACCAAATAGTATGATTTTTATCAAGGAGGCAAACGTGCATGACAGGAAATTCAATCCCCAAAAATTGCAGAAGCTGAATAGCCCGGACAGACTGAAGGACATCCCGCCTGATTACATTATGGGCAAGCTGAATCTGAAAAAATCGGAGGTGTTGGTCGAGATTGGTGCTGGCACTGCGTTTTTCAGCAAAGCGTTTCTCCGGCAGTTGGATGCAAAAACCGTATATGCCTGTGATTTATCCGAAACCATGCTCCAATGGATCAAGGACAATGTAACGCTGAAGTATCCCAATATCATCCCCGTAAAGACCGGAGAATCTACCATCCCGCTTGAAGACCGCCTGGCAGACATGGTGTTTACCATTAATCTTCACCATGAACTGGAAAATCCCGGGCTAATGCTCCTTGAAGCCTACCGTCTGTTAAAGCCCGGCGGGAAAATATGCATCGTTGACTGGCTGAAAAAGGAAATGGCGGAAGGGCCGCCCGCAAAGATCAGGTGTTTTCTCGGGGATGTGAAGGCGCAGGTGGTACAGGCCGGTTTTGGAAATGTCAAGGACTATGAGGACCTGGCAAAACACTTTCTCGTTGTCGGGGAAAAGGGGCATTAGGCATCTGACGATTTTCTATTCTGCTGCTTCGATATCCATATCATCTTTTTGAAACAGCATCTCCGGCCAGTCACAGGCACAATATGTTTTCCCCTGCAACAGGGTAGAACAACACCTCCTGGAAGTCAAAAAACTCACGCCCGGAAAAAGTTCCCCGATCCTGTCTTTGCTCTTAGTCCTGACGATTGTGGTTGACAGGGAAAGTAATCAGGTATAAAGAGAGAGTTGTACATTTGCAAGTGGTTCCATGGCTTGGTCCTGGAGCCTGAATAAGGGAAAACAGTGAAAATCTGTTGCGGTCCCGCCGCCGTGAATGGTGACCCGCTCTGCTGAATGCCACTGTGAAATCATGGGAAGGCGCAGAGACGGGGTTGACCCTAAGCCGGAAGACCTGCTTGTAAATATTGGTTTTGCACAGCGCGGTACTGTGCAGAGGCATTACAGAGATTTTAAAAACGGAAGATCTCGGGGGATTGGCCCCCGGGATCTTTTTTTTTGGGTCAATACCGCAAAACAGAGGAGAAACATATGAAGCGCGTCATGCTGAAATGGATGGCGGTGTTGATCATGCTGTTGCTTTCTACAAAGGGTTTTGCAAAGGATATACAGGCTGAAACGTCCTATAAACTGGACACCGTGGTCGTGACTGCCAAAAGAACCGAGGAAAGACTAAGAGATGTCAGTCAGAACATGACTGTTTTCACACAAAATGATATTGCGCAGTCCGGGGCGGTTTCTGTGACGGACCTGCTGAAAAAAGCCGGAATCCAGGTGTACAGTGACGGCGGAGCCGGCTACGGCAACGAGGGCGTGGTCATCCGGGGCGGACGCAGTTCCATGCACGGGTTTGATATTGCCGGCGATATCCTGGTTCTGGTGGACGGCCATCGCACAGGCTCTGATTTCCTGGGAAATATCGGCCTGGAAAATACGGAGCGGATTGAGGTGATCCGGGGGCCGGGCGCGGTCCAGTACGGGGCGGCAGCCATGGGCGGCGTCATCAATATCATTACCAAACGGGGAAGAGAAAAGCCGGAAGGTTTTGTCGAAGCCGGTGCCGGCAGCTGGGGGGAACAGCGCTACAAAGCCGGTATATCCGGGAAAGAGGGGAACCTGGATTTTGCCGGGTCTATGGCCTACTTTTCCCGGGACGACTATGAGCTGGGGAATGGGGATACATATGAAAACAGCGATGTGGAAGACCGGGTGCGTTACAACTTCAATACCGGCTGGAATTTCAATGACAACCACCGCCTGGGCCTGATTATTCAGGGATCAGACACCAACGATGCCGGCAAGGGTGAAGACGCGGCCAGAACCTATTATTACTATACCCGCCAGGACCGGGACAACCACACGATTGACCTTTCTTACAAGGGACGTAACGAAGCCGGTGCCACCACCTGGCTCACCCGGTATTTTCAGGGAGAGGTCAATTACGACCTGAAGCGGTTCACCAGTTCCAGCACCACCCGGCTGCCGCTGTCGGAGAATTCCAACCGGTTCCGGGGATCCCAGGCCCAGGTCAGCCATGACTTTGGCCGGTTCAGTACCGTGGCCGGCATGGACTGGATGTCTTATGAATTTGACCAGCGCCAGGACGGCGACGCTGCCGGTTCGTCGACCCGGAACACCGCCCAAAGCGATTTTGACAATATCAGCGGTTTTCTGATGGGTGATGTCCATCTGCTGGAAAACCGGAACCTGACCTTGTCTGCCGGGATACGGTACGATGTTTTTGATGTTTCGGTGAATGCCAGGAAGATCAAGGAAGATGTGACCGTATCCAGGGAGGTCGACAAACACAGCTGGAATCCGTCCTTTGGGGTTGCTTACAGCCCAACGGATTTTCTCAAAGTGCGGGCCAATTATGCCACGGCGTTTAAAATGCCGCTGCCCCGGCAGCTGACAGGATATACCGTCATGATGTCCACGCCCTTTATCGGGAACCCGGATCTGGAACCGGAAAAAAGTGACAACTATGATCTGGGATTTGACCTGGACTGGAAGTCTTTGTTTGTATCGGCCACCTGGTTTTACAGTGATTATCAGGATATGATCGGATACGAGACCCACAACAGCGCTGACGAACACTACAGCGGCAAGCACTACTGGTACTATAATGTGGATTCGGCCGAGATTCAGGGAATTGAACTGGGGATGAAACTGGATCTGGCCCACACCCTGGGATGGTCTTTCCAACTGGAACCCTACGTCAACTGGACCCATCTGCTGGTGTTTGAAGACGGCAACGGCTATAAACTGCCGGACCGCTCCCGGGACAGCCTCTCCGCCGGCCTGGTTTTCGGGTCTGAGGAAGCCGGCCTGACCGCCGGGCTGGACGCTACCTATTACGGAACCCAGTATGCGGTTGACCGGGAATCCGGGAGCAGTACTGTCGGATCCCAGGAAAAACTGGAGAATGTGGGAGATGCATGGGTCATAGATTTCTCCTGCACCCAGCGCCTTTTCAAATTTGAAAACTCAAGGGAAGTCCGGTTAAAGGCTTCCATTCACAATCTGTTTGACGAGTTCTATTCCACTGATGAGGATGACTGGATGCCGGGTCGGTCTTTTTACCTGGGTGTGGAATTCCGGTTATGATGGGTCGTTGAATTTGTGTGCTGTTCAATGATTTTGCCGGTTTTCACTGTTTGCAGATCGTGATAGCCGGCACATGGAGAATTTTTGTAACCATCATGAAGAAATCCGGGTTTTTGGTTGACAAGCCGCCTGTGGATATTGTAATCAGGCAGGAACGTAACGCAGCCAAGAAGGATTTAATAAAACCACGAAGGTTTTTCCCGGTTGAGAGGGATACCTTTGTGGTTTTTTTGTTTATGGATGATTCAGAGCAGGAGATGCAGATATGAGGATGAGAAGGCAAAAAGGGACTGTCAGGCGGAAGGTGTTTCCGGCCGTGGTGGTGTTGCTGATGTGGTTCCTTGTTTCGGGACCGGCGATGGCGGATACTGCCGCAGTCGTGGAAACGCATGTGGCAACATCCATCGATGTGCGCCAGGCATCCCAGAAGGAGCAGGAACAATGGGATGCCCAAAGGGCGGAACTGGCAGCCGAGTATGACCGGCTCACGGCGGAAAATGAGATCCTGGAAGCTGAAAACAAACGCATGTCGGACACATCAACCGCACTCGGGCAGGTGATTGACCAGCTGGAACAGGAAAAAACGCAGACCCGGCAGGTCCGGGAGGAACTGCTGCCGTTTCTGGCCAAGGTGCAGGAAGATCTGACCCGGTTTGTGGCCGAGGATGTTCCCTTTCTGCCGGAAGAGCGCCGCACTCGTCTGGAAAAACTGGCCGTTCTCATGGATGATCCCGAGGTGGCGGTGGCGGAAAAATTCCGCAAGACCATGGAAGCATTGGGCATCGAGGCGGAGTACGGCAATACCATCGAGGTGTATCATGACCGCATCCTGCTGGGGGACCGCCGGGTGTCCGGGCAGATTTTCCGGCTGGGGCGCATCAGCCTGTATTCTCTGTCCCTGGACGGACAGGAAGCGGCTGTGTTCGATGTGGGGGAGCAGCAGTGGCGCCGTCTGGATGACAGGTTTGTCCCGGAGGTGGCGGCAGCCGTGGAGATTGCTTTGAAACGGCGGACCGCCGGGATTCTGGATCTGCCCCTGGGCCGGCTGGCAACCCCGTGAAGGAGGCGGATATGAACAACATGAATTTGATACAGCGGACACTGGGGGTGCTGCTGGTCTGTCTCATCTGCCTGGGTCCGGCCGGAGCCCTGGCAAAGGATATGCGCCAGTCCTTTGCCGTGCAGGCGGAAAATCGCGCCCGGATGGAAGAAAAAGCCCGGCAGGAACTGGCCCGGGCCCGAGCCGAGGCACAGGAGCGGACCCGGCAGATCAAACAGGATAAAGAGGCCCTGACCGCAGCCATCCAAGACCTCAAAAACCGGAACAAAGTCCTGGAAAAAGATAACCAGGAACTGGCACAGCGGGTCCAGGACCGGCAGGCGGTCAGAAAGACCCTGCTGGAAGAACTGGCCCTGTCCCGGGCGGAGAACCGGGAATTGTCCGGATTTATCCGCAGTGCAGCCAAGGACCTGGAAGCGCTGCTGATACAAAGTCCCCAGAGTGCCCTGTCCGAGAACCGCCACAGGTTCCTGGCCCCGGTGATCCATGAGGACCGGTTTCCCTCCATGGCGGACATCCGTGCCATGGCCGATGCCTGGCTTCATGAAATCTTTGCCTCAGGTCAGGTCCGGACCGTGCCCGGCACCATCATTGATCGTCAGGGCCTGGAACAGGAGACCCGGATTCTGATGCTGGGCAATTTTACCGGGATCTATGTGCTCGAATCCGCCGATGCCCGGGAGCCGGAGGTTGGATTTTTGCTGTATTCCGATGCCAGCCAGCGGTTTTTTGCCCTGTCCCGGCTGCCGGAGGCCGGCACCGTGGGCCGGATACAGGCGTATCTGGCCGGGAAGCGCCCGGATGTGCCCGTGGACATCTCCCGGGGCACGGCCCTGCGCCAATACACCCTGGAGCTGGATCTGGCAGACCAGATTCCCAAAGGAGGTCCCATTGTGTGGCCCATCCTGGGCATCCTGGGACTGGCCCTGGTCATCCTGCTGGAGCGGCTGGTGTTTTTCTTCCGCAAACAGATGAAATCCGAGCCGTTCATGGACCAACTCCGGTCCCTGGTGGCCGGCGGGGACTGGGAGGGGTGCGAGGCCCTGTGCCGGTCCCGGAAAAACAAATGGATTCCCAGGATTCTGCTCACGGCCCTGGCATTCCGGGATCACTCCCGCCAGGATATGGAAAATGCCCTGCAAGAGGCGATCCTCGGGGAGATTCCAGCCATTGAGCGGTTCGTGTCCACCCTGGGTATGCTGGCGGCCATCGCCCCGCTGCTGGGGCTGCTGGGCACGGTCACCGGCATGATCAATACCTTTCATGTGATCACCTATTACGGGGCCGGAGACCCAAAGATGATGTCCGGCGGGATTTCCGAGGCCCTGGTCACTACCATGCTGGGGCTGACCGTGGCCATCCCGATCATGCTGTTCCATACCCTGCTGTCCCGGCGGGTGGAAACCCAGATCGGTCAGATGGAGGAAAAAGCCGTGGCGTTCGTGAACATGGTGTTCAAAGCCAGAAACGATTGCAGGCCTTAACCCATGCTGGAAAATGAGTTTTTTGCAGGGATGCTGCCGCTGTTTGATAACCTGGCCGCCTATATCCGGTCCGGAGGATTGGTCATGGTGCCCATTCTGGCGGTGTCCCTGGTGATGTGGGTGCTGATTTTCAACCGGGTCTGGTTCATGCGCACCCTGTATGTGAAAAATATTTCCCGAACCCGGGCCGGGGAGCTGGTGCGGCTGAACCAACGGCCGGCAGACCGGTACAAAGGGGCCAACAGCCTTCTGGTCCGGGAGTTTCTGGCCAGGCGTACCCGGGACAGTGATCTGGACGGGTATATTCTGGATGAGACCGTGATGGGGATATGCACTTCTCTGGACCGGTACCTGGCCGCCATCCGGGTGTTGTCGGCCGTGGCCCCGCTGCTGGGGCTGCTGGGTACGGTGGTGGGCATGATGCACACCTTTGAGGTGATCACGGTGTTCGGCACGGGCAATGCCCGTGCCATGGCCGGCGGGATTTCCGTGGCCCTGATCACCACCCAGACCGGGCTGATGGTGGCCATTCCCGGGCTTTACATGGCCGGGTGGCTCACCCGGCGGTCCCGGAACCTGAAAAACCGGATTTCCGCCACAGGCATCTACCTGCGGCGGTTCATATAAGGATTTGTGAATATGCTCAATATATCTGCAGCCAGGCGGGCCCAGAAACAGACCCTGGAACTGAACATTGCCCCGCTCATCGACATGGTGTTCATTCTGCTGATTTTTTTCCTGGTGACCACCTCGTTTGTCAGGGAAACCGGGGTGGATATTTCCCGGCCCACGGCAACCACGGCCGTGACCACGGCTCCCAACACCATTCTCATCGGTGTGACCAAAGAAGGAACGGTCCACCTGGACCGCCGGGAGATCGATGTGCGGGCCGTTCGGGCCAATGTGGAACGGGCCATGGCGGAAAATCCCGATGCCGCCGTGGTGATTGTGGCGGACAAGGACAGCACCACCGGGCGGGTGATCGAGGTCATGGATGCCTGCAAACTGGCCGGGGCTGAAAACGTGGCCATTGCGGCCGGCCTGCCGGGAGGGGAATAAGGAAGTGGCCCTGAAAGATTCTATACCGGGCCGGTCCGGTCCGGGGATCTGGGCCGGCTGGATCCTGGCAATGGTGCTGTCCGCTGCCCTGAACCTGTTTTTGTTTGCCGTGATGCCCGAGATGATCCGGGCCGTGCCCGAGAATCTGGAAAAGCACGAACCGGTTCAGGCCATTCAGGTAGTGCGGGTCAAGCGGCCCGAACCCCCGCCCGAAAAACAGAAATCCCCGGAACCGGAGCCGCCGAAACCGCAGAAAACGGCGGCCCCCAAACCGGTGCAGAAAAAGATGCCCAGGCCGCCGGCCCCGAAACCGTCCCTGCCCTTTGCCCTGAACCCGAAGCTGCCCCCCATGGCCCATTCCCTGGAGATGCCGCCTCTGGAAACCTTTTCAGTGGATGCGCCCCAGCTCAAGGACCGGTACCTGGCCCATGAACTGGATGCCGGCCTGATCCCTTTGGCCAAGGTGGCACCGGTGTATCCGCTGCATGCGACCCGGCGGGGCATCGAAGGAAAGGTGCGGGTACAGTTTCTGGTCACTGCCGATGGAAGGGTGGCAGATATCAAAATTCTGGCGGCTGAGCCTGAAAAAGTGTTCGACCAGAGTGTCATCGACTGTGTGTCCCGGTGGCGGTTCCAGCCCGGCCGGGTGCAGGGGATCCCGGTGGCAGCCCTGGCACAGACCACCATCAAATTTCAACTGGAGTAGGCATGACCCGACACATCCTGCAGACTAACGGAAAAAACCGGTGTTGCCGGCAGGTGTGGCTGATGTTGGTGATGATCCTGGTACTGATTGTCACAGGATCGCCGCGAACTCTGGCAGCAAAAGAAAACATGTCCCTGTCCGCCGGCATGGCGGTGAACAAGGCCCAGTCCCTGATGGCGGAAGAAAAACCGGACCAGGCCCTGGGAGTGTTGACCCGGTATTCAGAAAAGCAGGCAGGAAATGTTCATTTTTATATCGATTTTCTGACCGGCTTCTGTCACACCGAACTGGGGCAGACCGGCCTTGCTGCAGCGGCATTTCAGCAGGCCGTGGAAAAACAGCCGGACCTGACCGAGGCCTGGCTCAACCTGGCCCGGTGCCGGTATGAACAGGGGCAGATGGTCGAGGCAGCCCGGGCCTTTGAAAAAGGGTATGATACCAGCGAAGAAAATCAGCCCGTCCATCTGTTTTATGCATCTGCCTGCCATTTCCAGGCCGGCCGGCCGGATTCTGCCCTGACCGTGTTTGAGCAACTCATGGCTGCCCATCCCGACGCGGTCACCCTGGAATGGAAACAGACCCTGGTCAATATCCTGTTTGCCCTGGAAAAATTTCGAAAAGCCCTGCCGTGGCTGGAAGAGCTGGCCGCCGAGACCCAAGGGGACACCCGGCGGCAGTGGCAGGAGATGCTGCTGTATCAGTACCTGTCTTTGGAGATGAAAAAAAAGGCCCTGGCATATGCCCGGTATCTCACCCGCACCCATCCGGAAGACCCGGGCTGGTGGAAGGCCCTGGCCCATGTGCACCTGACGGACAACCGGTTTGAAAAGGCCCTGGCCGCAATGCTGAGCTATTCCTATCTGACCCCCCTGACCCGGGAGGAGATGCGGCTTGTGGCAGATCTGTATCTGTCCTGTAATATCCCGCTGTCAGCCGCCCGGCAGTATGAAGCCTGGCTGGAGCAGCACGGGGACACCTTGTCTCAAAAACAGGTCCTGGAAAGTATCAAGACCATCTCCCGGGCCTGGCTGTCTGCCGGAAATCAGGATCAGGCCCTGGCCTGGGCAAAAAAAGGTCTGGCAAAAACATCTGACAAAGAACTTTTGCACATCAAAGCCTATGTGCTGGCACATCAGGAACATCTGCCAGTTAAGCAATAAATTTCAGGCAGGTAATTTTGACGTAAAAATATTATTTTGTTTTGTTGCTGAATAGACCGTGACAAGGCCGTTGGAAAGCCGCTGAAAGGTCACCCGGATAAATCCTGCGGATTCAAGTATTCTCTGCACCCTTTCCGGGGCAGGAAAACACCGGATGGATTCGGCAAGGTATATAAATGGTGCTTTTTCACCGGTGATCACCTTGCCGAAGGTCGGCATGATTTTGAAAGAATACCAGTGGTAGAGGGTTCTGAGCCAGCGGTTTTGCGGGATGGAGAACTCCATGATGACAAGTGTACCACCGGGAATCAACACCCGGTGCATCTCCTGCAATCCGTGGTGGAGATTTTCCAGGTTTCGGATGCCGTAGCCCACGATAACGGCATCAAACGCGTTGTCTGCAAACCCGAGTTGTTCTGCGTCTGACTGGACCCACTGGATTCGGTTTTGCCGTGCAGGTCCGGTGCTTTTGTTTTTCCCGGTTGCCAGCATGGTGCGGCTCAGATCGCAGACCACGGGCAGTCCTTTTGTTCCGGTGCCGGCTATCCGGCGGGCGAACTCTCCGGCCCCGCCGCAAAGATCAAGGATGCGGTATCCTGCCTTGATGTCCAGTTGCCTCAGGCTGTTTTTGCGCCAGGAAAAATGAAGACCAAAGCTCATGAGGGTGTCTGCAAGGTCATATCGTTGACCGATGGCATCAAAGTATTGTGTGATTTTCTTTTTTTTACCGGGCGCCGGGGTTTCCAGTGTTCGATCTTGGTTTTGTTTTCTCATTTACGCAGGATTTCCCCAGTTTGCCGCCTCAGCATATTGCATGCATGTGGAAAAAATGCGGTAATCAAACACCGGGCAGGATATGCCGGTTGCTTTCAGAATGGCGGCGGCTTTGCCACTGTCGAAAATGCGTTCGTCTTTCATGTAAGGCCTGTAGATCTGGGTGTAGCGGCCAAACAGGATCTCCAGGCTGTTTCGTGATTCAGATGGAAAATCCTCCGGCCGCACGGCCTGTATCCCTGTTATATGAAAATACCGCTGGGTGTAGTTTATGATTTCTGAAACCGGTGTGATGTTGTCATTGGTGATGTGGAATATATCCCCGTCAATGGCTGATTCCATGATGGCAAAAAACGCGGCGGTAAAAAAATCCACAGGAATTAGATTGATTCCCCGGGATGCTTCAGCTTCGATTCTGATGGGCATATGGGTTGTACCGTCGGGGTCAAAAGAGATCCCCATCTTTTCGGCGCCGTCCGATGTCTGTTCTTCTGCATTCTTGTGATACAGATTTTTTAAAAACACCAGCATTTTCACGGGATAATACATGGCGTTGAATCGCAGTGTTTTGCCGGTGCAGGAATTGCCGTACACGATGGACGGCCGATAAATATTCAGGCGAATGCCTTCTTCACTGCAACGTTTTACGGCTGTTTTTTCAGCACGGTACTTGGTTTCTTCATACACATTGAAAAATGTTCGGGTTTCTACCAGTGCTTCAGGGCATGATCCGCGTCTTTTTCCTGCCACGTAGGCAGTACTGATAAAATGAAAAAAACAGCACCTGCTGTTCGCTGCAAAGTCAAGCAGGTGATGGAGATTCTCAATATTTGCTTTTTCAATCTGCGGGCGTTTTCGTTCTGAAAAGGAAGTGTCGGAAGCACAATGGATAATTTCGTCCACTGAAGAGGCCAGCTGGTGATAATCGGCCGGGCACAGGCCAAGATCGGAACAGTTCAAATCTCCGGGTACTATGTGAACACGGGACTGATTCCAGTCCGGGTCCAGCCAGTCCAACAATTTATAGACCCGTTCTTTGGATGAACACTCGTCCATGGGTCTGGCCAGTATAAAGAGGGTAACCCCTTTTTTGATAAACAGCTGGGCCAGATGGATACCCAGAAAACCCGTGGCCCCGGTCAGCAGGATGCGGGTGCTTTTCGACTGACGTTTGCCGGATATGTCATCAATGGTTGCTCTGATATGTCCTCCATTCAAAAAAAGGGATAACCAAAAAAAAAGATCCTGATTTTGGTATTGTTTTCAGGTATACAAAAAATTTTCTTTTCTGGCACATCCCTGGGAGAAAATATATTTGAGAAATTTTACCCCCCTGGTTGCTGCGCTCAGTTTGTCAATCATGGGTTCGATGTCTTTCATGGCCTGTTGGATTTTTTCTGATTCAGTCCTATCCGTGTGGTCGATGTAATAGTCGTATTCCAGAATCCCGCGTTTGCCAAAATCCATGGGGGTAATAAATCCTAAGTCATGGTCGATGACATGGGTTTCGGCAATGTCTGCAAAAGAGGCAATAAGGTCCTGGATCACATCCACCCGGTCCAGCGGGGCATAAATAAGAAAGGCGAACATGTGCTTGTGTCTGGACATCCGGGCACTGACGATTCTGAACATGGTCAGCCACACCATGTCGGTCATGTGGGGTCGGCTGTAAAGGTTTGTATAAAACTCCCGGAGGTCTTCATCTACCGCAGCGGCAAGGGTTTCAGGAGACGGGGCAAGCACTTGTTCCAGCACGGGAAGCATTTCTTGGCTGAAAATAGATTCATACGCCGGCCGGTCACTTTCCAGTCCTGTGACAATATCCGTCCATCCGGATCCGGCCAGCCGCGGCAGTCCGAGCATGAGCATTTTAAGGGTGTTGCTTTCTATGACACAGGGAACCATCTGCTTGATACTGTTGCGGGCATATTTGTCGCCTATGACAGATACCACGTGGGTCATCTCGAGAATGCCGCTGAAAATATCCCGGGTTTTTTCTGCAAGCGATTCAGTGGGTGAGATGAAAGTGGACAGGTAATGTCCGCCCAGTATTCCGACGGCAAGCCCGATGCGGCGGCGGCTGATATCCCGGGCAAAAAACAGCGCATCGGCAAGAGAGGTAAACGGCACCAGAATGCCTTCTTCGTCATCCGTGACCGGATGCATCCGCACCCGGGCCTCGGTGCAGATGCCCGGAGGCGGATGCACAGCCTGTTCAAACCCGAACACATTGGGCGCATTTTTGTCATTGATGCGAAAAACGGTGCCGTGCCTGTCCACAAACGTCATATCCACGATGTGGTCGGCGCCCACGCCATAGGCATTGGCCCATGTGGAAAACAATCCCGTACATACGATGTTTGCGCACACCGTTGCCGCCGGCTCCGCCGTATTTACCCGATATCCCTGCTGTGTCACCGCTTTTTGCAGTTCAAAGGCGGTCACTCCGGGTTCGATAACAGCGCTCCAGTTGTCCGGATCCAGCTGGATTTTTTTCATCCGGTTCACATCAATGACGATACCCCGGGTAAAGACAAACCCGAAAACACTGCCCCCGTTGCCCCGGACCACTAAAGGAATTTCAGATCGGTCCGCATACCTGACGATTTCCACCAGTTCATCTGCATTGCCGGTCACAGGTTCCGCAAAGGGTACACGAAGAAATGATATCCACGGCAGCCTCGGTCACGGGAATCAGGTCTTTGGCAAGGGCATCGCACAGATCCATCCGGCCTTGAGGAAAATAGCCGACGTAGGGTGTTTTCTTTGCCGGCGGGCAAAGTCCGGTATCGAGATAGTCGATTTTACACATGGCATAATGGCGGCACCGGGCCGCTGTGCGGCGGATCTCTTCGGGGATATGGTTTACAGGCATCGCATAAATGCCACCAGGGCCCTTTTTTCTTTATCTGTCAGTTTCACTTCGGTAACCAGATTAAAGAACTCCACCGTATCCTCCAGGGTCAACAACCGCCCGTCATGCATATACGGCGGCGAGTCTTTGATGCCCCGCAGGGTAAAGGACTTGATGGGTCCTACAGGGATAATCCATTTTCCATTGCTCTCTCTGGGCTCATAGAACCGCCCCACCTTCAGGTCATGCATCTTGTCATCCGTATAAACAGGTGCTGGATGGCAGGCGCTGCACTGGCCTTTTCCAAAGAAAACTTCCTGCCCCAGCATTTCCTGCTCCGTGGCCATGTCCGGGTCCAGTTTGCCGAACACGTTCAGCTTGGGTGCCGGAGGAAAGTCAAACAGATTCTGCATCTGGGCCATCATGGCCACCTGGCTGGCCCGGTCCGGCAGATTCACCCCTTTTTTTGCAGCAATCACGTGATCCCCGTCAAAGTAGGCCGTGCGCTGTTCAAAATGGGTAAAATCTTCTATGGACCGCAGGGAACGCTTTGAGCCGTGGATCTGCTGGTTATACATCCCCCGCAGGCTCACCGTATCCAGCCGGAACCGGGCCGCCTGGGGCCGTGTGTCCGGATTTAAGTGAAACGTCGCATTGGTATGGCCATTGGAATGACAGTCCAGGCAGGATACCCCGAGGCTGGGATCTTTCACCTTCCGATCCTCGGTCTGGTTGAACTGCTGCTGGGGAAAAGGCGTGAGCAAAAGCCTCAAGCCTTCCATCTGAACGGGTGTGAGAATTCCTTTCATCATGGCATAGTAATTATCGATACTCAGCAATTTTCCCTGGGAAACATCTCCCAGATCCGGCCGGGTGGTCAAAAAGATGGGCGGAGGAAATTCCGGTATAAAATGCTTGGGAATATCAAATGCCACATCAAATCGTTCCAGGGATCGGTTTTCCAGCTTTTCGATCTCATTGATCTGGTCCTCGGGAAATACCTGTCCTCCCGTGGCATGCTTAACATGGGGAAGCGGCAGAAATCCTTCCGGAAACAGGTCTGATTTTTTTATTTCAGCCGGTTTCATGTTGTTCAGCTGATCCCAGGTCATTCCTTCTGAAAGTTTTACCCGTACCCCTTTCTGGATAGGTTTTCGTCCGCCGGACATCATCACATCCCCAGGGCGGTCACTCAGATCATAACGCCGTTCCAACAGTTTTTTTTGCCGTTCCATAACGTTTGGTTTGGCTTTCACATCTTTTTCCATGGTGGTCTGGAACGCTTCCTCAATAACCACGGGCATGTAGGTTTTGGGATTCGGGTCCGGTCCTGCAGCGTCCTGCGCATGGGCCGGGCAGACCATGCACGCGGTCAAAAACAGCGCGCACAGAATTCCGATGGGTTTTACGATTCGCGTTCTCACCGTTTTTTCCATCTTTGTTCTCCTTATTGTAAAGGGTTTCATGTTCCCGATTCGACTCGGGCCGGTCTTTTCGCTTCTCGTTTTTTTTGTCAAAGTATCAAAGAAGCTGAACAGTAACCTTTTTGCGTTTCAGACAAAAATTTTCATCTTTTCAGGAACAACCTTCAATAAGGAAAAACATGTATTTTCTTCTGTGGTATCATGTAATATCATTTCACAGGACGGGTGCTGTCCCCGGACACCCTGGGGCATCAAAAATTCCCCCATGGGTTTTTTTGCCCGGATATGATATGTTTCCGGGATCATCAGACAAGGAGGGGAGTTCATGAAAATCATCGACCAGAGCCATGAAATTATCAGTCTGCCGGACAACCTGCTTCAGGTCATCGAGGCGGCCGGCCGCACCTGCTATAAATCCGAAGACAAAATCACATCGGATTCGGCCACCGGATTTGTGGCCCGCATGCGGGACCGGGGCCACCATGCCATGATTGAATTCGGCGATATTATTGTCCGGTTTGTCACCAACCGGGGCGTGACCCATGAACTGGTCCGGCACCGGTTGTGTTCCTTTGCCCAGGAATCCACCCGGTATGTGCGGTATGACGGAAAAATGGAGTTCATCCGGCCCTGCTGGTGGGATGCGTGTACACCGGCCCAACAGACCCTCTGGCAGCAGGCCATGGCAGATGCGGAAAACAGGTACCTGTCGCTTCTGGAGAGCGGATGGCGGCCGGAGCAGGCCAGAGAGGTGCTGCCCAATTCATTGAAAACCGAAATCGTGGTCAAAGGCAATATCCGGGAATGGCGGCATATTTTTACGCTGCGGTGTGCCAAAAAAGCGCATCCCCAGATCCGGGCATTGATGGGGCCGCTGTTGTCGGCGTTGAAAGAACAGCTGCCCGTGGTGTTTGACGATCTGGTGTTTTAAAAAAAAGCCCGCCGGAGAGGGGATAATCCGGCGGGCCGATAAAAAGGTCTGATTTCAAAAAAGATGGCGCCGTATTAAGACATGCACCCATCATCCTCTTTGGTCACTTTGGTGTAACATTCATCACGGTCTTTGTCATTATCGGACGCGTTGTCGCAGTCACTCATTTTTTCCACCACTTTTTTCTGGTCTTCCGCGTCACAATAATCTTTTTTTTGTTTGTCTTCGGCCATTATACATCTCCTTTGTCTGTCAGGTATTGTGTTTGTGCCGGTTTTCTGTTTCAATTAAAATTATAATGTAACGTTCCAGGGAAAAATGTCAACCAGGTTTAAAAAAATTAAACGGCACCGGCGGACGGCCATGATACTTGAAAACAGGTTTGACCCATGCAGATTTTAAACCCATCCCGATGGTACCTTCATCCCGTATTTATCTTTGCTTGTTCCATTATCGCTTTGGCCACATTTCTGGTACTGACCGTCAGTTTGTATATGGAAATCCGGTCAGCCCTGGAAACGGTGATCGTCCGGTTTCACATCGATCCGGAGCTGATTTTTCCATCCAAAACCGGGATGACCATCCTGGTGCTCAGTCTGTTGATCACCGTGGTTCTGGCCGGGATTCTGCTGGCGTTCATCTATTATCAGAAGACCGTGAATCTGTTCCGGCTTCAGCACAATTTTATTTATAATTTCACCCATGAACTTAAAACCCCGGTCACTTCTTTACGGCTTTACCTGGAAACATTTGTCCGCCATCCGTTGAAACCCGAAGATATCAAGCGGTACAGCAAAAGTATGCTGGAAGACATCAACCGGCTGACGGACAACATCAACCGGATATTGAACATGGCCCGCATTGAAAGCCAGAATTTTGATTCCCAAGTGACACGGAAAAGTCTGGTGGAAGTGGTGGATACCTTTTGTCAGAAAAATGATTCTTTGTTCAGGGAGTGTGATATACGGATATTGAATCCAACAGGGGGGCGGTTCGAATATCCCGTGAATCTGTTTTTATTTGAAATGCTGCTCATGAATATCGTGTCCAATGCCATTAAATACAATTTATCGGATCGGCCGCAATTGACCATTGTGTTCAAACCCCATCTTCAGAAGGTGACCATTGATTTTATCGACAACGGCATCGGCGTGGACCGGCATGAGACCAAAAAGATTTTCCGCAAGTTCTATCAGTCCGACCGGGAAAACAGGGAGCGCGTGTCCGGATCCGGGCTGGGGTTGTATCTGGTTTCCAGCATTGCTAAAATTCATGGGTGGCGGGTGTCCGTGTTCAGTGAGGGCAAAGGATGTGGTGCGAAATTCACCATTACCATTCCCAGAAACGCCATTGCCAATGTCAGGGAGAAAAATATATGGAAGCGGCTGAAAAAAAACGTGTTCTGGTCATAGAAGATGAAGCCCGAATCGCTGAGGGGCTTCGGCTCAACCTGTCCCTTGCCGGATATGCCGTGGCCGTGGCGCCGGACGGGATTGACGGGCTTGAAAAATGGCGGGCCTGGCATCCGGATCTCATTGTTCTGGATATCATGCTGCCCATGATCGACGGGTTTTCAATTTTAAAAACCATTCGCCAGGAAGATGAAAAAATTCCCGTGCTGATTCTGTCGGCCAGAGGAGATACCACGGACAAGGTCAAAGGCCTTCGGTATGGCGTGGATGATTATCTGGCCAAACCCTTTGATCTGGAAGAATTCCTGCTGCGGGTAGAACGTCTGATTCAAAAAAGTGCGTGGTATGAACCCGCAGTGCCGGGAAAAAAACCGGATGTGGGACTGTTTAACGGGAACCATTTCCGGTTCGGGGACAACCATGTGGATTTTGTCACTTTCAAGGCCCGGTGTGTGGCCGGCGAGATCACATTGACGGAACAGGAGATCACCCTGCTCAAAATTTTTATTGAAAACAGAGGAAAGCCGTTGTCCCGGGAAGAATTGCTGAATGCGGGATGGGGGTATTCCCGGGACACGTCCACCCGCACTGTGGATAATTTCATGGTCCGGTTCAGGAAATATTTTGAAAAAGACCCGAAAAACCCCCGGTTTTTCAAAAGCCGCCGATCCGTGGGCTATCTCTTTGATCCCGCCTGACCGTTATGAATCCATTTTGAACCGGATGATGATCCGCTGCCCTAAAAAGGGCTGAAATGACTGAAACCCTCTGGTTGGCTCATGCCGGGAAAATGTTTCACAGAATTGATCCGATACCAGGGGTTCCAGATTTTCTGAGAAAACGGGTTTCCGAGGGCCGGGTTTTCTGTTTTGGATTCGCAAGTCATGACGTCTGCGAAGGTCCGGGTCCGACAGAACGGCGTAGGCTTCCTGAATCGCCTGAAACGGCTGATCATTTCCTTTATAATGATCCGGATGGAACTCCTTTGCAAGCCGGCGATACGCCTCCTTGATATCTGCCTGGCTGGCATCCGCCGTAATGCCTAAAACAAAGTAATGATCCTGCGGCATGATATCACCTCCTGGGACAAATATGTCTTGAATGATTTGATACGTTGTTTTTAACGATATAAAGATGACATTACTTTGTCAATAATATAATTATTAATAATGAAAATTTTCCTTGACATGAAAACGGCCTGTTTTATTTGGGTGCCAGATAAGGAAAATATGGGGCATGCACCCGGAATAGAGTTTAAAAAATGCCTACTCCGGAGGTCCGGCAAATTGAAATTCAGTTCCAATGAAGGTTTTTTTATTACTAATTATATTTTTTTGAAAAAAATAATAACCAGGTATTGACATGGATTTTTTGATCACTAAATTTTGCTCAAAGAATCAGGAAGGTGAAAGCAGCGGCAGGTCTTACGATCGCAGTACATACAGACAGGTTTCATGACAGTGTCGCATACAGTACAGTCAAATACCGGCTTTCACAAACAACAAACAAAAAAAATGTAATAAGGAGGATGTGTCATGTTTACAAGATTCAGCGATATCGACAGATTGTTCGGAACCATGGATCTGCTCCGGCAGCGGCTGGACAATTTATACACCGACTATGGCCGTCCCTATGGGACCCGATGGCTGATGGATGAAGGGTTTCTCCGGGCCAATCTGTACCAGACCGGCGATGGCTTTGAAATGCGCCTGGAAGTTCCCGGCATGGAAAAAGAATCTCTGGATATCAAGATTCAGGGAAATTATCTGGAAATTTCCGGTTCCCGGGATCAGAAACTGCCCGAGGGATACAAGGTGCACAAGACGGAAAGAGGAAACGGTACTTTTTCCCGCAGCTTTACCCTGCCCGATGATGTGGACGGCAACCGGGTGGAAGCGACCTTGAAAAACGGCGTGCTTTATCTGACCCTGCCCAAGTCCGAGGCGGCAAAACCCAGGCAGATCACCATCAACTGAAGTAAAAACGATTCATTGCCCATGGAACTTAAGACCATCGTATATATGGAGGCATATCATGGATAAAAAGACTGAAATCGCAAAAAGAGACGATCAGAATATCGAAAAAACAAGGGAATTGTACGAAGTCGCACCGGCTGTGGATATCTATGAAAATGAAGATGAAATCCTTTTGTATGCAGACATGCCCGGTGTGGTAAAAGATGAACTTTCCGTGAACATAGACAACGGCCGGCTTTCCCTGTCCGGTGTGAGAAAACTGGAAACCAGCGGGGCCGCTTCCTGGGAAGAGTTCGGGAATGTGGAGTTTGTGCGCAATTTCTCCGTGCCCCAGACCATTGATGTGGAAAAGGTAGAAGCAGAATTGAAAAACGGGGTCCTCACCCTTCACATGCCCAAATCCGAGGAAGCCAAGCCCCGGCAGATTGAGATCAAGACGGCATAATGTGTATTTGTCAAAACAAACCCCGGAGAATCCTTTTTTGACATACCCTTGAACCGGACCGGGAAGCCTTTTCCGGGTGGCTTCCCGGTTTATTTTTTCTTTCCATAAACCAGGCTCAGCACATACTGATCATCCGGAAAGCATGACCAGGAATGAATGGCCTGTTTTTGTCCGCAATGATAGATCTGATTGTGGATGACTGCCACGTGATGCAGGCTTTCATTGAATCCGAGCCCCAGAAATTTCAAAAATGCTTCCTTCAGGGTCCAGTGGGTAAAAACGGTGGGCGCATCCGGTGCCATGTGCGCTATCTCATCGGTTGTGAATGCAGTTCTCATGAATCCGTCATCCGGCATATTCCCGATTTTTTCAATATCAACCCCCAGGGCCATGCCTGTGTCTGACGTGATGGCGGCGGCCGTGTAATTTCCGCTGTGGGACAAAGAAATAGGGATTTTTGGAAATTGCGCCAGATAGGGGGCCCCTTTTTCCCGGTAGTCAATCCGGATTTCATCCAGAGGCATATCCGGATCCAGGATGTCTCTGGCAAGGATTTTCATGGCAAACCGCCCACAGATCCACTCCATCTGTTTTTTCAACGCCTTGAACCGGTTGACACGCATCAGTTCATCGCTTGACAGAAACGCTGTCCTGAACAGTGAGTGGTCAAATTCCCGGTGCTTCATGGATGGTCCACCCGGCGGCATTCCCGGAGAAAATACCCGGTTTTGAATATCTGACAGTGTCAGGATCTGTACAATGATCGGCTGTTTTTGATGACCCGGAAGGTCGATGATTTGGCGATCAGCCATGTCTGGGCGGTTGTTCATAAGAAATCATTGCCTAAAAGACCGGAAATGTCAATTCAGCCGCTGTTTTTTTAAAGGAAAAATGCAAGAAGATCTGCCGGGAGCGGCTTTTAAACCGCTCCCGGGAAAATCCAGGCCGGAACCGATGCTCCGGCCTGGATCCGTGACTATTTGACCAGGGCTTTGTGACTGGTGATCAGGTTGCCCACCACATCGGAATCCGCCAGCGTGGAGATGTCTCCGAGCTGGTCATATTCATTGGTGGCGATTTTACGTAGGATCCGGCGCATGATTTTGCCGGACCGGGTTTTGGGAAGCCCTGCCGCAAAATTGATGATGTCCGGGGTGGCAATGGGGCCGATCTCTTCTCTGACATGAACTTTCAATTCCTTGAGCAGCTCAGGCGAAGGTGTGGTATTGACATTGAGGGTGACAAAGGCGTAGATGCCCTGGCCTTTGATGTCATGGGGAAATCCGATGACCGCCGCTTCAGCCACCTGGGGATGGCTCACCAGGGCGGATTCCACCTCGGCCGTGCCCATGCGGTGACCCGACACATTGATGACATCATCCACTCGTCCGGTGATCCAGAAATATCCGTCTTCATCTCTCCGGCATCCGTCCCCGGCAAAATAATATCCGTCAAACATCTGAAAATACACTTTGCCGAACCGGTCGTGATCGTTATACACCGTGCGCATCTGACCGGGCCAGGGTTCTTTGATGGCCAGTATGCCGTCACAGGCCCCTTCCAGTTCTTTTCCTTCTTCGTTGAGCAGCACGGGTTTGACGCCGAAAAACGGCAGGGTGGCGGACCCGGGCTTCTGGTCAATGGCATAGGGCAGAGGCGAGATCATGATGCCGCCGGTTTCAGTCTGCCACCAGGTATCCACAATGGGGCACCGCCCCTTGCCCACATGGGTGTGATACCAGCGCCAGGCTTCCGGATTGATGGGTTCTCCCACGGATCCCAGCAGGCGCAGGGAAGACAGATCATATTTTTCCACCCATTTTTCTCCCTGGGCCATCAAAGCCCGGATGGCCGTGGGCGCGGTGTAGAACTGGTTCACTTTCCACTTGTCCACCGTGGCCCAGAACCGGCCCGGGTCCGGATAGGTGGGCACGCCTTCGAACATCACAGAGGTGGCACCCTGGGACAAGGGCCCGTATACAATATAGGAATGGCCCGTGACCCACCCGATATCTGCCGTGCACCAGTAAATATCCCCGTCATGATAGTCAAAAACATACTTGAACGTGGTGCCGGCGTATACCATGTATCCGCCCACATTGTGCTGGACCCCCTTGGGCTTGCCCGTGGAGCCTGAGGTATAAAGAATGAACAGCGGGTCTTCCGCATCCATCCATTCCACGGAACAGTCCGGTGACTGGGCATCGGCGGCCTCATGCCACCACACATCCCGGTCCGGTTTCATGGGGATGTCGGAACCGGTGCGTTTGACCACAAAACAGGTCGCCACTTGGTGTCCCCGTTCTTCGCACAGGGCCAGGGCCCGGTCGGCTGCCGTTTTCAAGGGCACGGCCTTGGCGCCCCGCATCACCCCGTCCGTGGTCACCAATACTTTGCACAGGCTGTCTTCGATCCGGTCGGCCAGGGCTTCGGCGGAAAACCCGCCGAACACGATGGAATGAATGGCCCCGATTCGGGCACAGGCCAGCATGGTGGCGGCCAGTTCCGGGATCATGGGCATGTAAATGGCCACCCGGTCCCCTTTGCCCACGCCTTTTTCTTTGAGGGCATTGGCGAACCGGCATACTTTTTCATGCAGCTGCCCATAGGTGAGGGTCAGGTCCTCTCCCTCACTGTTGCCTTCCCAGATCAATGCGGTCTGATCTTTTCTTTCCGGCAGGTGCCGGTCCAGGCAGTTGTAACAGATATTGGTTTTGCCGTTGATAAACCATTTAATGGAGATCGGGCCTTTGGACAGATGATAGTTGTATTCCCGGACTTTGTCCCATTTTTTTTCCCAGTAAAAATTGTCCGCCATACGGGCCCAGAAAGTGTCCGGATCTTCAACGGACTCCTGGTACAGGGTCTGATATTCATCCATGGTTTTGATCCAGGCGTTGTTTCGAAATTCGTCAGGGGCGTGAAACAGGGTTTCCGTCATGAGAGTCTCCTTTTCAGATGAAGGTCAAGAAAAATAGTTCTGCGTTATATTCAATTTTGAAATTCAGCCAGGCCGAAGGGCATCAGCTTTGACGGATCCCGGGAATCAGTTTTTCCCGGGAACGGGCACCGGAATACCCATGGCCGGGGGTTGGGTTTCGGTCTCAGGCGCCCGGGTCATCAGGGCCAGAACGGCGCCGGTCATCAGCAGGGCTGCTGCCAGGATATAAGCCATCTTCGGGGTGCCTGTATAGGCCACGATCATCTGGGATACCCGGGGGAAGATAAACCCGCCCACGCCCCAGGCGGAAAACACCAGACCATAGTTGACCCCGAAGTTTTTCAGCCCGAAAAAATCCTTGGTCACGGACGGAAATAAAGACAGGTTGGTGCCGTAATTGAACCCGATAAACGTGGCAGCCGTCACCAGCAAAATCACTTGACCCGGTGCAATGAACATCAGGGAAAAAATGATGACCGCCTGAAAGCTGAGCATGATGAACAGGGTATTGGCCCGGCCGATGCGGTCGGATACGATGCCGGCGATGATCCGGCCCGAGGCATTGCCCACGGCCATCAGCGCCACCACGATCCAGGCCAGGTTTCCCATGCCGGACTTGGCCATGCCGGCCACGCTGCCGATGATCATCAGCCCGGCCCCGGAGCCCACGCAGAACATGAGCCACAGCTTGTAAAACGTGCCGGTTTTCATCATCTCGGACGGGGCGAAATCAATGCCGGCAGGTGCAGCCGGCCTTGTGGCCGTGGCCCGGGCATCCGGATGCACATATCCGGCCGGGGGATTGATCAGAAACTGGGCCAGCACACACACCACCACCAGAAACGCCACCCCGAAAATGAGCATGGACTGGCTCAGCCCGAACCGGTTGATCAGCCAGGTGCCCAGAGGGGCGATATACACGGATGCCAGGCCGAATCCCGCCACCACGATCCCGGCGATCATGCCGGTTTTGGCCGGAGGAAACCATTTAATGGCCGGGGGTGTGGCTGACGCGTATCCAAAGCCTAAGCCCGCGCCCGTGAGAACGCCGAACCCCAGTATCCAGACGATCCAGGAAGTGGAGAATGCAATGAGAATCAGGCCGGAACCGGTGAGGACCCCGCCCAGAATGGCCGTCATTTTCGGGCCGGTTTTGTCCTGGACCCGGCCGGCCAGGATCATGGCAAAGGCAAACACCAGACAGCACACGGCATAGGGATCGTTCAACGCGGCCAGACTCCAGTCGAACCGGCCGTCTCCGGCCACAATGGATTCTTTGATGGATTCCTTGAAAATACTCCAGGTGTATAGAATGCCTAAAGCCAGGTTGATGCCCAGCCCGGCGAATGTGACACGCCATCCAATGTTTTTGACCTGATCCATGTTGTTCTCCTTTCTATGCAGATGTTGGGGAACCGGTTCAATTTGTGCCAGCAAGCGGTTCATTTTTTGTCAAAAGATAGAACTGCAATCCATGTGCCAGGGAAAATAATTTATATAATTCATTGATTTTATTATAAATTTTAAAATATTTGCCGTGGCGGCAGGGCGGGCCGTTTTACAATTAAAGTTGTGAAAATTTGGAAGCATCGCGGAAAGAAGGGATAAAACCAACGCATGGGGCCGGTGCTACAACAAAAATTGTGAATACAACCCAGGTTGTAGCTTTATTTTCGAATTTTCTGGAGGCGTTTGCTCAAGGCCTGCTGGGAAATGCCCAGGATTTTCGCGGCGGCGGACTGGTTGCCGCCGGCCTGTTCCATGGCTTTTTCCACCAGAATATTGGAAGCCTCTTTAAGCGTTGGAAGTCCTTTGTCTGATTCCAGACCGGGCGGCGGGGTGTCCAGGGGAGCTTGCCGGACGGCGGCATCCAGTCCTTTGAACAGATCCGCCGTGATCGGCCCTTTTTCATACCGGGATATGGCATCATGGACCATGGATTTCAATTCCCGGATATTGCCTTTAAACGGATAGGTTTCCATCTGTTCGATCAAGGTTTTGGGGATGTCCGGGATGGGCTTGTCCAGTTCCGATGCAGCCTGGCACATGAACCGGTCCAGCAGCAGGGGCAGATCCAGGAGCCGTTCCCGGAGCGGCGGCAGGGTCAGGGTGTGGGTGGACAGCCGATAGATCAGGTCCCGGCGGAATTTTTCCTGTTTTTCCAGGGCCCAGAGATCCTGGTTAGTGGAGGCGATGATCCGGGCATCGGAATGCCGGGTTTTGTCCGATCCCAGGGCCAGGTAATCTCCTTCCTGGAGCAGGCGCAGCAGCTTGACCTGGGAGGTGAGGGCCAGGTCTCCGATTTCATCCAGCAGCAGGGTGCCGCCGGCCGCCTGTTCGATCAACCCGGGCCGGGCTTTGTCCGCCCCGGTGAACGCCCCGGTGACATGTCCGAACAAGGTGTCGGAAAACACATTGTCATCTAAGCCGGCCACATTCACCACCACCAGTTTGCCTTTGCGCGCGCTCAAAGTGTGGATGCACTGGCCGATGAGTTCCTTGCCCACCCCGGTTTCGCCGCATACCAGCACGGGCTGGAGTGAAGGGGCAATGGCTTCCACATAATGGAAAATGGAGTGCATTTTTTTGTCCTGGGTGATGATGTGCCGAAACGCGGCCGGGTTTTTGATCTGGGCGAACAGGTCCTGGTGGAGCGGTTTTTTGCCGGTGTTTCCGGATTTTTCCATGGCCAGGGCCTGTTTGACCGCTGCCACCAGCCGGTCTTCCTCCACGGGCTTGATCACATAATCCATGGCACCGATTTTCATGCATTTAACCGCCGTGTCCACCTCGATGGTGCCCGTGAGCACGATCACGGGAATCTTCGGCCAGGTTTTGCGGATGATCTTGAGCAGCCGGCCCCCGTTGATATGCGGCATATTCAGATCCAGCAGGATCAGTCCCGGGATCTCCCGCTCCATGTGCCGGATCACGTCTCTGGCATCATTGATGGTGACAATGCGGTCAAATCCGGCCATACGCAGCGCGGTATCCACGGCCATCAGAATTTCCGGCTCATCATCCACCACCAGGATCGGTTTATCCATTGTCAAGGGTTCCATGTTTTTTATATAATTTATTTTTTCGCGCAGGGCAAGACGATCCTGGCGGTAAATCCCCGGCCGGGCTCGGAAGCCAGTTCCAGCACCCCCTGCATGTCGGACACGATTTTTTCGGAAATAAACAGGCCTAAGCCCGTGCCGCCGTCATCCCTGCGGGTGGTGTAAAACGGATCCATGATTTTTTCCAGCATGTTTCCAGGCACCCCGGGACCCGTGTCAGTGACCTCGATGGTGACGATATTTTTATGCTGATTGGCCGATGTCATGACCGTGATGGCCTGGTTCTTGTTTTCCAGGGCCTGGCCGGCATTTGTCAACAGGTTGATCACCACCTGCAGCAGTTTCTGAAAATCCCCGGATACTTTTGGCAGGTGTGTGCCGTAATGTGCCGACACATGGGGGGAGATTTTTTTCAGGGTGTTGTGGGTCAGGGCCAGGGCTTTTTCCACCACCTGGTTGACATCGATTGCCGGGTCGGGAAACGGGGTGCGGGTGTCTGCGGGCCGGGAAAAATCCTTGAGATCGGAAATCAGGGTTTTGATGCGGGTGGATGCTTCCAGGATAGCGGCCAGCATCCGCTGGATCCGGGTGCGCAGGTCCGGGTAAGCCATGTTGCAGACCCGGACGTCCGGATGCCTGGCAAAATGGTCGTCTAAAACCGGCAGAAAAGACTCAAACGCTTTTTTCAGGTTCGGCGCGTTGAGCATCAACATGGTGGCCGGATTGTTCACCTCATGGGCCACTCCGGCCACCAGAATACCTAAAGAGGCCATCTTGTCCGCCTGGACCAGCTGTTTTTCCTGCAATTCGGACCGGGCCATGGCCGCCAGCCTCGCTTTTCTGGATGCTGCCGCCGCCCACACAATATAGCCGGACAGCACCAGTACCACGCCCACGATGCCGGCACAGGCCAGGGTGATTTTCCTCGTGACGGCGGAAATTTCCGCTTTGACATCCGCCACATAGATGCCCGTGCCGACAATCCATCCCCAGGGCTCAAACGCCATGACATGGGAAATCTTGGGCACGATGTGGGTGGGGTCTTCCTTCCACTGCCACAGGTAATCCACAAATCCGGATCCCGAAGTTTGTGTGATCGCCACCATATCCGCAAACAAAGGATTGCCGGCCGGATCCGTGAATGAGGCCACATTTTGGCCCTCAAGGTCCGGGCGGTAGGGATGCATGATCATGGTCGGAGTCGTGTCATTGATCCAGAAATAATCCTTGTGATCATCCCCGAACCGCAGCTGTGCCAGCAATGCCACAGCTGCCTGCTGCGCCTGGGAGGCGGACAGATTTCCCGACGTTTCCCGGCTGTGATAATAATCAAGCACGGACCAGGCGGTTTCCGTCAGGTGCCGGGTGGTTTCTCTTTTTCCGTCCATCATGAACGATTCCATTTGGGGGAGGATGAACAGAAAAATGGTCAGGATAAACAAAATAAGAGTCAGGGCCACCGGAATGACGATCCGGACCGGCAACGCCTGGAGAGAATGGGGTCGGGTATAATGATCGGTTGCCATGGCATATCCTTGTGTCTGACAGTTATGGATTGATTCATGAATGAAAACCGCGGTTGTGTCAAGGAAAGATTGCCGCCTCTGCCGGCCCCTGGCGGCTACATTTGGCAACCCCAATGGATGATCACAGCCTTGGACAGTGCCCGGATCTTGACAAATACCCTACCAGGGTATAGTATTAGATCATACAGAATCACATAAAGGAGCTGCCATGCATCCTGAGTACAATGAACAGCTGCCCGGTCTCAACCGCATCGAGGGACAGATCAAGGGCATCAAAAAAATGATTGAAAACCGCCGCTACTGTGTGGATATTCTGACCCAGCTCAAGGCGGTCAAGGCGGCGTTGCACAAGGTGGAACAGAACGTGTTGAAAACCCATATGCAGCATTGCCTCATGCATGCGGTGACCTCGGAGGATCAGGCAGATATTCAGGAAAAGATTGATGAACTGATGAAACTTTTGAGCAAACGGATATGACCCGGCTGCACGCAGCATTGAGCCAAAAGGGTTGCGGCACCCGTAGAAAGGAGTGAAATCGTCATGGGTATGGAAACCAGACAGTTTAAAATAGACGGCATGACTTGTGCGGCCTGTGTCAGGCGGGTGGAAAATGCCATCAAGGATGTGTCCGGTGTCTCGTCGGCCTCCGTCAACCTGGCAACGGAAAAAGCCCAGGTGGCATATGAACCGGGCCAGACAAAAGAGGCGGCGATCATCCATGCCGTGGCAGCGGCCGGATACGGCCTGGCCCCTGTGGATGAAAACAGCGACCCGGACCTGGATGCGGCAAAAAAAGAAAAAGAACGCAAACAGGAGTATCTTCGCCTGATTATTTCCATCGGATTTGCCATTCCTTTGGTGTTTGTGGCCATGGCTGAAATGGTGGGGATTTCCCTTCCGGCATTCATCAACCCCGGGCAAAGTCCCGGCACCTTTGCCCTGGTCCAGCTGATGCTGACCCTGCCCATTGTTCTGGCCGGGTTCCATTTTTACACCCGGGGATTTCCCGCCCTGTTCAAGGGCCATCCCAACATGGATTCTCTGATCGCCATCGGAACAACAGCCGCCATCACCTACAGTGCCGTCAACACGGTGCTGATTTTTACCGGCCGGACCGAATATGTGATGAACCTGTATTATGAAACGGCCGGCGTGATCATTGCCCTGATCAAAGTGGGCAAATACATGGAGACCGTGAGCAAGGGGCGGACATCCGGTGCCATCAAGGAACTCATGGGGCTGGCCCCTAAAACCGCCATTGTCGTTCGGGACGGCAAAGAAGCGGTGATTCCCATCGAAGATGTGGCGGTCGGGGATGAACTGATTGTCAGGCCCGGGGAAAAAATCGCCGTGGATGGTACTGTTATCGACGGACACACTTCCGTGGATGAATCCATGCTCACTGGAGAGAGTATCCCTGTGGAAAAAAATCAAGGGGATACAGTGACCGGTGCCAGCATCAATGAGAACGGCACCATCCGGTACCGGGCCGACAAAGTGGGCAAAGACACGGCCCTGGCCCGGATCATTCAGCTGGTGGAAGAGGCCCAGGGCAGCAAAGCCCCCATCGCCCGGATGGCGGATGTGATTTCCAGCTATTTTGTACCCGTGGTCATCGGCATTGCCCTGGTATCGGCCGGGGCCTGGCTTATCGGCGGGGCCGGGGTGACATTTTCTTTGAAAATATTCATCGCCGTTCTGGTGATCGCCTGCCCCTGTGCTCTGGGGCTGGCCACGCCCACGGCCATCATGGTGGGAACCGGCCGGGGCGCATCCTTAGGGGTTCTGATCAAAGGGGGACAGCCCCTTGAGACGGCCGGCCGCATCCACACCATTGTGCTGGACAAGACCGGCACCATCACGGAGGGCAAACCCAGGGTCACCGACATAAAGGCCCTCAACGGATTTGAAGAATCCGACATTCTCCAGCTGGCAGCTTCGGCTGAAAAAGGGTCGGAACATTCCCTGGGCGCAGCCGTGGTGGCGGAAAGTGAAAAACTAAAACTGGCTTTTCTGCCGGCAACAGGATTTTCCGCCGTTCCCGGCAGGGGCATCACCGTGACCGTGGACCAAAAAGACCTGATGTTCGGCAATCTGGCATTTATGAAGGAAAACCAGGTGATGGACGCGGATCTGCCGGAAGCCGATGTTTTGTCCGGCCAGGGAAAAACCGTCATGTATCTGACCATGGACCAAAAGCTGGCCGGTATCATTGCCGTGGCCGATGTGGTCAAGCCGGATTCGGCAGCAGCCATTGCCCGGCTCCAGAAAATGGGCCTGAAAACCGTGATGCTGACTGGAGACAATGAGTTGACCGCCCAGGCCATTGCCAGACAGGTGAATATTGATCAGGTGGTGTCCCAGGTCATGCCGGGCGATAAGGCCGACCAGGTAAAACAGCTCCAGGCGGATGGCACCCGGGTGGCCATGGTGGGGGACGGGATCAATGACGCCCCGGCCCTGGCCCAGGCAGATCTGGGCTTTGCCATCGGTTCGGGCACGGATGTGGCCATGGAATCCGCCGGCATTGTGTTGATGCAGAACAGCCTGGCCGGCGTGGTCACGGCCATTGACCTGAGCCGGGCCACCTTGAGAAATATCAAACAGAACCTGTTCTGGGCGTTTTTCTACAATTGTGCCGGCATTCCCCTGGCGGCCGGACTGTTCCACCTGTTCGGCGGTCCTACATTGAATCCCATGTTTGCCGCCGGTGCCATGGCGTTGAGTTCCGTGTCCGTGGTGACCAATGCCCTGCGATTGAAAAATTTCAAACCCACCCTGGAACCCGGCGTTCCAGCGCAATCGATTGAACCTGCAACAAAGGAGACACCCATGAAAACCCTTATTAAAATTGACGGTATGAGCTGCATGCACTGCGCCAAAAGTGTCACGGACCGTTTGAACGCCCTTGAAGGCATCACATCCACGAAGGTCAATCTGGAGCAGAAACAGGCCGTGGTGGAATCCAAACAACCCGTGGACAAGGACCTGGTGACCCGGACCATCACGGATGCCGGCTACACCGTGACCGGTTTTGAGGCACCGCCGGAATAAAAATTTGTAAAGAAAAGATGGATGGGGTTTGTTTGACTGAAACAAATTAATTGCCCGGTCTCATTTTTTGCGGTTAGATGCCATTGGCCACTTCAAACGCGTCCCAGATGGCATACATGATATTGGCCACCCGCCGGGCATCCCCCAGAACATAGGTGTTGGGCATCTGAAACCGGATCTCTTCATAAAGGGACCGGTCCGGGGCATACCCGACTGCCAGAACCACGCTGTCACAGTGGATGATGACCTCATTGTCAGACGTTGTGCAGACGGCGTTGCCGCCTCTGAACGACTGAATCCGGGTTCCGGTGTGAACCTTTATCCCATTATAAGGAATCAGGGCCTCAAGCATATCACTGTTGGCGTGGCACAGGGGGCCATTGACTGCCAGCAGTTTTTCCATCTGTTCGACAATAGTGACCTGTTTGCCCTGCTGTGCCAGCCACAGGGCCAGTTCACATCCGATCAGGCCGCCGCCGGCCACCAAAACCCTTGAACCGGGATTTTTTTTGCCGAGAAGGATCTCTTCAGCAGTATGGACCTGGTCATCATCTCCCAGGGAAAGGATTCTGGGATAAGAACCGGTGGCAATAATAACCGCATCATAGGAACCGGACAGGATATGGGCCGCATCAACCCGGGTATTCAACCTGACGTCCACTTCCAGGGTTTCCAGCTGATTTGCATACCAGTTGACCAGGGCGATGTCATCTTCCTTGAAATCCGGGACACCGCCGGGAATCAGGTTGCCGCCGAGCCGGTCCGATTTTTCAAAGAGAACCGGTAAGTGTCCTCTTGTGGCAAGAACGCGAGCCGCTTCACACCCGGCCACACCACCGCCGACAATCATCACCTTTTTTGGTCTGAGAATGGGGTTGTAAGCGGCGGTTCGCTCACGGCAGGTCTGCGGGTTGACCGCACAATTGAGAGCCGAGTAGGTCTGCACCCTTCCCATGCAGCCTTCATGGCAGGAAATGCAGGGGCGGATGGATTGGATATCGTTGCCCATCACTTTGTTCACATAGTCCGGATCCGCCAGCAATGGCCGGCCCAACCCGACAATGTCACAGACCCCTTTTTCAACGGCTTCAACGGCGGTAACCGGGTTGTCCATCCGACCGGCACAGATGACGGGAACATCCACGGACTCCTTCATTAATCTGGCATAGGGCATGAACAATCCTTTTTTCTGGTACATGGGCGGGTGGCTCCACCACCAGGAATCATAGGAGCCCACATCCACATCCAGGCAGTCATACCCATATGCCACCAGCAGCTTTGCCGCTTCAATCCCTTCTTTAATATCCCGTCCTTTTTCTTCAAACGTTTCCCCGGGGAGTGCCCCTGATTTATAGTCCTTGATAAAGCTTTTGGGGCTGTACCGGAGGGTTACCGGAAAATCCTCTCCACAGGTTTGTTTTATTTTTTTTACAATCTGTCTGGCAAACCGCAGCCGGTTTTCAAGAGAACCGCCATATTCATCCGTCCTGTGATTGAAAAATGAGATGGCAAACTGATCAATGAGATATCCTTCATGCACGGCATGGATCTGAACCCCGTCAAATCCTGCGCGCCTGGCATTGAAAGCCCCCTGTCCAAACATGTTCACGATGTGGCGGATTTCATCTATTTTAAGGGGCCGACAGGTCTTGTCCATCCAGCGATGGGGGATGGCGGACGGCGCCACGGGCGGGTATTCCCCCATGTTGGTGGGGACCGTGACCCGGCCGAATCCGCCGGACATCTGCAAAAAAATCTTTGCATCATACGCATGGATTCGCTCGGTCATTTCTTTGGCGGTGCGGATAAAATGAACAGGGTTGTGCGTGGCGCAGGGCACATGGGGCATGGCATGTTTTTCAATCTCATTGTCCACAAACGTGACCCCGGTGATCAAAAGGCCGGTGCCGCCTTTTGCCCTTGCCGTATAATAATCGATCCCCTTCTGGTTAAACGCACCTTCTGTGTCGGAAAGCCCTAAAGGTCCCATGGGGGCCATGGCAAAGCGGTTTTTGATCTGCAACCGGCCGATTCGGACCGGCTCAAACAAACTGGCATATTGAATCATGCGGGATCTCCTGTTCAGGTTGTCTGAGGTTTATCAGGCAGCGGGTTCATCTCGGATGTGGCCGTGATGATCTTTTTGATCTGTTCCAGCAGTTTGGTTTTATCCGCGCTGTTAAAATCCTTGAGTATGGCAGAAATGGCAGAATCTTTTTCCTTTTTTATCTGCCTGAGGGTGACCCGGCCTTTTTCAGTGATGGTCAGCAGGGTCACCCGTTCATCACCCGGGTCCGGCTGCCGGGTAATGAATCCTTTTTGTTCCAGGCGTTTGGCCAGGCCCGTCATATTTGCATTGGGCACCAGCATGATTTTTCCCACGACACTGATTTTGTTCTGTCCTTTATAAGAGGATTCAAGGACCCGCAGAATATTGTACTGGGGAAAGGACAGGCCAAAGGGCTTGAACACAGCGGAATGCGTTCTTTTAAAATTTTCCGCTGCCCGGACAATTGCCATCAGTACTTTTTCATCCAGGGTCAGGTCGTTGCGGTAATTGGGTGGGGCCACAATAATCATGCTCCATTTTTTGGGTTATAAGAGATAATTTTATCCGGTATTTTAAAAATTTCAATTGGTTGTATATAATACAGACTAAATAGTCAACTTATTGATAATTTATTCATTGACTATCAACTGTTTGCCTGTTATGGATTTATTCATGAATGAAAACCGTGGCCGTGTCAAGGAAAGATTAAGGAGGAAAACGCAATGAAATCATCTGAAACCCAAATTTTTAAAACCACCACCTGGTCGCCCGGACCGGGGTGCCATGGGGGGTGCGGTGTGCTGGCCCATGTAAAGAACGGCAAACTGGTGAAGATCGAAGGGGACCCGGACCACCCCATGAACCAGGGCCGTTTGTGCGCAAGAGCCCTGGCCATGACCCAGTACATCGATCACCCGGACCGGCTGAGATCCCCCATGCGGCGGACCGGCAAAAGAGGGGAGGGCAAATGGGAGGCCATCACCTGGGAAGAAGCGTTTGACCTGATTGAAGAAAAAATGAACACCATCCGGGAGGAGTACGGCCCGGAAAGCATGGTGTTCAACGTGGGAACCGGCAGAGATATCTACGCCTGGATCTGCATGCTCGCCTATGCCTACGGCAGTCCCAACGTGATGTTCGGCCTCACGGGTCAGGCCTGCTATGGTCCGAGACTGGCGGCCGCCATCACGGTCCAGGGGGATTTTGCCGTGTTTGATGCGGCCCAGTGGTTTGAGGACCGGTATGACCATCCCGGATACAAAGTGCCGGAAACCATGATCATCTGGGGATACAACATCCATGCCACCTGCCCGGATAACCTGTTCGGCCACTGGATCATCGATTTGATGAAAAAAGGCACCAAGATCATCTGCATCGACCCCCGCCTGTCCTGGTTCGGATCCCGGGCCAAGCATCATCTGCGGCTGCGGCCGGGAACCGACTCGGCCCTGGTCATGGGATTTTTACACGTGGTGATCAACCAGGGCCTGTATGATGAAGCGTTTGTGAAAAAATGGTCCAATGCCGTGCACCTGATCCGCAAGGACACGGGAAAGCTGGTCAGGGAATCGGATCTTTTTTCCGGCGGATCAGAAAAGAATTTTGCAGTATGGGATACCAAAGACAACAAACCCGTGATCTGGGATACCACGCTGGTGGGATTCAAAGATACCCCGGATGCGGACCCGGCCGTGTCCGGAGAATGGGAAATCAAGACGGCAGACGGGGGTACCGTGGCCTGTCACACGGTCTGGGATGCGTTTTGCGCCCGGGCCAATGAATATCCTCTGGACAAAGTGGAAAATATCACAGGCGTGCCGAAAAAAGATATTCATGATGCCGCCGTGCTCTATGCCAAAAGCAAGCCCGGCGCCATCCACTGGGGCGTGGCCGTGGACATGACCCCGGCGTTGACGCCGCTGGTCACGGGCATTTCTGCTTTGTGGGCCATCACCGGCAACCTGGATGTTCCCGGCGGCAACGTGTTTGCCAGATTTGCCTTTGATGTGGTGCCCTATGCTTTGCCCGGCACCAAAGGGGCCATCCGCCTGAAAACTGAAGAACAGGACAAGCCCCGCATCGGAGCGAACCGGTACATGCCGTTGAACAAGTTTTACTGGCGGTGCCAGACCGACATGACCCTGGACCAGATTTTCACGGAAGATCCGTATCCCATCAAAGGGATGTGGATCCAGACCGCGGGCATCATGCAGGGCCTTGGCATGGATCCCAAAAAATGGCGGGCCGCCCTGGAAAAGCTGGATTTCATCGTGGCCGTGGATCTGTTCCATACCCCCACCACCCAGTATGCGGATGTGGTGCTGCCGGCAGGCACTTTTCTGGAAAAAGACAGTTTCAGAAGCTGGTGGGTGCCGCTGCAGACCATCAACAAGGTGGTGGAGGTGGAAGGGTGCCGGCCGGATGTGGCCATCAATTTCGAGCTGGCCAGGCGGTTTGACCCGGAGTTTAAGTTTGACACCATCCATGAACTGTATGACGATATCCTCAAGCCTGCGGGCATGACATTTAAAGAACTCCAGGCAAAAGGATGGGCTTATCCCCCGGAAGGCAGTGCCTCCTGCCCCTACTTGCGCCATGAAAAAGGGCTGCTGCGGCAGGATGGCAGGCCCGGATTCCGGACCCAGACCGGGCTGTTCGAACTGTACGCCACCCTCAGGGAAGAATGGGACCTGGAGCCCATGCCCCAGCATGAGGAACCGCCTTTTACCCCGGTATCCCGGCCGGACCTGGCCAAAGAATATCCATTGATCCTGTCCACTGGCCGGCGGTCTCCGGCATTTTTTCACACGGAACACCGCCAGATTCCCTGGCTTCGGGAGATCGATCCGGATCCTGTGGTGGAGATTCACCCGGCCACGGCCGCTAAAAATCATATCAGCCACGGCGAATGGATGTGGATTGAAAACTGGATGGGCCGGGCCCGTTACAAGGCCAAGGTCACGCCCGTGGTGCCCGAATGGATGATCATGGCCCCCCACGGCTGGTGGTTCCCGGAAAAAAAGGCGGCTGAGCCGGATCTTTACGGCATGTGGGACGCCAATATCAACCAGCTCATCCCCATGGGTCACCAGGGCAAGGACGGCCAGGGCGCCCCCATCAAGCACTCCATGTGCCGGATCTACAAATGTGAAGGAGGCAGATCATGAGCCCAAAACCGCAATTCGGTCTTCTCATCGACTATGAATACTGCACGGGGTGCCACACCTGCCAGGTGGCCTGTGCCCAGGAAAACAACTGGCCCGCCGGCATGGGCGGCATCCGGGTCCAGGAGATCGTCCAGACCCTTCCCAATGACAAACATTATCTGACCTATCTGCCGTTTCCCACGGAATTGTGCATCCTGTGCCGGCCCCGCACGAAAAAAGGGCTGGACCCTGCCTGTGTGAAGCATTGCATGGCCGGGTGCATGACTTTTGGCCCCATTGATGAACTGGCCGAAAAAATAAAGGAAAAACCGCGTATGGTGCTGTGGGTTCCCAGATGACCTCCTGGCAGCAGCACCTGGCCCCCTTGGGAGTGTTCCATAAAAGCACCTTCCCAAGGGGGCTTTTTTTATGGCTGAAGTCCGTACACGCGAGGTGTTTTTTTATGACGGATTTTCAAAATACTTTGTTGACAACCCGGGATGGTCGTGATATCGAATTACCATATGATATAAAAATCTAACGCTTGTTAGAAAATTGAAAAGGGGGCAGGACCCATGAACATCTCAAAGAACCTGGAAAATGCAGCGCGTCAATTTCCGGACAACATGGCCCTGATGGCGGACAGCAGATCTTTGACATACCGGCAGTTCAATACGGCAGCCAACCGCATTGCCAAAGCGCTGCAAAAAAAAGGGGTCAGGCCCGGGGACCATATCGGCCTGTGTGCTCCCAATTCTCCGGCCTGGCTGTGTTTTTATTTCGGGGTGCTCAAAATCGGGGCCGTGGCCGTTACCCTGCCCCATGCCATGACCGGAGCCGAGCTGGAACCCGTGCTGGCAGACTGTGAACCGGACATTATTTTTACTGACAAGGCCAAAAAAGAGGTGCTGTCGGCGCTTTCCTGTCCCGGAAAAATGATTCTTGAAACCGATATCATGTTTGAACCCGTGCCGGCCGTTCCCGGCAAAGAAGAAGTCGTCAGCCTGGACCGGCATCCGGATGATGTCGCCGCCATCCTTTACACGGGCGGCACCACAGGCGTGCCCAAAGGGGTGATGCTCACCCACAAGAACATCATGACCTCGGCCTTTAATGTATCTCATAACGAGCGCTCCTGCGAAACCGACCGGGCGTTGTGTTTTCTGCCCCTCAATCACGTGTTTGCCCAGATGCATATCATGAACGCCACCGTGTTCAGTGCCGGGGGCCTGGTGATCCAGCCTGCATTCAACATGGATGCACTTTTGGCCGCCGTTGAAAAATTCAGCGTCACCAAACTGTATGCCGTGCCCACAGTCTACATCCGGCTGCTCTCTCTGCCTGATATCAAAGAAAAACTGGGCACGGTGCGGTATTGTTTTTCCGCCGCCGCCAGCATGGCCAAAGAGGTGGTGCGGGAATGGAAGGCAAAGACCGGCCTGGACATCAATGAAGCATACGGCATGACGGAAAGCGCCTCCATGGTGTCGTTCAACCACTATCACCACCATGTGATCGGTTCCGTGGGCACCCCGGCCCCCAATGTGGAGATCCAGATCCGGGACGAAACCGGCCGGGTCCTGAAACCCAACCAGGAAGGCGAAATCTGCATTGCCGGCCCCAATATCATGAAAGGATATCTCAACCGGCCAGAGGACACGGAAACCGCGTTCTGGGGCCGGTGGTTCCGATCCGGGGATATCGGGTACCTGGATGAGGACAACTACCTGTTCATTGTGGACCGGATCAAGGAGCTGATCATCACGGGTGGAGAAAACGTGTCTCCCCGAGAAATTGAGGAACTGCTGTACACCCGCCACGAAATCGAGGAATGCGCCGTGATCGGACTGCCGGACAAGGAATATGGGGAACGGGTCACGGCGTATGTTGTTTTCCGGCCCGGCCGGGCACTGGACCCCGCTGATCTCAAGGCATATCTCAAAACCCGGCTGTCTTCGTTCAAAGTACCCAAAGAGTTTATCAGCGTCACAGAACTGCCCAAATCCAGCACGGGCAAACTGCTGAAAAGAGAACTCAAACGCCAGGTTTTGGAAGGATAATCCCATGGCCCAGATCATCGCAGACCGGCGGGATGTGGATTTTGTGCTCCATGAGCAGTTTGATGTCTCCCGCCTGAGCACCCATAAAACATATGCCGAGTTCAACAAAAAAGTGATGGACATGATCGTGTCCGAGGCCCGGACCCTGGCGGTCAAAGAGCTGCTTCCTGTCATGAAGACCGGTGACACCGAGGGGTGCCGGTATGAAACCGGCCGGGTCAAAATGCCTGACGCGTTCAAGCGGGCCTGGTATCTTCTGGAAAAAGGCGGGTGGTTTGCCCCGTGCCAGAATCCTGCGTGGGGCGGGCAGGGCATGCCCCACAGCCTCAATGTCATGGCACAGAACTATCTGTTCGGCGCCAACATGGCCCTGATGATGGTGGCGGGCCTTAACCACGGGGCCGGTGAGATCCTGGAGCGGTTCGGAAATGACACCCAGAAGCGTCTGTATCTTGAAAAACTCTACACCGGTCAATGGGGCGGTACCATGGCATTGACCGAACCGGAATCAGGGTCCAACCTGGGAGACCTCCAGACCCGGGCTGTAAAGAATCAGGACGGGACCTACAGTCTGACCGGCACCAAGATTTTCATCAGCGGCGGGGACCAGGACATCACCGCTAACATCATCCACCTGGTGCTGGCCCGATGTGAAAACGCCCCGCCCGGCTCAAAGGGGATCTCATTGTTCGTGGTGCCCAAAATCCATGTGAACGACGACGGCAGCCTGGGCGCGCCCAATGACATCGCGTGCACCGGCATTGAGGAAAAAATGGGCCTGCACGGCAGCCCCACCTGCACCCTGGCCCTGGGCAGCAGCGGCCTCTGCACGGGCACGCTCGTGGGAGAAGAAAACAAAGGCCTTGCCATGATGTTTGTGATGATGAACATGGCACGGCTCATGGTGGGGGCCCAGGGCCTGGCCTGCGCTTCATCCGCCTATCTGCACGCCCTGGAATATGCAAAAACAAGGATCCAGGGGCCGTTGCCGGCAGGTGGTGACAAAACATCCGTGGCCATCATCAACCACCCGGATGTCCGGCGCATGCTGCTGACCATGAAATCATACACCGAAGGCATGCGCAGCCTGTTGTGCTACATCGGGCTTTTAGAAGACGAAAAACAGATCTGTGACAATGATACGGAAAAGCAGGGATATCAAGATCTTATCGATATCCTGATCCCGGTGGGTAAAGGATATGTGACAGACCGGGCCGTGGATGTGTGCAACCTGGCCATCCAGGTGTTCGGCGGATATGGGTACACCTGTGAATATCCGGTGGAACAGATATTCCGGGATGTCCGGATCACCACCATCTATGAAGGCACCAACGGGATCCAGGCCATGGACCTGGCCGCCAGAAAACTGGGCATGAAAAACAAACGCCTGTTTGATGCGCTGCTGGCACAGATCCGCACCACCATTGCCCGGGCCCGAAAGATCCCGGACCTGGCAGATCTGGCCGAAACCCTGGATCAGGCGGTCGTAACCCTTTCAGACACGGCAGACACCCTTCTGGCCGCTTTACAAGACGACCGGGCCTTGACCGGGTTTGCCTTTGCCGGCACGTTTCTGGAGGTAACCGGAGACCTGGTCATGGCGTGGATGCTCTTGTGGCGGGCTGCCGCAGCCAAAGAAAAAACAGCAGCAGGTGCCAGTGCCAAAAATACGGATTTTTATGACGGCCAGATGTACAGCGCCCGGTTCTTTATGGCATGCCAGGTGCCGGTGACTTTGGGGAAAATGGCATCCATCCGCGCCATGTGCCCGGCCGCCGTCCAGATCCGCAACACATCATTCAGTGGAAAATAAGATAACAGATCATAACCATCATAGTTTCAGGAGGAAAAGATGTCTCAGATTTCTAAAATAGGGGTTATCGGTGCCGGGCACATGGGCAGCGGCATTGCCCAGAAGATCGCCCAGGAGGGCATGCAGGTCGTGCTGGTGGATATAAAACAGACCGCGGTGGACAACGGCATTGCCGGGATCCGGGGCCTGCTGGAAGGCGGGGTAAAGCGGGGCTTATTCACCCCGGAAAAAGTGGAAAAGATCCTGTCCCGCATCACCGGCACCACGGACATGGCGGATGTGGCAGATGCGGATATCGTCATCGAGGCCGTGTTTGAGGACAAGGCCGTCAAAACAACCCTGTTCAAGAACCTGGATGCCGTGTGCAAAGATGCCACCATTTTTGCCACCAACACCTCCAGTTTTTTTGTGCATGAATTCGCCAATCAGACCCGCCGGCCGGACCGGTTCATCGGGCTTCACTATTTTTTTCATCCCGCCAAAAACAAGCTGCTGGAGATCATTCCCCATGATACCACCAGTCAGCAGACCCTGGATGCGGCCAAAACGTTTGCCGCGCTCCACGGCAAAGTGGCCATCCAGGTGAAAGATTCCCCCGGATTTGCCGTGAACCGGTTTTTTGTACCCTCCTCCAATGAAGCGGCACGGATGCTGGGAGAGGGCATGGGCAATGTGGCCACCATCGAAGAAGCCAGCAAGCGGGCCTTTGGCATGGGCATGGGATCTTTTGAAATTTTGAACATCACGGGTATCCCCCTGGCCGTGCACGCCTCCCAGAGCCTGGGAAGCGAGCTGGGACTTTTTTACGGCACCCCGGACCGGCTGACAGAGCAGATGGAGAAAAACGAAGACTGGGATTTGACCGACGGACCGGTGGAAGAGGACAGGATCGATGCCATTGTGGACCGGTTCTACAGCGTGTGCTTAGGGGCGGCCGCCTCTCTGGTGGATGAAGGCGTGGCCACCATGGAAGATGTCAACCTGGGCGCCAAAATAGGGCTGAGATGGCGCCAGGGCCCGTTTGAGATCATGAACCGCATCGGCATCGATAAAACCTGCCGGGTGGTGGAAGACGCCGTCAAAAGATACCCTGGTTTCAAGATGCCCCAGATCCTTGTGGACCAGAAAAAAAAGGGGCAGCCCTTTGATTTCAAGCTGGTGGACCTGGAGAAAAGATCCGATATCGCCTGGATCACCATCCGCAGGCCTGATGCCATGAACGCCCTGAACGAGGCCGTGTTCCAGCAGCTGGCCCAGGCCTTTGACACAGCTGAAAATGACTCGGATGTGGAAGCCATCGTGTTCCAGGGGGCAGGCAAAACCTTTGTGGCCGGCGCAGACATCCAGTTTTTCGTGGACCGCATCAAAGCCGGCCGTATCGACCACATTGAAACCTTTACCAAAAAAGGCCATGACCTGCTCTGGAAAATTGAAAACAGCACCAAAAAAACCATTGTCCTGCTGGACGGCCTGTCTCTGGGCGGGGGCAGTGAAATGGCCCTGGCCTGCCAATATATCGTGGCCACGCCGGCCGGGTCCATGGGCCTGCCGGAAACCGGCATCGGCATTGTTCCGGGCCTGGGAGGGATGCTGCGCATGGCCCGGCGGGTGGGACCGGCCCTGGCCCGGTATTTTGTGTTCACCGGCCAGACCCTTTCCGCCCAGGATGCATTTGACTTAGGCATTGTCCACTGCATTGTGGATCCCGGTGAGATCGAAACCGCCATCCGGAAGATCACCGACATGACGGACAATACAGACAAATATGCACCCAAAAAGATCCCGGACCGGTTTGCGCCCCTGGCAGACCTGTTTGCCGACACACAACTGGACGGGTGGGACCATGCACCGGCACGGGTGAAAAAGATGCTGGACCGCAAATCCCCCAAAGCCCTGGCCATGGCCAACAAGATCATGACCGCCCAGGAGGGATTGTCCATGGATGCGGCCGTGGCCTGTGAACTGGACTGCCTCAAAGATCTGTTCTCCACAGCCGATGCCTTTGAAGGCCTGTCCGCAGCCGCATCTCACAGAAAACCTACGTTCACAGGAAAATAACCCATTTTTATACCAATCATGCCCTGAATAACCACAACAAATGATGAAAGTACAAACAGTCACCTATCGACTTAAAACTTAACACTTAACACTTAAAACTTTCATATAAAATTAAGGAACCCCACCCCATGTATACCAAGTCATATATCCCCTACAAAGGCTATTATTCCACCCCTTTCTGCAAATGGCAGGGCAGCCTGGCCAATGAAAACGCCATCACCCTGGGAGCGGCAATGTCCAGACAGTTTTTTGAACAAAAAGATCTGGATGCAAATGATCTGGACTACTGCATCTTCGGCAACACCATCGGCCAGCACCGCCAGTTTTATGCCTCCCCCTGGTCGGCGGCACTACTGGGGGCACAAGCCCTTCCCGCCATTGCCATCAGCCAGGCCTGCACCACCGGTGCCACCTGCATCAACCAGGCCGCCATGGGCATTGAGACCGGGCTGTTTGAACTGCCTTATGTGCTCACCGTGGACCGCACCTCCAACGGTCCCCACACCATCTGGCCCAATCCCAAAGGCCCCGGCGGAGAGGTGATTTCGGAAAACTGGAACATGGACAATTTCAATGCCGATCCCAACACGGGCAAAAAAATGGTGGAAACCGCTGAAAACGTGGCAAAGGAAAACGGATTCACCAAAGAGGTGTGCGACGATCTTGTGGTGCGGCGGTATGAGCAGTACCAGGCAGGTCAGGCCGACAACCGGGCGTTTCAGCGCCGGTACATGCAGCCCGTGGAGATCGCCATCTCCAAAAAGAAGACCATTATGGTGGAAGAAGATGAAGGCATCATCCCCTCCACAAAAGAGGGCCTGGCCCGCCTTAAACCCACCATCCCGGGCGGAGTTTTAAGTTTCGGGGCCCAGACCCATCCGGCGGACGGCAATGCCGGGGTGATCGTCACCACAAAAGAAAAGGCCCGGCAGCTCAGCGCCGATGACAAGGTGACCATCCAGGTGATCGCCTACGGCTTTTCCAGAGAGCGCAGAGGATTCATGCCTGCAGCCCCGGTACCCGCTACCCGCATGGCCCTGAAAAACGCAGGCCTCGCCATCAAAGACATCCGGGTCATCAAGACCCACAACCCTTTTATCGTCAATGACCTGTATTTCGCCAAACAGATGGAGATCGACCCGTTCGGATTCAATAATTTCGGATCGTCCCTGATTTTCGGCCATCCCCAGGGCCCCACGGCCACCCGCCTGATCATCGAAGGCATCGAGGAAACCGTCATGGCCGGGGGCGGGTATTTCCTGTGGACCGGGTGTGCCGCCGGCGATTGCGGGGCCGCCCTGATTTTGAAGATATCCTGATCCAATAAATTCCACATCCACAAAGACAGCAGGGCCGCCTGATTCCCATGGGCGGCCCTGCTTTGTTTCAGACCCTTTGAAGGTCAGGGCTCTTTCTGCCTAATCCGTGAATAAATGGAACAGGGCAAACCCTGAAGCGGTACCGCTGACCATATTGAAAGTGGGGTTACCATTTTAACATCTTATTTTTCTAACCCAATACGCGCAGAAACCCCTTGGTAGTAATAATGTTTAACTTCTTTCATCTCAGTAACTAGATCGGCTTTTTGGATTAAAATTTCTGTTGCACCTCTTCCGGTAATTATTAACTCAATGTTTTCAGGTTTCAAGTCAATGAGAGATAGAAGTTTTTTTTCGTCTAATACTCCACACATAACTGCCACATTAGCCTCATCCGCAATTACAACATCATGTTCATTCTTCTCGAAAACTTCACAAAGTTTTTTAAATCCAGCCATAGCATCGGCCATATCTTTTTCTGAAGGTTTGCCTCTTAAAAAAATTCCAGATCCATACTGCACGACTGTGACGTTGTTAAATTTCGACAAGGCATTTATTTCTGAATAATCTCCTTTTTTCAGGAATTGAACGATAAAAACTTTTAGTCCTGCTCCTGCTGCTCTGAGGGCTAAACCCAAGGAAGCTGTGGTTTTTCCTTTACCATCACCAGTATATACTTGAACATATCCTTTCATTGAGAACCCTTTTTTGAATTAATATTGTATATAGCGGCGGCATCCGTGCCGCAGTTAGAAGATCTTCATACTCTTTTGTCATGACATACCGAACGAGAGCGACCGTCAGATCATTAATATCGGCCTTCAATTTTTCGTGAAACTACATTTAATCAGTTGGGACAACCATCCCCAGTAATCGCGACATATCAACATACTTGTCCCGCATCTGAACTTCCTCCTTTATAAAATGGTGCATTGGAATCCCCCAGCCGTTCTGCTCGAGTACTTCGATGCCGGCGATAAAGTCCGGCAGCATTTTCGGCACAAAGCTGAAAAAAATTTCATCATCCTGGGCCATCCCAACTTGCCGGTCGCCCCGGCACGGAATGGCGATATGGCAGCTCTGTTTCTGCAAGGGTGGAACAATGGCATAAACACAGCCAGCATGTCCGCTAAGCTGGCATGTGATATCGCCGCCATCCATCCAGTTTTTCACGATCATCATCTGGCTGGCCATCATCCCGTTGATATGCATGATGACAACGTCTGGCATAAAGGTCGCCTTGTGAATGGGCGCCATGAGAAGGCCTGTTTGCCTTTCTTGCTCCAGATACGGCATGTTGTGACACCAGTTCTCCGCAGCCTCTATATCCCGGACACTGTCGGGATAGCGGTGGTAACCGGATAGGAACTTGGGAATGCGGTCGGCAAAGCCCAGTCCGATCACGGGTTCAAAGCACCAATGATCCGAAAGAAACATACCGATGGTGACTCCGCCTCGCTGCACCAGGGAAAAAGCCTGGCACAGATTCAATCGTTTGCCGATGTCTCGAGACGGAATGACCGTATCTTTGGGCAGTTCATTTTCTTCTTTGATCAGCTTGAAGGCGATCGGATGCACACGCATGCGAAGCCAGGTTTCGATCTCTTTTCCCATTTGATTGATGTCTGAAATAGAAAGCATGGGGTTCTCCTTAACTATTGTTCAAAGGTTATGAGGTTGCTTGAGCAGCATTGATTCCGGCAATTCGCCCGAAAACAATGCAATCAGGAATAGCATTGCCGCCAAGGCGGTTGGCGCCATGGATACCGCCACAGACTTCACCGGCTGCATACAATTTTGGAATGGGCTTGCCACAGATATCGATGACCTGGGCCTGAGTATCGATGCGCAGTCCGCCCATGCAATGATGGATGGCTGGCCATTGGGCAAAAGCATAATACGGCCCTTGGTCAAGCGGAACCATGGCCGGTGTAATGGGTTTCTTAAAGTCTGTGTCGGCCCCGCTTTTGATGAAATCATTATGTTTGTCAACCGTTTCTTTGAGGGCCATTGCCGGCATCCCTCCCAGCTTTTCGGCAAGCCCTGCGATGGACTCCGCCTCAAAGAGCCGTCCTCTTTCCACACTGGTGCGAATGGCGGCACCGGTAGCTGTCAATTTATGGAAAATCTCCCGGTTAAGGATCGAATAGCTCGGTTTGCCGCCGGAGTTGATTTGGGCACTTGAAACCACATCTCGCCGGTCCAGTTCATTGACAAAACGTTTGCCCAGGGTGTTGACGTAAAACAAGCCATAGCCCGTGCCCGAATAGGCATGCAGAGCAAAGGAATCAATACCGCTGTTTTTGGGATTGGCGCAGGGGTAGAGCTGAATAAAGTCAAGGCGCAGGACATCGGCCCATACTGCCCTGGCGTACTGGATGATTTCACCTGTCGCACCCCGGATGTTGGTACATCCGTATTCCGGCACCAGAGAAGGATTGGCGGCCATGCGCATGTTTACGTCACCACTAAATCCGCCTGAGGCAAGCACGAGGGCCTTTTTCACTTTGATATTCCATGGAGTTCCATCAGTGGTAATTTGTACTCCCAACACAGGGCCTTCTCTTTTTGTGCGCCATATGCCTGAGACCGGTGTGTTTGTACGCAGCTTGGCTCCTCTGGCTAAGGCCAGTTTTTTCAACGGATCCGTTAATCCACGTCCCGAACCTTTGGGCAAATGGGTTCTCGCGGCTGAATGACCACCGATGCGGGGCAGAGTCTCCTGAAACTCGGCGCCGGCGTCGATTAACCAGTTCAGCCCTTCCGGGGCGCCATAAACCATTTTTTCCACCAATTCAGGCAAACCGCAAAAGTCACCGCCCTTAAGAGTGTCTTCCAGATGCAATTGAAAGGAGTCTTCTCCCAATCCGAGATGTTGCCGCAGGTGCAAATTGCTGTCAGAGGCGCAATAGCCGCCGCCGGAGATGATGGAATTGCCTCCGTAGCGACTCAGCTTTTCAAGGATGACGGTCTGTGCCCCAAGCCCGGCAGCTTCGGCCGCGGCGGATAATCCCGCAAATCCGGACCCCACAACGACAACCTCAATTTCTTCGTCCCATTTATCAGGTGTGGAATGCATGTTCGCCTCAAAGTTTTGATTTAATAAAGTCTACAACGGACTTTCCATCAATCCCGTTTGGCCTAAAGGAAGATCAATTGCAGCCGCGACAGGAAAACGGCCTCTTGAATACGCAATTACTGTCATACCTATATCGGCTATTCCCTGGACGACTCCGTCATATGTTTGCGGTGCCTTGGTAAGCGTGCCAGCAGGAAAATAGTTAATACTTATTTCTCCGTTTGTCCTTTTTTCGACTTCCTTACACCAGCTTTCTGCCAGTTTACTTTGAATATGGGTTGGAGGAAAAAAATTTGAATAATTTAATTGAATTTTAGCAGTGGCGTTAAAAACCCAAGCGATACTCAAAAATCCGATACAAATTGTCAAAATCATGAAACGTTTCATTTTCATTGTCTCCCCCAAATGGTTAAAAATTATTCTGATAAACCAAGGTCACTACTAAGAATTTGGATAACATCCTCTGCCATAACCGTATTCGGAAATACTCTGTTAAAGCCGATATCTTCAAAGCGTTTTTCAATTTCTGGCCAATTTTTTTCCAGTTCAAGAGGTGCTGCCACAGTGCCCCCGGCGTAGAGGATAATGTCACTAAGACCTGCCTCTATACATTTGTCCCTTAATCCTTCACAGTCGATAATGCCCATACCGTACATGGAAGAGACGAGAATCGCTTTCGCATTTGTTTCAACTGCAGCATCAATAAATTCCTGCTGGGGAACCACAGCACCTAAAAAGGTTACACCGAAACCTGCTTCTTGAAATGCCTTTGTAAGTACCCATGCACCGATCATGTGTGCATCGGCACCAATAGTTCCAATTACGATGTTTGTTTTATCCATTCAATCTCTCCTTGTTTGATTTTGATATTCATTTTTAACAATTTTTAGCTGCAATTGCCCCGCGCTTTGAGGGTATCCAACATCAACCTGATATCTTCGACATTTTCTATTGACATAATATTTTTAAATAACAGTTCGGCCTGGTTCGGATGAAGGGGTATCTGGGCATAGTCCATGCATTGGGAAAAATGCGAAATATGGTCATTATCTGTTAACGGATTGCCGGGAAATCCAGGTGCGACATCAAGTTGAGATGTATATTTTTTGCCATCAATGGTTAAAACCGAGAAATCCACGGCGGTATGGCTCCGAAAATTAAGATCCGGGTCAGACTTGATTTTAATCTTTTCTATTATTGGTTGCAATTCAGGGGAACGGACTGATTCTTCACTGAAATGAGACAGGTTTGATGATCTTCTGACTATGGCATTGGCAGCACAAAATTGAACACTGAACTGCGCATTGACCCTTACATTTCTTCCCATTTCAAACTCATGACCTACAAGCCGGTATGCATATGGGGGCAATATCACCTCAACCGATTCAATATGGTCCGGCTCAAGGTTATGTTCGGTAACCAGGTTTAGGGCAAGCTCGGTGATGCCCTGGGTAAGTCCGCAGCTGGGATATTTTTTAAATACCGTATTTTCAAGCAAATACCTTTCACCAAGCTTTTCTGTCAGATCTGTCGAGTTGATTACGTCCTTTGCAAACAGATGGAGATACCCGTAAATACCATCTATATAATTGGCTGGCCCTGTGAATCCTAGTTTTGCCAAAACTGCACATTCTAATCCGGCAGCCGCAACCCAACCCTGGATCAAACGAACCGCCAACGATCCGTCCACATTGCTTTGGAAACTCCCGCCGCACCTGTTGAAGGCTAAAGCCAGTGAGTTTGTTATTTGCTCTTGGGTTAATCCAAGTATACGGGCTGCAACGGCTGTTGAAGCAAAAACCCCGGCAACACCGGTAGGATCGAAACCATCATAGGTTTGTTCCGTGAGATTAAAACGAGCACCTATCTCAGCTCCGACAACAACCGCGGTAATGAAAGCCTTACCGGAGCAGCCGCCCATTATTTCGGCAGCTGCTAGTGCGGAAGGAATCAAGGATGAGCCCATATGGAGTCCGGGCGCCATTGCATCACAAAAATCAAGCGCCCGACACATGAAACCATTAAGCATTGCAACACCCGGCGCAGGCAGTTTGTCTCCATATACCATCACGGTGGCTTCCGGTTTGCCGCCTTGCTCTTTAAGCATTTCATACAGCGGTCGGCAGCCATCTTCCCCGGCACCTGCGACGGCAGTCCCGGATACAGCTAAAATGATCTGTCTGGCAACGTTTAGCGCACTTTCCGGAATCTGATCATGTGAAAGTGTCTCGACAAATTCTGAAATCAGATTTTCTGCTGAATGATTATCAGTAATTTTTTTTTCAGTCATAATAAATTCCTATTCATTTCAGGATGCTACAGATGCAAGCTTGCCTTTATGGATATTAAGACAGGCCGGCACCATAGATCTTTTCGCAATTCTAAGGGCTTTGTCTGGGAAGTCCTCTGCCAGCAGGCCAATACCGTAAAGCAGGTAATCTCTGTCAATGTAGGCGGTAGGAGAGATCGGTTTCAGACTCCAGGGCTTCTGCGGATCAAAAAGTGCTGAGCACAGGACTTCTTCCGGAGCTCGCCCGTATTTAAAAATACCTCCTGTGCCTATGATATTATTTACTTGTGTGAGATCTTTACCCTTTTGGACCTTGATTTCTCCTGCAAGGGAAAATTCCTGGCGTAAAGTACCGACATGCCTTTCTACAGCAAACGCTACAGCGGATTCTGCCAAAACACGATCCAGGCAGAAGTCAAAATCTGTGTTCGGGACATGACCTACATTATTAGACAGTCCCTGGGCTAAATCGGTAAGTTCAGATGTGTTAAGATTAACATCTGCAGCCATTGCCTGGAGTTGGGACAGACATACCTGACTCCCTACAAACTCCAGGATTGACGGCGCATTGTATCGGATACCCAGATCGCCTTCAACCGTTCTTTTAATCCTTGCTTCCGGAAGCCCTCTTAAAATGATATTTGAATTACTGGGCTGGCCTTCAGCCACCGAATGAATATTAATTGTTGCACCGCCAACTTCAACAACCAGCAATGATCCGATACCAGATTCATTTTCTGTGCCATCAGCAAGCAATGTAGCTGCCTGTAACGTCGCACTAGGCGTTGGCATAACAATATCACCAATGTAATTTTGGGCTTTGTTCAGGCCTTTTGCCTCTGTGATCTGTTTGATGAACAAGTTCCGTATCAAAGCTTGGGCCGGTTCAATGTCTAAACGGTCCACTTCCGGAAGGACGTTGTGTGTAATCTGGGCATTTTTCCCACCCTCATCCAGGATAATCTTTACCTTCTGGACCACTGATCTGTTGCCTGCAACTAGAAAATGGGCTTGAATATTTGATTCTGCCAAAAGCTCTGCATTATGCAGGATTACTTTCCTATCCCCCCCATCGGTTCCTCCGGTTAATAGAATGATATCAGGCGAATTATCTTCAATCTTCTGGAGCTGGAGTTCATCCAGCTCGTATCCGGAAGACCATATCACTTTCGCACCTGCACCCAGTGCGGCACGTCTGGCTGCCTCGAGTGTCAAGGCAGGAACGAGACCAATAGCAGCCATTCTTAGACCTCCGGCAGCACTGCTGCAGGCATATTTGTTTGTTATATCGGATTCTTTGAGATCATTTTCGGTAAAAAGCTTTTTTAAAGCTAAATTAAGTCCTATTGTAATATCCTTTTCAACTGTCGTGACAGCCTGGGCCCTGCCCAGAATCTCCTCATCATCAATATCAACAGCCAGGACCTTCGTATGTGTACTGCCAAAATCTATTAATATCGCGATACCCATATCCCCTCACCTTATTTTTTTAAAATGGATGCAAGCTGAAGATCTTTGACCGCCAGAGCCAAACCTGCTTTGCAGCCCTCTTTTTTCTCCCGCTCCGCAATTTTTTCTCTGTGGTATTCTTTTATTTCCTCCGGCAGAGGTATATCTCCTGTTTCAAGATACCGGACTGCATTTTGTGCATCCCGCATCACCATGACATTGCCGTGGTTGTGACGCCAGGGCGTTAGCATGGTATCAATCCAGCCGGCATCAACCCCGATACACATACCCACCGCCATGTCTCCGTCTCCTGCTTCCAGGCATTTTTCCATAAGGGTTCTTACCTCCAGTTCAATCATTTTTTCTTCAAGGGCAAATGCTTCGCTGCTTTTCAGCCGTTGTGTCCCCATCACGGTAAGCATATGCTGAGCTAATCTCACTGATCTTGCCATACCCTCTTTTGTGGGTGTGGCAAACGCTTCGTCCTGACATTTGAGGACAACACCTGTGAATCCTCCTAAAATCGGAATAACAGCATTCCAGGCAATCATGGCATTTGCTTCATCTTCACGTGGCGGCCAGGCGCCTAAAAACGGAAATGCCCCAGTAAAAAATTTAACATCATGGTAGCCGAACCTATCGCAATATTCGTAACAGAGCCTTTCCGTCACTCTGACCATGGCAATGTCCTGTAAAAGATTCATGTTCAGTCCATGGGTAATAAACTGATAATTAACACCTTGTTCTGCTGCCAGCAGTGCTTCTGATACACATACAAATGAACGGAATCCGGCGGAATCGTATCCGGTCAGGTGGGATGCATTCCAAGGGCAGACCGGGACTCCGTTTTCGGTGTAGATTCCGGCTAGTCTGGCTTCGTACTGGTTAATCCGGATCATTTCTTCCAAAGGGATCTCCTTACAGTGAGCAATCACTTCCTGGAGAGTGCGCACACTTGCCCCGTTCCATCCAGCGGCAAGAACAATTTCAGATGCCAACCGACCGTCTTCATCTGTGGAGTTAAAGTGAAGCGGATGCTTATTCCCTTTGATGATCCGCCGAGCCTCCTCCACACCAAAATTGACAACGGGCCATCCGTTGAGCATGGACATTCTTTCTTTTTTACTGCGTTCTATTCCTGAAGCAGCCCTCTTATAGTCATTTTTTCTTGTGTAAGAATCTGAATAAATGCACCAGGCACCTCGTTGAGCGGAATTAAATTCCTTTTCCACAAATTGAAGTCCTTCAAGGGTATGTTCTGTCAGGGTTCTACCGAATTGAGGAATTAAAACTTGATTATTCTCTTCTTTGGCCTGTTTGAGTGTCAGGGCGAAATTTTTACCATGCGACAGTTCTTTTGCCGTGTTGATGCATTCATCCATATCCTCCAGCGCTTTTCCGGTCTCCCACTGGCTAAGTACCTCCTCTTTGCGAATTTTATGAAATTGGTCGTCAGTTAAGCGTTGATTTCGGATTTTTACGGACATTTTAGCAGTTCCTTTTTTATGATTGTTTTGAATAAAATTCTGTATTATAGAATATATTTACTATTATAGAATATAATGTTAATACGCTTAAACTGTATCTGTCAAGAAAAAACTTTCATTTTTTTAAGAGATAATGAATACAGGTATGGTATTGAAATAAATAAAAATAGTTGACAAAAATCAAGAAAACTTTATTTATGAATCCTGTAATGGCAGGGCAATGAAAATAATTTGGAAACCAGCACTCTATTTTTTAATCATAAAGGATTTTAAATGAAGAAAAAGGTGGGAAAACATGGGGTTCAGTCATTTGAGATAGGTATGTATATTCTGCAGGTAATTCTCAATGGCCCCCGGGGTATGAAACTTAAAGAAATAGCTACTGCTGCTGGCATGCCATCATCCAAAGTCCATCGCTATATTGTTAGTATGGTTCGTTCCGGATTAATTGAACAGGATGAAGACAGCTCGCAATACGATCTTGGTCCCCTTGCTATGAACATTGGATTGGTTGCAGTCGATAGGATAAACAGAATAAAATTCGGCATAAAAGCAATTTCTGAATTATGTACTGAGACTAATGAAACAACAGCTCTATCAACATGGAGTATCAATGGCCCTGTTGTGGTTCGGTGGATGCGGCCCTCGCGAGCAGTTGCCGTGAGTGTTATGACTGGGACTGCTCTCAGTATGGTTACAACGGCCAGTGGTTGCGCTTTTGGTGCCTATTTGTCACCAGAAAAATATGATCATTTACTCAAGAGTGAATTAAACTCTCCAAACCTACCGGAAAAATTTCGTTCCCGGTCAGCAATTGAGAAGCTTTTTGAAAGGACTCGGGAAATGGGAGTGGCAATCGTCGAAGGCCACCATGTGGCATCTGGTGTGGCTGCTGTTGGCGCACCTGTATTTGACGCCAAAAATGAAATAGTACTTGTTATTACGGTTGTTGGCCTTGAAGGTAGGCTTGATACTGACTTAGATGGGCATATTGTGATGCCTTTGAGAGAAAAAGCATTAGAGCTCTCAAAAAAATTAGGATTTCAAGGTTTTGAAGTTTCTGGACCAGAATTGGACCACAACTGATTCCCCCCCCCCAGTGTCTGGATCGATGTCAATATGTCAAGAAGTCCCACACATGGAAAATTGGATGGACCATGCTGTATCAGCGATGAGAGCAGCCCTCTATGTATCCATGGACTATTTCGTGGCGTATAGTCAGTTCTGTCACAAAAGGCCCGGCAGCTCAGCGTTTATTTTTTAAGTTCCAGTGAAATTTCTCTTCCTATTTCTTCCATTTTCTTAACATGGGCTTCCTTGCCCCATGAATATTGCGGCAGGTCCCATGTCATTGTCTCCAGGTTTTGTATGATTTCAGGCAGTACATTAAATGGAATGGTGATCAGCAGCAGACCCTCGGGAAACGTGTTTCTGGCTCTCATTCCATGGTAAAGTCCGGTAACCATCATGTTCAATTCTCCCGTGGCATATGGATACATATACAGATAGGCACACCCTAACACGGAGGTGCCCTTGGCATTCCATGCCGCACCGGATCGATAACTATATGCTCTGAGCAGTATTTCCGCCTGATGGGGTTTGGCGGTGACAATTAACAGATCCGGGTCAAAGGACAATTGATCCAGAGAAGAAAAAGCAGTATAGTTGACACTGTCTTTGGCCATTTTGTGCATCTGCATATAAAGCCTGCGATTTGCCCGGGGATCGTCATAAACGCCAAGTTTAGGTCCTATCTGGCCGCTTTCAAAAACAGGATTGGAATCGACCATCCCCAGCAGGAAAGGACCTGCCTTGCATTCATGGTTGTCTTTTGCCGCATAAAACGGTTTGGTATCCTGTGCTTCTTTGAGCATTTCGCAAAAGGACAGTTTTCTTTCAAGTTTGGAAATATTCTTGGGCTTCAGCAATAAGAATTTTACCCCCACGGGAGAATATTCAAAATTAAATTGATTGAAAACAGACAGATTCATTTTGTTTTCCATGACAAAGTTCCTTCCAGTATAATTTTTTTGATTATACGCGGGGTATTTTGAGGTTTGTATGATTTTTCCAATTCATTTCAGTAGGTTGCAAAGCTGGGAAGAAAGGTGGCAATTTGAGGAAAGATCAATAAAAGAATAACAGCCACTATCAGTGCGACCAAAAATGGTAAAATTCCCGTAAAAATGGTTTCAAGCGGGACATCTCTGGCCACGGCTTTTAACACATATACATTGACACCGACCGGTGGTGTGATGGTTCCCATTTCAACGATCAGAACAATGATAATGCCAAACCAGTATATATCCAGCCCCAGTGCATGGATTAACGGCAGCAAGATGGGGACGGTGAGCACAATCAGCCCGAACCCGTCCATAAAGCAGCCGCCAATGAGATGAAGCAGGATAATGAATGCCATGATTACCATGGGCGGATAATCCAGCTGACCCACCCAGTCAACCAGTAGAAATGGGATTCTTGTAACAGCAATAAAGTGCCCGAAAATTGTGGCACCGGCAACGATGAACATAACCATGCAGGAAATCATCAGCGTGTCTTTTCCTGCCTTGATAAATTTTTTCCACGTCAGACTTCTGCGAACAATGCCGATAACAATGATACCCGTGGCACCTGCCCCGCCTGCCTGGGCAGGACTGAACCATCCGGTAAAAAGGCCTCCGAGCACCAGAACGAAAAGTAGTAAAACCTCTCCCACAGCAGAAAGGGCAACCACTTTTTCTTTAAAAGTGGTTGCTTCACCCGCAGGTCCTAAATCAGGATTCAACGCACACAGAATTTGTGCCGTTATAATAAACAGGGCTGCCAGCATCAGACCGGGAAGGACTCCCGCAATAAACAGTTTGCCGATAGATTCTTCTGTCATGATACCAAAAACAATGAGCAGTGCACTGGGTGGGATGAGAATTCCTAAGCTTCCGGCTGCTGCAATACTTCCTGTGGCAAAGGAATCCGCATAATTGTATCGTTTCATATGGGGCAATGCCACAGCACCCATTGCGGCTGCGGTGGCATTGGTTGAACCGCAGATGGCGGCAAAACCTGCACAAGCCATGATTGAAGCAATGGCAAGTCCGCCTTTTAAACGGCCGAAAATGGCAAAGCTGGCATCAAAAAGGCGCTTGCTCATACCGATTTCATAGGCAATGAATCCCATTAACACAAACATTGGAATAACGGTGAAATTGTAATTGGAAAAACTTTCAAAAATGTCCATGGCAAGCATTTCAAAGCCCGGTTCAAAACCGATTAACCAGCCAAATCCAAGAAAGCCCACAAAGGACATGGCAAATGCCACAGGAACTTCTATTGCGAATAGTACAATAAGCAGTACAATGCCTATAAATCCAACAATAACGGGGTCCATTTATTCTCCGTTCTTCCCAATATCATCATTTTTCCAGGTATTGATAATTTGCATCGATACAATAAGCAGCATGGGAATCATTGAAATGGCCAATGCATAGATGAAAGGATATAATGGGATTTTCAAGGTCAAAGATTTTTCGCCATAGGTCCAGACATAATCGGCATAAATGAACATACGCCACACAATGAAACCAAAAAAAAGCATACAGATCATCTGGCTGATAAGCTGCACGATTTTTCTGATACCCGGAGGCATCAGCCAGGTCATAAATTCAACCTTTATATGCCTGTCCATGCGGTATGATTGAGGCAGGGCAAATCCAATAACAATAACGCTCAGAAGTGACACAAGATCTATGGCACCGGGCAGCGGCATGGAAAACAGCTTACCTGCCACAATATTCACGGCGACAATAATCAGTGTGACGGTAAGCGCGGTTAATGCAATCCCATTGAAAAAGGAACTCAACCCGTCAATTATTTTTTCAAGCCGCTTCATTTTATTTTTTGATCAAATGTGTTTCAACCCATTCAGTGGCCTCTTCAATGGAGGGGTTGCGTTCTGACCAGTATCTGATCCGTTCTTTAAAGTATGCCGTGTATTCTTTTGCCGGAAGGCCCATGGCTGTTTTTTCTTTAATATATTTTTCGATTACCGGTTTGACAGCCGCTTCCCACTGGGGTTTCTGATCCTGGGGAATGGTGATCAGCTCGCGGTCTGGAAGACTTTCAAAATATTCAAACCCTGCTTTGTCATAGTAATTCCATACATATCCGTGATATGTGGGAAATTCTGAGCTCAGTTCCATGAAGATGGCCTGAATATCTTCCGGCAGCTGGTCCCATTTTCTTTTGTTCATGACTACATACTGGCAGCTGGATGTTGAAATCGGGGGGATGGTGACATATTTAACCACATCAGCGTGCTTCCAACCCTTAAGGGTTTCAGGTACGGAAAACTGACCGTCCACCACGCCCTTGGACAGCGCGGCATAGGCTTCACCCATGTGAAGTGCATGGGGTGTGGCGCCAAAAGCTGAAATTGTATCTGTCGCGCCACCGCTGACCCGCAGGACCTGGCCCTTCATGTCGGCAAGGTTATAAACCGGCTTTGAGCGGGTTGATATGACATTCCTGCCAGGGCCGTGCAGATAAAGAACTTTGACTTCATCATATTCTTTCATGTCAAATTTATTGTACAGATCATTATAAACCATGCTGGTCACCCAGCCGCTGTCCAGTTCTGAAGGCATCTCAAAAACTTCACTTATCGGAAACCGCCCGGCCATATATAGCGGGCAGGACATACCAATATCGGAAATACCTTTGACAACCCCTTCGAAATTCTTTGGGGCAGTGGTCAGTGTTCCCCCCGGATACAGCGTGATTTCCACTCTTCCATTGGTTCTTTCAGCGATTTGTTCGCAAAAATATTGGTTGAGAGATCCCTGAAGATGAACCAGCGGAAACATTGTGCTGAATGTCAATTTAATGGTTTTCTCTGAAGCTGCCTGGCTTTTAACTGGAAAGCAGACCAGACAAAGGATGAAACACAAACTGGTAAAAAACATAAAAAACTTGTGCCGTTTCATTGAAAACTCCTTTGTTAATAGGTGGTTAGAAAAAATGGATTTTGCTGTAACGGGTGCAGTTTGCGACAGGACCGGGGCCATTGACGCGAATCGGATAAATGCGGCGAATTCGGGATTCATCGTAATACCCTCCATAAAAGGCATGAGACGTTTTACCAAACAAACGTTAGGTTATTTTAACGCTTGTTTATTATGTCGTATCACGGGAGGAATTCATCTGTCAATATAATATTTAGGACTTGGGTGTGATTTCACCTGTTTACCCAAAATGTTAAAAGTGGCAAAATGGGTAAACACGGATTTATTGACCGATTTTACGGTTCTTCAGATGGTGAAGAAGCTTGACTGGCCTGAATTTCTGGTTTGGTAGCAGTCGATGGTAAACGCAAACGATTTTGACCGGTTCAAGGCATTTATTTGGTGTATAAGGCTTTGGGAACAAATAGTTGGTATAATACCAATGCTTGAAATAGCATGATAGCCGTGATATTGTATTTTTATGATATACAATTTTAAAAATCAAGCGACTGAAGATATTTTTAATGGCAAGGTGACCAAACAAGCTTTAAAAATATGCCCAAGGAGTATTTGGAAAATTGCTTCCCGCAAACTTGATCAGCTTGATTCCGCATCTTTACTCGATGAACTGCGTGTCCCACCAGGTAATCAGCTTGAAGCTCTTCAACGAGATCGTAAAGGTCAAGATAGTATCCGGTTAAATGATCAATATCGGATTTGTTTCAAATGGTCTGAAAATGGACCATCAGATGTTGGAATCACAGATTACCATTGAAACGATATCAACCAAGGAGTTATTTATGATTCGAATTCCAACACACAGAGCGCCCACACACCCGGGGGAAATGCTGCTTGAAGAATTTTTAAAACCCATGGGGCTCAAGCAAAAAGAGCTGGCAGATGCGATTTGTGTACCCTATCAGAGGATCAATGAAATCATTAACGGCCGCAGAGGTGTCACACCCAGCACAGCGCTGCGACTTTCCAAATTTTTCGGCGTGAGTCCTGATTTCTGGCTGAATGTGCAATTGCGGTGGGATCTTTATTTTGCACAGCAATCTGAAGCCAATATTTTGAAAACGATTAAACCAATTACACCCGAACAGGAATACGAACATTGATGCGCCGAGCAGCCCCTTTCACCGGATGGCAAACAACCGCCGCCGGAGATCGGTGTGTTAAGAATGAGGGTTGTATTCACTTGTAAGTATTGAGCACCGGAATGGACGACGATATCAGAAAAAAACTTAAAGAATTTTCAGAGGGGTCGGATACTATCATTGCCAATCCGGATGATATTGAGAATCTCAAAGACCAAGGTCTTCCTATTCGGGTAGTACCTTCAAAAACTATTTCTGAACTGTTCCAAGAACGTCTCAATTCAGCCCTTGATGTAGCTCAGCATCTGCCAATTTTGCCAGAAAGATTGCCACCTGCCATAAAATCTCTTTACCAAGAAATCCGTGAATGTATTTTCTTTGGACTCAATGGTGCTGCCATTACTCTTTCCGGAAATCTTATCGAATTTACTCTTAAACATGTAACATACGTTAAAGAAGCAGGAGGTTATCAGAAATACGATTCTCAAAAATGGGATGAATTCGAGAATATTGAATTTGGCACAGCAATCAACAGAGCGAAAAAAAATGGCTTAATGCCTTCAAAAATGGCCAAACAGCTTGATTCCTTCAGAGAGGATATTCGTAATCCCTATAGCCATTACAACATAGGGAAAATTACACAAGACGTCATTGCTGGGAAAGTGAAGAAAATCAACCTGTCTACAGGTGAGATTGAGGAAGTGGATATGCCAGCAAAGGACAATCCTTTGATTCAAGCCCAGGTGAAGCCTTGGGTAGATCGACAGAGAGTTTTGGGTGTATTCTATTTTGCCGACACAATTGTAAAATTTCTTATTGAGAAACTTGATGACTCTCTTATGGGCAAAAAGTGAAGGTGAATTATATACCATCATGCTATAAGGGATAGTGCATAACCTTGCAAAAACTGAACAGTACCTTAAATGCCATTATGAAAATTGAAATTTCAGCAAAGGATAGAACAGATTTAATGGGTAAATTGGCGGCTATTGATATTTCTGTTCCGCCCCGAACACAAGGACGTACAAAAGATCATTGTGAGCGTTGGTCTATCTGCCGCTGGTTGTCGACTTACCCCTATTTTCATTTTTCAATTAAACTCACTCATAGAGATAGGCCGGATTTTTTATTAGAAACCTCTGATTCGGAAATCGGCATCGAACACACAGAGGCTATTCCAGAAGATTATGCCCATGCAAGCGCAATTTCTGAAAGAATAGATAACGATATTCTGCCTGATATATCTCATTTTAAATGGGGGCAAAAAAAAAAGAAAGATGAGATATATAAAATAGCAAATATGATGGAATTAACAGGGCCAGGGTGGAAAGGCGATACTCCGGAAATAGAATGGGCTCAGGCTGTATTTGAGATTATTCAAAAAAAAACGAATTTGCTGAAAAAGCACGAATTTCAAAAATATGATGAAAATATTTTATTAATCTACGACAACTTATCTCTCCCCTTCATTGATCATTCAAAAGCGAAAGCAACATCGATTTTAAGAGAGTCCCTTAAATCATATTGGAATGATGGGCTTTTATTTAATAAAATTTTTGTACAAACAGACGACTTGCTGATATTTTTTTCTCAAAATAAAATTAATACTTTTGAGGTGAATAATGTCTGGTAAGCATTTAACATGTCATTCCATCTGGAAGAAAGGATCTGGGTGGCTTACTTATTCTGCTGGTGAATTATGCGTTACATATAAAAGGGTTGGAAGGAAATTCTGCTTGCAAGAATATCCTCTATGGATTTTCAATAAAATGAGAGATTGAAAATGACTGAATCAGAAGCATGGACTAGGAAAAAAAGAATAGATGAAAAACTGAAATCATTACTACTTAACTGGACTGTAATCCATAATGTCGAAGTGGATGACTACACTTCTTTGTCAAGTCATGCTGTTGAGGAGTATCCAACAGAAACAGGACCAGCTGATTATGCCCTTATTGTCGAGGGTAAACTTCTTGGAATTATCGAGGCCAAAAAAATTTCAGTTGGTGCGGGTAATGTTCTGGAGCAGGCAAAAAGATATGCGAAAAGCGTCCCTAATACTGTTGGTGAATGGCGTGAATACAAGGTGCCTTTTCTTTATTCCACCAATGGTGAACTGATATTTCATATAGACGTGCGTAAAAAACTAAACTGCTCACACCAGCTTTTTGATTTTCATTCACCCCAGGCGCTTCTTGATAAATACAACCGAGACACTGAAAAGGCTGAAAGATGGTTTGAAAAGAGAAAAGTAAGCGAAATTATCCGATTACGCCGCTATCAGACAGGTGCTGTTGAAGCCATAGAAAAAAGTATTTGCAGCAGCAAGAAAACAATGCTCCTTGCAATGGCAACGGGAACCGGAAAAACTTTTACCATTGTCTCTTCCATATACAGGCTGCTTAAATCCGGGTATGCCAAAAGAATCCTTTTCCTGGTGGACAGGCGTGCATTGGCTGCGCAAACTGTTTCGGAAATTTCCGCATTTGAAACACCGGAGGGTTTAAAACTTGATAAAGATTATGAGGTGTACAGCCAGAAGTTCAGGCGTGATGATCTGGAAGGAGAAGGAAATTTTGATCCGAAAGTGCTGCCTGAAGAATACCTGACCAATCCCCAGGAAAAACACACTTTTATCTATGTATCTACCATCCAGCGCATGTCGATCAACCTGCTTGGCAAAGAGGCAGTAAACGACTTTGAATATGATGTGGATGCGAAAAAACTGGATATTCCGATTCACACCTTTGATGTCATTGTTGCTGATGAGTGCCACCGTGGCTATTCGGCAAAAGAGACAGGACGATGGAAATATGTTCTGGATTATTTTGATGCGGTAAAAATCGGGCTTACAGCAACCCCGGCCACACATACTTTGGCAATGTTCAAAAACAAAGTATTTTCCTATAGTACCGAACAGGCAGTACTTGATGGTTATCTTGTTGATTATGATGCGGTAAAGATCAAATCCGATATTCATATCAACGGCGCGTTTCTCAAAGAAGGAGAACTGGTCGGTGAGATTGATATGGAAACAGGAGCAGAACAGCTGGATGAACTGGAAGATGAGCGGGAATTCAGTGCTTCTGAAATTGAGCAGAAAATTACATCCCCCGACAGTATTAACAAAATCATTACAGCAATTAAAAATTACACGGACCAGCATGAGACAGAATACAGGCGGTTTCCGAAAATGCTCATTTTTGCGGTCAATGACCTGCCCCATGTTTCTCATGCAGATCAAGTGGTGCGTACCTGCAAGCAAATTTATGGCAGAGGGGATGATTTTGTCATGAAAATTACCGGAAGCCCCACAGTTGACAGGCCTTTGCAGAAAATACGCCAATTCAGAAACCGGCCGGAACCCAAAATCGTCGTGACAGTTGATATGCTGACCACCGGGGTAGATATCCCTGCGATCGAAATGGTGGTATTCATGCGGATGGTGAAATCCCGCATCCTCTGGGTACAGATGTTGGGGCGGGGCACCCGGTTGTGTCCCGAGATCAACAAGGAGAAATTTACCATTTTTGATTGTTTTGACGGGGGGCTTTTATCGTATTTTAGAAATGCCACAGATTTTAATGTCGATCTGCAGAAAGAAACAATGCCTTTATCCGAGATCATCGAGCGGATATATGACAACCAGGACCGTGAGTATAACACCAACCGGCTGATCAAACGCCTGCGCCGTATAGAAAAAAACATGGGGGCCAAAGCCCGGGACGCATTTTCAAAATATATCCCGGATGGTGACATGAAAAATTTTGCTGACCGGCTGAAAGAAAATATCCAAAATGATTTTACGGAAACAATGAAACTGCTCAGGAATAAAGATTTTCAGGATTTGCTTCAGAATTATCCACGTCCCCAAAAAGTGTTCTTTAAAGGCTATGATATTGTTGACACCGTTGAACATGAGGTTATGTTCCGGGTCGGCAAGAATTACCAGAAACCGGAAGACTATCTGAAGCTGTTTGAAGATTTTGTCCGGCAGAACCCCGTCCATATCGAGGCCATTGAAATTCTGCTTTCCAAGCCGGCCGGCTGGAACACGGATGCGCTTGATGATCTGCGTGATAAACTTAAAAAGAGCGATTTTCCGGAAAGTGACCTGCAGCGCGGCCATGAGCTGGTGTATAAAAAACCACTGGCCGACATCATTTCCATGGTCAAGCATGCAGCCAATTATGATGTGCCTATAATGACGGCCCGGGAACGGGTAAGCCAGGTTGTTGATAATCTGCTGAGAAATCGTTCTTTCAATGCAGAGCAGGCCAACTGGCTCTCCTATATAAAAGACCATTTGATTAAAAATTTGGCAATTTCCCGGGAAGATTTTGAAATCATGCCGGTGTTTGAACGGCATGGCGGTTTGTCAAAGGCCCGTCAGGTTTTCGGCGATCAGTTTGACAATCTGATACATGAAATAAACCAGGCGATTGCCGCTTAATATTGATAGAAAAGGTTGTAACATATGTCTGATGTTGTCGGTAAGCTATGGGGTTTCTGCCATACCCTGCGCCATGACGGAATCGATTATGGGGATTATATCGAACAATTGACCTATCTGCTTTTCCTGAAAATGTCCCAGGAAAAGGGAATCGATTTATCCAGTATTACATATGAAGAAAATAAAAGGATGGTAACGTTTGACTGTTCATGGAACCCCTTTGTTGAAAAATCGGGTACCGAACTTCTGGATGCCTTTGCTCATATTCTGCGGGCGCTGAGCCGCCAGTCCGATCTTCTGGGAGATATTTTCGCCCAGGCCATGCCGCGCTTTACCAATCCGGTAAATCTGAAAAAAATTATCAACATGATCGATGAAGAGGACTGGTCTTCAATGGAGGTGGATGTCAAAGGGGCCGCATTCGAAGGGCTGCTTGAAAAATCCGCTGCAGAAGGAAAAAAGGGAGCAGGCCAGTACTTTACACCCCGGGTCCTTATCCAGTCTGTTGTCAATGTGATGCAGCCGGACCCACGCAGCAGCAAAGAGTTCACCATCTGCGACCCTGCCTGCGGAACAGCCGGATTTTTGATGGTGGCGTATGAATGGCTCATGCATATTACCAAAGGCGCGCTGGAGCGCAAAGATGTGCTCCGCATTAAAAAACAAACTTTTTACGGCCAAGAGCTGGTTCCCCGTCCCAGGCGGCTCGCCCTGATGAATCTGTTCCTTCACGGCCTTGAACCGACCATTTATATGGGAGACAGCATCTATGAACCGGACCGGGGAGAGCGGTATGACTGTATTCTCACCAATCCGCCGTTTGGTACCAAAGGCGCCAACCAGGCCCCGGTGCGGGATGATTTTACCGTCAGTACCAGCAACAAACAGCTCAATTTCATCCAGCATGTGATGACCATTCTCAAACCCGGCGGCCGGGCCGCAATGGTGCTGCCGGATAATGTGCTGTTTGCCGATGCTGCCGGAGATGTCATCCAGTACCTCATGGAAGACTGCAATGTGCATACGCTGCTGCGCCTGCCCAACGGTACGTTTACGCCCTACAGCCAGGGGGTGAAAGCGAATGTGATATTTTTTCAGAAAGGGATAAAGACCGAAAACACCTGGATCTATGACTGCCGCACCAATATTCCCGGTGTCACCAAAAAAGACCGGCCCCTGACACCGGACATGTTCACCGATTTTGAAACCTGTTATGGAAACGACCCCAACGGCCGGGCAGAACGAAAAGATCAGGGTGAAGACGGCCGTTTCAGGCAGTTTTCATTTTCACATATCAAGGAGAGACATTTCAATTTAGACATCTCATGGCTGAAAAACGGGAACCAAGAAGATCCAAACTCGTTGCCGGAGCCGCAGTTGCTGGTGGCAGAGGCCATTACCGAGCTGAGCGCCTGTGTGGATGAACTGCAGTTGATACTGGATGTGATTGAAGCGGAGGAGCTGGAATGACTGGAACGCTTCCCTCAAATTGGGTTTCTGTGGAGCTGTCAAAAGCTGTAATGTATGGAAAAGGAAAAAAACCTAAAATTTTATCAGAAAAAAATAGAGAAGGCTTTGTTCCATACATTAACATTAAAGCATTTGAAAAAGGAGTTATTGATGAATACGCTGACATTAGATCATCTAGGTTAATCGATGAAAACGATATTCTGGTTGTATGGGACGGTGCCCGGTTTGGCCTTACTGGTATGGGGATAACTGGTGCTGCGGGTTCGACATTAATGGTCTTGAAACCAGTTGTTTGCAATTCAAAATATCTTTATAGCTTTATCAACCGATATTACAGTTATATTAATTCAAAGCCGAAAGGAACCGGTACCCCGCATGTTAATCCGGATGTCTTTTGGAAACTGCTTTTTCCCATAGCCCCCCTTAACGAACAAAAACGCATTGTCGCCAAGCTTGATGCTGTCATACCCCGCATTGCGGCGGTGAAAGAGCGGTTGGAAAAAATACCTACTATCCTGAAACGTTTTCGCCAGTCAGTGCTTACTGCAGCCGTAACAGGAAAATTGACTGAAAAATGGCGAGGAGATCATTCAGAGGTTGAGAGTGCTGAAGTATTGTTGGAGAGGATTAAAGCTTTCAGAATTGAAAATGCAAAAAATAACAGGGATTTAAATGCAATAACTAAAAATCTCAAAGAAGGACTCGAAAGACTTCAAAACAAAGAGGCACCTTACCCGCTCCCTGATACTTGGAAATATTGTGAAATTAATTCTATTGGAAATGTTTATAATGGAAGTACGCCATCACGTAAAGTGCCGGCATATTGGAATGGAAAGATCAATTGGGTGAGTTCTGGTGAGGTTTCAAATACCAGAATAAAATCGACCCGTGAACAGATATCTCAAGATGGTTTTAACAATGCATCAGTTAAACTTTTCCCCAAAGGTACAGTTCTCGTTGCAATGATTGGTGAGGGCAAGACAAGAGGCCAGACTGCTATACTGGATATTGAAAGTACATGTAATCAAAATGTCGCAGCAATCTTAATTGATCATGGCTGTGTTTTGCCAGAGTATCTGTTTAACTGGTTTTTAATGAATTATGAAAGAAATCGAAATTTTGGGAGCGGTTCCGGGCCAAAAGCTTTAAATTGTCAAAGAGTTCGTGAAATTGATTTTATTCTTCCTCCTTTCCAAGAACAAAAAGAAATCGTCAGGCAAGTCGACAAACTCTTTGCCCTGTCAGACAAAGTAGAAATCCATTACCAAAAAGCCAGGGACCGGGTGGACAAGCTGTCCCAATCGGTTCTTGCCAAAGCCTTCCGGGGAGAACTGGTGCCCCAGGATCCCAATGATGAACCAGCAGAAAAACTGCTGGAACGAATTCTGGAAGAAAAAACAAAGATGGAAGCGGAATTGAAAGGGGCTGTCCGGCAAAAACGGAGGGCACCAAAGAAGAATCGTTCAAAATCTACATCCGGTGTGAAAATGAGATAGACAAATGAAGAAAATAAAAGACATCCCTCAATTTGAACGTCCCCGGGAAAAACTGCTGAAGCAGGGGGCTTCGTTTCTTTCCGATCAGGAACTGCTGGCGGTGATTCTTGGGAAGGGCACTCAAAAAGACGATGTGCTTTCCTTGTCGAAAAAGATCGTTAAAATTATCGACACAAAAGGACTGTCTTTTACAGCCCATGATATCATCAAAGTGGATGGTATCGGAACGGCAAAAGCGTCATCCATTGCCGCGGCATTTGAATTTGTACGAAGAAGGATCAAGCCGGCGGGCATGAAGATACAATTTCCGGCGGATGTATTGCCGCTGATACAGCACTATGCAGACAGGAACCAGGAACATTTCCTGTGTGTTTCCATCAACGGTGCCAATGAGGTGATGGGCATCCGTGTTGTCACTATCGGTCTTGTAAACAAAACCCATGTCCATCCCAGGGAGGTTTTTGCAGATGTCATTTCCGAAAGGGCATCCGCAGTGATTGTCGCCCATAATCATCCCCAGGGAGAGTTAAGTGTAAAGTGTTACATTAATATCCCAAAAATCCGGTCAAAAATCCCAATTTGGAGTGCCTAAGTGAAAAAAAGCAAGGTATGGGAAAATGATAAGATTAATTGATGAATTTGAGCAGGTTGAAACCAAACAGCAGGAACCGCTGCATGCCTTTATCCTCCTCCCCCCTTTCGGGGGGGATAAGAGGGGGGGATTCTCAATATACATGGCCTAAAAAAAATGATGAAATTGTAAAGTGGGATTTGGTAAAAAAGCGTGAGAACATTTTTCCTCTACAAATCAGCATGTTACCATCTGTTTTTTAGCGCGCTTCTGCACCTCACAAATCCCACTAAAAAATGTATAAGGTCCATTCTCAAATTTTCTGAAAAAAGGCCTGATTTTGGCAAAAGATTGTGACATTTTGTTGGGATGCGAAAGTGACAATCTACAGTTAAGGCCAAGTGCTGAAGATATTCAAATTACAAAGCAGTTGAATGAGGCGGCAAAAATATTGGGATTGAGTTTTTTAGACCATATCATATTCAATACCAGAGGATATTATTCATTTGCAGAAAAAGATGAGATATAGTGGAAGGTCAGCATGAACAATAATGATTTGCAGCGGTTGTTAGACCGTTTGATTACGGAATGGGAAAATGAAGTCGTTGAATTTAAACATGCCGGCAATGACTATGATACAGACAGAATCGGCCGTTATTTTTCTGCCATGTGCAATGAGGCAAATCTGCGGGATATTGAGGGAGCCTGGCTGGTATTTGGGGTGGACAACAAGACGAGAAAGGTCGTCGGATCTGACTATAGAGATGATAAGGAACGACTTCAAAGCCTGAAAATGCAGATGGCGGAAAACACTGAACCCAGTGTGACCATGCGGAATATTCATGTCCTGCATCATGCTGACGGCAGAGTTGTCCTGTTTGAAATACCATCCGCACCACAAGGTCTTCCCATTGCCTGGAAAGGACATTACTATGCCCGTTCCGGGGAAAGTCTCACATCTCTTGGATTGGATAAGCTGGATCAAATAAGGGCACAGTCTCAGGAAACGGATTGGAGTATTAAAATTGTAACGGATGCCAGGATCGATCATCTTGACCCGGTTGCGATTGGAAAAGCACGGGAATCTTACGCCAGAAAATATTCCAATCGATTTTCCCTGGATGAGATTCAAAGCTGGTCTGATATTGCATTTCTGGACAGATCAAGATTGACCATCGAGGGGAAGATTACCCGGGCAGCGCTCCTTCTTCTGGGAAAACCTGAATCTGCCTTTCTTTTGTCACCCCATCCTGCCCAAATGACCTGGAAACTGGAAGGTGCTGAACGGGCATACGAACATTTCGGGTTGCCTTTTTTATTGAATTCAACGGCGCTGTATCAGAAAATAAGGAATGTTCAGATCAGAATACTGCCGGATAATCAACTCTTTCCCGTTGAAGTTTCAAAATACGAACAGAAAATTGTCCTTGAAGCCCTGCACAACTGCATTGCACATCAGGATTATACTAAAAACGGGCGCATCATTGTCACCGAATATCTGGATATGCTTGTTTTTGAAAATGAAGGCTCTTTTTATGAAGGAAAGCCCGCTGATTATATTTCAGGGGAAAAAACTCCGAGAAGGTATCGAAACGCTTTTCTGGCACAGGCAATGACCGAGCTGAATATGATCGACACCATGGGATATGGCATTCATGAGATTCATACAAGACAGGCAAAACGGTATTTTCCACTTCCTGATTTTGACCTTCAGAATGGGAACAGTGTGAAAATGACACTGCATGGAAAGGTTGTAGATCCGGCTTACAGTAAAGCACTGATGGAAAGAGCTGACCTGACATTGCCCGATATCATCGCACTCGATCACATACAAAAAAAAAGATCCTTGCCGTATGACGTTGTAAAAAGATTGCGTAAAAAGGGCTTGATTGAAGGGCGGAAGCCCAATCTTCATATCTCTGATAAAATAGCCAAAGCCACAGATTCCAAGGCTGATTATATCAAAACACGGTCTCAGGATGATACTTTTTATGCAAAGCTGGTTTTGGATTACCTGGAAAAATTTAAAAAAGCTTCCCGTAAAGATATCAACATCCTGCTTTTTGACAAACTCAGTAATGCACTTGATGACGAACAGAAAACGAATAAAATCGGGGCGCTGTTAACCAAACTCAGAAGAAATGGGAAAATCTGGAATGCCGGATCAAGAACAAAACCGGAATGGCGGATTGCAGAAAGAAAAGCAGAATAAATTAGGATCTTCAACGTAAAATGAACAACCAAGAATGACAGAATCCCCTGATTGACAAAGGGATACAAAGATATCAGTTTCTTTCTGCAAGTTTTTTTGCAGAAAGAATGCAGAAAGAATGCAGAAAGAATTTATGGAGGCCGGCTTATGACCCGGGAAAACCAGACCATCGAATGGAAGAAATCCTGGCGGGACGAGTACCTGCGCTGGATCAGCGGGTTTGCCAACGGCCAGGGCGGTGTGCTGGTGATCGGCAGAAACGACCGGGGGGAATCTGTTGGCGTTTCAAACGGCTCAAAGCTGCTGGAAGATCTGCCCAATAAAATCCGTGACCTGCTGGGAATTATGGTTGATGTCAATCTGGTTGAGGAAGCCGGGGTGGAGCTGCTGGAGATTCATGTGCCTGCCTACACCAATCCCATCAGTTTTCGGGGGCGGTACTATACCCGCAGCGGCAGTACGCTCCAGGAGCTGAAAGGCGCGGCCTTAGACCGGTTTCTGCTGCAGCGGCAGGGCCGCACCTGGGATTCCGTGCCGCTGCCCGGGGTCAAACCCTCGGATTTGTCCCTGACCAGCCTGAAGCGATTCCGTGAACTGGCAGCTGCCAGCGGCCGCCTGAGTGCTGCGGATCTGTCGGCATCAGATTCAGGGTTGCTGGAAAAGTTGAAACTGGTGGAAGGGAAATACCTGAAACGTGCGGCAGTACTTTTGTTTCATGAAGATCCGGATCGGTTCATCACCGGGGCTTTTGTGAAAATTGGCTATTTTGTTTCTGAATCAGACCTGGCCTATCATGATGAGATCCATGGGTCTCTTTTTTCCCAGGCCCATGTCGTTGTTGATCTACTGCGGACCAAATACATGAAAGCCGCCATCAGCTACCAGGGAATTCAGCGGATCGAGCAATTTCCCGTGCCTTACGAGGCCTTGCGCGAGGCGGTGGTGAATGCGCTGGTACACCGGGATTATGCCGTGCCCGCGCCCATACAGATTCGGGTGTACGAGCATAAACTGCGGATCTGGAACCCTGCGGTGCTGCCTGACGGCTGGGACCTTGAAAAACTGCTGGGTGCCCATGCCTCCCATCCCTATAATCCGGATGTGGCCAATGCGTTTTTCCGTTCCGGGGAGATCGAATCCTGGGGCCGGGGGATTGAAAAAATATTTTCTGCCTGCCGCAAAGCAAATTCCCCGCCTCCCAATATCCATGTGGACGGGTATGATCTCTGGGTGGAATTTCAATTTTCCCGAAAGTATCTGGCAACTGTCAAAGGTGAAGACGTCTTTGAGAATAAAGAAACAGGTTCGGGGATAGGTTCGGAGAAAAGTTCGGAGAAAAGTTCGGAGAAAAGTTCGGAGAAAAGTTCGGAGAAAATTGTTGAATTGTTGGAAGAGGACCCATATTTGACGATTTATGAACTGGCTGAAAAATTGCAGATTTCAACGCGGGCTGTGGAAAAAAACATTCAGAAATTGAAAAAAGCCGAAAGACTGAGACGCGTCGGACCCGACAAAGGTGGACATTGGGAGGTTTTGAAATGAAACCATCCGAAAAATACAAACTCGATGAGCGCAACCATGTGGAAAAGCCGCTCCTGGATCAGCTTTCCGTCCTTGGCTGGGAAATCATAGACTTGACCGAAAAAAAACAGACCCCGGGCCATACCTTTCGTGACAATTTCACCGAGGTTGTCATGTCCGGGGTGCTGCAGGAGCAGATCAAGAAGATCAATCCGTGGCTGGCCCATGGCCAGGTAGAAGAGGTCACCAGACAGTTGATCGCCGGCTTTCCCGGCACCGGGTTGATCGAGAACAATCAGTATGTCCTGCACCTGCTGCTGGAGAACACCAGTGTCAGCGAAAACCGGGAGACCGGCGAGCAGAGCCCGACAGTGCGGTTTATCGATTTTGACAGTGATCCGCTTGCAAACAACCGGTTTATTGCGGTCTGTCAGTTCAAGGTGCGCATCATGGGCACCGAACATCACATCATACCGGACATCGTACTCTTTGTGAACGGTCTGCCGGTGGTATTGATCGAATGCAAATCACCCAAGGTCAAAGATGCGGTCCCGGAGGCCATCGACCAAATACTGCGGTACAGTGAGCAGCGGGGGGCGAAGAAAGAAGGCAGCGCACCCCTGTTTTATTTCAATCAATTTGTCATTGCCACCTGCCGCCAGCAGGCCAAATTCGGCACCATCACCACCCACAGTGAAAAGCATTTTTATCGCTGGTCCGATCCTTACCCCCGCACCCTGAACGATCTCGATCACGGGTCCGGCAGCCCCAGTGACCAGCAGCGCCTGGTGGCAGGCATGATGGACAGGGGCAACCTGCTGGACCTGATTCGTACCTTTACCCTTTTTACCACCAACGACAAAGGCCGGACTGTCAAGATCGTGGGCCGGTATCAGCAGTTCCGGGCGGTGAAGCTGGCGGTCAGGCGGCTGCTTGCAGGTAAGACTCCCCGGGAGCGCAGCGGCATCATCTGGCACACCCAGGGGTCGGGCAAGTCCCTTACCATGATGTTCATGGTGAGAGAGATGTACCGGCATGCAGCCCTGGCCAACTGGAAGGTGGTGTTTGTGACGGACCGGACCCAGCTGGAGGACCAGCTCAATGACACCAGCCAAAGTATCGGCTTTACAGTCAAGGTGGCGGACAACATCAAGCAGCTCAAGGAACTGATGCGTGCGGATACCTCGGACCTGGTGATGGCCATGATCCACAAATTCCGGGAGGCAGACCTGACCGAAACTTTTCCGCAGCTCAACGACAGCCACCGGATCCTGGTCATGACCGATGAGGCCCACCGCTCCCAGTATAAGATGCTGGGTGCGAACCTGGACAAAGGCATCCCCAATGCCGCCAAAATCGGCTATACCGGCACCCCCATTGACAAGACCGAACGGGTATTCGGCGACTACATCGACAAATATACCATGCGCCAGGCCATTGATGACGGTGTCACCCTGGAGATTGTCTATGAAGGGCGCACCCACAATGCGGAAGTTGCGGATCAGGCCGGGATGGACCAGGCGTTTGCAGATGTGTTCAGCGATTACAACCTGCAGGAACGCCTGGAAATTCTTGGGTACGGGTCCAGGGATGCGTATCTTGAAGCAGAACCGACTATCGCGGCCAAGGCAAAGGATATGGTGGACCATTATCTGACCCATGTGTTTCCCAATGGCTACAAAGCCCAGGTGGTGGCCAGTTCACGCGAGGCAGCGGTCCGGTACAAAAAACATATCGATGCCGCGTTGACCGCTGGGGTGGCTGAGTTGAAAAAAGCCAACCCCCGGGAACTGGATCTTGCGCAGCTGGAGAAACTGCAGACAGATGTGGTGATTTCCGGCGGTCACAATGATCTGCCCAATCTGAAAGCGTATGCCGACAAATCGCAGCATGCGCGCAGCATCAAGAGTTTCAAACTGAGTTTCGGCGGCAAAGAGGACAGCGTTACCGGAGATATGGCCGTCCTCATCGTCAACAAAATGCTTATCATCGGATTTGATGCCCCGGTGGAGCAGGTCATGTATCTGGACAAGGTCATTACCGGTCACAACCTCCTGCAGGCCATTGCCCGGGTGAACCGTGTGGGCGGTGACACCAAGGACAAGGGCTTTGTGGTGGATTATGTGGGGGTGGGGCATCATCTGAAAAGAGCCATTGATGCCTATGATGAGCGTGAACAAAAAGAGATTATCGACACCCTGAGCTTTCCGGAAGAAGAGTTGCGGGATCTTCAGGGCATTCATGCCGAAATCATGGAGCTTCTGAAAACCCACGGCCTGAAGGACCTCACAGACCACGATGCGTTTTTCGATCTGTTTTATGATGAGGATGTGCGGTTTGACTACATGCAGGCGTTTAAAAAATTCACCAGATGCATGAACCTGGTTTTCCCGGCCCGGCAGGCCCTGGATTTCATGGGTGACTACCATGCGCTTTCGGAAATCAATGTCCTGGCAGCCAGGCATTTCCGGGATGAACGATTGAGCATGAAAGGCATTCCACCCAAGCTGCGGGCCATTACCGACCGGTATCTGATGTCCAAAAGCATCAATCCCACCATCGAGCCCATTTCCATTCTGGATGAGGATTTTGAAAAGAATGTCGGAAAACGCAGCCGGAACAAGACAAAAGCCGCTGAAGTGGAGCACGCCATCCGGCACCATCTGGATGTCGAACTGGATGATGATCCGGATTTGCAGGCCTCGTTTGCCGAGGCAATGGCCCGGATATTCCAGGATTTTCGCGACAACTGGAAAAAAATATATGAAGAACTGGAAAAACTGCGGGAGCGGATCAGAAACGCCGGAAAGGAACCGACCTATGGGCTCCACCGCAAGAAGCAGATGCCGTTTTTCCGGAGTTTCAAGCGGGAAATTTTCGGTGCCATTAAAAATGATCCGTTGGGATCGGGTAGTGTCGCCGAGAAACAGGCACCATATGGTTTCAGTGAAGAGGAACAGGTTTCCATTCTGGTCGACCTCACCCAGCAGGTTTTCCTGGCCGTTGAAAGAGAACTGAAACTGGTCGGTTTCTGGGAAAGCATTCCCGCCCGCAATAAGCTCAAGGCGGACATTCAGAAAATACTGTTACAGCCGGCCTATGCCGGACTGCCCAATCTTCTGTTGAAACGTGCCCAGATCATCAGCCGGGTGATGGAAATTGCGGAAAAAAACAATGATGTGATTCTCTACGCGGAGTAGGCATGGAACTGACCTACACAATAAAGCGGTCATCCAGACGCAGAAAGCTGACCATCACCGTGGAACGGGACCGCAGTGTGGTCGTGCATGCACCGGAATCCACCTCCGAGGAAAAGATTCGGGCGGTCGTTGAATCAAAGCGGCAATGGATTCATGAAAAGACCGGACACGTTCAGAAGTATGCGCTGCCCCATCCTCCCGGCAAAGAGATGGTCAATGGTGAATCCGCCCTGTATCTGGGCCGTCAGTATCAAATCGAAATGGTCAGGGACGGTTCGGAAAAAATCCGTTTTGAGCAGCGTTTCCTGATTCCGGCACATCTTTCCGATGAGCGCCGACAGGTCCTGCGCACCTGGTACATGGACCGGGCAAAAGAGAAAATCCTGCCGCGTGCCAGAAAATTTGCTGTAGATCTTGGCGTGGCATTTGCCAATGCCAGGATCGTTGACAATCGTTACCGCTGGGGTTCCTGCACCACCAGGGACAACATTCGTTTCAACTGGCGGCTCATCAAAGCGCCTATGTATGTTGTGGATTACGTGATCATCCATGAACTGGCCCACCTGCTGGAAGCGAACCACACCCCGCGGTTCTGGAATATCGTCCGGGCGCAGTCCTCGAAAATGGACAAAGCAAAGCAATGGCTGCTTGAAAATGGGCAGATCTTGGAAGAGGAGATCTGAACCATGCGTGTGGGGTTCAACAGTTTCCGGAGATTGGGCAGACACTGTTCGCCAAATCGCTGAAAGAACTTCAGGGATCTGTTCGACACCTGTTGCGTGATTCAAAATCTGAAGAGAAAAAGATTTAACAGGCGCTGCTGTCAAGGGTCACGAGAAATTGAGCCATTTATGGTCATCAAAAATGAGCCACACCGATTCATTTTATAAATCTCCTTTGCCTTTTTTTGTTATGGGATCATGATATTTAAAACCGGCGTCGATCAATATATATTCCAGCATTATTCCGACTTCACCTCTCTTTTTGAGTTCATCAAGCATCCACTTTTGTATACGGGCATTGACATGAACCCGTTTCAAGTGTGGTGGTAGTTTTGGCTTTGGTTTTCCCCTGTATCCTCCACGGTTTTCTACCATATGCACACCTCCTAATGGTAAGACGATCGCTGAAGATTACCGATATTAGGGCATTTTAGATAATTGTGCCCCGTTTTACAAAAATACAGGGCCATATTCGATGTGACTTTAGCCCCTTCCTTACTGCCCGCATTCATGCTTTTTTGCCTTTCAGTCTGTAACTGTTACCCTTAATATTAATGACGGCGCTGTGGTGAAGCAGTCGATCGAGGATGGCAGTCACGATGATCGGGTCATGGAACAGTTCTGTCCAGTCTCCGAATGCCTTATTTGACGTGATAATGGTGCTGCTCTTCTCGTACCGGTTAGCAATAAAACGAAAGAACAAATTGCACTCTTCCCGTGTGATAGGTGTGTAACCCACTTCATCCACAACGACCAGGGAGGATTTATAGTACCCACGGCCCTTACCCGGCTTTCCAGCTTCGTGATCCTTTCGCAGCTTGATAATCAGATCCTCCATGTTGGTAAAATAGATACTCATGCCGGACTGACACGCTTTCAGCGCAAGGGATACCGCAAGATGCGTCTTTCCCACACCGGGAGGGCCAAGGAAAATTACATTGCCTTTCTCACGGATAAAACTTAAGTCAAAAAGTCCCATGATTTTCTGTTTATCCAGGCCGGGTTGGAAGGCGAAGTCAAACTCATCTATGCTTTTGATATACGGTAGTCCTGATATTTTTAGTGCAGTTTCGATGCGGCGCTGCTCTTTTGCCGCCACTTCCTCTTCGAGCAGTTCATCGAGAAAAGACAGATAGCTTTTTCCCTGTTCCTCGGCCGTCTTGGCAAGGCCGCCTAAAACTTCATAAATCCGGGGGAGCTTTAATCGGGTGAGGTTGGATTCAATGCGATCCATTACAAGGGTATTACTCATGCAAACACCTCCTGCAGTATTTCTTCATATGCAGAGATGGAACGGACCTCAACATCCATGTCATATTGGGGTTTCTGGGGACTGATCGTCTGCTTTGCCCGTCCCTTACTTTTCTGGGCATGGTGATATTTGCGCCGATTCATGTCCATGTCTTTTTTTAAGGCTTCGTAGAATCTCTTCTTCTGGACCAGATTTCCCTTTGTTGATGGGATGTCATAGGTAACTACCAGCCAACTATTTTGAAAAATGCGTAGCTGTCCATCTTTCGAGCGAAGGATGACCTGTTCTCCTACCAGGGTGTGGGGGACGACATAGCGGTTTCCATGAAAGTGGACAGTGCAGTCTTTATACACCTGCCGGTAAATACGATATGAGGTATCAAACGGCTGCGGAGGCAGTGCATTTAAATGTGGCTGCTCCCGCTTAAACCGGGCGCTGACTTTTTCATGGGTGGTGCCATGGATCCGTTCATCCTTTTTTAAAATCCAAGACCAGAGGTCTTTGTTGGCCCTGATTAAGTTGACAAAACCGTATCCTCGCCAGAACCCTTCCCGGATGAAGGTATAAGGACGTTCAACCTTCCCTTTAACCCAAGCAGCATAAGCAGGGGCTACTTTGGGAACGAATCCGTAATGAACGGCAAATCCTATCAGGGTAGAGTTAAATTTGTCCTTTCCAGCCAGCTTGGCGATATACACATTTTTCATGCGATCATAGAGTATCTGATCCGGGACGCCGACGAAGTACTCAAAGGCGTGTATATGGCAGTCTAGAAAGCTTGGCATGTCGCATCGTTCGATCAACTCTGTATAGATTCTCCGGGAATATCCCAGAATCATTGAAAACAGGTACAGCTTTCTGACACTGCCATCGGGAAGTTCAACCTGAAATTCTCCGAAATCCACCTGGGCCTGGTGACCGGGTTCTGTCTCAAATCGCATGTAGGCAATTTTCTGTTTTTGTTTCTTGAGTTTACCGACCTTTCGCTTCACTGTTTCATAACTGCCGGCATAGCCTTGGTTGACAAGGCGGTCATAAATCCAGGTGGCGGTGTAATATTCGTCTTCATCAAGCCAAGCTGTGATGGTACCGTGATAAGGATCAAGAATGCTCGTGCGATGATATGGCTTTGGATTTTTCAAGCAGCTTTCCGGGGCTTCAAGGTATTTTTTGACGGTGTTACGGCTTATGCCCAGGCGCCGGGCTATGGCCCGCTGGGTCAAGCCGAACCTGTGCAGATCCAGTATGTCCAAAATGGTCTCCTTTTTTTCATAAACTCTCCACGATTGTCCCGGGTAAATGCAGCAACATATGCATTTACTCGGGAAGTTGAACAAGGGGGATTGAAAAAAGATCCCCCTTGTTCAATTCCCTAGTGGCTCAGTTTCAAATGACCATTTTTGGCTCAATTTAACATGACCATCGACAGCTGCCTGTCATATCTTTCCCGGGGAAACCCCAGTCACTGCCTGAGGAATTTGGTCTGGCCTGAATTTCATAAACATTGTCTGAGATATTGCGGTTAAGCAAGTCAAAATAGTTGCCCCTGATGGGAATTCTCAAGGTGGATGAACGTCGACTCTATGAACGTGAAAACAGCGGGTGGTTATTGGTCAAGCTCAATACACTGGGTAGAGAATTAAGTCGGCATTAATGGGAAGTATTTTAGTTTTTGAAAATGATACACACTGTGTGGCAAATTGAGCCGATCTCACTGGGTGGCGTTTTTTAATTTTTCGAAAACATTTGGCTTTAGTCCAATGGGAAGATGTCTCGGACAATAAGGAAAAGGTTCGGTGAAAGGGTTCGGAGTAACCAGGCTATTGTCAAGCGGATGGATTCTGGCGGGACCAGTACCAGAAAACTACCCAGGAACAGTGAACCTAAAGGCTGGATGCGCCTGTATGGGTTGGTAGATGGTTGGTAGATAGGTTGTCAGAAAATCAGATGAAATTCTGTAAATCAAGGGTGCAGCCTGAGCAGCTTGAAATGGATAAACAAGCGGCATTGGTAAACAATTTCCGCCATGTCCGGGAATAACTCACGTACCACCGGGGCAGGTTATTACGGGGTGCGCAGCGCCTCCACGGAAATGGTGATATCGACCACATCCCCCACCACCCCCATTTTGAAAAATTTGCCGTCTCCCACGCCAAAGGCCAGGCGGTCAAGGGAAAATGCCGTGTCAAATCCGGCCACCATCTGTTTTTTGTCAACGGGTGACGGGGCCGTGCCGTGAAAAACAAACGGGATATTCATATTTTTGGCCGTGTCCTTGATTGTCATGGTGCCGGCAACCTCATAGGTATTGCCCTGTTTATGGGTGATTTTTGAAGAGGTAAAGGTCATGACCGGGTATTTGTCTGCGGCAAAAAAATCATCGGACCGCAGATGGGTGTCCCGCTTGGCAATGGCTGTGTTGATGGTTTTGACCTGAACGGTGAAGTCAAATTTGCTTTGGTCCAGGTGTTCCGGGTCAAAACGGATGGTGCCGTCAAAGTCGGGAAAATATCCGAACACCGTGGAAAAAATATGTTTGATCCTGAACTGAATAGTGGAATGGTTGGCATCAATGGTCCAGTTGTTTCCCCAGGCCGGGGTCCAGGTGGTGATGGAAAGTATGAGTACCAGAAAACCGGTGATGGTAAAGCGTTTCATGATGACCTCCTTGATTGAATTTCATTTTCAGGGAATCCGGATTGCGGATGTAACAGCAGGAAAAGGTTTGTTTGTTTTGAAAAAATAAGGCGGATTTTTGGAAAGTCCATATAGAGATCACGCCGCTGCAATTATCACCGGAGGACAGGCCGGGTTCGGTCGATGGTTCCGCTGCCGGCCTCATTTCAATGTTGTAATGCCTGGAATTATGGATCACCGGCAAATTGACAACCAGTCAAGTGGCTGATATTATCAAAACAATGAATAAATATTCTTGATGTGGTTAAAGAATCCCGGGCACGGACTACTGAACAAAACAGATTCTGGCAAACGGATAAGTTTGAGCTGCAGCTTTCATGCAGACCGACAGTTTAGAGTTCATGGACCAAGGAAGGGTGCTTTTTTTTAATAAGTAGGAGTGCTGAAAGAGTAAATCAATTCTGACCGGTTATATTGACAGCGCATTACCCAAAGCCGAATATGACAAATTGGATGATGGTACTTTTTTGGGTCGGATACCCGGATGTAAAGGGGGGACAACGGAAAATGGGGAAATACGACAAATTAATTTTTCAGATCTTGCGTGGCACAAGCGATGCAAATATTTCTTTCTCTGATTTGATTACTCTTTTCCAACATTTTGGGTTTGAAATGCGTGTCAAAGGCAGTCACCATATTTTCAGAAAAAAAGGCATTGAGGAGAAGCCAAATTTACAAAAAGAAGGAAATAAGGCAAAACCATATCAAGTCAAACAGGTACGAAACATTATTCTCAAGTATAAATTGGGGGGTGAAGATCGATGAATAAATATGAAATTATAATCCACTGGAGTGATGAAGATCAGGCATTTTTGGCCGATATTCCCGAGCTTCCAGGCTGCATGGCGCATGGTGATACATATGAATCCGCATTAGCTAATATTAAATCAGCCATGGATTTATGGATTAAAACGGCTAAGGAATTTAATGATCCTATCCCAGCACCTAAAGGCCGTCGTCTTGCCTTTGCATAGGCATTCACCGAACCCTGTCGCTTCACCTGATCCCGAGGGGCCTGGCGGCCCTCGGCTCAGGTGTTTTTTTGTTGACTCCAGTGTAATTCATGATTTTTTAGACAAAATGAAACTCCACGTTTAGATTTGTCTCTATTATGCTGGATCCAAAAACGTTCATGCTCGGAATTCAGCTTGTCATAACAGTCCCGGCAGGAACAGCGCGATCTGCGGAAAGATCATCAGCAGGCCGTTGCAGATGATCAGGGCCAGCAGAAAAGGCAACACGCCCCGGAAGATGGCTTCCAGCGGGATGTCCTTGGACACGCCGTACACCACATACACATTGATGCCCACGGGCGGGGTGATTACCCCCATTTCCGCGATGAGCACGATGATGACCCCGAACCAGATGGGATCAAAGCCCAGGGCCTGGGCCACGGGGAAAAAGATGGGAACCGTGAGCATGATCAGGGCGAATCCGTCCATGAAGCATCCGCCCACAAGATAGATCATGATGATCACCATCATGATCAGCATGGGGTGGAGAGGCAGGGCCGCCACCCAGTTGGACAGGTCAAAGGGGATCCGGGTCACGGCCATGAAATGACCGAACACCGTGGCCCCTGCCACGATTACCATGACCATGCAGCTCAGCCGTGTGGTGTCGGCAATGGCTTTGAAAAAATGTTTCAAAGAGAGCTGGCGGCGGACTACCGACAAAAGCAGGGTGAAAAACGCGCCCACGGCGGCGGCTTCCGTGGGGGTGAACACACCGGAGAAAAGCCCGCCCATGACGGATCCGAAAATCAGCAAAGCCTCGAGCACGCCGGTGAGAGATTTGATTTTCTGGATCCAGGTGGTTTTGGGACCGGCCGGTGCCAGGGCCGGGTTGCGCCGGACCTGCAAATGAATGGCGGCAACGAACAGCAGGGCCAGCAGAATGCCCGGCAGGATCCCGGCCATAAAAAGACTGCCGATGGACTGCTCCGTGAGGATGCCGTACACAATGAAAATGGTGGAAGGCGGAATCAGAATGCCCAGGCTGCCGGCCGCGGCCACGGTCCCGGCGGCCAGCCCCATGTCATACTTGAACCGCTTCATTTCCGGGATGCTCACGGTGGCCATGGTGGCGGCCGTGGCATTGGTGGACCCGGAGATGGCGGCAAATCCGGCGCAGGCGGCCACGCTGGCCATGGCCAGCCCCCCGGGACGGGCCCCGATGAGCACATAGGCGGCATCGTACAGGCGCCGGCTGATCCCTGAATAAAAAGAGATCTGGCCCATGAACATGAACAGCGGGATCACGGTGAGGCTGTGGCTGGAAAACATCTCGAAAAAATCCTTGGCCAGGATGTTTAACCCCGGTCCCCATCCTTTGACATAGCTGAATCCCAGAAATCCGATCAGGCCCATCACAAATCCCACGGGCATTTTGGAAAACAGCATGATCAGCAGGACAATGATGCCGATCACACCAATGGCTGTCAGACTCATAAAGAAACCACCTTTTTCATGTTTTTGATTATTGCGATCAGATATACCAGGGCGACGACCAGGCTGGAGAAGGCCATCAAGTAAACAAAGGGATGATATGGCAGCTGCATGGTCATGGACACCTCTCCGCTTTCCTTGAGCTTGCCGGCATAGACCACACTGCGCCAGGCCAGGATGCTAAACAGGCTCAAGGAGGCCGTGTCTGTGAACATTTTCATCCACAACTGACCTTTTTTCGACAGCAGCCGCACCACCAGGCTCACGGCCACATGTCCCGATTCCAGGGTGGTGTGGGCCATGGCAAAGGCGGCGGCAATGGCACCGCACATGGCCACCAGGTCATAGGTGCCGGGTACGGGGCGCCAGGATGCCAGAAATTCCCACCCGAATTTGCTGTACATGGTGACGCAGAACCGCATGAATACGTCCAGCGTGGTGATCATCATCATGGCCACAATGGCCATACCGGCAAAAAAATACATCAACCGGGCCACCCGGTGGATGTTGTTTTCAATAGGTGTTATCTGCATGGGGCAGCCGCTCCTTCCAATCCGGAACTCAAATCTTTGTTGTCTCCCGGAATGATCATCTCAAACCGGTTGTCGACCACGGTGTAATCATAATATCCCAGCCGTCCGATGGGTTTGATTTTGGGGATATCTATTTTGCCGTCTTCGGCAATAAATTCGTCCTTGATGTGGACCGCCACCACCTGTCCGATGATGATATCCACAGTACCCATGGTGCCGGTGCCCGGAAGCCGCAGGGTCTGATGGTAGCGGCATTCCATGTGAATGGGGGATTCCGCCACCCGGAAGGGCTTGACCTGCGTTGACAGGGCTTTGGTGACCCCGGCCAGGTCAAACTCATCCACACCGGGAGCCGTTTCCTGTGCGGAGCGGTTCATGGCATCCCTTAAATCCCAGGTGGCCATGTTATACACGAATTCCCCGGTCTGTTCCGCGTTCACTGTGGTGTCTTTTCTTTTGCCAAGGGTGTTCTGATTGGCGGCGAACATCACATAAGGCGGGTCAAAGGTCAGATTCTGGAACTGGCTGTATGGGGCCAGGTTGGAAATCCCTTCAAGAGAAAGGGTGGAGATCCATCCGATGGGCCGGGGTACGACACAGGATTTAAACGGATCATGGGCCAGGCCATGGCGGGTTCTGCCGGGTTCATAATACATATGGCTCCTTTTATCTTGACTGTGCAGGGCCGGCACCCCCGCCGGCCCTGCACAGTCAGATGGTTTTAATGAAACCCTGAATGGATATGAAGGTTTGTTATGCCCATCCGGGCACGGACGTTAATAGGTCTTTACCGCTTCTCTGAGAAAATCCACATAATCCTGGGCCGGCAGCCCTTTTTTCGAGGCCTCTTTGACCCAGGAGTCGATCACCGGGGCCACGGCTGCAGCCCAGCGTTTGTTTTCTTCCGGGGACAAAGAAATGATCTCGTTGCCCAGCTCCAGGGTGAATTCCCGGCCTTCCTGGTCACTGGTATCCCAGGCTTCGCCGTATTTCACTATCCATTCTTTGTTCACCTGCTCGAAAATCGCCTGGATGTCTGCGGGCAGATCCGCCCATTTGTCCTTGTTCATGAAAAGATACAGACCTGATGTGTAACCGATACTGTAGGTTTCCGTGGTGTAGTTGATCACTTCCGCCTGTTTCCAGCCTTTGAGTGCCTCAATGGGAACCAGGGTGGCATTGCAGACCCCTTTTTGCAGGGCTTCATAGGCCTGGTTCTGGGCCATGGCCACGGGGACGGCCCCCAATGCTTCCACCACCTTGACACTGAATCCGTAACACCGGACCTTCATCCCTTTAATATCTTCCAGTTTTCTGATGGGGTCCTTGCTGTGGATGAGACCCGGGCCGTGGGCCGTAAAAAACATCACCTTGATCTTGTCTAGTTCCTTGGGCTGAAATTTTTCGTAAAACGCATTGATGATTTTGGTGGCCTGGATGCCGCTTTTGTATCCCATGGGCAGGTCAATGGCCTCCAAAGCCGGAAATACGCCCCGGCTGTAACCCAGCACGGAAAACCCCATGTCCGTGATACCATCCACAATGGCGCTGTAGGTCTGGGGCGGGGATATCAGGGAACCGCCCGGATAATAAGTCATTTTGACCCGGCCATCCGTACGTTTTTCAATTTCATCGCAGTATTCCTGGCCCAGTTGCCCATGGATGTGGGATGGGGGAAACATGTTGCTGAAACTGATTTCAATGGGTTTTGCCATGGCAGCGGTTGCCGCCAGTGACACGGCCAGGGTGATGGAAAGAATTGATGCAATGATTCCGGTTTTTGACATCATGGTGGTACCCTCCATAGGACGTAAAGGTTAGAAAAGTATTTTACCAAACAAGCGTTAGATTATTTTAACGTTTGTTTGTCATTCCATAGCACGGACAATTTCTGCATGTCAACAAAATAATGATTCCGGTTCAGACAGTTTCCATAGAATTCATCCGGTGACGATTTTGAAGGGGTTTCAGGCAGTCGGTGGCAACGCGGATTATCGGAAATGCCATGTATGGCGTTTCCGATAATTGTCAGATCGGCAGCGTGTGTTAAAAAAATCGGATATGGCCGGATGTCAGCTGAAAGGTGCCCGGCCTTTGCTGGTCAGGCCGAAAACAAAGGTGTTGAAAATTTTTTCGCCCAGGGCTTCGGGTTTGAGATCTCCTTTGGGATCATACCAGCGGTAGATCCAGTTGCACATACCGACCAGGCAGTGGGCATCCACGGCGATATGATCTGTGGGAAGGCCCTGGTCCCGGCAAAAATCGTCCAGCGCGTTTCGCCAGAACACCAGGAATGATCTTTGTTTCTGTTTGACCTGCTCATACCATTCCCCGGTAAGACAGTCATCATCATTGAGAATCAGTTTGCTGCGGAATTTGTCTTTACAATAAGTGTCCACCTGGTACTGGATGTATTTTTTGATCAGCTCAATTGGCGGGACCTGGGTTGCGGCAATTTTTTCAATGCCGGCGAGCATGTCGTCCATATGACTGTCCAGGATCTGGAACAGCAGTTCTTCCTTGCTTTTAAAATAATAATACAGCCCGGCCGTGGTCATGTCCGTGGCTTTGGCAATATCCCGGATGGTGGTTTTGTCATACCCTTTCTGCCACAGGGTCTGGGTGGCGATCCGGTAGATCTCTTTTTTTCTGCGCTCATGTTCTTTCATCTTGTATTTTTTCATGAAAATTATTTAAAGCACAAAAAAACATGTTTGGCAAGCACTTGATAGAATATTTTAACGCTTGTCCGAAATTGTCCAAATCGGATCTGAATTTTTTTTCGATGGGACGGCGTTATTTTTCAGGCACGATCCATTCATCTTTCCGGAATGCCTGGTCCTGGCTTCTGGCAATCAGGGTGCCCGTGTCTTCATTGGTCACGGTGATGTCATACAAAGAGGTGCGCCGGCCGCAGTGAATTTCTGTGGCTTCGGCTTTCAGCCGGTCCCCGGGGAAGCTGGGTTTCAGATAACAGATGCTCACGTTCAGGGCCACGGCCACCCGGCCGTGGGAATTGCAGGCTGCGGCAAACGCCATGTCACTGATGGCAAAGATCACCCCGCCGTGGGTGGTGCCGTGGAAATTGGTCATCGTTTCGGTGACGGTCAGAAATACCCGGCTGCGGCCGGGCGCCACGATTTCCACCGTGGCGCCCAGATGGCGGGCAAACGCGTCTTTTTGAATATGATCCAGCACTTTTTTGTCACAGATGATGTCAGACATGCTTTTCAGATCCTGATGATTTATATGAAAGTGTTAAGTTTTAAGTGGATGGTATCATTATTTGTTGGGGCTCTCAGGCCAGGGGTGTTGTTGGATGGTTACTGGTCGATGGCCGGTTTTTTCAGGTAAAGGGAAAAGATCATGCCGGTAAGGGAAATGGCCCCGGCCACCAGAAACGGGGTGGTCAAAGACTGGGTGGTGTCTGCCAGATATCCGCCCAGGGCCGGGCCGATGGACTGGCCGATGCCGAAGAACAAGGTGATGAATCCCAACCCCGCAGGTGCAAACTTTGGTCCCACAAAATCCCCGGCTGCCGCCGCCATGATGGTGGGAATACTCCAGGCCGTGAGCCCGAACAGGACTGCGGAAATATAAAACCCGGCCTCCACCTTGACCAGGGCATAGACCAGGTACGAGGTTCCCAGCACCAGATAGGCCAGGGCCGCACCTTTTCCCCGGCCGATTTTATCGGAAATGCTGCCCCAGATCACGCCGCAGAAAATGCTCAACCCGCCTACCATGGCCCACAGTCCGCCGGCCCAGGCCTGGCTGTAGCCCATTTCATTCACCAGATAGGCTGCGAAAAACACCATGTAAATGATATAAGACATGCCGTAAAAAAAATACACCACCCCTAAAAACCACAAAGATTTCATTTTATAGACGGCCCCCCAGTCCAGGGAAGAGACCTTGGGTGCCGGCGCTGCTGTGTCCGGGGCCTCTTTCTGGCCCACGGGGGTCAGGCCTTTTTCCGCCGGCTGGTTCCGCAGAAAAATGCCCACCAGCACGGCCACGAAAAGCACCAGAACGCCTAAGATATACCAGGAATAACGCCATCCGTCCGCATTATAGGATTTCAGAATAAACGGGACGATCAGGCCGGACAGAAAAGTGCCCAGTCCGATGCCCCCGGACACGATGCCGGTGGCGAATCCCCGCTTGTGGATGGCAAACCAGGCCGATCCCAGGGCCATGGCCGGCACATAGGCGGCCCCGTTGCCAAGGCCTGTGAAAAGCCGCATGGCAAAGGCAAACCCAAAGGACTCGGCCAGACCGGTGAGGATCATGGTGATGCCCATGAGGGCTAAAGCTGCAGTGATCACGGCCCTTGTGCCGAACCGGGCCGCCAGAAAACCGCCGATAATGGCCATGGACAGGTACCCGATGAAATTGCCCGTGCCCAGAAGGCCCAGCTGGGTGTAGTCAAAAGACAGCCCGTCTTTCATGGCGGGCAGCAGCAGCGTGTAGGCCATCCGGCCGAAGCCGTGGGCAGCCACGGTGGTGAAAAGGCCCATAAAAATCACGATCCATCCGTAATGCAGCTTGTTTTCCATGCGACGCTCCTTTTTTCAAGAAAGTGGCGAAAGATATCGCATCTGTATCAATAAAGCGGGAACGTGTAAAGCAGTTTTACGCGCCTTGTTTTTATTTCATCAGGCCGGCAAAGGCGGCCGACATCAGGATGATAATCGTGATAACCAGGGCCATGGGTTCCCTGAGCCGGAACCGGCAGACTGCTGTCAGGGGAAAAAAGAAAATGCCGGCGAAAAAACCGCACAAAAACCCGAACACATGGGCCCAGACATCCGTGTTTTCGCCATGACTTAAAAACGCCATCAACGTGGCCCCGGCAATGAGGGGCATGATCCGGTCCCGTCGGCGCAAGGGTCCTTTGCGCATCATCTGGAACGCGGCCAGGCCGCCGGCCGCACCCATGACCGCCGTGGACGCGCCGATGGACAAAAGCGCCGTGCCGCGGAATCCGGCATTGATCAAATTGCCGCCCGTGCCGGCAAACAGCACAAACAGCGGCCCGGACCCATACCCGGAAATGCGGATGATCGGCCCGGCAAATAAAAAAATCCCTGCCAGGTTTCCCAGCAGATGGGCCGTATCTGAATGCAGAAACAGGGCTGTGACGGCCCGGTAAGTGTCTCCCTGGAAAATGTACATGCCCGATGATCCATAGGCCAGGATATGTTCCCACCGGGTGCCGGTCGCCTCGATGCCCATATGGATGGCTGCCAGCAGCCCCATGATGATAAAAATCGGGGGGGATACGAATCCGGCAGGTATGGCTGCCGCAGACGATACCGGTTCAAAACCGGACCGGTTTTCCCTGAAATAGGCAGCCACCTGGGATGCTGCCTCGTCTGCCTGGTCTGAAAAGGTTGAAATATCGATGCCGTGAGATCCGGTTGATTTTCTGGCACGGATGTTCTGGGAGGCCAGTATCAGCAGGATCAGATCCGCATCCCGGGAGGTCATTCCGGTAAAAATACGTTTCATTTTATCCGGATTCTGTGGTAAAGGCGAAGACATGATGAACAGTTTATCCCAAGTTCAGGAGAAATAAAAGCATGCAGATCATACCAAATCCACCGCCTATTTTTTTTAGTCCAGTATAGAAACCCTGGTCCTGTGGGCCAGGTCAGAGTACAAAGGCTTTGCTATTTGTACGACTCGCTGTTACTCAATGATCGAGTTGTCCCCACAATAAATGATCAAGGAGTAACAGATGAGCCGATTTCGAAAGTTATCACAAACGATCTGGAATTATGTGTATCAGAATTTTATTTTATAGTTCCGGTCATATGACTTGATACTTATTTTTTTATCGAGAGCGGCATCATCCCTTTAAAATTTGTCTTCAACGTCACGCATTTTCCTGATCAAACCAGAGCAGTTTTTAGCCGTTACCTTATTAAAAGTATTTTCAAGCTGAAGAATCAAATTGTCCATTGTGAAATTTCAATTTCGAGCGATTTCATTTTTTACTATCCCCAAGCAAGTCTCCCCCTGATGCGGGTCAACCACTTTTATTATCTGATCACGCTGATAAAAATTCATCGGCACTGTCCAAAGATCCTTTCAAATGGTTGCTCTGGAATTATAAGGCAAACAAATCGTAGATCCATCTTGACAGCCGAAGAATATTAAAAGACCCTCCCCGGCTCAAAAAAATATCGTTACACACGCTTACCAAAGGGACACGTCTGTCTTGCCCAAGTCCGACCAATCAAACGAGGTAGGGCTGGCGCATTGGCTGAGTTCGGCGCCAAGATTTCAGCAAGCCTGGCTGATCTTATCGTTGAATAAGTTTGCACAACGCTTCGATAGCAAAACATGGCGGCAAAGTCTGCAAAGGTTATCCAGTCTCATTCCGATGGGCTTCAATGCTCGGCTAAAGGAAAAATCAGCCAGTGGGATGCAAATGAACCGGGTCATATTTAAAGCCTGTGCATATGAAGCCGATTTGTGAAAGACAGAACCCTCGGCTGACAAAAGATGACATACAAAGCATACATTAAAATTATAAAAAAATTACAAACAATGGAAATATTTTCTTGACAATTGTCGACAAACGACTTAAGGATTAGTGTAATTTAAAAATAACCCTACGATTGTAAAAATAAAATACCATCGAGTCGTAAAGAGGGGAACATACATAAGGATAAATAAATGGAAATTGTCAGTGTAACGGAAAGCCTTGTACAACACCTCAGAGAACAAATAATTGCAGGTGTTTTTGAGCCTGGGCAGCGCCTTAGCGAAGTGGAATTGTCATCTAAATTCGGCACGAGCCGTTCCCCTTTACGTGAGGCATTCCGGGTTTTGGTCAGTGAACATTTGGTCGATTTTCGGCCTAGGAAAGGAACTTTCGTTACAGATATATCCGTTCAGAACTGCAAGGAAATCTATGAAGCAAGAGAAATGCTGGAGTGTTTTTCAATCAGCCAGTTGAAATTAAAAAAAATCAGGAAATTACCGAAAGTTGCTCATGCTCTTGAATTGGCTTCAAAATTAAAAATGCCGAAGACTCAAGATCCGACTGAAAAATTTGTCTATTTAAAAAAAATAGCCGATTTTCATATCAAACTTGTCGAATCGATAGGCAATTCAAGGTTAAACGCTTTTCACATGGCCATTTTTCCCAGTCTTGCCAGGTATCAGTCCTTTTATGTATTTATCGAAGGGTTAATGGAAGAGTCACAATATGCGCACCAGGAAATTTTAGATCTCATCGAAGACGGAAATTATTCCAAAGCAAGTGAAGTGATTCGTCAGCATATCCGATTCTGGCCCAACTTGATAACTAAAATATTGAACAAAAAAGGAATTTATCAGTAAAAAATTGAAAGCTTTTTTATCATATAAATTGTCCATGGCAAAGACAACCAACACCAATAACTGATTGGAAATAAATGATTAAAAAAAAGCACAAATATTTATTTTATAAAATAATGTCGACAAACAACAAACGACAAATGTACAATTTTTATACATAGCGCCATCTATCATAGTTATGGGGTAACCCACTAATGTTAAAAAAAGGGGTGACTTTATGAGTTTTGAAAAAAAGATTATTGCTGATCTGGAAAAGATAGTGGGCAAAGAAAATACGTCCGGAGAAATCTTTGACAGAATCGGCTATGGGCAGGATGCGGCTAATCCTGATTTGGATCCGGAGAAAATTCCGATCGCTGTGGTAAAACCAACCACGACCGAGGCAGTTTCAGGTGTCCTTAAGTATGCAAATAATAATAAAATTCCTGTCTATGTTCACGGTGCAGGTACTGCTTTCAAGGGCTCTCCCAAGCCAAAACGGCCCGGAAGTATCCTTTTGAGTACCCATGAACTTAACACTATAGAATCCCATGAAGAAGATATGTATTTTGAACTGGGATCCGGTGTGAATATATATGAACTTGAAAAGGTTTTAACCAGCAAGGGGTATTTTCTCCCCATGTGTATTGGCAGTAAATTTGCCTCTACCATCGGCGGGGCGGTCTCCATCAACACCATCGGTCATATGGTTGATATCTGCGTTGGCAAAATCATTGATTATGTCATGGGTGTGGAAGCTGTTCTGCCCAACGGTGAAATTGTTGATACCGGGACAAAAAGTATTCGGCGGCCGGCTGGGCTAGATATGACTCGATATTTTGTTGGTGGCGAAGGGCTGTTCGGTGTGATTACCAAGCTTCGTCTTCGCGTGGCTCCGGAGCAGAAAAAAGGCTACGTGGTGGGCTTTTTTCCAGAATTGAACGACGTGGCCCATGCTTTTCAAAAATATTACCAGAAAAAAATGCCGCCCCCGCTTTACGGTGAAGTAATAGACAAAGTGGCGGCGCAGGCACCCTTTGAACTTCGAGGATTAGGCATACCCAAAGGTCACATGGCCTTGGCAATCAACGTCAGTCATTCCCAGCGGGAAGCCGATGAGCTTGCCGAGGAAACGGTCCGGATTTTTAAAAGCGAAAATGCCGTTGATGCTTATGTAGTTACAGACCCAAAAGAACAAAGGGACTTATGGGATGCCCGGGATAATATTTTGAATATCCTACAGGCATCTGATGGGGAAGATCGCCTTGTACAGGCTGGTGCCGTTGAATCATCGATGCCGCTGAGCCATTTGGACGATGTGTTTGACTACATGCTAACGGGACACGATTATCAGGAGTTGAAAGAGGCCAACCTGTTTATCTACGGGCATATCGGTACCTGTGACCTTCATGGCATGTGGGTGGTGCCTGTCAGTATGCCACCTGAGAAGCGCCTTAAAATCGCAAAGGCGGCAATTAAACTTGAAAGCGATATCAATATTAAATGGGGATGTGCTTCTGGAGAAGTCGGTCAAACCGCCTCCAGGATAGCCTTTTTCAAAAAACGTTACGGAATGGCGGCCCACAAAATGATGATGGACATGAAAATGGCCGTTGACCCCAACAATATTCTTAATCCGGGAAATCTTGAAGGAGAAGGGTATGAGCAATCCTGATTTGAAACAATTGGAAAAAGAGATAACAGATAATGTTCAAAGGTGCTGGAAGTGTCGGATGTGTGTCGGCATGTGCCCGACCTACGAAGGCTGGGTCACCCAAAGCGCAGCGGGAAGACTGATGGCCATCAACCTTCATATCAAGTACGGTTTAGGCGATCCAAAAACTTTGAGCGATATCCTTTATTCCTGTGCGACATGTCGCCGATGCCAGGAAAGATGCAGGGAGTTATCCACGGATTGCCATCCGGCGGATACGATTCTAAAAGCGCGCCAATACTTGGTCAAGAAGGCCGAATCAACGGAGGATGAATGATTATGGGAAAAGCTTATAAAGAAGTCATTCCTGCTGGCCATATTCAGATAAAGGAAAATGTTCAGCACAAGGATAATCTGACCGGAATATCCGAAAAAAAAGAATTGTGGGCAAAAGATCTGAACCTGTCCCGGGCCGGTGAGTATACTTTTTTTGCCGGATGCGGGTACCAGCAGATTAGATATATTGAAGGAATGGTCGGTGCCCTCAAGAGTGCCGGTAAAATGGGCATGGGTATGGGCAAAGTGGTCGGCATTAGCAAGGCCTTCAGCAAGGTTGGTATCAATTTGACCAATGTTACCGCAAAAGTCACTGTATCAAAGGATGACCCTTATACTCCGGTTTTGGTCAATTCAATCAGTATACTCAGGAAACTTGGCATTGAGCCGGGATATCTGCAGGACAAAGAGCCTTGTTGCGGTTCCCCCATGTATTATGCGGGGTTTGAAGACGATTATGCAAAAAATGCTTATAAGAATTACAAACTGTTTAAGTCAATGAACGTTAAGAAGCTGATCGGTGTGGTTCCGGGATGCACATCAGCGTTAAAGCACGGATACCCGAAATACATCAGCGATTATGACCTGGAAGTATATCACATTCTTGAAATTATCGCTTTACAGCTCAAACAAAATAAGATTCAGCCCTGCATAGAAGAACCCATCAAGGTTGTCTACCACGATCCCTGTCAGCTTTCACGTTATATGGAAATCACGGATGAACCAAGGCAAATTCTGAAAGCAATTGACGGTGTTGAGCTTATGGAACCAGACGAAGAACAGATCGGACGATGGTCGACCTGCTGCGGTGGCGGCAACATAGAAACCACTCACCCTGAGTTATCGGAAAGAATGGGGAAACGGCGGTTTGAAGAATTGATGGAAACCGGAGCTAAGGTAATTATCACCAATTGCCCGGCCTGTGAAATGCAGCTTAACCATACAATTAAAAAGCTGAAAATAGATGTGAAAGTTTTTGATATCTTAAGCCTTCTTGATGATGCTTTGAATTGAAGCAAAAAGGTTTGGAATTCGAGGAACTAAGGATATCTTGAGGCTCTCCAAACGCAGGGCTTCTTTACTATTAATAAATGTGATATAGCAAATTGGTATTTTTGTGTCAGTGATATCGGCACAAAATTGCCGTAAGGAGAAAGTAAAAAATGAGTACTGTAAAAATCACGGAATCCGCAACACCTTGGAAGACCCAAAACTGGCATGTGAGCCAGTGGAATTATCTGGACGAAGTTACTTCAGAATTTCAACCTCCTGAAAAAATAAAAATTCACGACATTACCTTACGTGATGGTGAGCAGCAGGCGGGTGTCATTTTTACAAAGGATGACAAGATTAAAATTGCAGAAAAGCTCGCCGAGATCGGTGTGCACAGGATTGAAGCCGGGATGCCTGCAGTGTCCCCCAATGACGAGAAAGCCATCAGGGAAATCGTTAAACGGAACCTGGGACCGGAAATTTTTTCCTTTTGCCGCTGTATGGTAAAGGATGTTGAGCTTGCATCCGACTGCGGTGTTGACGGAATTGTCATTGAAATTCCGGCAAGCGCCCATCTTATTGAGCAAGGGTACAAATGGCCCATGGAAAAGGCCATTGATCTTTCCATAAAAGCCACAGCCCGCGCAAAGGAATTGGGGTTGTACACGGTCTTTTTTACCATTGACGGCACCCGCAGCGATATGAACTGGCTGCTCAAACTGGTGGACCGGGTTTCAAAAGAAGGACACATGGATGCCTTTACCCTGGTGGATACCTTTGGCGTATTGTCCCCTCAGGCCGCCAGTTACTTTACAAAAAAGGTAATGGAACAGGTGGACAAACCATTGGAAATCCACTTTCATTCGGATTTTGGAATGGGTGTGGCCAACACCATCAATGCGGTCTTAGCAGGAGCCCAAGTGATTCATTCCACGGTTCTTGGAATCGGGGAACGGGCAGGGAATACCCCCATGGAAGAGACCGTCCTGGCCTTGTTGACCCTGTACGGAATAGATACTGGCATTGATTACAGCAAGCTCAATGAACTTTCCAGGCTGGTCAGGAAACTTTCAGGTGTTCAGATACCTGAAAGCCGACCTTTTATCGGGGATAACGCCTATAATATCGAATCCGGGATTCTTGCCGGCTGGTATAAAAATGTTTTTGAAAAAAATCCCACTACCCTTTTTCCTGTTCTGCCTAAGTTTGTAGGTCATGATGCACCTCAAATTCTAATGGGGAAAAAGAGCGGTCTGGACAACATTGAGATCTGGACCAAAAAAATGGGGATTCAACTTGATGAAAAAGCGGCCATGGACGTTCTCATGGAAGTCAAATTAAAGTCCCATGACATGAAACGTCCTATTTCCGAAGAAGAATTTAAAGAAATCGTGAAAAAGGTGGAAGGAGCCGCTTAAATCTTTGGTTTTCAGGTTAGGTTTCAGGAATGGAGTCTTATAAGCGGTCGACACCAACAATCAGAAAGCCTACGGCTAAAGGCTTTCAAAAAAAGAGGATCTAATGACATACACTTCTGAATTGATTGAACAGATTATTAATTTTGATGCAGATGCGATTCCAAGCCATGTCATTGAACATGCCAAGTTGCTTGTCCTGGATACCATCGGCTGTGCCGTTGGTGGATACACAACCCGTTACGGAGCCCAGATTGTTTCCCAGGCCAAAGAGTTCCAGGGTGCGGGGACGGCCTGTATCATCGGAGACGGCAGCCGGATTTCCGCACCCTTTGCCGCTTGGGCAAATTCGAGTCTGGCCAATATTCTGGACATGGATGATGTCTATGCCGGAACCGCTCATCAATCTAACTGCCTGATCCCTACTGCACTGAGTATGGCTCAGTTTAAAAACGCATCGGGAAACGCTGTTTTGCAGGCAATCGTTTTGGGGTTTGAAGTGGGTTCACGTATCATGATGTACAGTTGGCCCTCACCGGACATGGGACAAACCTATTTTCCTTCAACCTGGCAGGTGTTTGATGCAGTGACTGCGGCAGGCTTTCTGCTCGGCGCGGATGAACAAACGCTCTACCATGCCTTTGGTCTGGCAGGCATGGTATCGCCCATCCCCATTAATATGCAAAAATTCGTTGAACGGCCCATCGGGTTCGCTAAAAACGTATTCGGCTGGACAACTTTTACAGGTATTTTCTGGACCATGATGGCCCAAAAAGGCGTTGAAGGGGTTGCTGATATCCTTGATGGCGAGGCAGGTTTCTGGAAAATGATGGGGAGCGGCCAGCATGATTTTGAGCATCTGTCAAAAGAATGGGGCCAGTCTTTTGCCATTCTGGAAACCAAGTTCAAGCCTTACCCGCTTTGCACCTGGGGCCATTCTTCCGTGGATTGTTTTAAACAGATCCTTGAAGAAAACAGCATCAAGGCCAAAGATATCCAAAACATTCATGTCAAAACCATCAAGCGTGCTGTGGATTTTCTTGCTGATCCGAAAATGAATACATTGTACGATTCGCAGTTCAGCCTGCCCCATGCCTTGTCCATGGTGGCACTTGGGAAAAAACCGGGCCCGGAATGGATGAGCCCTAAGAATATGTTTCAGAATCCAGAAGCTTCGGTCATTGCAGCAAAGGTCACCATGCAGGCAGATCAGCAGGCAGACCGGGTTTTTGATCAGGAAAAGGGGCTTGCCATCCCTACACAGGTATCTGTTCAAACAAAAGGCGACCAAACTTTTTCAAAGGAGCTTAAATATTCCAAGGGAACGATAAACAACCCGTTCACTCCAGAGGAAATTAAAATTAAATTCTTAGAATTGGCTTCTTCTTTGTTTGACGATCAGCAGACCCGTGAAATTATGGATTGCGTGCTCAATCTTGAAAAATTAGACGACATTTCGATTTTGATGAATCTGTTGAGCAAATGATGGGGGCTGTCACAAATATAACACCAGTGCTACAAACAGGTGCTGCTAAACTGTTCCCGGTTATTTATATTTTTTTAACAGGGATAAAAAATTAAGAGGGGAGGTGATTGTTTCAAACTTTTTTAAGAAATAGGATGATCGTTTTGTTGAGTCCATTAAAATCCACTTTGTGGAAAAAAGGAGGAGTAATGTTCAAATCAAAGTTTTTTAAGCGATTTATGCCCGCAGCAGTATTATTTATCATAGTACTTGCCCTGCCGATTACTAGCGCAATTGCAAAAGACAAAACACACAAATGGGTCGGACAGGCATTTTGTGGTCGCTCATTGAGTATTTTTGAATCTATTGACCATTTGGGTTATCTGATAGACAAATATACCGATGGGAAACTCAAAGTAGAGTGCAAACAGGCAGACGAGCTGGTGCCTGCGGGGCAGGTTTTTGATGCAGCCAGCCAGGGGATCATTGATTTTGGCCACGGATGTCCCTGCCTTGCCCGTTCCAAAGCCTACGGTGCTCAGTTGTACTGTGACGCTCCGGGAGGACAAAGCCCAATTGAAGAAGTGATCTGGTATTACAATGCCGGGGGAAAAGAGCTGCTTGAAGAAATTTTCGAAAAAAAATATAATGCTCATCCAATAGCCTGCGCAATCTATACAGCAGAAGTTTGGCTTTTTTCCAATAAAGAAATCAAGACAATTGAAGACCTGAAGGGTTTAAAATTGAGAAGCGCCGGCTTTAGGGGCGAAATTCTTCAATCCATGGGTGCCTCTGTGGTCGTGCTTCCAGGCGGAGAAATTGTTCCTTCAATGGAAAGAGGGGTCATTGATGCCATGGAATACGGCAATTTACATATTACCTATGACGTGGGATTTAATGACGTTACCAAGTATCTCTATTATCATCCAACTAAAGCTACCTCGACACTCAACTTCTGGGCTGTTAACCTGCAAAAATGGAATGAACTTTCCGATGATCTTAAAAAAGCGGTTGAAAAGGCAAGCAAAGATGCGGTTTTCCATTCTCTTACCTGGCACCAAGAGCAGGATCTCCTTGCCATGAAAAAAGCTGTTGAAATCAAAAAAAATGAAGTCCGCCTACTGCCCGAAGCAGTAACTAGAGAATTTGATGAAATATCTGCGGATTATTATTACAAAAAAGCCAAGGAAGATGAATACACAAGGCGTATTCTCGAATCCTGGGCAAAATTCAAAAAAGATTATGGCGATTATGCCAAGTGGCTCGATTACTTCAACATGACTGGAGACCATTTCGGCCTGCAAAAGGGTGATTCATAACCAACGAGTCCGAAAAATTATAGTCAAAAGCGAACCCGCAGTGCAGTTGTTTTGAGAAGAGTGCACTGTGGGTTTGCAAAAGAAAAAGAAGGGCTTAATTATGAAAATTATCCATATTATCGATTCGACAAGTATTTGGAGTGGTAAAATTTTCCGCTGGGCCGCCCTGCTGCTCAGCATGGTTGTCATCTATGAAGTTGCCTCGCGCTATCTTTTTAACAACCCCACTGTCTGGGCCTTTGATTTAGCCATGTATTTTTATTCCATGCTTTATCTGCTTGGTGGGGCCTATGTCCTGTGGGAGGGTAGCCATATTCGAGTGGATGTACTGTTTAATCAATTTTCAAAACGGACCCAGGCAGTTATTGATATCATTTTTTACGTCGTCTTTTTCTTTCCCTATGTCTCAGTAATGGTATGGTGGGGATATAAAGCCGCATTCTGGTCATGGAAAGCAGAAGAAATCAGTAACACCAGCCAGTGGGGGGAGCAGATTTATCTTTGGAAAGCGTTGATTCCAATAGGATTTTTTCTCATGTTGCTACAAGGAATTGCAGAGCTTGTCCGGACAATCGGAAAATTAAGGAGGGACACAAATGGCGCCTGAGTACCTGGCCTTTATTATGTTGGGCCTGATTATTACATCAATTATTATAGGAATTCCTGTGGCTTTCTGCCTTGCCTCTATTCCCCTTATTTTCGGGTATTTTGTATTAGGCACCCGCACATTTCCCATGCTGGCCATGCAGGGGTGGGGGACAAATGTAACATATCCTTTTGTGGCAGCGCCTCTATTTATTTTTATGGGGTCGTTGATGGAGCGGTCGGGGATTGCCGAGCAGTTGTTTGAAAGTTTTTATCACCTGCTGGGACGGGTTTCGGGAGGCTTGGCCTTAGCTACCGTGGCCATGGCAACCATTTTCGGTGCCTGCACGGGAAATGTGGGTGCCGGTGTGATCACCATCGGGTTGCTGGCGTTGCCTCCTATGCTCAATCGCGGGTATGACAAAGCCCTAGCCACCGGTAGTATTATGGTAGGCGGCGGCTTGGGCGTTACTATTCCCCCGAGCATTATGCTTATCCTGTACGGGGCCGCCACCGGCGTATCCATTTCCAAGCTATTCATGGCCGCGATCATCCCGGGTGTATTACTCGGTATCATGTATATTGCATACATCTACGGTCGTGCCCGCCTCAATCCTGAAATGGCACCATCCGTGTCCATTGAAAACCGGATCCAAGGTATGGCGCTGTTTAAAATGACCCTCAAGTCTCTGGTTCCGCCGATATTTTTAATCCTTGCTGTTCTGGGATCCATTTTCTTTGGTATTGTGTCTCCCTCCGAAGCCGGGTCAATGGGAGTTATCGGATCTTTGATTCTCATTGCTATCAGCAAAAAATTGAATCTCCAGGTATTTACCCAGTCTGTGACCTACACCCTCAAGATCACCAGCGCCATTGTTTTAATCTGTCTTGGCGGTAAAATTTTTACGGGCATTTTCATTGCCATGGGCGGTGATGTCGGGCTTCGTAATTTTATGGAGATGTTCAATCTTGGAACAACTGGAATGATGCTGATGATGCTTTTTATCGTGTTCATTCTCGGAATGGTGATGGACTGGATTGCTTTGATTTTTATCCTGACTCCGATTTTTGGTCCGATCATTTCAGCGATAGGAATGGATCCTCTTTATTTCGGTATTCTGTTTTGCACCACACTTGAAATTTCAAACATGACACCGCCGTTTGCCTATTCGGTTTTTTATTTAAAGACGATCACGCCGCCTGAGGTAACCATCGGGGACATGTACCGGGGGTGTGTCCCGTTCGCAATTGTGGATGTCCTTTGCACGGCCCTTCTTATCCTTTTTCCGGGGCTTGTGATGTGGCTACCGAGTATAATGAAATAAAAATAATCAACGGTGTGCTTGCTTTGGCACACGATACCGGACACGCTGTAAAATTCAATTTTTCATGAAAAACCCTTAGTCCATATACTCCATGAAGCGTTTTTGCTTTGGACACAAGGCCCAGTCAACTTTATCGTTGCCTTCCTTTAACCGGTCGCCTTTGCAGATAAGGCAAAAACGCTTTTTCTAACTGAAATTCCACATCCCTAAAGCTAATATTGCCAATATTTTAACCCATAAGATATTTTCCAGCCATTGGGATTGGTGAAAATTTCGGGGTAGCGTCAGAGCTTTCAAATATTTGCGTTGAATTCGTGTCAAAGGCTTATTGAACCGCCTACTTTGGTCTATCTTGAGAATCATCATATACTGAAATCGTGTCATCATCATAAAGGTGGTCGGTTTATCTGTCCTTCTCTTTTTCCAGTCTGGCAAATCTTTTTCATTCTCCCGGGCATAGGAAAGGAACTTCAGTTCGGTAAAAAGTTATATGTGGGTGTTCAAAGGAACATCCCGGGGAAGGCCGGTGATTTTGTACCATTACGATCCTTCCTGGTCCGGGGATGTGTGCCAGCGTCATTTTTGAACGGGTACAAAGAGATCGTCCAGACGGATGGATACTCAGGCTATGGATTTCTTGATCAGAAAAAAGATATCCTTCATGTGTGCTGCTGGGTCCATTCCCGCCGGAAATTTGTGGAGGTGACCAAAGCAGTCAGCCGCAAGACCAAAACACTGGTCGGCAATGCCGCTACTGCTTTGGAATATATCGGCAAGCTGTACAAGATTGAAAAAACAGCCCGGGCGAATCAATTGACACCCCGTGAGATATATGAAAACCGACAAAATGAAGCCGCCTCAATCCTTGAAGAATTTAAAAAATGGCTGGATGCCACCGTTGAAAAAGTTCCCCCCAAAAGCCTTCTGGGAAAAGCGGTGGATTACACCCTGAACGAATGGGATCGCCTGGTCCGTTACATCGAGGATGGCCGGGTGGGTCCGGACAACAATGCGGTTGAAAATGCCATCCGGCCATTTACAGCCTGATCGAAACCGCCAAGGCCAACGGACTGGAACCCTACTGGTACCTGAAACACCTGTTCGAAAATCTTCCCGAAGCCATGTCCGATGAAGATTTTCAAGCACTTCTCCCACAACAGATTGACAAAGATCAAATCGCTGGCCCGATACAGTGAACAATACCGGAAATCTGATCCGGTGAGAAGATGGGGTTTATTGACCGCTTACAAACAGGGCAGTGACAGCCCGGAAGGTGTCTCCCTGGAAAATGTACATCCCGGATGATCCATAGGCCGATGTGTTCCCACCTTGTTCCGATTATTTCGATTGCCGTATGAATCACTACCAGCAGCCTCAAGATGACCAAAATCGCCGGAGACATGAAACCGGCAGGGGGGGACGAAAGCGGGGGGACCGGCGAAGAATCGGTCCGGTTTTCGCTGAAATAAGCGGCCACATGGTGGGTGGCTTGGGCTGCCTGATCCGGAAAGACCAGAATTCCAATGCTCCGAGCGCCTGCCGACTTTCGGGCAGAAATATTCTGGAAGGCCAGTATCAGCAGGATCAGATCCGCGGTCCAGGGAGTCATTTGCGTAAAATGCGTTTCATTTTATTCGGATTTTGTGGTAAAGGCGATGTTTATCCCAAGTTCAGGAGAAATAAAAGCATGCAGATCATACGATTCAGGACAGCGGACAACCAACTGTACACCGGGTGCGATTATGACGGCACCACGGCATCGGTGGTGGCGGGAGATGTGTTCGGCAAACTGACAGATACCGGAGAGCGGAAAAATGTGGCAAAACTCGAGGCGCCCGTGGTGCCTGCGGCTATTTTTTGTATCGGGCTCAATTACCGGGGCCATGCAAAGGAAACCGGCATGGATCTGCCCAGATATCCCGTGGTGTTCATGAAAAACCCCGGGGCCGTGACACCCCATAAAAGCGACATCGTGATCCCTTTCTCCTGCCTGGAAACCCCGGAAGTGGATTATGAGGCGGAGCTGGGGGTGGTGATCGGCCGGGAAGCCAAGAATGTGTCCGAAGCCAGGGCCCTGGATTATGTGCTGGGCTATACCTGTGCCAATGACGTGTCGGCCCGGCGGTGGCAGAAACATGCCGGGGGCGGGCAATGGGTCCGGGGGAAAAGTTTTGATACGTTCTGTCCTTTGGGGCCCGTGCTGGTGACAGCCGATGAGATTTCTGATCCCCAGACCCTGGCCATCGAAAGCGTGCTCAACGGCACAACCATGCAGCAAAGCAACACCCGGGACATGATTTTTTCCGTGGCCCGGTTGATCGCGTTTCTGTCTGAATCCACAACGCTTGCGCCGGGGACCCTGATTCTCACAGGCACCCCGGAAGGGGTGGGGTATGCCCGAAAACCCCCGGTATATCTGATGCCGGGCGATCATCTTCAGACCCGGATTCAGGGGATCGGGATGCTGGAAAATCCCGTGACCGCAGAAAAAAGCGAAAACTAAAAAAAAACACGCCCCTGAAATTCAGAGGCGTGTCAGATAAAGGGGCCTGCTTTTAAAAAAGGGTTCCGGTTCCGGGTATCATTGATCCCGTGTCACGGACCGGAAACCTTTTGACTGAATGGGTTAATACCGGCCTGAGCCCGAGCCTCGGTTGCCGTCATAATTCTGGCCTTGTCCATACCCCTGGCCGCTTTTCGGACAATTCCCTTTGCCCGGGCCGTTGTGATATCCGCGGCCCATGCCCTGACCGAACGTAAGTTCAGGGGCTACTTTTTTCGCGGTCAGCATGAAATCGATCCGGTTTTCCTGGAGCTGTTTCATGAGATCAGACACTTCAGTGTTCAACTGACTCAATTTTTTCCGGTCCGGCTGGGAGGTTTCCATGAGCAGGCGGATCTCATTGTGTTTCTGCATCATGGATGTCCGCAGTTCATAGGTGTCGTCGATAAATTTCTGACGCAGGGTTACCAGTTCGTCTTTCTGGGCATCAGTCAGATCCGTATAGGCGTTTTGATCAATGCCCGGGCAGTTGGTGCCGCCCCCATATCCGCCCATGCCTTTGCCCGGTCCCCAGGAAAATGCGTAGGTGGATAACAATCCCACGGCGATCAGTGCGGTGATCAGTATCAGTGCTTTTTTCATGCTGAAATCTCCTTTGTGAAAAATTAAAAAATAGCGTTCAGTTTTGTTATTGTTTATGGGTATCTTTGGTTTGCAGATACCCGTTTACCCTGGCAATAGTTACAGCAAAGGGCGTGCCATGCTGAAAATATAATCATATCTATTTGAAATAAAAGGGATAATCTGTTTTTTGAACCGATTAAGTGCCATTGCGCAGAAAATGGATTGTATCTTTTTTACCCAAAATTGGTATCCAGGTGGGTAATTATTATACATGTGCCGGTGATGTCACGGCGGCAGGACTCCGCCCGAACCTGATCATCAACCCTCATCAGCCCCATGACATTTCACGGAACGGAAATGTATACATTTGATACAAAATAGGGTAGATACGTTGAAACTGGTACAGTCTTTGCTGGGGTAAACGGATATGAAAAAATTATCAACCCGATCATTGTCGTCCCTGATTTCTCCGCTCATGCTGGCAGGGGTGATTCTGGTGCTGACACCGATTTTTGCGGTCATGACCCTGGACCGGATGCAAAAACTTAAATCCCATATCACGGATCAGCAGCTGGCCAAGGGGATTTCTATGATCCGGACCTTTGAGGCCGGGACCCGGACCGGCATGATGACCATGCACTGGGGCATACGCCGGATTCAGGATCTGCTTCAGGAAACCGCGTTTCAGCCGGAAGTGGTGCATATCATGATTGTTTCAGCCGAAGGCACCATCCTGGCCCACAGTGATCCGGACCGGGTGGGACAGGTTCTGGCGGATATACCGGACATGCCGGATTCACAAGCCACAGAAAGCCCCGTGTTTTATCGATCCCTGCTCAAAGGCGAAGAAAAGGTGTTTGAGGTATACAAGCCGTTCACCCCTATGAAAAGCCGGTTTGTCAGGCATCCCATGCGCATGATGCACGGCATGCAGCAGACAAGAGGGGTGGGGTCGTTTCCGGACAAAGAAAGCAGCATGGAGAAAAATGACGTTCTGGAAAAGGGTGCATGGATCCTGGTGGGGCTTTCCATGGATCAGATGGACCGGGCCCAGGCCCGGTTGCTGCGTGATGCCGTGGGCCAGGGCGTGATGTTTTTTATTCTGGGGTGTGCCGGCGTGATCAGTTTGATGGCGTTTCAGGCCTACCGCACCACCAAAGCCCGGCTGGTCAGCGCCAGGGCATTGTCGGAAAAACTGAAAAAAGAGGTGGAAACCACCCGGCATCTGGCCGCCATCGGCAAACTGGCGGGCGGCGTGGCCCATGAGATCAGAAATCCGTTAAGTTCCATCAAAGGGTTTGCCACCTATTTTGAACAACGGTATGCCGATCATCCGGATGATCAGGACACCGCAAGGATCATGGTCCAGGAAGTGGAACGGATCAACCGGTCCGTCACCCAGCTGCTGGAGTTTGCCAAGCCCATGGCCGTGGAAAAAAAACAGGTGGGCATCCGGGAAGTGATATCCCACTCATTGAAGCTGATGGCCCATGACCTGGAAAAGAAATCCATTGCCGTTCACACGGATATCCGGTCGGCCCGGTCAACATTTTACACGGACCCGGACCGCATGAACCAGATTCTGCTCAACCTTTACATGAACAGCCTGACAGCCATGGATGACGGGGGCACACTCACGGTCACGGTGGTTGATGTGTCTTTGAACCGGGATCTGGAGATCCGTGTCACAGATGACGGCTGCGGCATGGATGAACAGATATTGTCTGACATTTTTGATCCTTATTTCACCACCCGGCCGGACGGCACGGGCTTGGGCCTGTCCATTGTGCACCGACTGGTAGAAACCCTGGGCGGAGAGATCCGGGTGGAAAGCGTCAAGGATCAGGGAACCACATTTTTTATCCGGTTGTCTGCACAGGAAAAGGAAAACAGCAAATGACACATCAGATTTTGGTGGTGGAAGATGACCCGGCCCATGCCCGGATGCTCAAGACCCTGATAGCGGACTGGGGGTATGAGGTGGTGCTGGCCGATGACGGGGACACGGGGGTGGAACAGGTGAAATCCCGCAGTTTTGATATCGTGCTGCTGGATATGAAAATGAAGCGCCTGTCCGGCATGGAGGCCCTGTCACAGATCTTAGAATACAACCCGTCTTTGCCCGTGGTGATGATGACCGCGTATTCGTCCGTGGACACGGCCGTGGAAGCCCTGAAGATCGGGGCGTATGATTATCTGACCAAACCGCTGGATTTTGACCGGCTGAAACTGACCATCGAGCGGATCCTGGAACGGATTTTTCTGCAGTCGGAAAATCAGCACCTTAAGGAGCGTCTCAAATCCACGGCCCTTCACCACAATATTCTGGGAAAAAGTCCGGCCATGGCCGCATTGCTGGACACGCTCAACATGGTGGCGCCCACGGATGCCAATGTGCTGGTGACCGGGGAATCGGGCACGGGCAAAGAACTGGCGGCTGCGGCCCTGCATGACAACAGCCCCCGGAAAGACCAGCCCTTTGTGCGGATCAACTGTGCGGCTATCACGCCGACCCTGCTGGAGTCGGAACTGTTCGGCCATGCCAAAGGCGCGTTCACGGGTGCGGATAAAAAGCGCAAAGGAAAGTTCCTTCTGGCCCATAAAGGCAGTATCCTGCTGGATGAAATCGGTGAGATGACCCTGCCCATGCAGGTCAAACTGCTGCGGGTGCTCCAGGAAAAAGAGATCACGCCCGTGGGCAGTGATGAAAATATTTCCGTGGATGTGCGGGTGATTGCGGCCACCAACCGGGATCTGAAAGCCATGGCAACTCAGGGCACGTTCCGGCAGGACCTGTTTTTCCGCTTAAATGTGGTGACCGTGACCATCCCGCCTTTGCGGGAACGGCCCGAAGATATCCCGGAGCTGGTGTTGCATTTTCTGGCGCAGTTTTCCAAAAAAAACCGGCGGGAGATCAAGGGGGTGGCACCGGATGCCATGGATGCCATGATCCGGTATGCCTGGCCCGGCAATGTCCGGGAGCTGATGAATGCCGTGGAACGGGCCGTGGTCCTGGCCCGGACCGATTATATCACCCGCACGGATCTGCCCTTTGGGCAAGCGGATGAATTAGAAACGCCGGACAGGGCTCATGGGGCCGGCCATCTGGAAAACACGCCGTTGTCCCGGATTGAAAAACAAGCGATTTTATCCACATATGCCGCAGCTGACGGCAACAAGAGCGAAACGGCCCGGCGCCTGGGAATTACCCGGAAAACATTGTTAAAAAAGCTTAAACAGTATGGAAAAGACAAATAAGGGGATTCTTGACAATCGGATATCATTTGCGTACAACCGGTGAAACCGGATTTTCATATTGTGGATGCCCGGGCGCCGGGTTCCGGCACACACGGGCATCCGATTTTCAAGGAGGGGTAACATGACCAATCCGCGGCATTATCTGTTTTTAACTTTCATCTATCTGCTGGTGGTGGCCGGGGTCTGCGCCTTGCTGGCAACCCCGCTCAAGGCCGCGTTTATGGCCAACTGGGGATTTAATCTCCTGATTCTGGCGGCTTTGTGTGTGGGCATTGCCATCAACGTGTTCCAGATTCTGCGGTTGGAGCCCGAGATCAACTGGATCAAGAAATTCCGCACCGGGGACCCCGGTATTTCCACGGTGGAACCGCCCACGCTGCTGTCGCCGCTGGCCAAACATCTGGAAGAGATTCACAGGGACCGGTTTAGGCTGTCTGCCGGATCATTGAGCACAGTGCTGGACGGGATCCGGGGACATCTGGATGAAGCCAGGGAAATTTCCAAGTACATGATCGGGCTGCTGGTGTTTTTAGGGCTTTTGGGTACGTTCTGGGGGCTGCTTCAGACCATCGGCACGGTGGGACAGGTGATCAGCGGCCTGGAAGTGGGCACGGGCGATTATGCCCTGTTGTTCGACCACTTGAAACAGGGGCTGGAAAACCCGCTAAAAGGGATGGGCACGGCGTTTTCATCCTCTTTGTTCGGCTTAGGCGGCAGCCTGGTGCTGGGGTTTATCGATATTCAGGCCGGTCATGCCCAGAACCGGTTTTTCAATGAGATGGAAGAATGGCTGTCCGGGGTCACCCGGCTGGTGGATGTGGATGAATTGCCCGGCCCCGTTCCAGGGGGTTCCGCTGACATGTTCAGAAACATTGACACCAACCTGCGGGTGTTGGTCAACCAGATGCAGAAAAACAACCAGGCCATGGCATCTTTGCTCAAACAGCAGCAAAAGAAAAATCCGGACTCCCCGCCGGAATCCGAAGCCTGATAAGGAGCGGATATGTTATCCAGAACGCGGCGAAATGCAAGTCCCATCTCAGCCTGGCCCGGATATGTGGATGTGCTGTCCGCCCTGCTGATGGTGGTGATTTTTGTTCTGATGATTTTTGTGGTGGCCCAGTTTCTGCTCAGTGAGGTGCTGCGGGGCCAGGAAAGCGAATTGACACGGCTTCATACCCAGGTGAGCCAGCTGGCGGAAATGCTGGGGCTTGAAAAGGAAAAATCCGGGCGGCTGGAGACTCAGGTGGCAAGATTGTCAGATACCATTATCGCTTTGTCCGAAGACAAAGAGATCCTCATGTCCCAGGTGGCGGATTATCAGGCCCAGGCTGAAATGGATGAAGAAACACTGAAACAGCAGATGCTCACCATTGCCAGCCTGAATGAAGATATTTCGGCGTTGCAGCAGGTCAGAGAGCAGCTGGAGCAGGAAGTGGGAGATCTGGCCGCGGCTCTGGCATCCCGGGATCGGGAACTGGGGGTTGTGCGGGACCGGTCCATGCGCCTGGCGGCCCGGCTGGCGGATCAGACCGAGACCACACTGCTGGCCCAGGAAAAAATCGAAGAACAGGACATCCGGATTCAGGCGTTGTCCGCCGTGCTGGCATCTCAGAAGGAAAGTATTGAAAAGGAACAGCAGCTGTCGGCATCGGCCAGGGCTGAAGTGGCGTTGCTCACGGATCAGATCTCCCGGCTCAGGGACCAGCTGGAGGTGATCAAGACCGCGCTGGCCGAAGCCGAAGCGGCATCCGAGAAAAAAGATGCCAGGATCGAAGACCTGGGCAAACAATTGAACATTGCCCTGGCCAGAAAAGTCCATGAACTGACCCAGTACCGGTCCGAATTTTTCGGCCGGCTCAAACAGATCCTGGGGGACAACCCGGCCATACAGATCCGGGGCGACCGGTTCGTGTTCCAGGCGGAACTGTTTTTTGCCTCCGGGTCTGCCGACCTGGGAGAACAAGGCAAAACGCACCTGGCCGCCCTGGCCGAGACCCTGCTGACCGTTGCCCAAAAGATTCCCGAAGATATCGACTGGATCCTGCAGATTGACGGCCACAGCGACAAGGTGCCCATCAACAATGAATTTTTCGCCTCCAACTGGGAACTGTCCACAGCCCGGGCCGTATCCGTGGTGCGGTTTTTAAGCCGTCAGGGGATCCCGGAAAACCGCATGGCCGCCGCCGGATTCAGCAAATACCATCCCATTGATCCGGCAGATACCCCGGAAGCCTATCGCAAGAACCGTCGCATCGAGATCAAGCTCACCAATTAGAAGGTGGGGTCAGGCCTGCGTTATTGTAGTTATTGTCACAGATAACAGAACAATAACTACAATAACGCAGGCCTGACCCCGAAGCTCTGTTGTTCAGCAGTTAAAACCGCTCGATGAGCCGGTCGATCAGAAAGGTGGATTCCCGCAACGCCTGATCGCTGAACGGGCCGAACCACTCGGCGATTTCGTTGAACTGGCGGGTAAATACCGGGATGTCTTTGTTTTCAAGCATCTCTATATGCTGGGTCAACGAAGAGACAAACTGCTTTAACAGGTCCCGCCGTTCTTTTGTGGCAAAAACGATCTGGGCGTACAGGCCGGCATCCTGGGCAAACAGCCGGCCCACCATGCCCAGCTCCAGCCGGTAGATGGGGCTGGAAAATTCCAGGGTGCGCTGGATTTTCACCTGTTTTTCAAACAAAAACCGGCCGAAACAGAAGGTGGCAAAATGCCGCAGGGCCTGGACGATCTCCATGATCTCATCATGTTCCACAGCCGATGCCTGAACCGGAATGGCCCCCCACAGCCCCATCTGTTCCACCAGCCAGTGGCCGGCGCTCATGTCCCGGCCCGGTGTGTAGACAATGATCTGTTTGTCCAAAGAAGAGGTGGTGGGGCCGAACAGGGGATGCAGGCCTAAGACCGGTCCGCCGTGGCTTTCACACATGGTTTCCACGGGGGCTTTTTTTATGGAGGTCAGGTCTGCCAGAAGAGCTGTGGCCGGCAGAAACGGGGCGATTTTTTCGATCACCGCCACGGTGTGCTCTATGGGCACGGACACCAGGGCCAGATCAATGCCTTCGCACAGTTGGGGGGCCGATTCCCAGTCCGATTCCGTCAAAATCCGGACCCCGTACCCGGATTTTTCAAACAAAGAGGCAAACATGGCTCCCATCTGTCCGGCACCGCCGACGATGAGCACGGCCGCACCGGGCCGGACCCCCTTGTACTGCATGGTAAAGGTCTGTTTGACCCGGGACTGGCGGATGATCACCCTGAACAGGTTTTCCGTGACATCCGGGTCCAGGCCTTTGCCTTTGGCCTGGGTTCTGAGACGTGAGATCATGTCTTCTTCTCTGGCCGGATGGTACACGGGCATGCCGCATTTTTTTTTCAGGTCCGCCACCTGTTCCACCTGTTCCTGACGTCTGGCCAGAAGGGTCAGAATTTGTGTATCAATACGGTCGATTTCGTCCCGCAACGGGCGGATCTGGTCTGAAAAGCGGGTGTCGGTCATCTAAACGCCTCCGGGGTCAGGCTGCCGACTGCCGGGCCCGTTTGATCAACAGCCGGTTGCAGTTGGCGATATTTTCTTTGGTGTACAAAGTGAACTCATCCCGGTAGCTTTCATGAAACAGCTGGGCCTCCAGTTCCCGGTCCGTCAAGGAGGTCCGGGTGACCCGGTCAATGAAACGCCGGGCCGTGTCAATGCCGGCCTGGATACCTGCGGTGGCTGCCGCATGTTTCAACGGCCCCTGATGTCCCGGACACACAATGGCCGGTGCCATGGCCTGGATCTGTGCCAGCGTGTCCAGATATTCTTTGGCGCCTGTGAAAAACAAAGGCCAGAATCCTTTGCCCGGAAAATGGAATCCCACACTGTCCGAGCAGAACACCATCTCTTTGACCCGTCCCAGAATATTGCCCGGCGAATGCCCGGTCACGGGAAACAACTCCAGATCAATGCCTCCCAGATCCAGCACAAACGTGTCTGCCACCTCCCGGGCGTTTGACAGATCCGGAATGGTGCTGATGGGGGGGCGCTGGGGCGGCAGGCCTCTGTCGGCAAGACCCTGGGACATGAATTCGTCTTCTGCCCGCATCAGAAAACCGGCTTTGGGATGGGTGATAAATTCTCTGGTACCGGTCCCCACCAGAATCTGTGCTCGGGGAAACCGTGCCATCAGTCCCGGAAGTCCGGTGATATGATCGGAATGGGGGTGGCTTATGATCAGATAATCCGGTACAACATTTAAGTGTTTCAGCTGGCGGATGACGGTATCCACCATACCGGAGATGCCGGCTTCGAACAAAGCGGTTTTCTGGTCTCCCTGAACAAGAAACAGGTTGATGTAGTGATTGCCCAGCACCGTCACCCGGGAGGACAGGGGCATGGGATAACTGGATGACTCGATTTTCGGATCCGGTTCCGGCATGATATCTCCATCATTGAAACAAGGGTCAAACCTAAAGTGCTAAGCTAAAAATTCAGCACCCGGATGTCAAGAACAATTTTCAAAGGAACAGAAAGTGATCAAAACACTCCGGTGATCCGCCGGATTGATCCATACGCTGTGCCAAAAGTGATCCATGCCTGGTTATTGACAACATCCAGGGACTGTGATACATGCGACAGGATTGTTTATCGCCTGAAAAAGGGATGACCGGAAAGTAAAAATTAAGGAAGGGTTCACCATGGATCAGAACAGCATTACCATCAATGGTCACGTCTATCATTTTAGACCCGGCCAGACCATTCTGGACGTTGCACAGGAAAATAATATTGATATCCCCAATCTCTGCCATCTGAAAGGGACCCGGGCGACCGGGGCCTGTCGTGTCTGTATTGTGGAGCTGGAGGAATCCTGGGGAAAGAAACTGGTGTCATCATGCAGTTCACCGGCCAAAAACGGTATGGTGGTTCATACAGAATCTCCGGAGGTCGTTCAATACCGCAGATTCTACATTGGATTGATGCTGGATTCGGGCAATCACAACTGTGATATCGGCGCATCAGCGGATGAATCCTGGACCGATTTTCAGATCGAGGCCATGGAAAACGAACAGAAAGAGGAACTGTGCCCCGTGTGGGGGGATTGCGAGCTTCAGGCCCTGGCGTACCGGTACCAGGTCAAGGGCCGGGTCAGCGGCCGCCATAGAGAACCCGTGAAAGTACCCATCGAAAAAGACAATCCCTTTATTATCCGGGACATGTCCCGGTGCATCCTGTGCGGCCGGTGTGTGGCCGCCTGCAACGAGCTTCAGGTGAACCAGGCCATTGATTACGGGTTTCGAGGCACCAATGAGAAAATTGTCGCCGGAACCGGCAACACATTGATGACATCCAGCTGCGTGTTCTGCGGAGAATGTGTTCAGGTCTGTCCCGTGGGGGCATTGATTCCCACCAAAGCGTTCAGAGATGACCGGTTTGTTCCCACCAGTACTGTGCGGACCACCTGCTCCTTCTGCGGGGTGGGATGTCAGATGGATCTCCATGTCCAGAACAATAAAATCGTTAAAATCGACGGTGCCGACCGGAACCTGCCTCCCAACAATGGGATGCTGTGTGTCAAAGGCCGGTACGGGTTTGAATTTGTCGGCGCACCGGACCGGTTGACCACGCCGCTGATTAAAAAAGACGGCAAACAGGTACCTGCCTCCTGGGATGAAGCCCTGGATCGGGTGGCGGAAAAACTCACTGAAATCAAACAGAAGCACGGGGCCGATGCCATGGGCGTGCTCACCTCGGCCCGGGCCACCAACGAGGACAATTACATTGCCCAGAAATTCACCCGGGCCGTGCTCAAGACAAACAATATCGACCATTGTGCGCGACTGTGACACAGCTCCACTGTAGCCGGTCTGGCTGCATCTTTTGGAAGTGGTGCCATGACAAACACCATTGCAGACATCGAGACATCCGATCTGATTCTGGTGGCCGGGTCCAATACCACGGAAAATCACCCGGTTTTGTCCACGTTTATGAAACGGGCGGTTTTGAAAGGCAAAAAACTGGTGGTGATCGATCCTCGGTTCGTCAAGCTGGCCAATAACGCCACAAAATGGCTGCGTCCGAATCCGGGAACGGATATCGCCTGGATCAACGGGCTGATGCATGTGATCATCAAAGAAGATCTGCATGATAAAACCTTTATTGCGGACCGCACAGAAAATTTTGATGCACTCAAGGATGTGGTGGCGTCTTATACCCCGGAACGGGTTGAAGAGATCACGGGAATCCCGGCCCAGGATATCATTGAGGTGGCACGGGAATTCGCCAAAGCCCCGGCCGCGTCCATCTGCTATTGCATGGGCATCACCCAGCATACCTGCGGGACCGACAATGTCAAGTCTTTGGCCAACCTGTCCATGCTGTGCGGGCATTTGGGCAAACCCGGCGGCGGTGTGAATCCGTTGCGGGGGCAGAACAATGTCCAGGGGGCCTGTGATATGGGCGGGCTTCCCAATGTGTACACGGCCTACCAGACCGTGACCAATGAGGATATAAGAAAAAAATATGAGGCCGCCTGGAATGTATTGGATATGCCTGCCAAACCCGGTCTGCCCGTGACGGAAATGATCGAAAAGGCCTATGAAGGAGAATTCAAGTCCCTGTATATCATGGGAGAAAACCCCATGGTGTCTGATCCGGACCTGAACCATGCGGAAAAAGCGTTTTCCAATCTTGAGTTTCTGGTGGTTCAGGATATTTTTGAAACCGAAACCACGGCCCTGGCGGATGTGGTCTTGCCGGCCTGCTGCTGGGCGGAAAAAGACGGCACATTTGCCAATACCGAACGCCGGGTTCAGCGGGTGAGAAAAGCCGTGGAGCCTCCGGAAGGGGCCAAGCTGGACTGGGAGATCCTGTGTGAGATCGCAAAACGTATGGGCTATGACATGACATATGAAAACAGCCATGAGGTTTACAAGGAGATCTGTGCCGTGACCCCGTCCTACCGGGGCATCACCTGGGAGCGCATTGAAAAAGGCGGAATAGCCTGGCCATGCCCGGATGAAAGCCATCCCGGCACCCCGATTCTGCACACCACCCAATTTACCCGGGGCAAGGGGCTGTTTCATGCCATCGAGCACCAGCCGCCGGCGGAACAGACGGATGCAGACTATCCTTATGTTCTGACCACCGGGCGGGTGCTGTACCATTATCATACCCGGACCATGACAAGCCGGACGGAAGGGCTGAATGTGATGTCACCGGAGTGTTTTGTGGAAATTTCTCACAATGATGCGAAAAAACTGGGACTGGGCACGGGAGATGTGGTCAATGTATCCTCCCGAAGGGGCAAGATCAGTGCCAAGCTCAAAGTGTCCTATAAAGCCGTAGACGGCACGATTTTCATGCCGTTTCACTTTGCCCAGGCCGCAGCCAACCGGTTGACCAATTCCAAGTTGGATCCCGTGGCCAAGATTCCGGAACTCAAAGTGTGTGCCATCAATATTGAACCGGCCGCGTAACACCCATCAATTAAATTTTTAAAAACAAAAGCCCGGCATGTTTCATGCCGGGCTTTTGTCGTTTTTCACGTCTGAAAACGGTTGGTGGCTGAATGAACGTATCATCCAGCCACCAATTTCAATCAATTTTCAAATAAAGATCAGGTCGTTTCCATTTTTTCAGGTGTCGATGTTTTAATTTTGGGAGACACGCAGTCCACGGCGCTGAATTTGGTCGGACATTTTTCCTGGCACACCCCGCACTGGACGCAGACGGACTGGTCAATGACATGGACCTTTTTCTTTTCGCCGGAAATGGCACTTACCGGGCAGGATCTGGCGCAGATGCCGCATCCCACGCATTTGTCTTCCCGGATGACAAAGGAGATCAATGACTTGCATACTTTGGCCGGACACCGCTTTTCAAAAATATGGGCTTCATATTCTTCCTTGAAATACCGCAGGGTGGTGAGCACCGGGTTCGCAGCGGTTTGTCCCAGACCGCAGATGGAACCGGCATGAATGGCCAGGCTCAGTTCATACAGCAGATCCAGGTCTTCTTTTCGGCCCTTTCCGGCACAGATTTCCTTGAGCACTTCCAAAAGTTCTTTGGTTCCCAGCCGGCAGGGCACACACTGGCCGCAGGATTCAATGACCGTGAAATCCAGGAAATACCGGGCCACATCCACCATACAGGTTTTTTCATCCATGACCACCATGCCGCCGGAACCCATAATCGAGCCTGCTTCGTCCAGGGAGTCGTAATCAATGGGGGTGTCCAGCAAAGATGCCGGCAGACAACCGCCTGAAGGCCCGCCGGTCTGGACGGCCTTGAACGTGCCGCCGTCCGAGATGCCGCCGCCGATGTCATAAATGATTTCCCTGAGGGTGATTCCCATGGGCACTTCAATGAGCCCGCAGTTGTTCACCTTGCCGGTCAGAGCAAAAATGGCTGTTCCCGTGCTTTTTTCAGTGCCCACGCTGGCAAACCATTCCGCGCCTTTGGTGATGATCATGGGAGACGATGAAAAGGTTTTCACGTTGTTGAGCAATGTGGGTTTGTCATAAAGGCCGATTTCCGTGGTTCTCGGCCGGGGGGCCACCCGGGGCATGCCCCGTTTGCCTTCGATGGACAGGGTGAGGGCTGTGGATTCACCGCAGACAAACGCGCCGGCACCGGGAAAGATTTTGATTTCAAAGTTGAAGTCGGTTCCCAAAATATTTTTCCCCAGAAATCCCTTTTCATGGGCCTGGGCAATGGCCCGTTCCAGACGTCTGATGGCCAGGGGATATTCCGCCCGCACATAGATATATCCGGTTTCCGCGCCAATGGTGTACCCGGCGATGGCCATTCCCTCCAGAACCGAATGCGGGTCTCCTTCGATCACGGCCCGGTCCATGAACGCGCCCGGGTCACCTTCATCTGCGTTACATACCACATATTTGGGCGTGCCTTTGGCGGCCAGTCCGGCTTCCCATTTCCGGCCGGCGGGAAATCCGCCGCCGCCCCGGCCCCGCAGGCCGGATGCTTTCATGACATCCACCACTTCCTGCTGGGTCATGGCGGTCAGGGCTTTGTGAAGCCCTTCATATCCCTGGTTGGCAATGTAATGATTGATATTGGTGGGATCGATAATCCCGCAGTTGCGGAATACCCGGCGTTCCTGGGGTTTGAAAGAAGGGGTGTCCAGAATTTTTGTCACGCCTTTGATTTCGCCCTGTCCCAATGTGCCCAGTGTATACTGGGGCAGCGGATCATCGCCTAAAAGATAGGCATCGATGATTTCAGTCACCATGTCGGGATTGACATTTTTAAAACAGATGGTGGGTTTGCCGGGTTTGTCAATGTTCACCAGGGGCTCGGCATAACAGGGGCCGATACACCCGACTTCACGAATGCTGGCATCCACTTTTTTTTCGGCCAGTCCATCTTCAAATGCCTTGACCACGGCCATGGCACCGGCGGATCTGCCGCAGGTGGCAGTACCAATGGCGATTTGAGGCTTCTGCCCGTTTATCAGCTCATCCCATTCTTTTCCGGCCTGTTCCTGTATTTCAGCAAACGTCATTTTGCTTTCCTCCTGTCGATTATTTCCGAAACCATTTTAGGGGTCAGCTTGGCTTCCACATCTTCATCGATCATCACACAGGGCGCTAAGGCGCAGCAGCCGATACAGGCCACGGTTTCCAGGGTATATTCCTGATCTTCAGTGGTTTCTCCTTCAACAATACCCAAAGCCCTTTCTGTTTCTTCCAGAATCTTTTCCGCCCCCCGGACATGGCAGGCCGTTCCCCGGCATACCATAAAAGAATGTTTGCCCCTGGGGGTGAAACGGAACTGGGCATAAAAAGATGCCACTGCAAACACCCGGCTTTCCGGGAGGCCGGTCACTCTGGCGATTTCAAGCATGGCTTCATCCGGCAGATAACCCAGTTCTGCCTGTACTTTCTGTAGAATCGGGATGAGCGCATCCCGTTTTCCTTTATAAGGTAAAAGTATCTCACTCAACCGATCTTCCATTCTGTCTTCCTCCTTACCTTGGCTTTGTGCTGCACGTGGATCCTTTTTTTGTTCAAATTTTCGAATACTACAATATCTGCTGAAAAATATAAATACCCATTGCAACATTAGATTGTTTTATCCGTTTGCTTCATATCACACAACCGGATTGTGGAAAAGTCAAAACATGCCAAGCCCACGGAAATCCTGTGCCTGAAAAAGGTTGTAAATCAATTGATTTGTGGTATACAGGAAAAGTTCATTAAGGGGAGTGGACCTGTTTTGCGGCCGCCGGAAGGGGGGGGCGGCATCCATGGATCGTTTTTTGTGCCTGGGAGGATAAATCGGGTTGATTCAAAATTGGGGGAAAAAATATATCGTCTGTGTTTTTATGGCGGTATGCGGGTGGATGGTTGCCTTTCCGGCGGGGGCTGCGCAATCTTTGTCCTTACATTCTGTTTCAGATGAAACCGTTTCCATCGCTGTTTTGAACAATTTTCCGCCGTTTTCTTTTTCAGTCAGGGGAAAGGTTGTGGGGTTCACCATAGACTACCTGGATCTGTTGTCCCGGGAAACGGGGATGACAATCACCCTGGTTCCCGGGAAATGGGAAGAAAACCTGTCAAAATTCAAAAACGGGGATGTCGATGCCATTACGGCCATATCCCATACCCTTGAGAGGGAATCGTACGCCCGGTTCACAACCCCGTATTACCTGATCCCCACCGTCGTTTACATCCGGGAGAACAGTTTTGACTACCACGGGGTCAAATCGCTGCAAGGCCGGCGCGTCGGTATTGAAAGTGATATTTATTACAAACAATACCTGGAATTATATCCAGACATTCAGATCGTTGAAGTCGATGACACCAGTGATCTGATGAAAAAACTGTCTTTCCGTGAGATCGATGCCGTGGTCAGCAATATCAATATCGGTAATTTTATGATCAAACAGCATGTGCTGGAAAACATTGAACTGGCCGGGAAAATCGATATTCCGGAGATTGAAGATGAGGACTTGCGCATCGGTGTCAGAAAAGAAAAAAAACAGGTTCATGCATTGCTGCAAGATGCCATGAACCGGATTCCCTTTTCTGAATACAGGCGGCTGCAGGATCGCTGGATCGGTGCGACGCCAGAGGATATGCAGGAAACACTCATGATAGGAGACCGGGAGTTTATCACTGCCCATGTCCAAAAATACGGGGGGGTGAGACTCGGGTTCCACAAAAACTGGTATCCGGTTGATTTCATGGATAAAGACAACCGCCATGCCGGTATCAGCGCGCAATTGTTTGAAATGATATCTGATATGCATGACATTCCCATGATTGAACAGCGTTCCGGCAGTTATGAATCGATTGTGGAATCGTTGGTGCAGGGAAAAACAGATGTCATCCCCGCGATCGTTCCCGGCACCGGGTTTGACTCTAAATTGATTTATACCCCGCCTTATCTGGCGCTGCCTTTAGTGATTGCCACCCGCAGCGACGAGTTTTTTGTGGGCGATATTGAACATCTTTCAGGAAAACGTATCTGCCTTGCGAACCGGGGCAGTATCTTCACAAACTTTAAGAAAAAATACCCGTCCCTTGTTTTTGTTGAGGTTGATTCGGCAAAACAGGGGTTGAAACAGGTCCAGAACAAAAAAAGTTTTGCTTTTCTGGGAACGGTTCCTTCTATTGCGTATGCCATTAAAAACAACAATCTTTATAATATTAAAATTTCAGGGAAACTGGAAGAAACGCTGCCCGTCAGTGCGGCGGTACGTTCCGGTAATGAAGCGCTGGCAGCGGTGATCAATATCGCTACACAAAGTATTCCCGAAGAAGAACGCAGACGGGCGGTGGATCAATGGATTTCCATCAGTCTGGAAGAAAAAGTGGACTACACCCTGGTGTGGCAGATTTTGATTGCTTCGGGCATGATATTGATTGCCGCCGTCGTCTGGCTGAAAAAAACCCATCAATACAACCGGGAGATATCCAACGCCTATGACCTGCTGGAAGAAAAAAACAAAGCCCTTGAGAAACTGTCCATTACCGATCCTTTGACGGATTTGTACAACCGCCATAAACTGGATATGGCGTTTGCCAAAGAAATCGAACGGTCCAACCGGTATCACCGGCCGCTTTCACTGGTGATCATCGATATCGATCATTTCAAGCCTGTCAATGATCGTTTCGGGCACCAGGCCGGAGATAACGTTCTTAAAAAACTGGCAGTACTCATCAAACATCGGATTCGTTCTTCCGATATTCCGGGACGCTGGGGCGGTGAAGAATTTCTCATTCTCTGTCCGGAAACAGACCGAAAGGGCGCATGGCATCTGGCGGACGCATTGAGAAAAGATGTTCAGTCCTTTGAGTTTCTGCCTGAAACAACCATTACCATCAGCGGGGGTGTGGCTGAATATGAACCCGGTGAAGATGGCGATCAATTGTTGAAACGGGCGGATGACAATCTGTACAAGGCAAAACATACCACCCGGAATGCGATCTGCTGAAAGCGAAAACAAGGGATGGGTAGCTTCAGGGCAGGAGGGCATTCAACAATGATCTGTCTGGACAGGTCCAGACCATTCATTTCCGGCATGATCACGTCTGTCAGGAGCAGATCAATGGCGCCGGCATGAGTTTCCATCTTTTCCAGGGCTTGCGTTGGCGTGGCCGCAGATATCACTGAATACCCTTTCTGTTTGAGCATCATACGAATCATTCTTAAAATAGCGGGTTCATCCTCCACCACCAGAATGGTTTCAGTGCCGCCAAAGGATGGTTTTTTCCCGGTTTTTTCGGCGGTAACATCCTCATCTGCCTTAAGAAGGGGCAGATAGATGTTGAACGTCGTGCCCCAGCCGGGTTCGCTGTAAACATTGATAAATCCGTTGTTTTGCTTCACAACACCGTAAACGGTGGCAAGACCCAGCCCTGTGCCTTTTCCCACTTCCTTGGTGGTGAAAAAAGGTTCAAACAGATGATCCAGGTGGTCTTGATCGATGCCGCATCCATTGTCTCTGACCGACAGCAGGACAAACTCGCCGGGCGTACAGTCAGAGTTTTCGCGGCAGTAATCTTCATCAAAAGATTGTCTGCCGGTTTCAATGGAAATTGTGCCAACCCCGGCAATGGCATCCCTGGCGTTCACGCACAGGTTTGCCAGAACCTGGTCGATCTGGGTTGGATCGATTTTAACCGGGCATGGAAATTTTGCCGGTTTCCAGATCAGATCGATATTTTCACCGATCAGCCGTCGAAGTATATTCAGCATTTTCTCGATGGCAGGGTTCAAATTCAACGGTTTGGGATCAATGATCTGTTTACTGGCAAAGGTCAGCAATTGTTTGATAAGATCCACGGACCGCTTGGCAGCGGTTTGAATTTCTTCCAGTTCACGATTCCCATCATGACGATCCCCGGCTTTCATTAGGGCTAAATCCACATACCCTAAAATCACGCCCAGCATGTTGTTGAAATCATGGGCCACCCCGCCGGACAGCCGGCCCACGGATTCCATCTTCTGGGCCTGGTTGAGTTGAATCTGGAGTTCGTCTTTCATTTGCTCGGATTTTTTTTGATCGGTGATGTCCGTGGAGATGAAAGCCAAAGCAGCCTTGTTGCCATTTTCATCCAGTACAATCTGGGTGCGGCAGTCCAGAATTACGACCTGATCATTGGCAGTCCGTCTGAAAATTTCACTTCGCCATCTCCCGTGCGCCAGTGTTTTTGTTATCATCTCCCGCCTTGTGATGCCCTGGGCCAGACCTTTGTCGAATCGGGTGATGGGGACGCCGATCAGTTCCTCCCGGGAATATCCCAAAGCCTGAGCCTGGGCATCGTTGACATATGTGATGATACCCTCAAGATCTGTGATGGCGATCCGGTCCTGGACCTGATTGAACAAAAGGGTTTGAAGATGCAGCCGGGCTTCTGTCTGTTTGCGTTCCGAAAGATCAATGTTGATACCAGAAATTCTGATGATATTTCTTTCTGCATCCCTGAAAATATAGGCTTTTGAAAGCACGGGGATAAAGTGTCCGTCTTTGTGGCGAAGCCGGATTTCTATTTCGTATCGGTTCAAGTTTGAAGCCAGTGTCCTGTTCAGGAACCGTCTTGCTCTGAATCTGTCGTCCGGATGCATCAGGCGGCGCCATAAATCGGATTCAGAGAGCAATTCATTCTTGGCATACCCCAGCATCTCCCACCAGCGTTTGGAATAATATGTGGCATCGTTTTTGAGGTCCCATTCCCACCACCCGTCATTGGCACACAACAGCACCCGGGACAACCGGTCTTTACTTTGCTTCAATGCCTGCTCAGCCTGTCTGCATTCGGTGATATCGCGCATGAAGAACAAAACAGCCGGCCGTGTGTTCCACTGGATCATTACTGCATTGATTCTCACCCACAAAATACGACCGGTTTGATGAATGATACGAAAGGAATAACGCGCCGGCGGATTCTCTCCTTTAAGGCGTTGCAGATAATAATCCATGACCATTTGACGGTCATCTTCATGAATGAACTCGACAAACGGTTTTGCATGGAATTCTTCGCTTAAATAACCAAACAATTCCGTGCTCTTGGGATTGTGGATAATGATGATTCCGTCCTGAGCCACAAACAGGGCCTCTCCGGTCTGTTCAAAAAGTATCCGGTAACCATAACCATCCTCACTGTTTTTCCAATCGTTCTCGATGGGGTGGGTATGTAATTCAGGCGTTGAGAAACGGGAGGGTTTGTTTTGTTTTTTTTTCACTGGAACTGCTCGGGATTTTTAATTTATTGGTTGGCAGATCGATGTAAAACTAAATTTTCGAATATAAAAATAATTGTTAAATCAAACCGGAAAGAATTGTCAATATGATTCTCATCGATACAACGAAAAAGACTTCCAGTGAAATCCTGAAAGCCTTGATTTTATTGTGGTGCCGGAGGCGAGACTTGAACTCGCACACCCTTGCGGGCGGAGGATTTTGAGTCCTCTGCGTCTACCAATTCCACCACTCCGGCACGAAAATACTTAAATAATGAAAAAAACCTGGTTTGTCAATCAATTTTCAACCCCGTGCCGGGCTAACCGGAGAAATTTCAGGGCCCCAGTACCTGCCGGATCGAATCAAAGGGAATCCTCCCCTGCCTGATTACCCAGGGAGGATCACAGGTGACATCCAGGATGGTGGAGCCGGTGCCGCCTTTTAAGGGGCCGGCATTCAGGACCAGATCCGCAGCCCGGATCAGGTCCTGGGACAGGTCTTTGATCTGGCTGCACCCGGGGGCACCGGACCGGTTGGCACTGGTGCCGGTGATGGGACGTCCCGCGGCTTTGACCAGAGCCCGGGCCACGGGATGAGACGGGATCCGGACCCCGATTTTGCCGGTACCGGCCGTGAGCAGATCACTGACACGGGGTGCGGCCTTGAAAATCAGGGTCAGGCCCCCGGGCCAGAAGGCCTGCATCAGCCTGTGGGCCGCATCCGGAATATGGGTCACCAGTTCTTCCAGATCCATGGGACTGTGGATCAGGATCAACAGGGGATTGGTTTCAGGCCGGTGCTTGATGTGAAATATTTTTTTGATGGCCAGAGAATCCCGGGCATCTGCTGCCAGACCATACAGGCCCTGGGTGGGAAAAACCACCACGCCCTGGTTTTGGATCAATGCCGCAGCCTGGTGAATGGTTTGGGGTGCCGGGTGATCCGGATCGATCCGGATCACCCGCAGCGGTTTTTTCAGCCGGGCTTCAGGCCTCGGCGTGGATGTTTCAGGCAAAGGATGCGGCCTTTTTCTGTACTTTGGCAGCCATGTCTTTTTTGAATGCCACCAGTTTTTTTGCCACGGTCGGGTCGGACAGGCCGATGATCTGGGCCGCGAAAATGCCGGCATTGTGGGCCCCGGACTTGCCGATGGCCATGGTGGACACGGGAATGCCCGGTGGCATCTGCACGGTGGCCAGCAATGCGTCCAGCCCCTGGAGGGCCGAGGAATCAATGGGCACTCCCAGCACGGGCAAGGTGGTGTGGGCCGCGATCACACCGGCCAGATGGGCCGCATGTCCAGCCCCGCAGATCAGGACCTGGACCCCGTCTTCTTTTGCTTGGGATGCCAGCCGGGCTGCCTGGTCCGGGGTTCGGTGGGCCGAAGCCACGGTCACGTAATAGGGAATATCAAACTGCTTTAAAATGACCAGGGCTTTTTCCATGACATTGAAATCGGAATCCGATCCCATGATCACCCCGACTTTGGGGGGGATGGACAATCGTTTCACGGCTTTGGCACCAATATCTTTGCGATAAAAATGCCCGGTAAAAGAAATTTTTTCACAGGCAGTATAGGCCGTATCAATGGCCTGCTGAACCGTATCACCTAAGCTGGTGACCCCTAAAACCCGGCCGCCTGAGGTGACCACTGAATCGCCGTCCATGGTCGTGCCGGCATGAAACACCATGGTGTCTTTGATCTCATTGGCCGCATCCAGGCCGGATATGGCATGGCCTTTTTTGTAAGCTCCCGGATATCCGCCCGCAGACACCACCACGCATACAGCGGCCCGGGGGTCGATTTCCACGGCATGCTGGTGCAGGGTCCCGTTGCAGCAGGCTTCCATCAGCGGCACCAGATCGTTTTTCAGGCGCATGAGAATGGGCTGGGTTTCCGGATCTCCCAGCCGGGTGTTGAATTCCAGGACCTTGATCTTGTCCTTGTCCACCATCAGTCCGGCATAGAGCACACCCTTGAACGGAGTGCCTTCCTTTGCCATGCCCTGGACCGCCGGAATCATCACCTCTTTCATGGCTTTGGTGCGCAGCATGTGATCCAGGACCGGGGCCGGAGAATATGCCCCCATGCCGCCGGTGTTGGGGCCTTCGTCATTGTCCAGTGCCCGTTTGTGGTCCTGGGATTCGGGCAGCGGCAGCACGGTTTTGCCGTCGGTCAGCGCGATAAACGAGGCTTCCTCACCTTTTAGACACTCTTCCACCACCACGGTGGCACCGGCATCTCCGAACCGGTTTTCCAGGATCATCTCTTCGATGGCCTGATCCGCCTGTTCCAGGGTGTCACAGATGATCACCCCTTTACCGGCAGCCAGGCCGTCGGCCTTGACCACGCAGGGGGCGCCTATAAACCGGGCATAGGCCCTGGCCTTGGCAGGGTCGGTGAACGCCTTTCCTCTGGCACAGGGGATGTTGTACTTGTTCATGTGGTTTTTAGAAAACACTTTGCTGCCTTCCAGCTGTGCTGCGGCTTTGCTGGGACCGAACACGGCCAGGCCTTTTGTCTCGAACGCATCGGCAATTCCTTTCACCAGGGGGCCTTCCGGTCCCACCACGGTCAGATCGATCTCATTTTTTTCGGCAAACTCAGCCAGGGCCTGGATATCTTCGGCATCAATGGGGACCGGTTCCGCCAGATCCCGGGTGCCGGCATTGCCGGGGGCGCAAAAAATTTTTTCAACCACGGGGCTCTGGCTGATTTTCCATACCAGGGTGTGTTCGCGGCCGCCGCCGCCTATGACAAGTATTTTCATTGACCTCTCCTTTTGGTTTTATTTTTGTGTTCTTCCATGGCCAGTTGAATCAGTGTGTCCAGCAGTCGGGAAAACGAATATCCGGCTTCGGCCGCTGACTGGGGATACAGGCTGGTTGCGGTCATACCGGGGATGGTGTTGGTTTCCAGGACAAACAGGTCATTGCCGGCAAGCATCATGTCGGTGCGGGAATAGCCTTTGAGAAAAAGGGCCTGGTGGGATCGGACCGCCAGTTCCTGGACCCGGCGGGTGAGATCGGCATCAATGCGGGCCGGACAGATCTCTTCGGTCTCGCCGGCCACATATTTGGCGTTGAAATCAAAATATTCATGGCCCTGGCCGGGAATGATTTCAATCACGGGCAGGGCGGTCGGATCGTCATTGCCCAGGACCCCGCAGGTCAGCTCCAGGCCTTTGACATAGGCTTCGACAATCAGGGTGTCGTCATGGGCAAATCCTTCCTGAATGGCCCGGTCCATGTCCGCTTCTTTTTTGACAATGGTCATGCCCACGCTGGATCCGGCACAGGTGGGCTTCACCACCAGGGGCAGGCCTAAGTCCCGGATCAGTTGGGGAATGTCCGCGGCATCATTGGCGGTCAGGGAGCAAAAATCCGGGGTGGGAATACCCCCTGTCTGATACAGGCGCTTGGACAGCAGTTTGTTCATGGCCACGGCCGATCCCAGAACCCCGGCCCCCTGGTAGGGGATATCCAGCAGATCCAGCAGGCCCTGGACCGTGCCGTCTTCTCCGAACGGGCCGTGGAGAATGATCAGGGCCGCATCGATGTCAGGGGCATCCATGACCAGCTGTTTGAGATCGGTTTTAGGATCATACCGCAGAATGTCATATTTATCCTTGTCCAGTGCTTCAAATACCTGGTTGCCGCTGTTCAACGACACGGAGCGTTCCGAAGAGATGCCGCCGGCCAGCAGGGCGAGTTTTATTTTTTTCATACGCGTTTCCTTATCCCTGGATAATGGATTGTCTTGCTTGATCAAATTCCTCTTTGGTGATCAGGTCTTTTTCGTACAATGCATTCAGTTGATTCATTTTGCGTTCTGCCTTGTCCGTGTCCGTTTCAATCAAACGGGTATCCGGAGAAAGATTGTCCGGCTCAGGATACGTCAAAAGACGGCGGGTGTCTTCCGCATTGGATTTGACTTTAAAAGATGCCAGACCACCCATGAAACTGATTTCCACATTTCGATGCGTCAACTGCTCATTGGATAAAATATCTTGAATCTGTGCGGAATTTTTACGCATCTGGCGGATCACAAGCCATACGCAAAGGGCCACCAGCAGGCCAGCACCTGCCATGATCCAGGGCAGATACTCAAAAAATCCCTTGATCAGGACCACAAAGACGGCAATGCCTGCCAGCAGTACCACATGGAACAGCAAAATAAAGTAGGCGATGAATATATTTTTAAACACCCCTTCTTTGTCGGTTTTATTTAACTTCATGATAACTTTCTGATAATATTTTCCTGGTATTTGTCTGTGATCAGCGGCGATATGCCGCCCCGGAGAAAATCAAGTTTGGTTAACAGGTAATTGAGTTTTTTTGTGATCTCCCGGTGCCGGGCTGATGCGGCATCCGTTGCTTCAAGCAGCAGTTCAGCCTGGGTGATTTTTTTCTTCAATTCAATTTCAGGGGGCAGATACCCCGCATTTTTCAACATTTTATAGGCCAGACGGCAATCATCTGACGCCGGATGGGCCGGCTCCAGAACAAAGGGTTTGCCTTTGCCCTCCAGATTATCAAACGCGCCTTTTTTCTGGGCGGTTTTGATTCTTTCTTCCACAATTTTTTCAAATCCGGGAAACATCCGGGTCATATCCTTAACTATAAAAATTTTAAATTATGGTTTCTAATGGTTCCGGGATATCCAAGATTGTTTGGTTTGGTTAAGAAGGTTAATTTTATTAAACCATCCCGGTTTTTGCAAGCTATTTTCTTGACAGTGCCCGGGCAATACTGTATCAAATACCATTTGATTTACCGCCGTTGCCGGCACAATTTCACAATTATTCAAAGATATCGATATATAACAATGACGCAGAAAAAGACCCTATCAAAGATCAGAAATATTGGCATCATGGCCCACATCGATGCGGGCAAGACCACTGTGACGGAACGGATCCTGTATTATACCGGAAAATCCCACAAGATCGGTGAAGTCCACGATGGCGAAGCGGTCATGGACTGGATGCAGGATGAACAGGAACGGGGGATCACCATTTCCTCGGCCGTGACCACCTGCCAGTGGGAGCAGTCCACTATCCAGATCATCGATACGCCGGGGCATGTGGATTTCACCGTGGAAGTGGAACGGGCCCTGCGGGTGCTGGACGGCGCCATTGGTGTGTTCTGTGCCGTGGGCGGTGTGGAGCCCCAGTCGGAGACCGTGTGGCGCCAGGCGGACCGGTACCGGGTTCCCAGAATGGCGTTTATCAATAAAATGGACCGCACGGGCGCGGATTTTTTCGGGGCTGTGGCATCCATCAAGGAAAAACTGGGGGCCCATCCCGTGCTGCTTCAGGTTCCCATGGGCGCGGAAGATCAGTTTGACGGGGTGATCGACCTCATCGACATGAAACAGATCCGTTGGGATGATGAAAGCCTGGGCGCCACATATGTGGTGGATGAGATCCCTTCAGAATATGCGGACCTGGCCATGGAATACAGAGAAAAACTTTTGGAGTCGGTTTCCGAAGAAGATGATGCCATCATGGAAAAATACCTGGGAGAAGAGGAAATTACCCGGGCCGATCTGATCGCTGCCGTCCGGAAAGCCACCATCAACCACAAACTGGTGCCTGTGCTGTGCGGCAGTGCCTTGAAAAACAAAGGCATTCAGCCGCTGCTCAATGCCATCGCGCATTTTCTTCCCAGTCCCCTGGATGTGCCCCCGGTGCGGGGCATCCATCCTGAAACCGGTGATCCCCTTGATTTTCCCCCGGAAAAAAACGGTCCCCTGGCTGCGTTGATTTTTAAGGTTTCCATGATCGAAGGCCGGAAACTGTCTTTTGCCAGAATTTATTCAGGGAAAATCGAAGCCGGGTCGGACGTGTACAACCCCGTGCTCAAGAAAAAGGAAAAATTGTCCCGGATCCTGCTGATGCACGCCAACAAGCGGGAACGTCTCAAAGAAGCTTCTGCCGGGGATATCGTGGGCATTGTGGGATTGAAGGATTCCGGAACCGGTGATACCTTGTGCTCGGTGGATCACCCCGTGTTTCTTGAAAAAATGAAATACGAAGATCCGGTGATTTCCATTGCCATCGAACCGAAAACCCATGCGGATCAGGAAAAACTGGACATGGTCCTTGAAAAATTCACCATCGAGGATCCGACACTCAAGGTGTCCAAAGATGAAGAAACGGGCCAGACGATTCTGTCGGGTATGGGAGAACTGCATCTGGAGATCATTATTTCAAGGATGCGCAAGGAGTTCAACACCCAGGTGAATGTGGGCAATCCCCAGGTGGTGTACCGGGAGGTGGTCACAGCGCCGGCCACGGGTGAGGCCGTGTTTGACCGGGAGATTTCCGGCAAATCCCATTACGCCAAGGTCCGAATTCAGCTCAAACCCCAGGACCGGGGAACCGGCGTTCTTTTCAGGAACAAGGCCCCTGAAACCCAGATTCCGCCTCAATTTGTGCCCGGTATTGAACAAGGTATCCGGGAAAGCCTGGAAGGCGGGTATCTCAAGGGATATCCGCTGGTGGATGTGGAAATCGTTCTGCTGGGCGGGGCGTTTGAGGAAGGCAAATCCACGGAACTGGGATTTTCAGTGTGTGGGTCCATGGCCTGCAAAGAGGCGTTGGAAAGTGCATCCCTGGCGCTTCTGGAACCGATCATGCAGGTGGAGGTGTTTGTACCGGACACCTATATGGGAGACGCCATTGCCGATCTCAATTCCCGGGGGGGGAAAGTGGAATCCATTGCCCCGAAAGCCAATATCCAGATCATCCATGCTGTGGTGCCTTTGGCCAAAATGTTCGGGTATTCCACAGCCCTGCGTTCCGCCACCCAGGGCCGGGGAACATTCAGCATGAAATTCGACCGGTTCGACCGGGTGTGATGAGGTTGTCAGGACGGGCGTTTGCCGGAGGAGATCCGTTTTAAGCGGTCTTCTGCATCGGTCTTTGTATCCGGATCATCCAATCCCTGGTCTATCGCCCGTTTCAGATGGCGGGTCGCATTTTTTGAATCCTGCACCAGATCATAATAGATCCCCAAATAATAGTGGGACAGGGCAATCCTGTTTTTTTTGGACATGATGGCACCCAGGTGATAATAGGCCCTGGGAAAAGATTTCGGGGATGTCTCGATGACCCGGGTTAGGTTCTGTTGGGCTGACGGCACATCCCCGGATTCCAGCTGGGCCACGGCCAGATAGTACCGGGCCCAAGTTCCCAGAACCGGATCGGACTGGATTCCCGGCAGGATATTCATGGCTTTGTCATACTGGCCATCAAGGGCGTAGATGCGCCCTAAATCCAGAAGAATCAGCGGGTCCATGAGATTGAACGAAAGGGCTTTCTGCAGCTGGACAATGGCTTGATCCCGCCGGTTTTCCCTGGCATACAACAGGCCCAGCCCATAATACAGTGCCGGGTTGGAAGCATCCTGGGAAATTCGGGATTCAATGGTTTTAATACTGTCGGCAACGGGTTCGTACAACCCGATGATCCGGTATTTGACCATATCGTAGTTATAGGTGACAGGGGAGGTATTCTTTGCCGGGGGGGCATGGGTGTAATCCGAGAGCAGCGCGGACAGATGGGCGATGCGTGAACCCGTGCCGGGATGGGTTTTGAAATAATCCGGAATACCTTCCATGCCTATGTAATCCGTTGCCCTCAGTTCATTGAGACTGTCCAGCAATCCTTTTGGAGAAAAGCAGGTTTGCTGAAGCATTGTAAAGGCTTTCTGGTCGGCTTCGGTTTCATTTTCCCGGGTATAGGTGAGCATGGATGAATATCCGGCGGCCATGGATCCCATGGTCAGGGCCTGGGCCGCTTCTCCGCCGCCGCCGGCCGAGCCCACGATAATGCCGGCCACCACCCCGGCCAGGGTGCCCATATTCACCAGTTTGGACCGGTCAATGGATTGGGACACATGCCGGCTGACGGCATGGGCGATTTCATGGGCCAGAATTCCGGCCAGTTCATCCGTGCTGGAAAGGGCCGTGATCAATCCCCGGTGCACAAAGATGTTCGCTCCGGGGCTGGCAAAGGCATTGAATGTGCCGTCATTGATGAGAAAAAAAGAAAAATTAAAAGGCTGGGGCGGCAGCTGTGCCAATATATGCCGCCCGATTTCATTGATCAGATGATTGGCCGCAGGATCATCTAAAATGACCTGCTGCCGGTGAATCATCTCCATGAATTCATCCGCCAGTTCCAATTCATCCGGTATGGAGATGGCAGTTGCCGGTGCGGGTAAAAAAGTCATCACCATAAAAAAAATGGCTGTTATTGCACTGATGCGTTTCATAAAAACAGGGTACCTGATTTCTGGTTGAAGGATTATATATGATAATTATCATAAAAAACCAAAAATCAAAATAAATATCAGCGCTCGCCTCTTTTATACGGCGTGGAAAGCATGGCAGGGGCATTGAGTTTTCTGGGGTCTTTCAGGCTGATGAGCAAAAGAATCAACAATGTGGCGATATAAGGCAGCATGGCTAAAAAATTCGGCGATATCCCCAAAGGCTGCATCAGATACTGGACCACGAAAATCCCACCAAACAGAAATGCGGCCCAGATGGCCCGGCCCGGGTTCCACAACGCGAAAATGGTCAGGGCAATGGCAATCCAGCCCCTTCCTGCGGTCATGCCTTCGATCCAGGATTTGGAATAGGAAATGGACAAATGGGCCCCGGCCAGCGCTGAAAAACCGCCGCCGATGATCACGGACAGATATCGGATTAAAAATACGTTCACGCCCTGGGTTTCCGTGGCTTTGGGATTTTCTCCCGTGGACCGGATCTGGATGCCCAGCCGGGTTCTTTCCAGCAGAAACCAGGCACCTAAGGCCAATGCAATGGCCAGGAAAAAAAACGGACTCTGACTGAACACGGCCTTGCCGATGAAAGGAATATCCGACAGAACGGGGATGGTGATATTTTCCATTTTGATGGTCAGCGGTTTGCCCACATAGGGTTTTCCCACCATGCCGGACAGGCCCAGTCCCAGCATGGTCAACGCCAGGCCCGACACCACCTGGTTGGCCTGAAGGGTCACCGATGCCACGGCATGGATGATGGAAATGACCATGCCCGCGACCAGTGCCGCCAGCACCCCCAGCCAGGGGGACCCCGTGGTCATGGTGACAATGAAGGCGGTGACGGCTCCTAAGGCCATGACACCTTCCACGCCCAGGTTGAGGATCCCGCTTCGTTCACAGATGATTTCCCCGGTGGTGGCTAAAAGCAGCGGTGTGCCCGCCACCAGGGTGCGCTGAAGTGTTGATATGATGATCTCTTCCATGGTCGGGATTCCTATCGGGTTGAAAATGTGATGGAAATTTTATGGTTCAGAAAATAATCGCCCATGATCAGAAAGATCAACAGGGTGCCGTTGACGATGTCCACGGTGGCGGCGGGCAGTCCCAAAGAAATCTGGATGGCATCCCCCCCCACCAGAATTCCCGCAAAAAACAGGCCGGATAAGACGGTATACAATGGGTTGAGTTTGGCCAGCCATGCCACGATAATGGCGGTGAATCCATATCCCGATGACATGGAATCCGGATACCCTAAGTATTGATGAATGCCGGCGACTTCCCCCACACCGGCCATGCCGGCCAGTCCGCCGGAAATGGCCATGAGGATCAGGGTGGTTTTCAGAAAATCGATGCCCGCATATTTGCCGGCTTCCGGATTTTCCCCCACCACCCGGGCTTCATATCCGAACCGGGTCCAGTAAATGATCATGGTCAGAATGGCGGCACAGGCCAGGGCCAGAATCAGTGTGACATAGTGGATCCGGGATCCGGGAATCACACTGAGGATCGCTGCTTCCGGCAGGGAATCCGTGCCGGGAAATCCGAACCGGGTGCCCCCTTTCCAGGGGCCGACGATGAGCATGGTCAGGATGTGGGCACAGATATAATTGAGCATCAGCGTGGAGATCACTTCGTTGATGGCATATTTGATTTTTAAAATGGCCGGAATGATGCCCCACAGCGCACCACCCAGAAAACCGGCGGCAAACATCAGCGGAATAATGCCCCAGGCAGGCAGGGTGTCTCCAAAGGTCAGACCGGTCCAGGTGGCAAAGATCGCCCCCATGAGCAACTGGCCTTCAGCCCCGATATTCCAGAACTTGGCCCGGAAGGCCAGGGTCAGGCCGGCGCCGATGAGTATCAAGGGGATGGCTTTGGTAACGGTTTCCTTGAACCCGTAGACAGAACCGAACGATCCCTGGAAAATTTCTGAAATGGCGAACAAAGGATTGACCCCGGCTATCATGAAAATAATGCTGATGACCCCAAGTCCTGCGGCCAAAGATAAGATATTGGTCATCACGACCCGCCAGCGGGTGATCCGGTATCTGTCTGTGGATGTGATATGTATCATGGGACCACTCTATTAAAATTAAAAATCAGAACCGTTTGGATCCGGCCATCATCAGGCCGATATCACACAGACGATCATCATGGGAATCAAAAATGCCCATGAATTCACCGGCAAAAAGCACACCGATCCGGTCGCAAAGCTCAAAAATCTCTTCCAGATCTTCGGAAAACAGCAGAATGCTGCTGCCCTGGCTGCGCAGTCTGAGCAGATGCTGGCGTAAAAATTCCGTGGCCCCCACATCCAGGCCGTAAGTGGGGTGGGACGCCACCAGCAGCTGGGGCTGTTCACTGATTTCCCGCCCCAGAATCAGTTTCTGAATATTGCCGCCGGACAGGTTTCTGATCTGACTGTTAATGGAAGGGGTGGACACGTTGAATGCCGTCACAAGATTCCGGGTGTGATCCTTGATATATTGGTATCTGAGAAAATGTCCCCGGGAGAATTTTTTTAAGTGATGCTGTTTCAAGATGGCATTGTCATAAAGGAACAGACCCGGGGCAATGCCGAACCGGATGCGTTCTTCAGGAACATGGGAAATCCCGTGATCATATATTTTGCGCGGAGACAGGTTGGTGATATTTTTGCCGTTGATACTCACCTGCCCTTTGTCGATTTTTCGGATACCTGTGATGGCTTCCGCCAGTTCCCGCTGCCCGTTTCCGGCCACACCGGCAATGCCGAAAATTTCATTTTCATATAGATCAAAACTGATGCCTTTCACCGCCGGCAGCCCCATGTCTCCGGTCACATGAATCTGGTCTGCGTGCAGCACGGGGTTGCCCCGGACCAGGGTTTCTCTGTTGATGTTAAAAACCACATCCCGCCCGACCATCATCCGGGCCAGGGTTTTTTTATCGGTTTTTAGGGTGTCTGCCCCGCCCACGATCCGGCCCTTTTGAAGCACGGTGACCCGGTCGCAGATGGTCATGATTTCGTCCAGTTTGTGGGAAATGAAAATTACACAATGACCGTCTTGTTTCATGCGCCGCAAGATGGCGATCAGTTCTTCAATTTCCCTGGGCGTCAACACGGAAGTCGGTTCGTCTAAAATCAGCAGATCCGCGCCGTTGAGGAGCGCTTTGATGATTTCCACGCGCTGCTGTTCTCCGGCGGACAGCTGCCAGATTTTTTTATTCAGATCAATGGTGAAATCAAATTGCCGGGAAAACTGCTTTATTTTTTCCCGAAGTTTGATTTTCGGGAAAAAAAACGGGGTATCTTTATATGCCAGGGCAATGTTTTCAATGACCGAGTGATTCTGAATGAGCATGAAATGCTGGTGAACCATGCCGATACCGTGGAGAATCGAGTCCAGCGGCGTGGTGAGCTGCACAGGCAGCCCGTTGATTCTGATCTGCCCCGCATCCGGCTGGTAAAGCCCGTAAAGGATATTCATCAGCGTGGTCTTGCCGGCGCCGTTTTCTCCTAACAGACCCAGAATCTCTCCGGATGCCACAGACAGGTGAATGTCTTTGTTGGCAGATATGCCGTGAAAGGATTTGCTGATGCCATCCATTTCAAGGCGCTGTATTTTTTTCATAAGAATGCGGGTAAGGCCGGCCGGAATTTGCAAGCCCGGCCGGCCTTAAGATTGGAATTATTGGGGGATGGTGCCTTCTACATTGTCCACATAATACATGATGCTCAACAGATCGTCTTTGGAGGCGCGTTCTCCTGACGGAATCTGAAGATTGCCTTTGTTGTCGGAGATGGGACCGACAAACGGGTCAAATACATCCACACCCTGTTTCATCTGGTCATAGCGTGTCATCACCAGATCATACGCGGAAATCTCACCGAATTCTTCGGTCTGGACCATGGCCTGTTTCAGATCATCCACAAATTTGGGGTTGATGGGATCGGTTTCATTGCCCCCCAAAATGGCAGCGCCTTCCTTTGCCAGCCACCAGATATCTTCATTGGTCCAGTTGCCGGACTGGATATCTTCCAGGATTTTGACATACATACCGCCCCAGTTCATGAACTGGCCGGATACCACGGAATCCTCGCCATAAGGCTGCATGGCGGAATAGTGGCTGAAGGTATAAATCTGTTTGCCTTTTTCCGTGTGTTCCTGGCCCACTTCAATGACGGCAGGGGTGTCTTCGGTAAACGCCAGGGTATCACATCCTTCGGCAATCAGGGACTCGGCCGCTTCTCTGGCTTTGTCCGGCCCATACCAGGCATAGATCCATTTGACATGAACTTTGGCTTCCGGGTTGACTGCTTTAATCCCTAAGGCATAGGCATCGATGTGCCGGATCAGTTCAGGAATGGGAAATGCCGCCACATACCCGATTTTGTTGGTTTGGGTCAACGCGCCGGCCATGATTCCGTTCAGGTAGTACATCTGGTAAAGATCCCCGAAATAGGTGCCCACGTTATCGGAGCGCTTGAACCCGGAACAATGCATGAAAATCTTGTCCGGATAGCGTTCTCCAGCCTTGACGGTGGAATCCATAAACCCGAAGCTGTTTGTGAACACCACATCACATTTCTGCTGCTGGACCAGGCGGTCAATGATCCGGTCACTGTCCGCTTCTGACACGGATTCCACATACACGGTTTCCAGCCAGTCCAGTTTTTCTTCGGCAAATTTCCGGCCCAGATCATGGGCATGGGAAAAGCCGTAATCTCCCACCGGCCCCACATAGATAAATCCGGCTTTGATTTTTTTGTCTTCCGCACCAACAGTATTTGCTGAAAAGCCCAGCATCGCAATGGAACAGATCAGCAGTAACAGGGTCCACTTTTTCATCCCGGGTCACTCCTTTTTTAAAGTTTAATAATTTTAAATGTCAGGTGGTTAATAAATTATATACAGCAGAGGATAATACGCGATTTAATGGATATCAGTCAACCTTTATCAACCAGATAGCGATTAATGAAAGATTTGACCGTCGGGCCGTATTCTTTTGTTTTGCTGGCATCGCTGTGGCCGGCGTTTTTGGCAATATAGCAGGCTACCTTTTCATGAACAAAACTGTGTTTAAGTGTCATGGCAAAGGATAAGGGAAACCGCCGGTCTTTTTCCCCGTGAATGAGCATGACCGGCATGCGGATGCGCCGTGCCACCCGGGCCGGGCTGTAGGTTTCAGTGGCGCCCCGGTACAGAATGCGCATCCACAGCACGATCATGGGGCCGAACAGCCGGCCGAAGACCGGGTTGAACCAGCGGTACAGGCTTAACAGGGCCTCTTTTGTATGGGCATAGGAAGCTTCCAGAAACAGCAGCCGCACCATGGACGGATGCCGGGCCGCAGCAATGATGGCACCGGCGGATCCGGCGGAATGGCCGTACAGAAGCACGGGTTCATTTACCCATTGGATGACCGATTCAATATCTTGGGCAAACCGCACCGCGTTCATGCATTGTCTGGAACTGGAATTGCCATGGTCCCGGGCGCTGTGGATCACGGTGGTAAATCCCCACTGGGCAAAGATTTTTGCCCGTTTCACCATCCGGTCCCGGTTTCTACCCCAGCCATGGGCAAACACCACAATGCCCCGGGACGGACCTTTGGGGTCGATGCGCCATACCTCCAGATATCCGCCGTCAATGGCCGGTATCCGGATGTCGGTAACCGTTCCCCACCGGGGCGGATCCGTGACCGGGTTTCTGGGAATCTGCTGCACCAGCCAGGTCAGAAACAACGTGGCGGTCACATAGATCAGAGCCACACCTGTCAGAATATACAGCAGGTTCATCACATACGGCAGCAAGGTGGTATCCGGCATATCCATCGGGCAGTTCCTTTTATCGGGTTTGACAGCAACCCCGGCATTATGCCAGACATGGAGATGATTATCCAGTATGGGATAAAATATCTGCCATTGGATCGTGAGTAAAAGAAAATAACGTCAGGTGAGCATGGATGCCGCCCCCGATGGGAGCACCTTACTGCCGGCCAGGAATCCACAAGGTGGCTCCGACAGTCCGTCAGCAAGGCACCCCCATCGGGGGCTACTGTCGTGCATGGGGGGGCATTATTTTCAATTGACACCAGGGTATATGTGGCGGTATAAAAGTGGTATGAAAACCAAGACATCCATTACATTATCCCAGGACATATTGCGGGCCATTGATGCGCATATGGGAGCCTACAGAAGCCGGTCGGATTTTATAGAAACAGCGGCCCGTGTTTTTATTGAGCATCTTGAAAAAAAAGAGGCAGAGCTGCGTGACCTTGAAATTATCAATAAACATGCAGATGCGCTCAATCATGAGGCGGAGGATGTGCTGGGTTATCAGGTCCCTATATGAGACGGGGTGATCTATACAGAATCAGACGTCCTTCATCCCGGGATCCAAAAAAATATCGATCTTTTGTTGTGGTAAGCCGTCAGATTCTGATTGAATCCAGGTTCTCGACAGTGATCTGTGCCCCTGTTTACACTTCTTATGACGGCCTTTCAACTCAGGTGCCTGTCGGCATTGACGAAGGCCTTAAACACGACAGCGCCATTCATTGCGATGAGCTGATCAGCATACCAAAATCCCTGTTAATACACTTTATCGGCAAATTGTCTCTTAAAAAACTGGAACTTCTGGAACAGGCACTAAAAGCAGCACTTCAGATCAACGGGGCATATGAGATTGATGGAGGATAACTGTTTTAAAGAGTTGATCGGCCGGTGTGTTTATCTGAAGACAAGGAGAACGTAAATGGCACAATCCAATTGCAGTACCTGCCGGTTCCGCAAAAAATATGATGACAACCCGGCATCCCTGCTCGGGCGGTTATGGCGGTGGCATACAAACTGGTGCCCTGGCTGGAAAAAATATATGCAGTCTCTTCCGGAAAATGAACGCAAAATCCTCAAAGAAAAATATAAGATAACTGATTAAATGCTATGGCATTCTCAAAGTTTCAGGAAACACTGCTGCCAAACCTGGAAATGTCTGCAGATCGGTCATTACCTCATGATTTCTTATACGCCAGGGTTTTCAGCTTCACCAGCTTGTAATCCCGGGTCCCCAGTCCGATCTTTTCCGCATAAGCCAGCTGATGGGACCAGTCCACATCCGGATACAAGCCCCGGAATTTGTCTTCCCCCGGGGCCAGGCAGGTCTTTAACTCAGTATGGGGCAGGCCCGGCTGCTGATTCACCAGATCCACGCTGGCCTGGTCAATGGCCACGGGATCCAGGGATGCCACCACCCCGATATTGTTGACAATGGGGGATTCCGTATAGGACAGGCAGTCGCATTTGGGGGCGATGTCCGTGATGAAATTGATGAACAGGCATTTACCGGGCTTGTTTTTCACGATTCCATAGGTATATTCCACCATTTTTTCCATGAACACCGGAATAGTCTGGTTCCAGTTGATGTTAATGGACCCCGTGGGACACCGGACAATGCATTCCGCACATCCGATGCATTTTTCTTTTGTGATATAGGCTTTCTTGTCTTCCAGAAAAATCGCTTCCCCCGGGCAGTGGGCCGCGCATTCCCCGCATCCGATACAGGTTTTGCGCTTGATTTTAGGCGACACATTGGAGTGCTGGTCCAGTTTTCCTCGGCGCGAAGCTGATCCCATACCGATGTTTTTGATGGTGCCGCCGAATCCGCTCAGTTCATGGCCTTTGAAATGGGCCACGGAAATCAGGGCTCCTGCCTGCATGATTTCGGACCCGATATACACCTGTTCGCAGTTTTTCAGTTTCACAGGCACCGGGGTTTCACTTTTGCCCAGCAGGCCGTCGGCAATGATGATGGGCGCGTTGTCCATGGACGAATAGGAAAAACCGTTCTCAATGGCGGTTTTGATATGGGACACGGCATTGGACCGGGTGCCTACGTACAGGGTGTTGGCATCGGTCAGGAACGGCTGTGCACCCGTCGTTCGGATGGTTTCAATGATTTTCCGGATAAAGACCGGCCGGATATAGGCGGTATTGCCCTGCTCACCAAAATGAAGTTTGACCGCCGTGTGATCATTTTTGCCTAAAATATTTTTTATTCCGGCTTTTTTTAAGAGCCGGCCCAGTTTTCCGGGCAGGTTTTCCCGGGATGTGGCAGTCAGATCCATGAAAAAAACGTCAGCTGGCATACAATCCTCCTTGGATTTGGTTTTTAAATGGTCATACGCAATTTTGCATGAAAACTCAACCCGGGATTTTTTTGTTCAGCCAGATCCATCCCATCACAGGGCCGGGTGTCAGGCAGAGAAATGCCGTGTCGATTCCCCAGTGCCGGATCCAGAACGTCACCAGTTCAATGGAAAAAATGGTGATGACAAATCCGATGCAATTGACCAGTGTTAACGCGGAGCCCACATATCCGGCCGGGGCAAACCGGGTGTTTAAAGAGGAAAACTGGGGAGAATCCGCCACCACAGCCATACCCCATAACAGAATCACGCCCAGAGCCACTGGGCGGGGCAAATAAAGAAAAGCCGGTGACATCAAGCAGCATAGCGCGGATATGATCAGGGCCGTGCCGGCCACCCGCCGGCTGCCCCATTTCAGGGAAAGCATGCCCCCGGCAGCACATCCCATGAACCCGGCCCCAAAAAAAATAAACGCCCACATGTCCGCCTGATCTGGAATTATGGCATAAAACAGAATCGGTATGGTTGCCCAGACCGCGTACAGCTCCCACATATGGTCGAAATAGCCTAAAGCCGACGCTTTAAAATAAGGATTCACAAACAGGTAACGGATCACTTTGGGGTCAAAAGGAGATCCCTTGGGCAGAAACGGCCCGTCCCCCACAAAAAAAACCTGAATCAGTCCGCCGGCCAGGCATGACACACTGGTTATCCACAGGATCATTCCCGGGTCTCCCTGCCAGTGAACCGCTTTGATCAGATAGGGAAACCCGGACGCTAAAACCAGGGCCCCCACCAGAAAACCCAAAGCCCGTCCCAGGGTGTCGGGATACCAGGATGCCGCAATTTTCATGCCCACGGGATAGATACCGGCCAGAGAGATGCCGCATAAAAACCGGGAAGCCAGCAGAATTCCCCGGGAAGGGGGAAGCAGGGCACCTCCCAGATTGAACATGGCACCTGCCAGTGCACAGACGAAAAATACCCTTACCGGAGGAAACCGATCCGACAGATTCAGGAATGCAAAGCTCAAGGTGCCGGCAATAAATCCCGCCTGCACGGCAGACAGTAAAAACTGCTGGTCAAAAAACGCGGCATTGGCGGCAAACCAGATGGAACCGGACAGAAACTGGGCCAGAATAATCAGTAAGAGTCGCATAAACGGGGAAGTCTTTTTTCAATCCATGGTCTGGAGCAGCCGGAACAAGGTTTTTTTCGCCAGGATATCTCCGGAAACAATGCCTGCCACCCGGTCTTTTTTTACAATGGGCATGGCTGATATTTCGTGGTTTTCCAGCATCCTGACACAGTCTAAGATCGGGGTGTCCGGGCCGGTAGCGATCACGTCTGTTGTCATCACCCGGGTTAAAGGCGCATCCATGGGCAGGTGGGAGGCCATGGCCCGGGTGATGTCCCAGTTGGTGACAATGCCGATGAGCTTGCCTGTTTCAGACACCACATTGACAATGGATACCCGGGATTTGACCAGCAGTCTGGCCGCATCCGCGATCTGCCGGTCCACACCGATGGTGGGGGCGTCTTCCATGACATCTTTGGCCGTCCTGGTTTTTTCCATGGATGCGATGCGCCGGATGCTGATAGTTTCAGCCACGTCACAGGGCAGACTGTCCGCATCCTTGCACAGGCCGTCAATGAGTTCTTCCATATTGTTGCGGATCACGGTTTCCAGCTTTTCCACGGCCGCTTTCCGCCGGATTTCCGCCAGTTGGGCAAACGCCTCCTGGTTTTTGTGCAGCCAGGCATCGATTTTTTTAGAATGTCCCAGAATGTCTTTGGGAATCAGCAGGTCATCCGGGGTGGGAATCATGCGTTCGTGGGCCGCATAAATCACGCCACCGGAATTCACCAGAAAGTCCTTGGCAATGAGCACCCCTTTGTCCCGGTATACATGGCGTTCCATGTGCCGCCGGGCCGCTTTTTTCGCCGGATCAGGAGAATAGGTGTTGGCGCCTTCCACAATCATCTGCCAGTGTCCCATCCGGTCCACGGTCATGGACGGGTTCGAACTTGCGTCCACATCCAGATAGTTGGATACCGGAGACGCCGGTATCAGGCAGAACCCGGATTCCCTGAGCAGGTTGTCGGCACAGCTGGAATAAATGGTCCGGGGGTCGGTGTTTTGTGTGCCGTGGAGGATGGTGTCATGAAAATAGCGCCGGGTCACTTCACCAAACTGTTTCCACAGGTCAAACAGCTGCTGCCAGGGCAGACCGTTTTCATTCATCAGAAACCCGTGGGCATCACTGATGCCCTTGATGACCGGAGGCGTGTGCGGATCATATTCGTGAAAGATCCGGGCCACATGGGCCCCGACCGCACCGAATCCCTGGATGAGGATGGTCTGGTCTTTCAAGGAGGGAAGGGTCAGGTGCCGGAACTGGGGCAGATTTTTAAGCCGGGGCAGCTGTTTTACCAGGGTCTTGAACGCCACCACCACCCCGTTGGCAGCCCCGCCCAGCTCATCGATCCGGTTTCCGCCCATATCCGCGGGTTTGGATACGGCGTTGTTGAGCCCGTTTTCAATGGCGAATCGTTTCATGTCCGCATCATTGGTGCCCACATCCGGGCCGGGAATATAGATTTTGCGGTATCGTTTCAAAAGCCGCCCGAATCCGGTGATGACGGCAGGCCGGTCAGCCGGGGTGAGATCTTCGGGGCGGACAATACCGGATTTTCCTCCCCCAAAGGGCAGGGCTGCGGCCGCATTTTTCAATGTCATGCCCCGGGCCAGATTGTGAATGATGTCCGGGGTAACGTCCGGCAGCATGCGGGTGCCGCCCATGGCCGGCTGCCCCATGGCCAGGTTGTCCACCACCAGAAACCCGCCGATCTCCAGCGGGCTGTCCTCATCCCACATGCAGACCACCAGCCGGGGACCTAAACGGTCCACCCGGATGCCCAGACGCTGAAGCCGGTCCACATCCAGGGGGCCGAATTCCATGAACCGGAGCGGGCCGTCCTTGATCAGCCGGTTCTGCCACATTTTGTCCGGCAGGACCTTTTGCAGCAGGGCTTTCATTTTCAATGGAATCATGAACCTCTCCGTGAATGGGGTGAATGATTGCCGTTATTGTCTTTCATACCCGGAAAAATGTCAAAATAAAATATTTTTGAACCTGACAGGCAGGCCCATGTAGCGGAATTTTAAAGTGTGAGGCATAAGGCCGCCCCGGTGGGGGTGTCTTACTGCCGGACAGGAATCCACGGGGTGGCTCCGACAGTCCGTCAGCAAGACACCCCCCACCGGGGCTCCGCTGTCATCAGCGACGAGTGCCGGGTGCCTCACTGCTTGACGTAGACGGGTCTGCGTGGTATGGAACATCACGATTTTACGAGATAAATGAAAGGATAATATAATGGCAAAAAATGTGGTGGAAAAAGTGGATGATCAAGTGAAGATCAACACCCTGCTGGTGAGCGTGTCGGATAAATCCGGGCTGGATACATTGATTCCGGGCATGATTGCCGTGAACCCGGATCTGGTGATCCTGTCCACGGGCGGTACATTTTCACGGATCAAAGAGATTCTGGGGCCCGGGGCCGACATGCATCTGCAACAGGTATCTGATTACACGGGCCAGCCTGAAACCCAGGGCGGTCTGGTAAAAACCCTGGATTTCAAGATTTATCTGGGATTGCTGACAGAGACCTATAACCAGGCCCATCAGGCGGATCTGGTGCGGACCAAAGCCCGGCCCATCGACATGGTGGTGGTCAATCTCTATCCTTTTGCCCAAACCATTGCCCGGCCGGACATGACATTGGAAAATGCCCGGGGGAATATCGATATCGGAGGCCCCACCATGATCCGGGCCGCTGCCAAAAATTTTATCCGGGTGGCATCCGTGACCAACCCGGAAGACTATTCTAAAATTCTTGAAAAACTCACCGCCGGCAAGGGATGTCTGACCCTGGCGGACCGGTATGATCTGGCGGCCCGGGCTTTTGCGCACACGGCCGCCTATGACCGGGCCATTGCCGATTATCTGGCCGGCACAGCCGGCACTGCACTTTTATCATGTTATCAACCAGGAGTTTGAATCATGTCTGATGATCTTAAAAAAATGTATAAAACCATTATGGATGACCATTTTCCCTCCCGCATGGAAATCGCTTTTGTGGAGGAAAATACCCGGCAGACCCTGTTTTATGAAAAAGTGTCCTGGGTGATTGACGGGGTCGAAAAAGGCCTTCGCTATGGAGAGAATCCGGGCCAGGAAGCCGCATTGTACCGCCTTGTCAACGGCAACCTGACTCTGGGCGATGCAAAGACCATCCAGCCGGGACAGCACCTGGTGTCGGATATCGAGCTGCTCCAGTCCGGCAAGCATCCGGGCAAAACCAATCTGACGGATGCGGACAACTGCCTGAATATTCTGCGGTATTTCACCGACACCCCCTGTGCCGTGATCGTCAAGCACAACAATCCCTGCGGGGCGGCCCGGGCCCACAGTCTTGAGGCGGCGTATACCCGGGCCTATATGGCGGACCGGGTGGCGGCGTTCGGCGGATGCATCGGGTTGAACCGGGCAGTGGACAAAGCCACGGCCCAGGCCATCGCGTCCCAGTATGCCGAAGTGGTGGTGGCACCGGAATTTGAAGACGGGGTCCTGGATATCCTGGGCGCCCGGAAAAATCTGCGGGTCATCCGCATCCAGGCCATGGACCGGCTCCAGCGTTTTGTGGGAGAGCGGGTGGTGGATTTCAAAAGCCTGATGGACGGCGGGGTTGTGGCCCAGTGGTCATTTGTGCCAAAGGCCCTGACCAGAGAAGATCTCATACCGGCGGTGACGGATTATCAGGGGCAGACCTTTTCAGTGAACCGGCCGCCCACGGACCGGGAATATGAGGACATGCTGTTCGGGTGGCTGGTGGAATCAGGCATCACCTCCAACTCCGTGATCTATGTCAAAGACAATGTGACTGTAGGCATCGGCACGGGGGAGCAGGACCGGGTGGGCGTGGCCCAGATCGCTGTGGACAAGGCTTACCGCAAACTGGCGGACCGGTATTGTTTTGAACAATACCAACAGTCCTGTGCGGATCTGAAAGATGAAGACAAAAAACAGGAAATTAATGCCAGGGTGGCTGAAGAAAAGGGCGGATTGACCGGTGCGGCCATGATTTCAGATGCGTTTTTCCCGTTCCGGGACGGCATTGATGTGGGGCTGTCCCAGGGGATCAAAGCGGTGATTCAGCCCGGAGGCTCCCTGAATGATTATCAGTCCATCCAGGCCTGCAACGAATATGACGCAGCCATGGTGTTTACAGGTCAGCGCAGTTTCAAGCATTAAAAAATTGTTGGGGGGCCGTTACACACAGAACAAAGACAGCTGATTCCGTCGGGCATCCACATGCTGGACCGTGACCTGAATGGCATCTCCCTGTTTGAGTTTTAACCCGGAGGACGGCAGCCTGGCTTCCAGCATGAATTCCTTGAGCAGAATATTGTAATGATCCCGGTGGCATTCCAGCACCAGGGCATCAACGCTGTCTCCCCGCATGGATTCCAGCAGCTTGAGCAGCCAGTACCGTTTTCTGGCGCCCTGAACCCGGCCGGCATTGGCCATGGGAACGGACACGGCCTGCAGAATTTCTTCCAGATCTTTTTTTGAATAGGCCGGGTTCAGACCCAGCACCGCTTTAATCTGGCGCTGGGTGAGCAGATCATGGTATCTGCGGATGGGAGAAGTGGCCGTGGTGTACGCCTTGACCCCCAAACCGGAATGGGGCTGGGGGGTGGTGGTGACCATGGCCCGGCTCAGATGCCTGCGCTGCATGAGATTGGGCAAAAGTGCCGTTTCAATGCCATTGAACAGCCGCTGGCTGGGGGGCGGCTGGGACCGGAATACTGCCGGCATCTGATGATCGGCCAGAAACTTGGCCATCAGGGAATTGGCAAAAATCATCATTTCCGAAACCAGCATCCGGGAAGGGTTTTCCCGGTCCACCTTGGCATATCGGATCTCTTTGTTGTCTTCGAGCCAGACATTGACTTCCGGCAGAGTGATCTGGACCGCACCGGCTTTGAGCCGTTTTTCCCTGAGCAATGTGGCGATTTTATGAAGGCTGGTGATGGGATCATCCTTGCCGTTCAGCAGATTGGCTTCCATGTAGCTCATCTGGTGATGCACCTGAATGATGCTGGGGATAATCTGGACATCCCGGATTTCAAAGAACCGGCTCATCTGGATCATTGTGGAGATGGCCGGCCGGATTTCCCCCTGTTTGAGGCTGCACAGATCATCGGACAGATCTGCGGGCAGCATGGGCAGCTTGTCATCGGGCATATAAATGGAACTGGCCCGCTCCCGGGCCGCCATATCAATGGGATCTCCGGATTTGATATACGCCCCCACGTCAATGATATGGATCCCCAAACGATAGCCCTGGTCCGTGTTTTCCAGGCTGATGGCATCATCATAATCCAGGGTGGACTGGCCGTCGATGGTGATCAGAGGCACCTGGGTCAGATCCTTCCGGCCCTGGTCCTGATAGACACGGGAACTCAAGGATGACAGAAGGCGGCCGGCCGCCTTGACTTGGGGAGAAAATCGGGTGGGAACGCCCAGGGACAAAAGATCCACGTTTTCATCCACATCCCAGACTTTGGATCGGACAAAAAATTGAAACAAGGGGTCCGGGGTTGTCAGGCCGGCGTTTTTCAGCATCTGTCTGGCTAAAGATGCATGAACACTGTCATTTCCGAACAGGTAATAGTCTTTCAGGCATTCCAGAACGTCGGGATCTGCATCAAAGGATTTTTCCGGTTCCGTCTGCATGGCGGTCAGCCAGGCCACCCCCTGCTGAATCAGGCGGTCTCGTTTTTCCGCTTCTTGAATCTGGCGTTTTTTGGCATCCACCTGTGCCGGTGTAAACGGAGAAAAACAGTTCTGATTGAACTTGAAATACAGGCGGTCATAAAAAACCGCCCGGATCACCGCAGCTTCATGATCGCAGCACAACGGGGGATCAAAGCAGAAAACCGTCATGGCGGACAGGTCGATATTTTCAGATTCTTCGTAAAGAATTTCCCAGATTTCAAATATATCGATCTGATCGGACAATTGCCCGCGGGTTTGGGCCGTGGCTTTCAATTGGTTGATCAGATGATTTCTGGGCTGGGTGACGTCCAGGCATACCTGTGAGACATGAAGCAGTCTTTTTTCAGAAAGACTGACTTCCCGGCTGTTTTCATTGAGTAACTTGAGCTTGTCTTTTTTTTCGCTTAATATTACTGCTGTTATGATTTTTTGTTGATCAATATATTCAACAATGGTCCCAATTTTCATGAGTCAGACAATAGCAGGAAGGGGGGGCAAAGTCAAATACAGAAACTAAGGCCATTGTCTTGAAAAATCGGCAAAATTAACGTAAAATCAAAGACCTGTATGGGAAAGAAAAGAAAATACAAGCCGCCGCTGGTGGGGCCGGATGAAGACCTGTTAAAGGCGTTCACCCGAAAATCCGACACCCCCCGTTCGTTTGCGTGCAAAAACACCTCCCCGCCCGTGAACCGCCATGGACTGCCCGTGGTGGACCAGGTGTTTTCCGATTCATGTGCCGGAACCGGCGAAAAAAAGTGCCCGCCAAAAGCCGAAGATGGCCCTGCACAGGATTTTACCGCGTTGCTGGCATCCTATCTGTCCAGACCGCCGCAAAAAAAACAATCAATACCTTCTAAACCCATGCCGTACCATAAAAGAATCAAGCGGTATCCGCCTCCGGAAAAAGACCTGGATCTGCATGGGTTCACCGCGTTAGGCGCCCAGTTAAAAGCCCGGTCTTTTTTGACCACCTGCAAACTTCAGGGCTATTTTACCGTGCGGATCATTGTGGGCAAGGGGCTGCATTCCGATCTGGGGCCGGTGCTGCCCGATACCATCGAAGACCTTTTGACCCGGTTAAAAACCCAGGATATTGTTCTGGGGTTTGCCTGGGAGCGTAAAAAAAAATCCCGGTCCGGTTCCGTGATTGTGTATCTTCGCCAGTTCAGCGATTAAGGGGCTGAGTTGCCTGTAAAAAGATATGTACCGGGTGTGGGTGGAAACGATCAGGATCACTGGTTGATCTGATATTTTCTGACGGCCCGGTTGTGTTCTGCCAAAGTCTTGGAGAAATAGTGGGTTTTATCATTTTTGGACACAAAAAACAGAAAATCGCTTTCAGCCGGGAACAGGGCCGCTTCAATGGCTTTTGCCCCGGGATTGGCAATGGGGCCTTTGGGAAGGCCGTGCATCTGGTAGGTGTTGTATTCGGTTTTTCTTTGCAGATGCCGGGTCCGGATCCGGCCTTCAAATGTTGTATCCCCGTAAATCACAGTGGGATCACTTTGCAGGCGCATGCCTTTTTTCAACCGGTTGTGGAACACCGATGAGATCAACGGCTGTTCCGATGCCACACCGGCTTCTTTTTCAATCATGGAGGCCAGGGTGACAATTTCTTTGAGGGTGAATCCCAGATCATCTGCTTTTTTTTCCCACTCTGGCGTGTACACGGAAAAAAACGTGGTCACCATTTTTTCGATGATTTGACGGCAGGTGATGGTTTTGGGAAAGAAATAGGTTTCAGGAAACAAAAATCCTTCCATTGTGTGGGACGGGATGCCAAGGTCTGCGAGGACGTCCGGATCCCGGCACAGGGCTAAAAAAAGGTCCGGCTCACACATGCCGGTTTTCGCCACCACGGATGCGGTTTCCGCCATGTCCAGCCCTTCGGGAACAGTGAGCCGGTACAGTTTGATCCGGGCTTTGAGCAGTTGATCCAGGATTTGGGCAGGGGATGCCGGTGTAAACAGCCGGTGTTCACCGGCCTGAATGCGGGTGGCGGCTTTCTGATACCGGGCATAGGCCCGGAAAACAAGCACGTTTGGAATCAGGCCTGAAGATTTAAGATTTTCGGCAATCTGCTTCAGGTGCTGCCCGGGTTCAATCACAAAAATGATCTCTTTGTCATCCACTTTTACAGGGGTATGCAGCGTATGCCACACCCAGAAGCCGGTGACCAAAAAAAATAATCCTGCCGGGATCAGGACTCCCAGCAGGATTATTATACGGGTTTTCAAGGGCCTGGCACCATTTTTTGAAACTATTTTACACCATTCCCCTGAAAGAGGTAAAAGTCAGAGCAATGATGCCTGCGGTGATCAGACCGATGGAAGTGTCCTGCAACGGTTTGGGTATCCGGCCCAGATTGATCCGTTCCCGGACCCCGGCAAACAGAATCAGGGCCAGGCCGAATCCGACAGCATAGGCAAAGGATGACACCAGTGCTTTGGTAAATGTATATTCATTGCTGATATTCAGCAGACAGGCACCCATGACCGCACAGTTGGTGGTGATCAGGGGCAGAAAAATTCCTAAGCCCGCATACAGGCCCGGGATGCTCTTTTTCAAAAACATTTCCACAAACTGGACCAGAGAGGCAATGACCAGAATGAATGACAGGGTTCTTAAATATTCCACATTCAGGGTCTTGAGCAGATAGGTGTCCAGACACCAGGTAATGACTCCTGCCATGACCAGTACAAATACCACGGCCATTGACATGCCCACTGCGGTTTCCATTTTTTTGGATGTGCCCAGAAAGGGGCAGTTGCCAAGAAACTGGGCAAGGAGGATGTTGTTGATGAAAATACAGCTGATGGCAATTTCAAAATATTCCATGGGGTTTCTCCTTATTTGCTGCCTATGAGGTTCATGCATGCCAGCATCAGTCCCAGGGCCACAAACGCTCCAGGGGCTTCCACCATAAAGGAGAATGCGTGAAAGCTTTCCGGCATGGCAAACACGGGATTTCCTCCCCAGATGGTAATCGTGCCGGCACCCAGAAACTCCCGCACGGCACCCAGGGCGGCAAGGGAAAGTGTAAAGCCGATACCGATACCCAGTCCGTCTGCAATGGCCATCACCGGATTGTTTTTGCTGGCAAAGGCTTCTGCTCTTCCCAGTACAATGCAGTTGACCACGATCAAGGGAATAAAAATTCCCAGTTTCAAAAACAAGGGATAGGTATAGGCTTGCATGACCAGTTCCACAATGGTGACAAATGTGGCAATAATGACAATATAGCAGGCAATCCGGACTTTGGGCGGGATGATGTTCCGCAGCAGCGACACCAGCAGATTGGAAAAAACCAGCACAAATGTGGTGGCCACTCCCATGCCGATGCCGTTTTCAACCGTCTTGGTCACGGCAAGCACCGGGCAGAGACCCAGCACAAGTCTGAAAGGAGGCAGTTCAGCCCACAGCCCTTTAGTAAATTCTTTTGCCAAAGATTGTGCCATGTTTTTGTATCTCCTTTTTTGCCTTATGGCATCTGCTTTAAAATTTCGGGCTTCAGGTTTTTGTAAAGATTCTGGGCCTGGATGGCTGCCAGGGTCACAGCCCTGGATGTAATGGTGGCACCGGACATGGCATCAATGGAGCCATTGTCTGATTTCAGGGCCAGGTTGGCATCCAGGGGTTTGTCTGTAAACTGGGAGACAAATGTGGGATCATCCTTTGCCCGGGCACCCAGTCCCGGCGTTTCCGCATGGGTTGTGACCCTGGCCGCCACAATCTGGTCATTGTCCAGTTTTATGCCGACCATCAGGCCGACATCTCCGCCATATCCGCCTTTGCCCTTGGTTTCAAAAGCAACGGCTTGTGACCCGTCCGCCATTTTTGCAGGAAATATCTGAACTAAGGAGTCCCCTGCCTGAAGATTGAACCGTTCCATGATCGGATCATTGGCGGCATCAGGAAAAATTTCTTCGATGGCCGGGGCTTTCTGGAACTTCAGCACCTGTTCTTCAATTTTGACTTCCGTGCCTGTTTTTACTGCGGCCAGAAGACCGCCGGAAATGGCGGTCAAAGCGGTCAATACCACTATCATACTTATCATTTCACGCATTGTTTATTCCCCTTCCCAAAGCTTTCGGTCTGATATTGTCCACCAGGGGGTTTACAAGGTTGACCAGCAGAATGGCCAGGACTGTGCCGTCTGCATAGGATCCCACATTCCTCATGAGGATAATCATGAATCCGCCCAGAAACCCATAGATGAGCATGGGTATCCGGTTCACAGGCGATGATGAGTTTTCAGTGATCAGGAAAAAAGCCCCCAGCAGCGTGTAGCCGGAGAAAAGGTGAAACAGGGGGCCGGCATAGTTATCCGGACTGGACAGATAAAAAATAGCGGCTGTGATCAGGATCCCGGCTATAAATGATATGGAAAGTTCCCATCTGATATATCCCCGCAGTATCAGGTAAATACCGCCGATGATCAGCCCCAGACCAAACGTGGTCCCGGCCCCGCCAAATTCTCTGCCCCAGATCAGGTCTGAAAGCGAAAACAGGTCAGCAGCACCCGCCCCTTGAGATTTTACGGCTGCCAGAGGGGTCAGCGCGGTAAAATCAAACAGATAATTCACATAAGCCGTGTCAAAATCAAAAAATAGTTTCCAGGAAAGCATGAGCACGGCCATGCCTACCAGGGCAGGATGAAAGGGGTTGGCACCGATGCCGCCGAAAATTGATTTGCCGATCACCACGGCCACAAAAGTACCCACCACAATCAGCCACCAGGGGGTAACGGCCGGCAGCATCATGCCGAACAGCAGCCCGATGACCGCCGCATCCAGATCACCGATGGTAAAAGATTGTTTGGCAACACGGTTTACCACAATTTCCCAGAGCATGGCGCAGGAGGTTGACAGCGCCATGACACCCAGGGCCGGTGCCCCGAATTGGATGATGCCGTATACTGCAGCGGGCAGCAGGGCCAGAAGGATGTTCAGGTTCATTTGGAACAGGCTGTCTCCGTCATGCCAGAACGGTGCATGGGAAACGGTGAGTTTGGTATTATTCATGGGCAGTCTCCCTTTTAAACATCTGCTCGCAGTTTGTGCAGTTCGTGTTTTCCCAGCCGGATATACTGGGACAATGCGATCTGTGAGGTACAGACATAGGCACATAATCCACAGTCGATACAGGCCTCGAGGTCGCATTTATCAGCAGCGGCCTCATACTGTCCGGCCTGGAGAAACCGGACCAGCAGATTGACCGGTATGTCGGCCGGACAAATCTGGATGCATTTGCCGCAGTTGACACAGTTGTTGTCTGACAGCGGGGTAATGGTTTTCCGGTCCTGGACCAGAATCGTGTCCATATCCGGTGTGACCGGGTGGTGGGGGGTGAATGTGGCAAAACCCTGCATGGGCCCCCCAATGACAATGCGGTCCATTTCATTGATCTGAATGCCCAGCTGGCTGAAAATTTGGCCCAGCGGGGTACCGATCACCGCTTCAAGCCTGTGGCGGGCTCCGGTTTTGTCAATCAGGGTGATACATTTTTCAAACACCGGGCCCTTGGTTTCAAACGCCCGGGCCAGAGAAACCACGGCTTCGGCCCGGATAAAACAGATGCCCATTTCCTCGGGGGTTTTGCCGGCCGGCAGAATTTTGTCCAGATGATTTTTCATGATCATGGCGGGCAGGGTTTCCGGGTAATTCAAACGCGCCGGCAACAGGGTCAGGCTGTCGAATCGGGCACGGTCCTGAAGCCTGTCCGGCAGGACCAGATATATCTTGGGCACCTTTGTGATCTGTTTGAGGATCTGTACCCCTTTTTGCAGTGTTGCGGCGTGGGCTGTGCCCATATACTGGGAAGTAGTGGTCAGCAGGTCCGTGTCTGACACCATGATGATCAGGGTATTGACAGGGACTTTGGTCCGGGCAAGACGGGCGAACGGGGGCGCTCCCGGCAGGTGATTCAGATGCTGGGCCGCAAAGGACAACGCTTGTTTCATTTCCGGATATTTAATCTTGTCGGCAGCCTGTGTGTCTTTTTCTATGGCAATGCGGGTGCGCAGACCGCTGAAATCATCGGCAGTGAATGTATCAATGGATTTTATGGTGCCTGATACCGGTGAAACCGCATAATCAATGCTGTCTTTATACAGTTGAAGTTTCTGCCCTTTTTTGACGGGATCACCTTTCTGGATCAAAGCGTCCCGGGACCCGTCAAGGGGTTCGGGTAACAGAAGTGTCAAAAGGGCGGGTATATCGATTTTTTGGGGCGCTTCAGGATCGGGTTCCAGCAGGTCACAGGTCAACCCGGGTTTGGACAGCGCAAAGAAAGATCGTTTAATCATGAGTTACGTCCTTGTTTCAAAAAGCGGTTGTCATGACTGACGCAAGACAAAGGCGGCAGAATACCGGATTTAAAGCACATGACATGCATTGCAATCGACCGGTCCTGCGCCGTAATCCGCATGGCACCCGATGCATGTCTCGTGAAGGGCATCCGTTCTTGACGGCATGTAATCGTCTCCGGTCTCCTCATGGCAGTCACTGCAATTGTAGGTCTCGTCATCATCAATGTTGTGATGACAGTCCAGACAATCCAGATAATAGTCCTCCGTGTGTGTCTGGTGGGTGAACAGGACTTTGCCGGCATCGGTTTGAAACATGATGCGAACCGGATCTACCGGTGCAGGAGGGGAGAAAGCAGCGTAACAGACGATCCCTGTGATCAGCAAAACAGTCAAGATCAAGACCGCAAACTTCAGATGTGGTTGTGATGTCATATGTCAATCTTCCAGTCTAAGGGGTTAGCGTTTATGTGACAAACCCACAACTGGCAGCGTATATAGTATATTGCTGCTGGGTTGGCAAGGAAAAAAATTATTTTGAAGACGGCTTGCAGGCGGGCGCTGTCACCGGCTTTGTCTTGCGGATCAGCACGGGTTTGAATTCACTTTTTTGATTCATTGCCGCCGATTTTTTGTGAAGAATGACAAAAGCGATGCCGAAAAAAGAAAAACCCAATACCATGGCGGCAAATGACGCATTGATCCGAAGTAAAGGGCCCAAGGCATCACCGGTCAATGCACCGGCGACCAGGCAGAGAATCGGGACAACATAGATCAGAAAGGTCAGCAGCAGCGCGGATTTTGTCTGCATGCCGATCAGCACGGAATCTCCGGTTTCGACCCCTAATGTGTTGGGGACCTCCACAGTCATCTCTTTGCCCCGGTGGATGGTGCCGCAACTGTCTTTGGCCGAGCAGACCTCACAGGCTGCGGTCCGGTTGGTTTTAATCAGTGCCACATCCGGAGTGGCCCGGGTGACAATGCCCTGTTCAGTAATCATGGTGTGTCCTGTTTCCTGGGTTGATATGTTAATATGGTTGTGTCAGGCGCTATGTCCGGTGCATTATTACCCTTTCCGAAAACCCCTGTCAAATTTTTGTTTTTTTATCTTGACAACCAGCGGGTGATCTTATATAAACGTCGAGTCTTGATTCAAGACATGCTCCCCAGTAGCTCAGTTGGCAGAGCAATTGGCTGTTAACCAATGGGTCCGCGGTTCAAGTCCGTGCTGGGGAGCCAAATTAAATGTCATCACCCCGACAAGATGGTCCTCCTTATCTTGTCGGGGTTTTTTGTTTTCCCCTCCGAAGTCTTTTCAGCCGGAAAAAATTTTCTTCCCCTGCCGCCATTACGTCGGTTATTGATTATTTCTATGGAACCCATGGTCTGTAACAGAAATTTTGAATTTGATCTGAAGCCGGAAATGAGAAATAATAATGGTTTAAATAAAAATTTTTCAAGGAGATGAGATGAATCAGACGTCAAATAACCCCGTACAACCCATCCGGTTGACCCAGTGTGTGAAAGGGGCCGGGTGAGCGGCAAAATTGCCGCCCGGGGATCTGGCGGCCGCATTGAACGGATTGACGGTGCCGACCAATGAAAATGTTCTGGTGGGGATGGGAACGGCCGATGATGCCGGTGTGTACAAAGTCAGCGATGATCTGGCATTGATTCAGACCGTGGATTTTTTTACCCCCATAGTGGATGATCCCTATGATTTCGGCCGGATTGCCGCAGCCAATGCCCTGTCCGATGTCTATGCCATGGGCGGTATTCCCAAAACCGCCATGAATCTGGTGGCGTTTCCTTTGGGTGCTATGGATATGACGGTTCTGAAGAAAATTTTGGTCGGAGGCATCCGTGTACTGGAAGAATCCGGTGCCGTGCTCTTAGGGGGGCACAGTGTGGAGGATGATGAACTCAAGTATGGGTTGTCCGTCACCGGATTTGTTCACCCGGACCGGATTCTGGCCAACCAGGGGCTGAGACCCGGAGACCGGCTGGTTCTTACCAAGCCGCTGGGCACAGGGGTCATGAACACGGCCGTGAAAGCCGGTCTGACGTCCCCGGATCAGGTCAAAGAGATTACCGAGCTGATGGCCGCATTGAACCGGGATGCCGCCGATGTCATGACCCGGTTTCCCATTTCCGCCTGCACGGATATCACGGGGTTCGGACTTTTAGGACACCTGGCGGAAATGGTGACCGGCACTGGGGTCGGAGTTCGTGTTTTCAGTGATCAGATTCCTTTGATATCCGGTGCACTGGAATTTGCCGGCATGGGCCTGGTGCCCGGAGGGGCATTCCGGAACCGCCAGTTCCGGGCAGCCATGGTACACTTGGACGACCGGATCAGTCCGGCGTTGCGGGATCTTTTTTTTGATCCGCAGACCTCGGGCGGATTGCTTATGGGGTGTCCGGAAAACCGGTCCCGGGATCTTGTCACGGCGCTGCATGATCAGAAAATTGCCTGTGCCGCTGTGATCGGAGAAGTGCTGGATCAAAATCCCGGAAAAATCGAAGTGGTCTGACAAGTGCGTAACCGCGGCCACGGCCACAAAAGACAAATTAATTCAAATACGAAAGAATCATAACAATGACAATGAATATCGATGCCCGGGGCCTGGCCTGTCCCCAGCCCGTACTTTTGACCAAGCAGGCCGTGGAGGCGCATTCGCCTTCCCACCTCACCGTACAGGTGGACAATGAGGCCGCAGTTGAAAACGTATCCCGGTTTCTGGGGACAAAGGGATATGAAGCCACCACATCCGGGCAGGGGGACTCCTTCACTGTTTCCGGGGTGGATATGCAAAAATCAGGGGATCGAAATGATCCGCCGCAAATCGAGCCGGGCGTGCCCGGGGTTTCAGAACCAGATGACAAAGAAAAAGGTCAGAAAATACTGGTACTCATCGCTTCGGACCGGATGGGGGCCGGGGATGATGAACTGGGACAGAAATTGATGATCAGTTTCATCAAGACCCTGGGGGAAATGGGAGAGGATCTGTGGCGGATCGTGTTTGTCAATAACGGGGTCAAGCTCACCATTAAGGGATCTGCGGTGCTGGAAACGCTTCAGGCATATGAAAAACAGAATATTTCCATCTGGGTCTGCGGCACCTGCCTGACCCATTTTGATCTGCTGAATGAAAAACAGGTGGGAGAAACCACCAATATGCTGGATATTGTCACGGCCATGCAGCTGGCTACCAAAGTGATCACGCTTTGAACCGGAATAAAAATACCGATTTTTTACTTTAACCGCTGCCTGAAGCTGTGCTATAGAATGCTGAGTTCACTCTTTTCAAAGGAGGCGGTAATATGAACCATGCATCTTCTCAACGACTGGCGACTGATCTGTTCGCCGCTGCCGGCGTCAAAATCAACGGTACAAATCCCTGGGATATTCAGGTGAATCAGGACCTTTTCTTCAAGCGGCTGGTGGCCGGCGGCTCCAAAGCTCTGGGTGAAAGTTATATGGACGGGTGGTGGGAATGCCCCAGACTGGACCAGTTTTTTGATAAAATTTTGCAGGCCCGGCTGGATGAACAGGCCATAAAATCCATACGTGCTGTGTGGTGCCGTGTCAAGGCGATGTTGACGGTATCTCCGGGAAAATTCAGAGCGTTTGAAATCGGCCGGCGGCATTATGATATCGGCAATGAACTGTTTTCGCTGATGCTGGATAAATCCATGAATTATTCCTGCGGGTACTGGAAAAATGCCGACACCCTGGAAGCGGCCCAGGAAGCCAAAATGGAGTTGATCTGCCGGAAGTTGCAGCTGGCACCCGGTATGCGGGTGTTGGACATCGGTTGCGGATGGGGGGGATTGTCTGCGTATATGGCACAAAAATATCAGGTGAGTGTGAAGGGTGTCACCGTGTCAAAAGAGCAGGTGACTTTGGCCACACAACGGTGCCGGGACCTGCCTGTGGAGATCCGGCTCATGGATTACCGGGATCTGAATGAACCCTTTGACCGGATCGTGTCTGTGGGAATGTTCGAGCATGTGGGAAGGGCCCACTACAAAACCTTTATGGCCGTGGTTCACCGGTGCCTGAAGGATCAGGGGCTTTTTCTGCTGCACACCATTGCCGGTAACCGGTCCGTGCGTAGCAGCGACCCCTGGATTTCCAAATACATTTTTCCCAATTCCATGGTGCCGTCCGGCCGCCAGATCACAATGGCGGCGGAAAAATTTTTTGTTCTGGAGGACTGGCACAGTTTCGGTCCTGATTATGATCCCACGTTGATGGCCTGGTATGACAATTTTGTGGCCAACTGGGACAGGATCAAACACCGGTATGACAACCGGTTTTTCCGCATGTGGACCTATTACCTGCTGGCCTGTGCCGGCACGTTCAGGGCCCGGAGCAATCAATTGTGGCAAATTGTATTCTCAAAAGGCGGTGTCCGGCCGACATATACCAGTGTGCGATGATTCAACGGTCAGGGCGCCGGAGGGATCAGCCCTTTGGCCAGGGCATATCGGGTCAGCCCGGCAACGGTCTGTATCCCGAGTTTGGATCTGAGGTTTCTGCGGTGGATATCGATGGTTTTCGCGCTCAACTTCAGGATTTCTGCGGTTTCCCTGGTACTGTGGCCTTCGGCGATATACACCAGTATCTGTTTTTCACGTGGGGTCAGGCAGCTCAGGCGGTCCGGTGAATCTCCCACCAGCAGGTGAGTGATTTCCGGACTTACATATACATGGCCGTCCAGCCCTGCTTTGATGGCAGTCAACAATTCTTTGAAAGAGCAGGATTTGAGCACATACCCGGATGCCCCGGCATTAAGCATGCCTTTGACATAGATTTTTTCCGTATGCATGGACAAGGCGATAATGCGGATTTTCGGATGGATTGCCAGAATTCTTCGGGTGGCTTCCATGCCGTTGAGATCGGGCATACTGATATCCATGAGGATAAGATCCGGGACGGATTTTTCAGCCAAAGAAACCGCCTGAACCCCGTTGGCGGCCCGGGCTGTGACAGTGAATTCGCCGGTCGCTTCCAGGGCTTGACTGATGCCGTGGTGGAATACCCGGTGGTCATCCACGATGATGATGGTTTTTTTATTCATGGATATTCGATCCCCTTTGATTGACCGGCGCGGTCAGCAGAATTTTCGTTCCTTTGCCGGGGGTGGATGTGATGGTCAGGGTGCCGCCGAAATTCTGAATCCGTTCAGACAGGCTGTACAGACCAAACCCGTGATCCTTGGATGGTTTCAATGCCTGAACGTCCATGCCCGCGCCGGCATCTTTCACCTGCAGACAGATGTCCGGATCCGAAAACCACAATTGGATGCTGGCGTTCGGGGTACGGGCATGTTTTCGGATATTGGTCAGCAGTTCATTGACCGCCCGGTACAGGGTCACCTTCAGTGCATGGGGCAGCGGAATGGGATCCGTGACCTGGTTGATGTACCGGTATGCGGTCTTTTCCCGGGCATTGATCTCCTCGATCAGCGCCCCAATGGCGATATCAATGTCAAAGTCATCCAGAATCGGGGGAGACAGTTTGTAAATCAGTGTTCGGATCTCCCGAACCGCCTGTTCCAGAATGGCCTGAATCGCGCGGATCTGGTCCGGCCGGGCCGGATCATCAGATTCCACCAGATCTTTTGTTCGGGAAATGCCCATGGCCAGGGTCTGGACTACGCTGTCATGCAGATCCGACGCCATCATTTTTCGTTCTGTTTCGTCCGAGTGGACCAGGTATTCATTGAGTTGTTTCAGCCGGTCTGCCTGATGAGACAACTCTTGAATATGTTTTTTTTCCCTTTGCTGGGACTGTTGCAGGCGATCGGTCATTTCATTGAAGGCCCGGGACAGTTCCCCGATTTCATCATTGCGGTTTTCCGGGACTTTTTCTGAATACACTTCTTTAGATATCCGGCGTGTCAGACGGGTCAAATGCTGGAGAGGACGGACAAACCGTCTGACCCCTGAATAGCTGCACCCCAAGGCCACAAGAAATATGATACCGGCATAGATCATAAAGCTTTTCAGGATACCTGACAGGTTGTCATCCATGACGTTGCGTGTCTGCTCAATGGAGTCAAGCAGATTGTTTTCGCTGCTTGCCAGCACGATGTGCCAGTTGGTTTGATGAAGGCGGTGGGAGGCCAGAATATAGGACCGGTCCTGGATGGTGAGCGTATCCTGGTATGACGTGGCATTCAAAATCTGCCGCGTAATTTGTTCAATGACAGGCTGCCGGGATTGGGTGAGGTTCAGTGACAGGATATTGTCTGAATATTTGAAATGGCTGATGTCCATGTCCAGGCCAAGCAAGGGCAGCAAGGCGACAGGAAAAGAGATCAACCGGCCCTGTGAATCCATGAGAAGCGCAAAAAAATCGCCGGGGGGGGCATCTGGATTCGATAACAGCGGGTGGCCTTTGTCCAGATCCTGAAACATGTCGGCCAGAGGGATATCCATGCCCGTGACTCCTTTGAGCCGGCCGTTTCCATCCAGTATGGGGGCAACACCCGTCATCATCAGCCCGGGTGCCACATCGTCTTTGTAAGGCCGGGTCCATCGAAACCCGTAGTCCGCTTCGGACTGTTGGGTAAACGTGGTCATGGGTTCACCGTTTCTAAGGTCGAAATCAGCCGGGTTCGGCAGGTTGAAACATGCGTTTCGCATGTCCGGATTCAAGGTATAATATTTCCCGATCCCGGTCCGGGTGATGATATGGGCGGCCATGGCCCGGCGGCAGTTTTTTTTGGCCATGACCAGATACAGATCCATTTCCGCCAGGGCCTGCAGTTCCGATACAATGGGCAAAGACAGCGTCTTATCCCCCCAGAATGCCGTGATAAGCGGGTCGGATTCAGGGGTATACCATATGGCGTTTCCCGGATGATATATCATGGACGGAACCATGGAATGGAAAGCATGACCGGCTGCTAGGCGGGTGTAGATTTCACTGGCTTTCATTCCCAGAAATGTCACGGATGTTTGATAATGTAAAAAAATTTCATCGTATTTTCGGGCTTTTTCCCGGGCCATGCCGGCCAGATATTGATTGGCCATCTGCTTGATTTGTCTGGTATTGGCCGTATCTGCGAACTGCCCCAGATCTTTCAGCGATTGATTGACCAGAAAAAACAACGGGATGGTAAAGATCAGGATGGATAGGACAGAACTGCAGAACAGTTTGATGGAAAGCGGTATTTTTAAAAAAGCGGTCTTTTTTTTCACGGCCATGGCCTGTATTCATACCTCATTCCCATGGGGTTTGCAAGCCATGGAATCCGGTGAATGTCGTTTTCAAAAAGGTCTGAAAACGGGCATCAGCGGTTCAACGTCCAGTCATAATACAGATATTGGATAGAAATTTCGCCGGTGGCAGCGGTGTTATCCAGCGTCTGTTTCAAGGCATCATCTGCATACCGGCGGATGAAGTTTAAGGGATTGTCTGAAAAATCCGCTTCAAACCATTTAAAAATCCGGCTGATAAAAAGGGTGCCGTTTTTTAAAAACGTGTTGCCCGGATGGTTGATGAATCGCCGGGTCTGATCATCCAGGCGGGATTCCAGGGTGTCGCCTTCATAGGGTTCGTTTAAAAGCGGGGGGCAGCTTTTCGCCGCACAATTGATGGCAAAATGCATTCGTGGATCCTTGAACCGGGGCCTGAGAATGTCATGTTCGATATGGTCCAGATTCACCTTGAACCCGTTGAGGGGAATGAATTTTTTACTCCAGGGATTGGAAAAAAAACCGCCGATCTCCTTGATGGAATTGATGCCCGGATACCGGGTCAGAATCAGCTTGATGGTAAATGCGTTGTACGCGTTGATATAAAAGGCGAACTGGTGATGGTGAGATAACGTGCCCGGGTCTGTGGCACTTAAAATGGCCAGGTATTGATCCAGTTTGGCTTCATCCTGTTTGAACCCGTCATAATCCACCCGCCCGTTTTGGACATGGGCTTTAAGCAGTTCGGCCCACAACCGGTTGTCTACGGAATCTGCGGCAACGGATAAATCAGGGGCGGCCAACCCCATTGAAATGATGACAAATATGAAAAAAACCGCCGGTTTCATTCTGCCAGTTAACCACAGTTTTTCAGTAATTGCCACCGGATTTTACGATCTTCAAATGTCATGGCCCGGGGTTAAATCCTGCCGATGCCGGCAGACAGATTCAACCCGCCGTGGAAAAAAGGAAATGGTTTAAGATTGAGATGGTTGAGGTCACTGAATTGCTTACCGGGAAAAATCAGTCCCGCGCGCCAGCCTTTAAAATCCATTGCCAGCTTCCGGGTGATTTCCCGGTAAAAGGCGGTGGTGTCCAGGTGATTTTCCAGGCGCCTTCCATAGGGCGGGTTCAGTACCACAACCCCTTTTTTGCGGGTGAATCGATCCGGACGCAGATCAAAAAAATTGTGTTCAAAAGCGTGCACTTGGGCCAGAAACGCATGGTCGGACAGATTGCGGGTCAAGGCGGCCAGGGCATGCGGATCCACATCAGAGGCAAATATGGAAGCGGCCGTTGAAAACTGCTGTGCCGCCTGTGACCGGGCATGGGCAAAGCCTGCCGGGCTGAAACCGGGCCAGGCTTCACAGGCAAATCGGCGATAAAATCCCGGCGGGATCCGGGCCTGAATCATGGCCCCTTCAATGGCAAAGGTGCCGGACCCGCACATGGGATCCATGAGCACGTCCTGTCCGGTGAATCCGGCTGTATCCAGGATGGCAAAGGCCAGGTTCTCCCGCAGCGGGGCCGCGGTTATCTGTTTTTTGATGCCGCGCTTGAACAGCGGGGGGCCTGACATGTCCAGGGAGATCTCAAACCGGTTGTTTTCAGCCCGGATCATGACCGTCTGTGACGGGATGTCTTTGCCGGAAGAACAAAGATCCGTGTAACCGGGTTTGACGTCTAACGCAGCCCGGATGATGGGGCCGCACCTTTGGGCGATGGCATCGGAATGGTATAACCGGGAAGTATGGGTGGTCACCTGGATGGACGGATCAGTGCCGGCCGGCAGAAACAGTTCCCAGTCAATGTCTGACAGTTTTTTTTCCAGCAAAGAAAAATGGGTGGCCCTGAATCGGGCCAGGCGCATGAGAATTCGGGACGGCGCGCGCAACCACAGGTTGGCCGGGCAGGCATCGGCCAGTTTGCCGGAAAAGTTCACCCCGCCGGGCACCACCTGAATATCGTGAATCCCAAGGTTCAGACGGGTGAGTTCTCTGGCACACACCTGCCGGAGCCCGGGCGGGCATACAGCGAAAAATTCATGGACCCTGGCACTGACACGGCGTTTGACCCGCCTGGCAAAGGCCGAATCCGTCATAAAAGTGTCAGCTTTCTGGGTCGCAGGAATCCAGAATCTGCTGGATCCGTTCCTGGATGAAATCTATGGCTGCCGCAATGGTGCCGGGTGAAACAGGCGGGACATCAGAACCCAGTCGCTTGATTTTTGCTTCATCCATGTCAGCGATTTTGGATACGGCATAACTGTCCACGGCTTCCCCCTCGGGCAGCAGTCCGCATCCCCCCACCACGCCGAGAAATTCATCTTTATAAAAAACAGGGACCACCAGTTTGGTCAAACCGGCGTCACATTCTTCCACCAGGGGTTCACGGGATTTTTTCACCATGGCATTCATGTTCATGTGCGCCGCAGAGCAGATAAAGGTCTGGCCTTTTTCCATGGACTTGATGGCAGGACACAAGGGGTTGGAAAAATTTTTTACCGTGGTGATGCGGGTTCCTTCGGGGTTGAACACAGATCCCTGAAGGTTGAATTTTTCATACAAATCGGTTTCCAGCGCTTCCCATGTTTCCAGAGGACAAATATCTAAAAGGGTCATATCAGATTCCTGAAAAAATTTAGATTATATTCAAGCATGATGTGAATGTCAAACGTATCTGAAACCCCGGGATGGTGACACCTTGTTTTAAGGGGTAAGATAGGAGGGTAAGATGCCACCATCCCGGGGTTCCAGACAGTTTTTTGATGTCGGTCTGGCATCGGACATGCCGATCCATGCCCGGCTTAAGGGTTTACCAGTGACCTTCAGTATTGGCCGCAGTTGAAATCGTATATTCACCCGCCTTGAACCGTTCCACGGCCGATTGAACCGTGCCGCTGACATCGTTGGCCACTTTGATGTTGGCGGCATCCAGTGTTTTAAACGCGTTGGGTCCGCAAAATCCGGTCAGCAGCACCTGGGCCCCTTTTTCGCTGACCGCGGCAGCCGCCTGAATACCGGCCCCTTTAAAGGCGTCCTTGTTGGCGGCGTTATCGATGATTTCCACATCCAGTGTTTCGGAATCCACCACCAGAATATAGGATGCTCTTCCGAAACGCGGGTCCACATCGGCAGACAGATCCGTGCCCGTGGCTGTAATGGCAATTTTCATGAAATCTCCTTATTGTCCGCCACCGCCGCCGCAGACCTGGTCATTGGTGATTTCCGGCAGTTTGCCGGCAATGAGATCCATGACCACCGGCTCGATTTCCGGCCGCTGGTCATCATGGAACACGTCAATGCCCACCTGACGGAATCCCATCAAAGGCCGCATGCCGATGCCGCCCACGATCAGGGCGTTGACCCGGTGTTCCGCCAGTAGATTCACCGGTACCATGCATCCGCCCTGAACATGCTCCTGGTTGTCCAGCGTGGAAACCCCGGTAATTTTGCCGTCTTCCACATCCACAAAGGTAAACACGTCACAATGTCCGAAATGACCGGAACGAGTGCCTTTGAGGCCTCCCTCACCATTGGAGGGAATCGCGATTCTTCCGTTTTTCATACAATCTCCTTCAAACTGATATTTGGTTGTTCATGGTTTATTACATTAACCGTTCTAATTTCATGGCAGGATGCGTCATCACGGTTTCCCAGATGTTTCTGACCGCTTTGGCAGCCGGGCAGGTATCATCATATTCCAACAGCGTCTGAATCTGGATCATGGCTTTGGTAAAAGCCGGATCAAAAGGAATTTTCCCTGCCACCAGAATATTTTTTTCCCGGGCAATGGTTTCGATGGCCCGGGTCTGGTCCAGATTCAGATCAAATTTATTGATGCACACCATGGCCGGGATTTTGAAGTGGGCTGCCAGTTCTCCCACCCGTTTCATGTCATGGATACCCGACACCGTGGGTTCTGCCACGATGAGGATGGCACTGGCCTGACCGATGCTGGCAATGACCGGGCATCCGATGCCCGGAGGGCCGTCCGTGAGAATCAAATCAATATGTGCGTCTCTGGCCCTTTTTTTGGCCTGTTCCCTTACTAAGGCCACCAGCCGGCCGGAGTTTTCTTCAGCAATGCCTAACCGGGCATGGACCATGGGACCGAACCGGGTATGGGACACAAACCACTGGCCGCAGGTTTTCCGGGGAAAATCAATGGCGGATTCCGGGCACATGTCTACACAGACCCCGCAGCCTTCACAGTTCAAGACGTCCACGGTATATTCTCCCTGGTTTTCATCAATGGCATCGAACCGGCACAGTTCCAGACACGTTCCGCAGCCCGTGCACCGGTCCGGGTCGATGACTGCCTCGTTGCCGCCCACAAAATCATGGGTTTCCTGAACATCCGGGGCCATAATCAGGTGCAGGTCGGCTGCATCCACATCAGCATCACAGAGCATCAATGAGGATTTAAGCCCTGCAAATGCGGCGGTCAGGCTGGTTTTGCCGGTGCCGCCTTTTCCACTCAATATCACCAGCTCTTTCATGGGGCACACTTTTCTGAATCTGCCAGAAGGCAGATTTTTTTGTAAAGGGTTTGAAATTTTTCTTTGTAATCTTCCTGCTGTGAGATGATCAGATCGCCTTTGGAATAGGCCTGGGCAATGGCCTTGTCATAGGGAATTTCCATGAGAACCGGCAGGTTTTTATCTTTGGCATAGGCATATACGGCATCATCTCCCATTCCGGCCCGGTTGATGATCAGGCCGTGGGGAATATTCAGCAGCCGCACGGTTTCTACGGCCAGTTTCAGGTCATTGAGTCCGAATGGGGTGGGTTCTGTGACCAGAATGACAAAATCTGTGTCTTTCATGGCGGCGATGACCGGACATGACGTGCCGGGCGGGGCGTCGATCAAGGTGATGCCCTGATCCGGGGCCCGGTGGGATTTGACCTGGCGGATCACGGGCGGGACCATGACCTGGCCGATGTCCAGCAATCCCTGGCCAAAATTCATGTCCGGCAGCGGCACGGTGCCGGTTTCCACGGTGCCTAAAATCCGTTCTTTTTCAGTGACGGCATTTTCCGGACAGATGACCGTGCATCCGCCGCAGGAATGGCACAGTTCAGGAAACGTGACCACGGTGTTTGCCGTGACTGCAATGGCATTGAACCGGCAGATGTCCATACATTTCTTGCAGAACGTGCACCGGTCCAGATCGATTTCCGGCACGGGTGCAATCACTTTTTCCCGGGATTGGATGTCCGGGTGCAAAAATAAATGGAGGTTGGGTTCTTCCACATCACAATCGAGCACCGTGACCGGCTGATTCAATGAAGCGGCCAGATTGGCGGCAACCGTTGTCTTTCCGGTACCGCCTTTTCCGCTTGCAATGCTGATGATCATTTATGATACCTCTTTTAAATTACAATTAGGTTCAGTTTTTTCAAGATGGCCACCAGTTTTTCTCCGGATTCAGCATCCGGGGCTGGTGGCAGCTGCATGAGTACGCCATATCCTTCATACGTCTCATGAAATTCATCTGCAGATAACGTGCTGACTGCAACACAGCTGGTCATGGGACTTGTCATGGTCACTTGTTCCACCAGTTCCCGGCCGGTCATGTCTGCCAGGGTTTCGTCCATGATCACCAGATCAATTTTTTCCCCTTTTTCCCCGGCCCGGGAGATGCGTTCCAAAACGGATTTCCCCGTGTCGATCCACTGAATATCCATTGGAGACTGCTGTAACACCCCTGCCATTTTTTCAAATGTCTGTTTGTCTTTTGCCGCCAGTACCGCGTATATCATGGTTTTTCCTTAAAGTTCTTTATCCTGTTTTTGAACCATACCGGGTTCATTCAACACCCATCCTCACAAAGCAAAGCCTGTGCCATTCAGAGTTTTTTTGCACATAAAACAGTGTTTGTTCGAAATATCAGGCTGTTACCCGGCACGGTACCATTTTTTGCCAGAGGATCGATGAAAAGATGCAGTGCCAAAGTTGCGGTTGTGCGACCTGGAGTGTCGTTTCTGAATCGATCCGATTGAAAGCAGTGATGGTAAGGATGGTTGAATGTGTCGGATAAACTGGCCTGCGGCAACGATAACCGGATATCCCGAGCAAAGCGTTTCTGGCATAATGTTTGCTTTCAATTATACATCAGATCCTGAATTAAGGGAGGTGTCTGGATGTCGGATTCCTGTAAACGTCCGGTGAACAAGGGCTCTGTCCGTGCCGGAACCAGGGAAGAAAGGCTGTGTCAACCCGGGGGTTCATGGACGATCCTGGTGATCGACGATGAAACCGATGTACGGGACGTCATGGTCATCAGCCTGGAAGACGCCGGTTACAGGACCCTTTCCGCGCCGGACGGTGAGACCGGTCTCAGGCTGCTGGAAACCCGGGCACCTCAGATCCTTATCACGGATATCAAGATGCCGGGCATGAGCGGCCTGGAAGTGTTGAAAAAAGCCCACCTGATCCGGCCGGAAACCCAGGTGATCGTCACCACGGGATTTGCGGACATCAAAAAAGCGATCACCGCATTGCAGTACGATGCATCTGATTTCATTACCAAACCCGTGGACGACACCACATTGCACCTGGCCTTGAAGCGGGCCATGGAGCGGTATCAAAATCAGAAGGAACTGGCGGATTACACGCGGCTTCTGGAACAGACCGTCCTGAATCAGGAAAAGATTCTGCACCAGGAAAAAATGATGTCTTTAGGCCGCCTGGCCGCCAGTATGGTCCATGAGATCAACAACCCGCTGTCCGGGATTCTGAATTATATCACGCTGATGATCCGGCTGGTGGAAAAACCGGGATGGGACGGGGCCGGTCAAAACCGTTTTAAAGAGTATCTGACCATTATTCATCAGGAAACCCGGCGCTGTGCCGACTTGGTTTCCGGACTGCTGCAGTTTTCCAGAAAATCCAGCCTTCAATTCAAACCCGTGGATATCTGCGAGCTCATCGAGTACAGCCGAATGCTGTGCAACCACAGGCTGGAACTGGCGGATATCGTTCTTAAAATTACCTGTGAGCCGACAATTCCAAAGGTGTTGGGCGATATCAACCAATTGCAGCAATGTGTGATCAATCTGATTTTCAATGCCATTGACGCGATTGAAGGAACGCATCCGGCAGCATCGGACAGTATGAAGGAGCCGTCTCTCACGGCCCGGCCGGCGGGCCGGATCCGGATCAAGGCAGATATCGAGGATGCGGACCATCAGGTATGTATCCGGGTGTCGGATGACGGTAAAGGCATCTCTCCCGGGGATCTGCCCCGCATTTTTGAGCCGTTTTTCACCACCAAACAGGACGGTCACGGTGTGGGCTTGGGCTTGTCCACGGTGTACGGCATCATTGAACACCATAACGGCACTATTAGCGTGGACAGTGAGCCGGGACAGGGAACCTGTTTCACCATCCGATTGCCTGCGTTAGATGAAACCACAAAAACAAAGGAATCAAATTCATGATACCTGACTATTTGCCAGTACGTGTGGGGGTTTATATCTGTCACTGCGGCGTGAACATCGCCGGAAAAGTGGATGTGGCAGATGTCAGTGAATGGGCCGGATCCCTGCCCCATGTGGTCGTTTCCAGGGACTACAAATTCATGTGTTCCGAGCCGGGTCAGGCCATGATTGAAACAGACATCAAAGAATATGGACTGAACCGGGTGGTGGTGGCCTCCTGTTCTCCGAGGCTGCATGGGAAAACCTTTATGGAAACCTGCCGGAGAGCCGGGATCAATCCGTATTATTTTAATATGGCTTCGGTCAGAGAACAGGTGTCCTGGGTAACCAAAGACCGGGACCGGGCCACCCGCAAGGCCCGGCGCCTGGTGGCGGCGGCCGTGAACCGGGTGGCCTGTCATCAGCCGTTGACCACGGGCCTGTCCAAGGTGCATCCGGATGTGGCCGTCATCGGCGGGGGCATTGCCGGGATGCAGGCAGCCATCGATATCGGCAACGCCGGGCTTAAGGTACATCTCATTGAAAAAGACAGCACCATCGGCGGCCACATGCTCCAGTTTGACAAAACCTTTCCCACCCTGGACTGTGCCGCCTGCATCGGTACGCCCAAAATGGTGGAGGTGGCCCAGAACTCAAATATCGATCTGCACACCTTCAGCCGGGTAACGGAAGTGACCGGGTTTGTCGGCAATTACACGCTGGATATCACGGAAAAACCCCGGTATGTGAATGCGGATCTGTGCACGGGATGCGGCGAGTGCGCCACGGTGTGTCCCGTGTCCATTCCCAGTGCCTGGGACATGGGATTGTCGAACCGAAAAGCCATTGGCAGAAGTTTTCCCCAGGCCATTCCCATTACGTTTCAGATCGAAAAAAATCAGACCGCGCCGTGTACCCGGACCTGTCCGGCCGGCATCAATGTCCAGGGATATGTGCAGCTGGCCAAACAGGAAAAATATGATCAGGCCCTGGCATTGATCATGGAAAAGGCCCCGTTTCCAGGGGTCTTAGGCCGGGTGTGCCCCCATCCCTGCGAAACGGCCTGTGCCCGGGGAGAAACAGACAAACCCGTGGCCATCCGCCTGCTCAAACGATATGTGTCCGACATGGCCGGACCGGATGCCCGGCAGATCCCGGGCATTGAGGATCGGGAAGAAAAAATCGCGGTGATCGGGGCCGGACCGGCCGGCTTGACGGCGGCCTATTTTCTGCGGCTGAAAGGCTACCGGGTCACGGTATTTGAGGCATCCGGTCAGGCCGGTGGCATGCTTCGCACGGGGATCCCTGCGTATCGCCTGCCCAGGAATATACTGGATCAGGAAATCCGGTACATCCTGGACCATGGCATCGACCTGAAACTGAATGCCTGCCTGGGAACAGAGGTGGACCTGGCAGGTTTGAAAGAGCAGGGCTTTTGTGCCTTTTACCTGTCCACGGGGGCTCATCGCTCCCTGAAACTGGGCCTGGAAGGCGAAGACACTTTTTCCGGGGTCATGGACGCGACCGCGTTTTTAAGACAGATCAATCTGGGAGAAGACACGGCCTGTCACGGCAAGGTCCTGGTGGTGGGCGGCGGCAATGTGGCGATGGATGCGGCCCGGTGCGCCCGGCGGATTCCCGGATGTGAGGTGACCCTGGTCTACCGCCGCACCCGGGAAGAGATGCCGGCCTATGCCGATGAAATTCAAGGGGCCCTCCAGGAAGGGATCACCATTTTAGAGCTGGCCAGTCCGGTCCGGCTGGAAGTGGATCAGGGAAAGCTCACACAGGTGGTGTGCCTGAAAAATGAACTGGGACCGCCGGATGCTTCCGGACGGCGGCGGCCCTTGCCCGTAGAAGGATCGGAATTTGTCCTGCCCTGTGACACCCTGATCCCGGCCATCGGCCAGTATCCGGATGACCTGGGCATGGATGGGCTGCCCGGGATCGAGATCACGGGCCGAAACCGGGTCAAGGTGGATGGCATCACGTTTCAGACCGGTGAACCCGGCGTGTTTGCCGGCGGCGACCTGGTCCTGGGGCCGGCCACCGTGGTCCAGGCCGTCGGCCAGGGCCGTGCCGCAGCTGACTATATCCATGAATTTATCCAGGATCCGGCCCGGTTTGAACCGGGGGCTGATACGGGCATGGCGGATGCATCCGTCACCGGACCTGCGGACATCACGGGGGCTGACTGGAACACGGCTGACGGGGCAGCGCGTTTCTCTGAAAACAGCTCCGGAAAAAGTGCTTCGAACGCTTTCACATCCGAGTCCCCGGGTGCCGTCCCCCGGGCCGAGCCCGCCTGGATGGACCCGGATCAACGGATATCAGGGTTTGACGAGGTGGAAGCCTGCCTCACCCCGGACCAGGCCCTGGCAGAGGCGGGCCGGTGTCTTAACTGCGGGATCTGCTGCGAATGTAAAGCGTGTGTGGCCGCCTGTGAACGGGATGCCATTAACCATGACATGAAAGAAAAACACTATCAGATCCAGGTGGGCAGCATCATTCTGGCCACAGGCTATGACACCCTGGACCCGACGGCCATGACCCGGTTCGGTTACGGCCGGTACCCCAATGTGTACACGGCCCTGGAGTTCGAGCGATTAAGCAATGCCACGGGTCCCACGGGCGGACAGATCCTGATGCGCGACCATGACCGGACATTCACACGGCCTCCCAGGTCCGTGGCCATTGTGCATTGTGTGGGGAGCCGGGATGTGAATTTCCATGAATACTGCTCCCGGGTCTGCTGTATGTATGCGTTGAAATACACCCACCTGATCAAGGAGAAAGTGGGCCATGACACAAAGGTGTATGATTTTTATATTGACATGCGCTGTTTCGGCAAAGGGTATGAAGAGTTTTACAACCGGTGCCAGCAGGAAGGGACCGTTTTCATCCGGGGCAAGGTGGCCCATATCACGCATCAGCCGGGGAGTGACGGGGAAACGGAGAAACTGGTGGCCGTGGCCGAAGATACCCTGATGGGAGAGGTGATTGAAGTGCCCGTGGACATGGTGGTGTTGTGTACGGCCATCCAGGCCCGGCATGATGCGGGAGAGATCGGCCATGTCCTGGGGCTCAACCAGGGGGCGGACGGGTTTTTCCTGGAGGAACATCCCAAACTCGGGCCCGTGAATACATCCACGGAAGGCGTGTTTTTAAGCGGGTGCTGCCAGAAACCCATGGACATTCCGGACACCGTGTCCCAGGCATCCGGCGCTGCGGCCAAGTCCTTGTCCCTGGCGTCAAGGGGCCAGGTGGAGATTTCTCCCACCGTGGCCAGCATTGATCCGGATATCTGTGCCGGATGTCAATTGTGTCTGGTGCTGTGCCCCTATGGAGCCATTGAATTTGATGAAGACCGGCAGGTGTCCGTGGTCAATGAAGCCGTGTGCAAAGGATGCGGTTCCTGTTCCGGGGCCTGTCCCAGCGGTGCGGCTGTGAGCCGTCATTTTACCCGAAAACAGATGTTTGCCGAAATCAGCGGTGTGCTGGCGGAATTGTGAATCTGCCGGTATTCATTGCCAATGACTATTAGACTGTTTAATTATTTGACTGTTTGATCATTTCAACAGGAGGACCCCATGACCCAGACCGTAATGGAACCATCACAGGCATCACCCGCTAAAAATCCATCTTTGGCCAAAGATGCGTTCGAACCCGTGCTCATTGCATTTGTGTGCAACTGGTGCACCTACACGGCTGCGGACCTGGCCGGCACCTCCCGTCTGACCTATCCGGATAATGTCCGGCTGGTGCGGGTCATGTGTACGGGCATGGTGGATCCCCAGTACGTGATCAAGGCGTTTCTGGAAGGGGCTGATGCCGTGCTGGTATCCGGGTGTCATCCCGGAGACTGCCACTATATCAATGGGAATTATAAAGCCCGGCGCAGGATTTTGTTGCTGAAACAGATTCTGCCCCGATTCGGCATCGATGCGAAAAGGCTTCGGCTGACCTGGATCGGGGCCAGCGACGGGATCGAATTCGCCCGGACCATGACCCGGTTTGTGAAAGATATCAAAGAGATAGGGCCGTGTCAGGCCCGGCTGCAACCGGCCATCTGAACACCAGGCACCCATTGTCCAATACCACAGGAGAAATTATGATTGCATCCATTCAAACCAAAAACCAGTCCATCACCCGGACCCTTCAGGATTTTTTTTCCGACCTGCTTAAAACCGGGGCCGTGGATGCCGTGCTGGTGCCGTCCCGGATTTCAAAATCCCCATATGTCAAACCCTGCCTGGTCACTTCTGCCGATCAGATGGACCCGACCGTCCCGCTGGGGCCGGGCTTTTTTGTCAATGCCGGCCCCATGGTGTCCCGGCTGACCCGGACAAGGGCCGATGCCACCATCGGGGTGTGGCTTCGTCCCTGTGAAGTCCGGGCCTTTGTGGAACTGACCAAACTCAGACAGGGGGGCAGACAAGATGTGGTTATTTTGAGCATGGACTGCCCCATGGCCCTGTCCCGCAAAGACTATGAAGACTGGGCAGCCCAGGGGGAAGGGGGACTCGGGGATGTGGATAAATGGATTCACACCGTGTATCAGAAACCCGTGACACAGGTGGATGCATGGTCAACGGCCCGGGCCTGCCAGGTGTGTGAATACCCATATCCCGTGAACGCGGATGTGTCTGTGATGCTTTTGGGCGCAGACCTGGACAAAGAGATCCCGGTGCGGGCCGACACTGAAAAAGGAGAAAAACTGCTGGCCGCACTGGACCTGACCGACAATGGCCAGGAACCGGCACAGCGCAAAGCCCTGCTGGGGGATCTGACGGCGGACCGCACGGCGGCATTTCAGGCCATGGACGAGGAAATGCTCACCCGGACCGGCAGCATTGACGCGTTGAACCGGTTTTTCAGCGCCTGCGTCAACTGCCACAACTGCCGGAGCGTGTGCCCGGTCTGTTACTGCAAGGAATGCGTGTTCAACACGGATGCCGTGGCATATGCCCCGGCCCAGTACCTTTCCTGGGCCGACAAATGGGGTCAGGTTCCGCTGCCCAATGATACCGTGTTTTTTCACCTGACCCGCCTGGCCCATATCGGGTGCACCTGTGTGGGGTGCGGCCAGTGTACCCTGGCCTGCCCCAGTCAGATTCCCGTGGCCGACCTGTTCATCAGTGTCACCCGGAACGCCCGGAAGGCCTTTGACTATGTCCCGGGCAGGGATGATGCGGAACCGCTGCCCCTGTCTGTGTTTCAGGAATCAGAATTCACCGATATCGTGGGGATGGGAAACAAGGAGGTCACATGACAGATCAAATCGGCAAAACCCTGGTGATCGGCGGCGGTATTTCAGGGATCCGGGCATCCCTGGATCTGGCCCAGGCCGGCTTTCAGGTGATTTTGATGGAACAGTCGGACCGGGTGGGGGGACTGTTGTCCCAGCTGGACACCCAGTTTCCCACCTCCACCTGCGGCATGTGCCGGATGCTGCCCATGACGGACCGGGATCATGCGGATCCCCAGTGCCTGCGCCGGGGGCTTGCCCATGACAACATCGAGATCTGTGTGTCCACGGACCTGATTTCCCTGACAGGGGAGCCGGGTAATTTCACGGTGTCGTTCATCGCTCAAACGGATGGGGGCCGGCAGGAATGCCCCGTGCTGGTGGTGGATGATGAAAAAATCGTCAGAGATTCCATGAAGGAATGGCTCATGGAAGAAGGATATCCGGTTCAGACGGCAGCGTCAGCGGCCAGGGCCCTGGAACTTCTGGAAACAGGGAATTTCAAGGCAATGCTCACGGATATTAAAATGCCGGGTATGGACGGGGTGACCCTGTTGACCCGGGCCAAAGAGATCCAGCCGGACCTGGCCGTGGTGATGATGACGGCGTATGCGGCAGTGGACACGGCCGTGGAAGCCATGAAACAGGGCGCACTTGATTATCTGGTCAAACCCTTTGATCCGGATGCCGTGCTTTTGATGGTGGACCGCATCTATAAAGATGCCGTGGCCAAAAATGCCCGGATCGATACGGTGGATGCCGTGATACTGGCAACAGGGGCCACTTTTTTTCACCCGGACCAGGGTATCAATCCCTATGGATACGGCCGGATTCCCGGCGTGGTCACCAACCTGGAGTTTGAACGCATGCTCAGCCATGCCGGCCCGGGGGGCATGGATCTGACGCATCCTGTGACGGGCCGGCCCGTGACCCGGATCGCCTGGTTTCAATGTGTGGGGTCCAGAGATATCCAGACCGGCACCCCGTTTTGTTCTGCCACCTGCTGCATGATTTCCGTCAAGCAGAGCCTGATGGCGAAAACCATGTATCCCCAGGTGACTGAGGCCTGTGTGTTTTATATGGATCTGCGCACATGGGGCAAGGCATCGGATGCGTATGCCCGGCAGGCGGAAACGGCGGGGGTCCGATTTGTTCGGGCCCGGGTCCATTCACTGGCCCCGGGCTCAAAAGAACAGGAAGGGGCCGTTCCCGTGGTGTGGATGGACCCCTCCGGAGAGCGGAACCAATCATTGTTCGATCTGGTGGTCCTGGCCCCGGGACAGCATCCGGATGCGTTTCTGACCGGGTTTGTCAAAGACCAGGAACTGGCCACAGATGACTGGGGATTTGTCCGGCCGGAACCTTTTTTACCCGCACACACCAGCCGGCCGGGGATTTTTGCCTGCGGCAGTGCCACGGGCCCCAAAGACATTCACGATTCCGTGACCGGGGCCACAGCGGCGGCCCTGTCCGCCATGCAGGTGATGACCGGGGCCGGCCGGCATCTGATTCAGAATTCAGAACAGGCGGAGTCGCCGGTCCAGCAGGCGGCTGGCATATCTCTTTTCCCCGGAGCCCTGGTCATCGGCGGAGGAATCGCCGGCATGACCGCAGCGCTGGCCATTGCAAATCAGGGGTTTGAGGTGGATCTGGTGGAAAAAACCGATCATTTGGGGGGAAATCTGGTGTGGCTTAAGAAAGGCATCCAGGGGGCGGACGATTTTCTGGAACAGCAGATGGCCGCGGTCCAGGCCCATGACCGGATCCGGGTTCACACCCGCACCTGTGCGGCAGAAACAACGGGCCGTCCCGGCCGATGGGTCACCCGGCTGACACCGGTTGCGGACGCTGTGGACCAGTCCGCCGGAGTTCCGGTCCGGCACGGGGTGGTGGTGCTGGCCGTGGGCGGGGCCGAAGCCGGGCCTGACATGGATGAACCCGACCAGAAATCCGGGCTTTATACCCAGCAGCAGTTTCAAGAGATCCTTGACGGCAATGGCATCGATTCAGGTTCGCCCCTTCAGGTGGCCCTGTTTCAATGCCACGGCAGCCGGGAACCCGGCCGGGAATATTGTTCCCGGGTCTGCTGTCCCCGGTCCCTGGACCAGGCCATGCAATTGAAATCCCTGAATCCCGACACCCGGGTGGTGATTTTCTACCGGGACATGATGACCCCGGGCCTGACCGAGGCCGACTATGCGGAAGCCAGAAAAAAAGGGGTGGTGTTTGTGCCCTATGAGCCCGGTAAGGCACCTAATCTGGCTGCGGATGATACCGGATGCAAAGTGACCTGGACCGACCCGATTTTGGGGCGGCCCATGGAAATGGATGCAGATTACGTGGTTCTGGCCAAAGGCATCCGGTCCGGCCTGTCCAGAGATCTGGCACATATGTTTGAAGCCGATCTGGACGGGTCCGGATTCTTTGACCAGGCCGATATCAAGTGGCGGCCCGTGGAAGCCATGGATCCCCGGGTCCTGGCCTGCGGCATCTGCCTGGAACCCGGAAGTCTGGCCCTGACCCTGGCCTCAGCCCGGGCCGCCGCAGCCAAAGCAATCTCCCTGCTGGGCCGGCAGACCTTTTTCCCGAGTCAGGACACGGCCCGGGTCCGGAGTGCTTTTTGCAGCCTGTGCCGGATCTGTATTGACGCGTGCCCATTCAATGCCCGGTTCATTGATCCGGAAACCCGCACACTGAAGGTGGATCCCCTGACCTGCCAGGGATGCGGGATCTGCGCGGCCGCCTGTCCGTCCGGGGCTGCCGTGGTGGCGGGCCGGTCTCTGGCACCCATGATGAAAACCATTCATGCCGCGTTAAACGCGCCCTTATAAAGGAGTGAGTATGCACCTGACAGACATACGCGAAAAACTGGCGGCCCGGCCGGACCTGACCCGGCACCTGGCACAGGTCAAGGAACAGATGGCCACCTGCATCCAGTGCGGGACCTGTTCAAGCTCCTGTCCCAATGCCAGATTCATGGATATGACGCCCCGGCGCATGTGGCGGGCCGTGCTGACGGACCGGGTGGACATGGTTTTTTCCAGCCAGACGTTCATGCTGTGTGCCAGCTGTTATGTGTGTACCCTGCGCTGCCCCCGGGGACTGCCTTTGACCGATGCCATGGCCGAACTCAAGCAGGTGGCGTTTGCCCTGGACCTGGATCGGTTCAGGCGGTCCACGCGGTTTTATCGGGCATTTATGGACAATATCCGTCAATACGGCCGGGTCCGGGAAACCGAAATGATGGCCCGGTATTTTCTGGCGGTCAAAGACCCCCGGGTGCCCATGTCATACACGGGCATGGGCATCAAGCTCATGGCTAAACACAAACTGCACCCGCATTTTCCCACCCTGGGACCGGGCCGGCTGGGGCCGCTGTTTGAACGGGCAACGCAACAACAGGAGCAATGACATGGACTATCTGTATTATCCGGGCTGCTCCCTGGAAGGCACAGCCAACGAATATGATCTTTCCTGCCGGGAACTGTTCAAGGCCCTGGGGGATTGCCTGACCGACATCCCGGACTGGACCTGCTGCGGGGCCACGGCAGCCCAGTGCGTGGACGCGTTTCTTTCCGTGGTGCTGCCGGCCCGGAATCTGGCCCTGGCGGAAAAAACTGATACAGATTTGGATGTGCTGGTCCCGTGCAGTGCCTGTTACCTGAACCTGAAAAAAGCCCGGCAGGATCTGCTGGAAAACAGCGCCCTGCAGGCTCGGGTGAACCAGGTGCTGGCGCCGGACGAACTGGCGGTTAACGCCTTTGTGCGGGTCCGGCATCTCCTGGATGTGCTGAGCCGGGACGGGGCCGTGGATCGGGTGGCCGAACTGGCGGAAAACCGCATGAAAGGGTTCGTGGTTGCGCCATATTACGGATGTCAGTGTCTGCGGCCTTTTGCGGAATTTGATGACCCGGAACAGCCCCGGTCCATGGATGCCCTGATCCGGGCCACGGGGGCGGATGTGCTGGCATGGGACATGGGAGGGGTGTGTTGCGGGGCCTCCACTGCCACCACCAAACCCCAGGTGGGAAAAGAACGGGTGGGCCGGATTCTGGATCAGGCAGGGGATGCCCATGCCGTGGTGACTGTGTGCCCCATGTGCCAGATGAACCTGGAGCGGTTCCAGCCCCGGCCCGTGCCGGTCCTGTATCTGCCGCAATTTCTGGGCCTGGCCCTGGGACTGTCCGGCAAGTCCCTGGGCTGTGACATGAATCTGTCCGATATCCGGCCAGTGCTGTCCCGGGTGGCTTCATGAACCATTTGTTGGATTATTTCCGGCACAGCCTGGTGTTCCGGCTCATTTTCATTGTCAGCCTGACAGTGGTTCTGTCCATTTCGTTGTGGGCCTTTGTCAATGTCAGAAATTTCAAGGCCCGGAACATGGAAACCCATATCGCGTCCACGGACCGGCTGAGCAATTCCATCAAACTGGGGACCCATTATGCCATGATGCTCAATTCCCGGGACGACATCAACCAGATCATCAACAATATCGCCCGCCAGCCCGGGATTGAAAACATCCGCATCTACAACAAGGAAGGCCAGATCAAATTCACCAATCAGCCCCATGAGGTGGAGCAGTTTGTGGATATCAAGGCAGTGGCCTGTGATATTTGTCATAAAATGGATCCGGCCCCCTCAACAATTTCTCTGGAAGAACGGACCCGGATCATTCAGTCTTCGGAAGGACACCGGCTTTTAGGCATTGTGCAGCCCATTCGCAATGACCCGGGCTGCGCCACCAGTGACTGTCATTTTCATTCTGAAGATCAGACCATTTTAGGGGCATTGGATGTGGTGGTGTCTTTGAAGGAAACCGATGCCCAGGTGGTGAAAATGGAACAAGGGGTTTTCAGTCTGGCGTTTTTCACGATTCTGATCACTTCGGTCATCATTTTTTTCACCACGTTGTTTTTTGTGAAAAAACCCATCATCAAATTGGTGGAAGGCACCCGCCGAATTGCCAGCGGCGATTACGAGGCAGACATCGATATCGGCCGGGCCCATGAAATTCAGCCCTTAGGCAAAGCGATCCGGCAGATGGGCAAGAAAATCGGAGCCCATCAGGCAGCCCTCAAAAAACAGAAAAACGAATACCAGGCATTGTTTGAAAATGCCCCGTGCATGATCGCCGTGCAGGATAAAAATTTCCGGCTGATCCAGTATAACCGGGCGTTCAAGGAACGGTTCGATCCCCGGCCCGGGGATTACTGCTATTCGGTCTATAAGGGGCTGGACCACCAATGTCCGGACTGCCCCGTGGAAAAAACCTTTGACGACGGCCAGTCCCATTATGGCGAGACGGAAGGGGTCGGCCGCAAGGGTCAGAAAAAGCACTGGATCTTCATCACGGCCCCCATGCGGGATGAAAACGGTGACATTGTGGCAGGCATGGAAATGAGCATCGACATCACCCAGCGCAGACACCTGGAACAGGATTTGAAAAAATCGGAAGAAAAATACCATGCCATTTTCAACAATATTTTCAATCCCGTGTTTGTAGTGGACCAGGAATCACTTGAAATTCTGGACTGCAATATCAAAGCCATGGATTTGTATCATGCCGGCGGAAAAACCCTGGCGGGAAAACTGTTCAGTGATTTTTTCCCCCGGGAGGATCAGGCGGACCTGATCCGGCAGGTGAAATCCAAAAAAGAGATTTCCAAGGTCCAGCATATCAAGGCGGACGGCAGAAAAATCGATGTGGACATGTGGGTGGCCCCGGCTCAATACTCAGGTCAGAACGTGTTTCTGATCACCATCAATGACATCACCCAGCGCCTGGAAACCGAACAGCACCTGCTCCATGCCAGCAAGATGGCCACTTTGGGCGAGATGTCCACGGGCATTGCCCATGAATTGAACCAGCCCTTGTCCGTGATTAAATCGTCCGCCAGTTTCTGCCTGCGAAAGATTCATAATCAGGAACCTGTTTCAGAAGAGATTTTCCACAAACTGATCGGAAAAATCGACATCAATGTGGACCGGGCCGACAAAATCATCCAGCACATGCGCCAGTTTGCCAGAAAATCCGATATCAGGCTGGTGAGAACCCGGATCAATGACGTGATCCAGCAGACCTTTGACATGCTCAATCAACAGTTGAAAATCCGGGGGATCCAGGTATTATGGGAGAAAAACCATGCGCTGCCCGAGATCCTGGCGGACCCGGACCGCCTGGAACAGGTGTTCATCAACCTGGTGATGAATGCCAAGGATGCCATTGAAGCCAAATGGGAGGCCCGGGGAAGCGGTGATGACGGCAAAGACCGGATTGTCATCCATACGTTTGTGGCCAATGACAAGGTGGTTGTTCAGGTGAGCGACACGGGCATCGGAATCCGGAAAGAGGCAAAAGACCGTTTGTTTGAACCGTTTTTCACCACCAAGGAAGTAGGCAAGGGAACGGGCCTGGGCCTGTCCATCTCCTATGGGATCGTCAAGGACTGCAAGGGAGATATTCAGGTGGACACTCCCCCGGACGGCGGCGCAAAATTCACCCTGATATTTCCGGTTCCCGAAGAAACAGACGAAGATATCGAATATGCCTGAAAGGAGGCGTTCATGGACAAGACACCCTTCACCATTCTGATCGTGGACGATGAAGAAGATATCAGAGAGGTGCTTGAGATCGCGCTCATGGACATGGGGCATGAAGTGTTTTTGGCCCCGGACGGGAAAAAAGCCCTGGAACTGTTTGAAGAGCAACATCCGGCCATTGTGATCACGGATATCAAAATGCCGGTCATGGGCGGTATTGAACTGCTCAAACAGGTGAAACGCCGGTCTCCGGACACGCAGGTGATCATGATCACCGGACACGGGGACATGGATCTCACCATTGACAGCCTGAAATTCGGGGCCACGGATTTCATTACCAAACCCGTGAACGTGGACATCCTGGAAATAGCTGTGACCAAGGCCGTGGATCAGCTCATTGCCCAGCAGAAACTGGTGGAATATACCCAGAAACTGGAACTGCTGGTGCTGGAAAAAACCAAACTCACAGATCATTTATCCTCTTTGGGCCTGATGCTGGGCACGGTATCCCATAACATCAAAGGCCTGCTCACCAACCTGGACGGCGGGTTGTTCATCGCCCGGTCCGGCCTGCAAAAAAAGAATTTTGACGATATTGCCGAAGGCATGGATCTGCTGTCCCAGGCCGTGGAAAAAATCAAGCAGCTGATCATGGATATCCTGCTGTATTCCAAGGAACGGTCCATGGATATTCAGTCCGTGCCTCTGGATCAGTTTATCAAAGACATTCAGGAAACCATGAAAATGAAACTGGCCAGCCATCCCATCGATTTTCAGGTGAAATCGGACAATGCCCCGGCCACCCTGAACCTGGATCCTTCTTCCATGATGTCCGCGCTGGTGAATATGCTGGATAATGCCGTGGATGCCTGTGTGGAAGACAAAGACCAGACCGGTCACATCATCCGCCTGACCATCGAAGAAAAGGGCGATCAGCTGGTGATCAAGATTCAGGATGACGGGTGCGGCATGGATGTGGAAACCAAGTCCAGGATCTTTGACCTGTTCTTTTCTTCCAAACAGGTCAAAGGCACGGGATTCGGCCTGTTCATCGCCCGAAACATCATCGCCCAGCACAAGGGCACCATCACCGTGGAATCCGTCAAGCGCCGGGGCACGACGTTCACGATTTTTTTACCACTGGATCCTTTACCGAACCAGGGGGTGTGAATGGCGCTCAAAGGGTCATACAGGAGAAAATTAAGTCTTCCTTGTCTTCCAGGGCCAGAGACCAGACCATGGGCTCTGACCAGCCGTGCTTTTCAGCCACCTGGGCAACGGTGAGGCCCCGGGATAAATCGGCATTTGCCGAATTTGGCAACGCTGCCATTTTCGGCAAATGGTATTGAAACGATGTCCGGGCCAGGCCCAGTCTCTTTGCAATCCGGTCCTGGGGGATGCCAAGGCCGTGCATGCGGAATATCTTTATGTCAAGATCCATGCATTCCCAGTCCGCAGGGATGTGACCGTCATTTTTTGGCGCGGTTTATGAAAAATCTTGGATCGTGTTGAAAAAGGCCCATACTGGTGTGCTGTCTCCGGTGGGGTCACATCAGTACAGAAATCCGAAGAGCCACAGGGGGATTCTGGCCCCCATCCCATGTTCGATGCCGTCAACCGCCAGATAGGAATCCGGCAGATCCTTGATCTGCTTAAAGGTCTTGCCTTTCCCACCGACTTCAAAAATATGGGTACCATCCACCTGGAAATCACCGTTGGACGGGATCGTGACAGGGTGATTTTCCCGGACCATGCAGATAAAAAACAATTCCCTGAGTGTCCCTGGATTGACCTGCTGCGGATCACAGATGGCAAACGCCTGGTTGGGATTGTTCAGATAGATTTTTTCCGGTTTTTCCAGGCCCCGGATGCTTTTATTCGCCTTTTGCAGGCAGGTAATGGCTTTGCCGGCATCCAGATGAACCAGGTAGGTTTTCAATGTTCTTTCATCGCCGATATCGATGATCTGTTTCAACCGCTTCATGTCCGGTGTGAAGGGGGCGGATCTGGCAATGGCGGCAAGCAGCCGTTTCAATTTCTGGATGCCCGTGCCGGACAGCCCGGGATGAATGGCCGGCAGATCGCTTTCTATGGTGGTATGCAGGCCCTGTTCAAGGGTGCAAAAATAGGTGTACTCCTCCGGATGTTCCAGAAAGTAGGGAAAATACCCATATCTCAAATATTGTTCAAATACGGGCAGTATTTTCAAGCCCTGGTCTTCCAGGTTTCCTGTGATCTCAAGGCTGTGCCGGTCATGATTTTCAAGAATATCTGCCATATCAATGGCCGGAAGGTTTATCTGGTATTTCAACGCGATAAACTCCCGCAGCGACAGCCCGGTCATCTGATAGGTAACGGCCCTGCGGCTCAGGTCATGACTGCCTTTGAGGATTCCCAGGGCGGAGCTGCCGGATACGATCAGCTTCAGATCCGGAAATGAATCATACATGCTTTTCAATTCTCCGGACCAGCCCGGATATTTGTGGATTTCATCCAGACACAGCAGCTGTCCGCCGTACTCCACAAATTCCTGGGCGGTTTCATACAGGGAACGGCCCACCATCAGAAAATGGTCCACAGGCACATACAGGGCGGCTGTGTTCAGTATATCATCATCAGTGAATGAATGGATATACTGGATCATTGCCGTGGTTTTTCCCACACCCCGCTGACCGGAAATGATGGAAAACCGATTTTCCAGGCGATGTTTTGATAGAAAGTACCGTTTGAAAGGACGGTTGGCCGAGCGCAGGATGGTGCGGTGGTGATGGACCAGAGTGTCAATCATCATATCTCCAGAGCGTTAGGGTTTGAGTACTAATATAAATCAAAAATATTAGTATTTCAATCCTAATTGTCATTGGCCCCTAAGAAATAGGCGTGCCGGACAAAGAAAGCCTCTTCATTGTAGTCCGTGTCGATAAACCAGCAGGCAATCCCCGCCGGGCCGTCTCCCGTGTCATCCGCCAGTCACCGGGACTGGGAATGCGCCGCCATTGCTCCACTTCCCCGCGGACGGTATTGATCAACGCCGTGTGGTCGTATATCTGTTTTTCTGTTGACAATTCATGGGCAAACAGGTCTCCCTGGACGACCTGGGTGGCCGACGCTGATTTGCCTTTACCCTATAGAATCTTCCGGAAAGTGATATGGTCTGGATCTTCCATAGGACAGGCAGATGCATTTTGTCAAGCAACGTTCCGGGTGTTGTTGTTCGTTCTGTGATTTTTTTGTACCAATCCCATGCAAAAACTGGTAATTTTGGTTGGTTGGAAAATGATGCGGCAAATGATGGTTGCGTTCTATAAAAAAGAAATTCCTGGTCAAAAATGTCAGAAAAATAAAACAATTGCCTGCGATGGGCAAGGAAAGTGATCCTGTATGAAACAAAATTCCACCTGTGACGAACTGGAAAGACGGGTTCAGGAACTGGAAAAAGAACTGCACGATGCCCGGTTTCTGACGGAAGAAATCATGACATACATGACCGAAGGCCTGGTTCTGACAGATATGCAGGGGACGGTCACCTTTATCAATCAGCGGCTGTTGGAAATGCTGGGGTATCTGCCCGGACAGATCATCGGAAAGAGCTGGCTGGAGATGGTGCCGCCTGGACAGCTGGCCATTGCCAGGGCCGCGGAAGCCAGGCGTGCACAAGGGCATACGGACCGGTATGAAATTGTTTTGCGCCGCAAAAATGGACATGAATTTCCGGTGATGATCGGGGCAGGCCCCCGGTTTGACAAACACAGTGGTGAATTTATCGGCACCATGGGGGTGGTGACGGACATCAGCGAGCGCAGACAGGCCGAAGATGAACTCCGAAAATATGAATGGCTCATCGAGAAGGAAATTCCCCCGGCAGATACGGATGCTCCGGCATTTGAGACAGTATACGGCGATATCACGGCGCTGAACACCCGTCGTCTGATTCTGGAAGGGGTCGGAAAAGAGAATCTGAAAGAGATGGCCGCGGATGTCATGGCCCTGCTCGACACCTCCCTTGCGGTCTATGAAGCCAACGGAGACTATGCGTACGGGGTTTTCAAGTCTTCCTGGTGTCAGTTTATGGATACAGCATCCTTTCATTTATGCGGTACAAAGGATGTCGGAAAAGCACTTTCATGCGGCAAATGGCTGTGCCATGACAATTGCTGGAATGATTCTGCCCAAACGGCGATGGTGTCCGGAAAACCATCTGACATTGAATGCGTCGGCGGCATCCGTCTGTATGCCGTGCCCATTTTTGCCGAAAAAAAAGTGATCGGTTCTGTCAATATCGGATATGGGAACCCGCCTCAGGATGATGACACCCTTGCCCGGCTGGCTGAAAAATATCATATTGATTTGGATCAGTTGCGTGCCAAAGCAAATGCCTATAAACCCAGACCGGAGTTTATCATTGAACTGGGAAAAAGGCGTTGTCAGCATATGGCACGGATGATCGGAAAGATCATCGAGCGCAGACAGGCGGAAAAATCAAGACAAAAATATCAGAAAGACCTTGAAAAACGCAATCATTTTATTCAGACGATTCTGGATAATCTGCCCATCGGACTGGCGGTCAACTCGATTGATGAAGGACAGGCAATATACATCAACAAACAGTTTGAGCAAATATACGGCTGGCCCAGGGAGCAGATCAAAGACATTGACACGTTTTTTTACAAGGCATATCCGGACCCGGCGTACCGGGAAAAGATCATGACCCGGGTTTTTGAGGACACTGCATCCGGCGATCCGGAAAAAATGGCCTGGGACGGGGTGGAAATCACCCGGCAGGATGGTGAAAAACGGGTGGTCTCCGCCAAAAATATTCCTTTGCAGGAACAGAACCTCATGATTTCCACGGTTCAGGATATCACGGAAAACACAAAGCTTCAAAATCAGCTGCTCCAGGCCCGGAAAATGGAATCCGTGGGCCGGCTGGCCGGGGGCGTGGCCCATGATTTCAACAATATGCTGGGGGTGATTCTGGGACATGTGGAATTCGCCCTGGAAAAGATCGGAGAGAATCACGATCTGGCGGCCGGTCTGAAAGAGATTCAAACCGCTGCCCGGCGTTCGGCAGATCTCACAAAGCAGTTGCTCACCTTTGCCAGAAAACAGATCATTTCTCCCAGACCGCTTGATCTCAACGATACCGTGGAAAGCATGCTGAACATGCTGCGACGGTTGATCGGGGAAGACATCGATCTGGTATGGAAGCCCGCTGCCCATTCATGGACCGTGAAAATGGACCCGTCCCAGATCGACCAGATTCTTGCGAACCTGTGTATCAATGCCAGGGATGCCATTGCCGGCGTCGGCAGGCTCACCATCGAAACCGGCAAAAAAACGTTTGATGAACAATATTGCAGGGAAAACGCGGGTTTCATCCCCGGCGATTATGCGTTGCTGTCAGTGAGTGACAATGGTTGCGGTATGGACAGGGACACTTTGAAAAACCTGTTTGAACCGTTTTTCACCACCAAGGAGATGGGAAAAGGCACGGGCCTGGGGCTGGCAACCATCTATGGCATTGTGAAACAGAACAGCGGATTCATCAACGTGTACAGTGAGCCCGGGCAGGGATCCACGTTCAATATCTACCTGCCCCGGTTTGCAGCTGAAGGCCGGGAGCCCGGTGATATCCCCCGGGAAAAAACAGCCGCCGCCGGCACGGAAACCATTCTGGTGGTGGAGGATGAACCCGCCATTCTCAGAATGACCTGCATGATGCTGGAACAAAAAGGATATACCGTCTTGCCTGCTGCCACTCCGGCGGAAGCCCTGGAAAAAGTGGAAAATCATTCCTGTGCCATTGATCTGCTTTTGAGTGATGTGGTACTGCCGGAAATGAGCGGCCGGGACCTGGCCGGACAGATCATGGGGCTTTGCCCCGGTATCCGGATATTGTTCATGTCCGGATATACCGCCGATGTCATCGCCCATCAAGGAGTCCTGGACGACGGGGTGGCGTTTATCCAGAAGCCTTTTTCAATGAACGATCTGTTAGGAAAGGTGAGACATGCCCTGGATCATGACCCGGGCCACGGCTGACAGTCAGGTATTGTAATCAGAGACAGATGACCGCGTTTGCGGACAATATGAAAATAACCGTTCAGGAGGTGTGCTATAAAATGACCTATTCACCCAAATTAAGTTCCGGGTTCACGTTTGCCAGAAACCGGAGTGCGTTTGTTTCGCCTCAGTCGGGCATGTGTTCGTTCTGCACCCAGGACTGCAGCGGCACCTGCGAGATCGCCCAGGCGGCCGTGCTGGGGGCCCAGACCGTGTATCCCACCACCACGGGGAACAATCAGATTGCATCGGAAAAAGATTATCCCGTTGATTTTTCCCATTTCAATATCAACGGCCGGGTGTTCGGGGCCAGAGGCATTTCTGAAACCGGTGATAATGCCACTATTTTCAATGTTGACCTGGAACGGACGTATGGGTTTTACAACACAGTCAAGATGACCATGCCCGTGATTCTGCCGGCATTGATCAAGCTGAACTGGCAGGATTATTTTTCCGGCGCTGCCATGGCCGGGGTGACCTGTGTGATCGGGGAACATGCCAGAAACAACGAACCAAACTTGAAAATTGTGCAAGGACAGGTAAGCGATTTCCCGCTGCTGGGAAAAGCGTTAGACTGCTTTGCCAGATATGACAGAGGATATGGCCAGATCGCTGTGCAATGCAATGTGGATGATGATCTGATGGGGGTGCCCAAAATCGCCATAAAAAAATACGGGGCCAAAGCCATTGAGATCAAATTCGGGCAGGGGGCCAAAGGCACCCAGCCGGCCATCCGGGTCAAGGATCTTGAGACCGCACGGGTCAAACAGGCCCAGGGAAACCTGGTGTATCCGGACCCGGGTGATCCGGGGGTTCAAAAAGCCTATGAAGACGGGGTGTGTCCCAATTTTTACACCTATGGCCGACTGCCGCTGTGGACTGAAAAATCCCTGTCGGATCATATAGACAAGTTACGGGATATGGGGGCAAAAAATATTTATTTTAAAATGGCGGGATATGACCGGACCGATATTGAAGAAGTGATCCGCATCGCGTGTGAAGCCAAGGTGGACATGATCACTTTTGACGGGGCCGGGGGCGGGTCCGGTTACAGCCCGTCAAAAATGATGAACGAATGGTCGTTGCCCACCATCTGCCTGGAGGATGCTGTGGTGCGCATCTGTCACCGCCTGAAATCGGAAGGATACCAATTGCCGGCCATGGTGATGACGGGCGGATTTGCCAGCGAGGATCAGGTGTTCAAGGGCCTGGCGTACGGGGAGGGCCATGTGCTGGGGATCGGGCTGTGCCGGGCCGCCATGGCTGCGGCCATGACCGGGAAAACCATTGGGGAACAGATCAAAAACGGTCAGGTGCCGGAACGGTTCAAATCCTATGGGGCCACCATTGAAGAAATTTTCTGTGACCTGCCGGATCTGCGTGCCCTGTACGGCACACAGGCAAACACATTTTCCACAGGGGCCATCGGGGTGTTTTCCTATCTCAACAAAATTGCCTTCGGATTAAAGCATTTTGCCGCGTTGAACCGGAAGTTCAACCTGGATGTTCTGGACAAAACCGACCTGATTCCGCTCACATCCGAAGCCAGGGCCCTGATGGAAAACAAGTGGTTTATTTAAAGAGATTGGAATTGCCAGGGAGGCTTTACAGGTTTATGAAACATGCAGTGCTCATCAACAACGCCCACATTGAAAACTTCAGTGTCCGACATCTGGGAGCGTATCTGACATCCCGGGGATTCCGGGTGTCTGTCATCCATTATGAAAGCCGCAAAGAGGCCGTGTTTGAGCCGATGCCGGCGCAGGCCCTCAAGATCCTGGCCGAATACTGCAAAGACTGCGACCTGGTGGGCATCACCCTGCTGACCACCCATCTGAAACCCCGGTGCCGTCAGATTACCCGGTATCTGAAAGACCGGATCAGCGCTCCGGTGATCTGGGGCGGTCCCCCGGTCATTGCTGATCCGGTTCGGTTTCTGGATGACGCAGACCTGGTGTGCGCCGGTGAAGGGGAAACTGTCATGGAACAACTGCTCAATCAGATGCCGGCTGCCCAGATTCCGGGCCTGGGGTTTGTGTCGAAAGATAAGAATCCCGTGATCAATCCCCTGCCGCCCATGCAGGATGTCAATGAACTGCCTATTCCCCGGGTGGATCTGGAAAACGGGCTGGTGCTGACCGAATCGGGCCTGACATCCATGAAACAGCAGATACCCCCCTCTTTGTCCACGTACAGCGTGCTGATGGTCAGAGGATGCCCCTACCGCTGTGCCTACTGCCTGAACAGCCGGCTTATGACCATGTTTGAAGGCAAAGGCCCGTATGTGCGCAAGATCGCAGTGGACCGGGTCATTGAAGAACTGGCATGGGCAAAAGCCCATATCCCTCACTTGAGACGGATCATCATTGATGATGATGATTTTTTTCTTAATTCAGAAGACCGGATGACACGATTTCTGGCGCAGTACATGGATCAGATCGATCTGCCGGTGTTCTATATCCAGGCCAACACCCGTCAGATCACTGAAAAAAAGCTGGATATTCTGGTGAACAGCGGCCTGGACCTGCGGTACCTGAAGATCGGACTTCAGTCCGGCAGCACCCGGATCAGCCGGGAGATATTCAACCGCCCCCTGGACCGGTGCGCTTATCTGGACAAACTGGAAATGGTCATGGCCCGGGGCATCCGGGTGATGATCGATGTGATTTCGGACAACCCTTACGATACTCTGGCCGACAAATATGCGGTACTTATGTTTTATCTGAATATTCTGAAGCGGATTCCGGACCCGTCCATTGAGCGGCCCGTGAAAATCTATGACCACAAACTGATGTATTATCCGGGCACCCCGCTGTATGAAAAGGTGTTAAAGGACGGGCATATTCAGGCTGATTATGTAAACCAGGTCCTGTTGAAACGCAGCACCCTGCGCCTGCACGAAGAAGACCGGGACCATGATGCGTTGATGGTGGCTTTGTTCAATACCGCAGCCAACCGGAAACCGTTTCACCGCTCAGCCCACGTGCTGCTCAGGGTGCTGGCCGTGCCGCCGGTGTTCAGGGCTGCAGTCCGGTGGGGCCTGGCAGGTATTCTGAACCGGGTGTCACAGATTCCGGCAATGGCGGGTCTGCCGGGAAAAAGCTGAACTTAAATTTCCCATAAAACTGAATGGATCACAGGTCAGGATAGATAACAGATCAACGTATCAGGAGAAGAGGCCATGACAGACCGCAGTTTTTCCGATTACAACGCCCTGGATCATCCCGGGATCCTGGCATATATTTTTCATCCCAGAGCTTTGATGCGGCCGCCAGGGCCTGATGACATGCTGATTCCCGTGGAAGAGAATGTTCACATCGGGGCCTGTTTTCATGTGGCCGGAAAAGCGGCCCCCACCATTTTGTTTTTCCACGGCAACGGCGAGATCGTCACGGATTACGATGAGCTGGGGCCGTTGTACACCCGTATGGGGATCAATTTTTTGGTGGTGGATTACCGGGGCTATGGCAGATCCACGGGGTCGCCCACTGTGTCCGCCATGATGGCGGACAGTCATGCAGTTCTGGATTTTGTGATACAGTGGTGCCGGGATCAGGGATTTACCGGGTCCGTGTCTGTCATGGGCCGGTCTTTGGGCAGTGCATCCGCCATTGAGCTGGCAACAGCCCGGTCATCCGAAGTGAAAAATCTGATTGTGGAAAGCGGATTTGCCAGTACCGGGAGTCTGCTCCGGGTGCTGGGCATTGACCCTTCAGCCCGGGGCATCCAACTGCCTGCAAAACTGGACAATCAGGAAAAAATCCGCCAATGGACGGGGCCGGCATTGATCATCCATGGCGAACAGGACCAGCTGATTCCATTTTCCCACGGCCAGGCATTGTTTTCCGCCTGCCCGTCACCTGAAAAAAAACTGGTGAAAATTGCCGGTGCCGGGCATAATGATATTTTTCTGCGGGGCCTGGAACTATATCTGGCTGCTGTGAAATCCCTGGTTTTGCCTGACACCTGAAAGCAAAGCCGATGGCAAAATAATTAATCAAATTCAGGGATATGGTTGACATTTCGGCTTGCAGATGGTTATACAGTACAGGATTATTCCGGCGCAACCGGCCGGTACAAGAGGATAACATAAAAACCATAGAGGATACGGCATGATTCAATCGATTCTGATGATGGGGGGACTGGGAGTCGTCATCGGCACGGCCCTGGTGATCGCGTCCAAGGCATTTTATGTATATGAGGACCCCAAGGTCCTGGCTATTGATGATGTGCTGCCCGGTGCCAACTGCGGCGGCTGTGGCATGCCCGGGTGTACGGCCAATGCCCAGGCCATTGTGGCCGGAAAAGCCAGTGTCAACTCATGTGTGGCGGCCGGGGATGATGTGGCCCAGGCCATTGCCGCCATCATGGGGGTATCCGTGGCTGAAAAAGAACCGGAGTTTGCCGCCCCGGGATGTTATTACGGCAACAACAAGGCAGACCTTAATTATGCCTATCAGGGAATCAGAGACTGCCGGGCCGCTGCCATGCTTTTGGGGGGGATGAAAGTCTGCCATATCGGATGCCTGGGTTTGGGTACCTGTGTGACCGCCTGTATGTTCAACGCCCTTTCCATGGGACCGGACGGACTGCCCGTGGTGGATCAGGAAAAATGCACGGGGTGCGGGGCCTGTGAAAAAATCTGTCCCAAAAACATTATCCGGCTCACATCCGTGACAAGGCGCATCATTCGTGAATACACGATCCAGGACTGCACCACTCCCTGCCAGCGGGCCTGTCCTTCCGGGCTTGATATCAGAAAATATGTGGGATTGATCCAGGAAGGGGATTATGCCGGATCTCTGGCAGTGATCAAGGAAAGAATGCCGTTTCCCTCGGTCATTTCCCGGATCTGCCCGGCATTGTGCGAGTTTGACTGCCGGCGGCTGCTCCAGGATGAAACCGTGGCCATCAACGATCTCAAACGGTTTGTCTGCGATTATGAAAGAAAACAGTCACAACGGATTCAGCCCTATAAAGCCCCGGCCACAGACAAGAACGTGGCTGTGATCGGCGGCGGTGTGGAAGGATTGGCTGCCGCGTATTTCACGGCCCGTCTCGGCCATGCGGCCACGGTTTTTGAAAAAACCGAAGTGCTGGGAGGCATTTTGCGCACCGCGATCGCAAGAGAGCGCCTGACCATGGATCTGCTGGACTGGGATATCCAGGGGATTCAGGATCTGGGGGTAACCTTTAAAACCGGCGTATCCGCAGGAACCGACATTACCATTCCCCAGCTGCTGGCAGGTGAAGGATTTGATGCCGTGTTCATTGCGACCGGTGGATGGGACTCCCGCATGGCCCGGAACGAAGGAGATAACCCCACGCCGCTGTTTCCCGGCGCCCATCTGCTCATCGATCTGGTGCGCAGCGGGCAAAATGAGAACATCACCGTGGCCTGCGGCAAGCATGCCGTGATCACGGGAGGGGGAAAATTTCTGGCAAAAGCCGTGACAACCCTGCTGGAAAAAGGGGTTGAAACAGTGACGGTCGTGTCCAGAAAACCGGAAGATGATCCGGATGTGGATCTGACGAATCTGGATGCGGAGGCGGCCCAGGCCGTGACCGTGGTTTATAATACCGGTATCACAAAGGTAATGGGACAGGAAGAAAACTTGACCGGCGTGGAAGCGGTGGATCTTTCTTCCGGTGAAAAACGCGAAATTGCGGCAGATACATTGATCATCGGGGCCGGGCGATTTCCAGAACTGGTGTTTGTTCCCGTGAAAGAAACGGATGAAAACGGCGAGATGATTGCCGGAGGTGCCCTGGCATGGGAAGGGCTTGAACTGCCGAAAAAACCGGATGTCCCGCCCCAGATCGGCCTGTTGTCAAAACAGGATGTGATCTCCGAATACCCGTCCGCCGTTGCAGCCATCAATGGCGGCCGAAAAGCGGCTGCTGCGGTTCATCATTTCATGTATGGACTGGAATTTCAGGATCCTGACCTGTTGATCACCCAACACAGCCGGATCCAGAATGTCACACAGATCCAGCAGGTGGAAACCACACCAAAAACCGCCTGGGATGACCTGGCCCAGCCCATGGCCGCAGCCACGGGATTTTCCGAGGCAAAAGCCCGCAAGGAAGCAAACCGGTGCCTGCAGTGCGGGTTGATCTGCTATGAAAAACAAAAAGCCTGACAAATGATCGCCCCGGCGGGTGTCCGATAGAAGCATCCGCCGGCGGGCCGCTGAGAACAAAAGAAAAAGGGGGTCGGCATCTGAATGAATCAGATGCCGGCCCCCTTTGTTATTCAGCGATGGTGCAGGTTTTTAACGTATCAGCTGAACGCTTTTTCCAGGTCCGGTACGATCTGTTTTTTCCGGCTCATGATGCCGGGCAGCCAGGCTTTCCCGTCTTTAGGGGCCACGCCGAAGGCTTTTTCCACCACAGACTCGTCATCCGATGCCACCAGCAGTTCCGTGCCTTCCTTCATGATGTCGGTGAGCATCAAAAGAACGGAATGGTGTCCTTTTTCCGCTTTCAAAGCCTTGATGTCTTTTTCCAGGTCTGCCTTGATGCCGTCCACAATGGACAGGTCCACCAGTTCCAGCTGACCCACGCCCACGCCCTTACCGCTCATGTTGAAGTCTTTGTAATCCCGGAACACCAGCTCCCGGATGGGGGTGCCTTCCACGGCGGATTTGACCTTGAACATCTCAATGCCCAGGGCTTCCAGATCGGATTCGCCGCAGATCTCGGCCAGTTCCGCGCACACGGCCTTGTCTTCATCCGTGCACGTGGCGGATTTGAAGATCACGGTGTCGGACAGAATGGCGCACAGCATGATGCCCGCGACATCCTTGGGAATTTCCACGCCCAGATATTTGTACATGCGGGAGATGACGGTGCAGGTGCAGCCCACGGGCCAGATCCAGCATTCCAGGGGCTGACCCGTGGTCACGTCCCCGAGTTTGTGATGGTCCACAATGCCTAAAATGTTGGCTTCTTTCAGGTCATCCGGGCTCTGGGCCAGATCGGAATGATCCACCAGGTACACATCTTTGCCGGCAAAACTGGTCACCACTGCCGGGGCAGCCACGCCGAATTTATCCAGAACGAATTTAGATTCCGGGTTGAGTTCACCCTGGGCGGCCGGGGCAATATCCTCACCCAGTTTTTTCTTGAGATCTGCCAGTGCGATGGCGGCACAGACAGAATCTGTATCCGGGTTTTTGTGGCCAAATACCAAAGTTGTCATAAAACCTCCTAATTGATTAATGTCATGTTTATACAAAAAGATGATGCGGTTGGTCACCCATCATCATACGGTTTCACAGTGATGGCTGTCCGTTGTCTGATGCCGTAAAATTGCAAAAAAGCGGACAGATCCATTTAAAATCAGAGTATCTTATAAAATTTATCGGCAATATACACAAGGAAAATTTTAAAAATTCAGACCGGTTTGAACCGGTTGGCCCATGGCAGGTTGCCTGGATTTTATTTTTAAAAAACCCGGGACATGGGCCGGGTTTTTCCCTTGTTTCTGTTCAAGCATTTTTTTCTGTGGTATAAGGCTTATTTTAAAACCCAATCAAGACGAAGGATAATAACATGGCGATGCAGTTGACCGGGAGCCAGCGCAAATATCTGCGGGGTCTGGCCCATCATTTGAATCCCGGGGCGTTTGTGGGTGCCAGGGGAATGACCCCGGCGCTTTTGGCTGAGATTGAAACCGCCCTGGACGGGGCCGAACTGATCAAGATCAAGTTTGTGGATCATAAAGATAAAGCCGTTAAAACCGGGCTGCTCGACGAGATTTCCCGGCAGACGGGCGCGGCGGTGGCAGGTATGGTGGGGCATGTGGCCGTGCTGTACCGTCCCCACAAAAATGCGGAAAAAAGACGGATTCATCTGCCCTGAACGGGTTTTGTGCGGGTCAGAATTTAAACGTAAACAATCAAGGGAATACCCAATTTTATGAAAGTCGGTATTATCGGCCTGCCCCAGACAGGCAAGAAAACTTTGTTTCAGATTTTAACGGGAAATGCGGCACTGGATCCGGCAAAAGCAAATAAACCCGTGCCCGGGGCCGCAGATATCATGGATTCCCGGTTCAACACCCTGGTGGATATGTATCAGCCCAAAAAACAGGTCAGGGCCCGGCTGGATCTGGCGCTGCTGCCCAGACTGGAAGCCGAGACCATTGCCGGCGGTGAGATTTTCAGGGATATTGCGGACATGGATGCCATCTGTCATGTGATCCGGGCGTTTGAAGATGATGCCGTGTATCATGCCCAAGGGTCGGTGAATGCGTGGCGGGATTTTGAAAATGTGAATGCCGAACTGCTCATGCATGATCAGATTTTTGCGGAAAAACGGATCCAGCGGCTGGCCGATGAGGTGAAAAAAATAAAAGATGAGGCCCGGCAGAAAGAACTGGATCTGATGCAGCGCATTCAGGCACACCTGGAGCAGGAAAATCCGTTGCGGTTGATGGCATTGTCCCCGGATGAAGACAAAATGATCCGCAGCTATCCGTTCATCACCCGGAAAAAAATGGTGATTGCCGTGAACGTGGCGGAAGAGGACCTGGGAAATCAGGATCTGATGGCCCGGTTTGCCCCGGCCTGTCAGGCCCAGGCCATCGAGGTCATGCTGGTGTCCGCCAAAGTGGAAGCGGAAATCGCTTTGCTGGACACATTTGAAGAAAAACAGGAATTTCTGGATGCGCTGGGCATTGAAGAAACCGCGCTTGAAATGCTCACCCGGCTGTGTCTGAGGTCTTTGAACCTGATCTCTTTTTTCACTGTGGGCAAAGACGAAGTACGGCAATGGCTGGTGCGCCAGGAAAGTACGGCGCCACGGGCGGCCGGGGTCATTCATTCGGATCTGGAAAGAGGATTCATCAGAGCGGAAGTGTTTTCCTATGATGATTTGATCGCTTTCGGGTCGGAAGCAGAGCTGAAAAAAGCCGGCCGGTTCTATGTGGAAGGTAAAACCTATCTGGTCAAGGACGGGGATATTTTAAACATCCGGTTTTCCGTGTAACCCGTGTCTTGTTTTTAGTGATAAAAGGCGGGTTCCGATCAGACCCCGCCTTTTATGACGTCTGTTACTCCGGTGCGTTGGCGTGGGCTTCGGTGAGCCGCTGTTTCAGATACGCCATGTCTGCCGGATCATATTCATCCAGATCAAAACAATACCCGTCTTCTCCTAAAAGTCCTTCGGGAATCAGATCCCCTTTTTCCTCCGGGTCTGTGATCATCTCTCCGTAAAAGCACACAGAGAGCCACCGGTTGTCCGGATCATCATCAATGACATCCACCATGGCGAATAACTGGCGTTTTTTCTGAAGATCATGTTTCGGGCGCACGGAATAACTGACCGTGGGCCGGGCCACAAATTCCAGCCCGGTTCTGTCCAGGGTCTTCAAGTGGGCCAGCAGTTCTTCAAACGCCTGTTTGATTCGGGTATCGTTGTCTTTCCATGCTGAAATGAATGGGTTCAGTTCTGTTGTCATCATTATTCCCTCATATGTTTGAGCAGGTGTCCGATTTCCGGGAAAATCAATGCGTTGCAGGCCAGTTTGCAGGCTTTAAGGCTGCCCGGGATGCAGAACACCAGGATATTTTTGATAATACCGGCCGTGGCCCTGGAACCGATGGCGGCCGCATCGATCTCTTCAAAAGAGAGCTGGGCAAACACGGGGCCGAATGCGGTGAGCGTTTTTTCGAAAAACGGCTGAACCGCTTCAATGGTCACATCTTTGGGGCTGATGCCCGTGCCGCCGGTCATGATCACGGCATGGGGGGTTATTTTTTCCACCACATGGGTCAACAGATTCTGGATGTCGGCAATATCATCTTTGACAACCTGGTGAATCACCACCTCATGTCCTTCTTTCTGGGCCTGTTTTTTGATCCAGGCCCCGCTTTTATCATCTGCCAGCTTCCGTGTGGTGGATATGCTGATCACCGCTATCCGGATATGCTGGACCGCTTTTTTCCTGTGTTCTTCAGTGCTCATGAATTGATTTCCCTGAATACCAGATCCTGATCATCATGTTCGGACACATGCACCTGGATGGTATCCTGGTGACCCGTGTCCATAAAAATGCCTTTGTAATCCGCCTGAATGGGCAGCTCCCGATGGCCTCTGTCCACAAGGATGGCCAATTCGATGCGGGCAGGGCGGCCGAAATCCATGAGCGCTTCCATGGCGGCTCTGATGGTTCTGCCGGTGTACAGCACATCATCCACCAGAATAATATTGGTGTCGTTCACGCTGAACGGAATATCAGATGGCCTGACAACCGGCTGATGACTGATTTTTGTCCAGTCATCCCGGTACATATTGATATCCATGCTGCCCACGGGCAGGGTCACATTCTCAATTTTCCGGATCTGGTCTGCCAGGCGGTGGGCCAGAAAATCTCCCCGGGTCTGAATCCCCACCAGGGCCAGATTGTCGGCACCTTGGTGTTTTTCAATGATTTCGTGGGCGATTCGGGAAAGAATGCGTTTGAAATCCGAAGCATTGAGAATGGGTCGCGTCTGTTTCATGACCTGCCTTTCATTTACAAAGGGGTTTATACCAAAAAAATGTACCACCTTTTCCACCCGGGAGCAATACCTTGATTTTCAGGGGAAGTCAGATATAATGCACCCGCATGGATGAGCATTGATAAAGGATGGATGCCAATGGAGCTGGACTGCACAGGGGTGATTCTGGCCGGCGGGAAAAACAGCCGGCTTCCGGGGAAAAAAAAGACCTTTCACCGGGTTGGAGACACAAGCATACTGGAAAAATTGTGTGCGCTTTTTTCAAAATTGTTCAAGGAAACCATCATCGTGGTGAATGAACCTGAAGCGTTCATGGGGCTGGACATGATGGTGGCAACCGACATCATCCCGGCCCGGTGTGTGCTGGCAGGGCTGCATGCCGGACTGTTTTATGCGTCCTACCCGTATGCGTATGTGACTGCCTGTGACATTCCTTTTGCCAGTGAGGCCGTGATCCGGCATCTGGTGAACCGGGTCAGACCCGGAGATCATGTGGTCATCCCCCGAACGGATGACGGGCTGGAGCCGTTGTCCGCTGTGTATTCCAAAGAGTGCATTCCTTTGATCGAAGAAAGTTTGAAAAACAATATATTCATGATCAAAAAATTTTATAAGAAAAAACATGTCCGGGAGGTGCCCATGTCCGTGTTGAAACGCCTGGACCCGGACATGGGATTTATTTTTAATGTGAACACGCCGTCTGATCTGGAAAAAGCCAGACAGATGGCCACAAAATAGGGAGGGGTCAGGCCTGCGTTATTGTCGTTTATATGAAACACCGTCATCGTTAAGGACACACTTCACCACTGGCTTTGTTTGTCTGCAAAGTCCATGATGAAAACCCGATTTGAATTATATTCAGGAAGTGCCTCCTTTGTCTGCTTGATTATCTTTTACAGGTTGTTTTTTTAAGCAGGTGGCCAGCCAAGTTTCATACAGTTTTATATGCGTAGTTCCTTTAATTAAGGACTGACAGTTAGTTGTGCAAAAGGCCGACCAGTCATGTTATTATCGCGCTCTATGGCTTCATTTCTTCATCGACTTTTTTTCTGCTCAAAAAATCTTACCCATAATCTTCACCTAAAAAAATTATCAATTCGCACATGGAACCAATTCATAACCAAGTTGATTGGCTCGCTTTTTAATGCTGTTGATAGCCTTTTGTCTTGTCTGGGCAGTCAAATAATCTTCACCAAGGTCCATGAAATGATCTCCATTTTTTATGATATTGAAAATTGCTTTTGATATTCTATGTGCAATTGCAACGATAGCTTTTTTTGCGCCACGCCTGGACTTCAGCTTAAAATATTTGGCCCTGTAGTATGACCCTTTTTTCCGGACTGCTGCCCAGGCCACTTCGATCAATATGGTTTTGAATGGGTGACTTCTCACAGAAGCTCTGCCACTCTTCCTTTTGCCGGCACTTTCATTATTTCCCGGACATAAGCCTGCCCAAGAGGCAAGCGCAGCTGTACAAATAAATTCATCGAGGGTCACACCAATTTCGCTGACAATTGATTGCGCCGACTTCTTATCAATACCTGGTACCTCATCCAATCGATCCAATAGATCCTGGTGGCCAGAGGTAAGATCTTCTAATCTCCGGGTAATTTCATCGATTTGTTTTTCCAAAGATCTCATTACCTCCATCAGGCCAATTAATTGAAACCGATGATGATCTTCAAAAAAACCCTGAATACTGCGATGCAGTTCGACAACCTTTTTTTTCAGACCGGGTTTGGTATTCTGTTCAATTGTTGCCAAATTCAATTCGGATCCGTCGCATAATAATGAAATCAAATTTTGACCTGTAACTCCAAACAGATCAGATACAACGGAATCGATTTTAATGTTGGCGGTTTCAAACAACTTGTGCACACGTCGTTTAAAATCAGCCAGAGATTCGGTATACGTTCTTCTGATCCTTGTCAGTTCTCTCCACTGGCGTATCTCTTTTGCCGGAATAAAGCTGCCTTTTAAAAGGCCATGTCTCAAGAGCCCGGCAAGCCATTTACTGTCGCTGATATCTGTTTTACGTCCCGGAACATTTTTGATGTGTCTGGCATTTACAAGAATCACTTCCATAAATCCTTCGAGAACGTTATGAACCGGCCGCCAATAAACGCCTGTGCTTTCCATTGCCAATACCGGGCATTCATTGTTCAGCAACCAATTCTTCATCTCGACAAGATCGTTGGTGAACGTACCAAATTCTTTAATCTCATACTGTTCCTTACCGTTATTATCCACAGTGATAAGACAGGCTGAAATTTTTTTCTTATGAACGTCCAAACCGCAACAAACAGGGTGAACAATCTGAATAAATGTGGTATCTAATTTCTTGGTCATAATTATCCTCTTCATTTTTATCGGCTAAATAAAAAAAATTTGATAATTATGACCATTTTTCCAATTTTGCAAGTGTTTCATGTTTTGTTGTGCCCGTCAGGGCATGGATGTTATTGAAACCAATAACGACAATAACGCAGGCCTGACCCCGTGCCTCCTTGAAAGGAAAGATGGATGGTGGAAAAGGATAGAAAAGACAGTCCCGTGACCCTGGCGCAGATGGTGGCAGATATCAAGGCCCATCCGGAATTTTCAAAAGCCGGAATGATTCTGGCCCATAACGGGGTGGTGCGGGAAACCGCCAGAGACGGCCGGGCCGTGACCGGGCTTGAGATTGAAGTGGATCATGCCCGGCTCGAACAGATTCTGACAAAGGAGCGGGCCCGTCCCGGCATCCTGGATATCCAGGTGTACATTCGGGAAAACAAACTTCTCAAAGTGGGGGATGATGTGATGTTTCTGGTGGTGGCCGGCAATATCCGGGAAAATGTGATCGCCGCGCTGACCGACACCCTCAATCAGATCAAGGCGGATGTGACCCGGAAAACCCAATTTTTTCAACAATAAACCTGCCCATAAGGACTATTTATGAATGAATTTACCCACCTGGATAATCAGGGCCATGTGCGAATGGTGGATGTGGGGCACAAGGATCAGACACTGAGAACCGCTGTGGCGGAAGGGATCGTTGCCATGCACCCGGACACACTGGCCCGGATCATGGATGAAAAAGTGAAAAAAGGCAATGTCCTGGAAACCGCCCGCATTGCCGGGGTCATGGCTGCCAAGAAAACCGCGGATCTCATCCCCATGTGTCATCCGCTGAACATCACCCATGCAGGCATTGATTTTTTTTTCGAACCCGATACGCACAGCATCAGGATTCAGGCCACCGTGTCTCTGACCGGCCGGACCGGGGTGGAAATGGAGGCGTTGACCGCGGTTTCCGTGGCCGGGCTCACCATTTATGACATGTGCAAATCCTATGATAAAGGCATGGTGATATCAACCGTACGTCTGATTTCCAAATCCGGGGGAAAAAGCGGCACCTGGCAGGCAAAGGATGTCCCGGAAAACAGGAAGCCTTCGGTGTGACAGACATGTTGGTCACCCTGGAGAACCTGGGGTTTCTGGGGGTCGGCTTTGTTCTGGGGGTGGTGGGGTGCGCCCTTCTGGTCCGCATCACCGGGGCCATGGCCGCTACCCGGATGAAACAGGTGTCGGACCAGGCGTTGTACCAGCATGCCAACCGGTTCATGGAAATGGCGGACCGCTATTTCAAGGGCTATGTCCGGGAGGCGAAAAAAGATTTTTCCATCCAGGGCCAGGCCCTCCGTCAGACCATGGATCCGGTGCGCCAGGCCATGGACCAGTATGAGACAAGGCTCCGGGCCATGGAAGCATCCAGAGAACGGACCAATGGGGCTGTGTTTGAACAACTGGCCCAGATGGGACGGGTCCAGCATCAGCTGCACCTGGAAACCGGGAATCTGGTCAAGGCCCTGCGTCTGCCCCATGTCCGGGGCCGATGGGGGGAGATCACTCTGAGAAAAGTGGCGGAGCTGGCCGGCATGGCCCGGTATTGCGACTTTCAGGAGCAGCCCGTCAAAGGTGCGGGAAAGGGGGCGTTGCGGCCGGACATGGTGGTGACTCTGCCGTCGAACCGCCGGATCGTGGTGGATGCCAAAGTGCCGCTCATGGCGTATCTGGATGCGCTGGAAGCGGATAATGAAGAGGAAAAACAGGCCCGCATGGCCGATCATGCCCGCCAGGTGGCGGTCCATATCAATCAGCTGGCATCCAAAAATTATGCGGCGGCGTTTTCTCCGTCCCCGGAATTTGTGGTGCTGTTTATTCCGGGAGAGAATTTTTTTTCCGCGGCTTTAAGTCAGCAACCCAACCTTATCGAGCAGGGTGTGGAAAAAGGCGTGATTCTGGCCACCCCCACCACATTGATCGCTTTATTGAAATCCGTGGCCTATGCCTGGCAGCAGAAAGAAGGGATTGAAAATGCCGAAAAGATCCGTACAGCCGGGATGACGTTGTATCGTCGCCTGTGTGCCATGGCAGAAAGCATGAACCGTCTGGGAAAAGATATTGACACCTGTGCGGCAAGCTTCAACCGGGCCGTGAACGTCATGGAAAAAAAGGTCATGCCCCCGGCCCGGGAACTGGAATGCCTGGGGGTGGCTTCCCGGAAAATGCCGGATATCTCGTCCATTGACCCGCCGGATATGGGCACACGTGTGTTCAAAGAAAGGTCTGATCGTGAAAAATAAAATGCGGGTCCAATTTCGTTCAATCCGAAAAAAGTGCCGGAAGCCGGGAAAAATCATTTTGGCTGCCTTGCTGATAACCCTGGCCGGATGCGGGGTATTGACAGACAAAGAACAGGTCGAGGTCCGAAAACAGAGCCTGGAAAAGCTGACACAAGCCCGGTACCCTGATTTTTTTGACAGCCTTGATTTTTCAGGATTTCAAACGGCGTTGAACCAGAGCCTGGTTTATTACAACCGATTGCCGGGTGACCGAATCATTGAGTTCGGCCCGGATCAGTACACGGTCAGGCATATGGCGGAATCTTTAAAAACCCTTCAGGCGTTTCTGGAAACCCGTCCGCCGGCAACGGCCGTGAACCGGTTTCTCCGGGAGCGGTTTCATGTCTATGCCAGCACAGCCAATGACAAGAACCAGGTATTGTTTACCGGATATTTCGAGCCCACCTACAGCGGCAGCCTGTATCCGGATGAACGGTTTCAATATCCGCTGTATCCGGTTCCCGAAGACCTGGTGGAAATTGATCTGGCAAATTTTTCCGACCGGTATCAGGGACATGACCGGCTCAGGGGACGGGTCAAAGGAAATCAGGTGGTGCCGTATTTTTCCAGAAAAGAGATCAACCAGATGACGGATTTTCATTTACAGGCCCCGCCCGTGGCCTGGCTGGAAAACCGGGTGGACCGGTTTTTTCTGGAGATTCAGGGATCCGGCCGGATCCAGACTCCGGAAAACGGGATCGTGCGGATCCGATATGCCGGTACCAACGGCAATGCGTACCGTTCCATCGGCCGGTACCTGATCGCCAACCAGGAAATTGAAAAAGAACAGATGTCCATGCAGGCCATCCGGCAATGGCTGGAAGCCAACCCCCATCGTGTGGAAGAAGTGCTCAGTTACAATGACAGCTTTGTTTTTTTCAATATCGCATCCGGCGGTCCTTTCGGCAATATCAATGTGACATTGACCCCGTTGCGGGCCATGGCCACGGATTATCGGATATTCCCCAAAGGCGCGCTTTGCTTTATTGAAATCCGGTTGCCGGGGGAGGGTTCCAGCGGATTGACGGAAGCTTCGGATGGGGAAAATCCGGAATCATGGCCGCCTGTTTCCCTGTTTGTCATGAATCAGGATACCGGGGGGGCAATCCGGGGACCGGCCCGGGCGGATCTGTTTTGCGGCAGTGATGAATATGCCCGGTTCACGGCCGGTCATATGAATGTGAGAGGAAACATGTATTTTCTGGTGATGAAAAAAAAGGGTGAAAAAGAAACCCAATAACTCCCTGCCCGAACGCTCAATGCCACCGGATGTCACAGGAATTGAACGCCAGGGTGACAGGAATGCCTGGCTGAAGATTCAGCTCAGACGCCTGCCCGGGGGGGATGCCCAGCATAAATGAGATGCCGCCTGCATCGATGGTGGTCATGATGTTCCCGTGCTGTCCGGTCATATACATGGATTGCACCTTTCCCCGGATCTGGTTGTCCGGGATACCTTCCTTTTTTTCCGGCCCGAAGATGTGAATATGTTTTCGCTGGATCACCGCGGTTTTTTCAAAAGGCGCCGGTGCCGGGAGCTCAATGACCTGCCCATCATCCAGTTGCCGGGTCCATATCGGGTCGATGTGGTTGTATGGGCCGGGAATGGTAATGTCCTGACCTGCGGCAAAAAGAGCGCCATTGTTGATGGACAGCTGGGTGTCGCTGCACGTGAACAGCCAGGGCAGATCATGGCTGGTGATGACCAGGGTGGTGCCCCGGTTTTGTCGGGCGGCCAGAGATGCCTTGCGGATCAGGGCTGCGCTTCGGGTGTCCACGCTGGCCACGGGTTCATCCAGCAGCAGCACCTCGGGCCGGAGAATAAGACGGGCCGCCAGGGCGACCCGCTGGGCTTCACCGCCGGAAATTTCATGCCACTGGCGGTATGCAAACCGGTCAAAATCCAGTCCCACCTCTGCCATGACCTGTTGTACCCGCTGTTTCAGATCCCGGGGGGGGCGGCGGATTTTCAGCCCATAGGCAATATTATCGAATACGGATCGTTTGAGCAGATAGGGCTTCTGGGTGACCAGAGAGACTTTGCCCTGGATTGCTTCAGAAAACGGATACTGGGGTGTGCCGTTGAACCACACATGGCCTGAGGACGGGCGCATGGCAAAAGCCAGAATCTTGAGCAGGGTGCTTTTTCCGGATCCGTTGGGACCCATGAGCCCAATGATGGCCCCTTTGGGAATTTCCAGGTGGGCAATATCCAGCACCTGCTTGTCTCCGTAAAAATGAGTCACGTTATCCAGACGGTATGCGGGTGGCGTGAAAGTCATTGTTTCCTTAGAAAAGACAGACAGATATTAACACACAGAGCAATGGCCATGAGAACGATTCCCAAAGCGATCCCGTCGGCAAACTGACCTTTGTTGGTTTCCAGGGCAATGGCCGTGGTCATGGTGCGGGTATGGTATTTGATATTGCCCCCCACCATCATGGCAATGCCCACTTCCGTGAGAACCCGGCCAAAAGCAGTGACCACCCCGGCCAGGATTCCGTAGCGCACTTCCCACAGACAGGTGCGCAATATATGGTGCCTGCCTGCGCCCAGGGACACCAGGGTCAGTTTCAGATCCGGATCGATGTTTTCCACGGTGGCGGCGGTGATGGCGATGACAATGGGCAGGGCCAGCACGGTCAGACCCATGGCAATGCCGGTGAGGGTGAACAACAGGTGCCATTCTCCCAAAGGTCCCCGGCTGGAGATCAGGGCATAGACGATCAGGCCGATGCAGACCGTGGGCAGGGCCAGAAGCGTGTCCACCAGTATTTTGGTATGGCGTTTGCCGGGGAAATCAAAATATCCCAGCACAAATCCCAATGGCAGTCCAATGGTCAGACTGATGATCATGGCAATGGTGGAGACCTTGAGCGTGGCCGCGATGGCGGACGTGGTGGCCGGATCCAGGTGAATCAGCAGAAAAAACGCCTTGATGAATCCGTCAACAATATAATCCATCATTCACCGGAATTGTTAAGATATGATGATATATCAGAATAATACATGGATCTGAAACCTTTAATCTTTTTTGTCAACGGTCTTTTAAAAACAGTTCATGGTATTCATCTTCAGTAATGTGTTGTTTGAGAAAACCATGAATGCATTGATATATTTTTTCCAGTTCATCATCGGACAACCGAGGAACAAACGTTTTCATGAATGTGTCTTCGGAAAATTTCTGCAGATAAAACATGAGGGTCTGTTCATCGGTTTCTCTGTCCATGCCAAAGGCGCCTAACCCCTGGTAGGTGTGTATGAATTCATGGGTATCTTTTTTCATGGGAGCTCCTGAATTTTTTTTTAAATATGCTGATCTTTTTAGCCTGATATGGCGGATGAAGCAAGCCTTGACAAATATATTTCATCTGATTTAATGGTTGGATAACAATGCCCTAATACAATTCTAGCAAAAAAAAGATAGAAAAACAAAATCAGCAGTCACATGCATGAACGGTATGCAGGGAGATGGTCTCCCTTTTTTCGGCAGTCTGTGGTTTTTTTATTGTATTCAAGGAGGCAGTATGGCAACCCATTTGCATCGGGCAATGGACAAAATTAAAAAAGAGATCCTCGCATTGGGTGCACTGGTGGAAGACCGGTTCAGAAAATCGATTCACGCGGTCCGCACCCAGGATCTGGATCTGGCGCAATGGGTCATTGATTCCGATTATGAAGTGGATGACCGGGAAATTGAAGTGGAGGAAGAGTGCCTCAAGATTTTGGCCCTGTATCAGCCGGTGGCCACGGATCTGCGGTTGATCGTGGCCGTGATCAAGATCAATAATGACCTGGAACGGATTGCCGATTACGCGGGAAATATTGCCCGCCGGTTTATCACCTCGGCGGAGGATCCCGGTAAATTTAAATATGATTATACGGCCATGGCGGAACAGGCGGTCAATATGCTGAAGCTGAGCCTGGACGCGCTGGTGGGCATGGATGTGGCCACGGCCTATCATGTTCTGGAAATGGATGACGAGGTCAATACCATGCGGGACGATGCGTATCAGACCATGAAAGCCGATATCCAGGCCCATCCAAACATGGTGGCGGAAATTATCAATATGTATCTGATTTCCCGGCATATTGAGCGGATCGGAGACCACACAACCAATATCGCTGAAGAGGTGATCTATCTGATTGAAGGAGATATTGTCCGCCATACCTGATACGGATATGGCGTTTGACCAACCGCATTGAACAGGAAGAGAAACCAGATGCCCAGGGAAACCATTTTGATTGTCGATGATGAAGAAGATATCATCGAGCTGATTAAATATAATCTGAAAACCGAAGGATATGTCATTTTGACAGCCGGCACCGGCGAACAGGCCATTAAGACGGCCAAACAGTCTTTGCCGGATCTGATCGTTCTGGATCTGATGCTGCCGGGCATTGACGGCCTGGAAGTCACCCGGTATCTGAAAAAAAATGACCAGACCGCGGGTATTCCCATTGTCATGGTTACGGCCAAAGGCGAGGAATCCGATGTGGTCACCGGGCTGGAACTCGGGGCCAATGATTATATTTCCAAACCGTTCAGTCCCAGGGAGCTGGTGGCCCGGATCCGTGCCATTTTGCGGCGCCGCAGAAAAACCGGTGACAAGGAGACGGCATCCGGTATCCGTCAGGTGGGAGACATGGTCATCGACCAGGCCCGGCATGTGGTGACCATCCAGGGAGAACCCGTGGACCTGACCCTGTCTGAGTTTGAACTGCTGTCTTTTCTGGCGGACAAAAAAGGGTGGGTGTTCACCCGGGGCCAGATCATGGATGCTATTCATGGGGAAAATTATGCGGTAACGGAACGGAGCATCGATGTCATCATTGTGGGACTGCGCAAAAAATTGAAATCCCATGCCGGTCTTATAGAAACTGTCCGGGGGGTTGGATACCGGTTCAAAGAATCATTATGAAAAAACAAAAACTGATCTGGCAGATATTTCCATTATTTCTGATCATCATCATCATTTCTCTGTCCCTGGAAGCCTGGTATTTCAACCGCCATTCCCGGCAGTTTTTTCTGGAAAACACGGAAAAAGAACTGATGGTCCGGGCGCGGCTGATTGAATTCAAGATTACTGAAATTTTGTCCGGAAAACCGGTACAGAACCAAAAACTCAATGACCTGTGCAGGGATCTTGGAGAATCCATTCAGACCCGGGTGACTGTTGTCGCCCCGTCAGGCGAGGTGATGGCAGATTCGTTAGCCCGTACAGCCACCATGGAAAATCATAAAAACCGGCCGGAAATTCAAACCGCACTCACCGGTGAAAAAGGGGTATCAATCCGGTACAGCCGGACACTGGATCAGAACATGATGTATTTTGCGCTGCCTGTGGAAGGAAACACCGGGATCGCGGCCGTGATTCGCACCGCAATTCCCCTGACCGCCATTGAAAAAAATATCCGGTCCACCCGGAACAAGGTATTTGGTTTTCTGATACTCACGGTCATTGCTGCTGCCGGTGTTTCCTGGTATGTGACCCGGAAAATCATTCAACCGCTGGAAGCAATCAAAAAAGGGGCCCAGGCTTTTGCAAGAGGCGATCTTTCCAATCGACTGGCGGTGCCGGATACGGAAGAACTGTCGGAGCTGGCCCGATCCATGAACCAGATGGCGGAGAATCTGACGAACCGGATCCAGGAGGCCCTGAACCGGCAGCGGGAACTCGAGGCTGTGCATGCCAGTATGCAGGAAGGGGTGATTGCCATTGATAACCAGGAAAAAATCATCACCATCAATGATGCAGCGGCCCGGATTTTCAATTTTCCCGCCATAGAGATGAAAAATAAAAATGTGCTGGAAGTGGCCAGAAATTATGAACTTCAAAGCTTTATCCGCACGGCCCTTTCAACCCATGAACCAGTGGAAGATGACATCCTGATTCATCAGGATAAAGATCATATTCTCAATATTCATTCCAGCGCGTTGTGGGACAGTCAGGATCATCGCATGGGCACGCTGATCATTTTTCATGACATCACCCGGATCCGGCGCCTGGAAAAGATGCACAAGGATTTTGCCGCCAATGTGTCCCATGAACTCAAAACCCCGCTGACCACCCTCAAGGGGTTCATCGAGACCCTTCAGGAAATGCCGGACAGTTCATCCGAGGACCGGTCCGGGTTTTTGAAAATTCTGGAAAAAAATGTCAACCGGATGATCGAACTGATCAATGATCTGTTGTCCTTATCCCGTCTGGAGCGGCTGGAAGGCACAGGGGTCCGGTTTGCCGACAATCAGTTGTTTATCCTGATTCAAGGGGCGGTGGCGGCCTGTGGGCCATTGGCAGAAAAAAAACAGATCCAGATTCAAATCACTTGCCCCCAAGATCTGACAGTCCGGGTGGATCCGGTTCTGATGGAACAGGCCATTGTCAATCTGGTGGAAAATGCCGTGAAATACAGCCTTAAAAATTCTCAGGTCGATATCTGTGCCCGCAGCACAAGCAAGGATATCCAGATTGATGTCAGAGATGCCGGCCCCGGGATTGCCAAAGAACATCTGCCCAAGATCTTCAACCGGTTCTACCGGGTGGACAAAGGCCGGAGCCGTCAGGAAGGAGGGACGGGGCTGGGGCTGGCCATTGTGAAACACATCATCCAGTACCACAATGGCCAGATCACGGTGTCATCCGTGAAAGGCAAAGGCACTGTCTTTCATATCCGGTTGCCGTCTCATGCATAGAACATGGCTGCGTTGTCGCCTAAAACGGCCTGCTTCTCTTCTTTTGTCAGGCCGGAGGCATCCAGATCCCGGTAATAACGGTCCGGGGGCAGCAGTGGGAAATCAGTGCCCAACAGCACTTTGTCCCCGACCCCGGCCTGGACAGCCATGTCATAGACCGCCGGATCATACAGAAACGGAGAGGCAGCCGTGTCGTACCAGACATTTTTCAGGGTTTGCTTGAGCTGTTTTTTCATGATGTGGTAAAAAAAGATGCCGCCCCCCCAGTGGGCCAGAATGATCCGGTTGTCAGGAAACGAGGCTGCCAGTTTCTGAATCTGTTCCAGGGTGACCGGTGTTTTTCCGGGATAGGCATGGCCCACCGGCTCGTTGGTGTGGATCATGCACGGCAGGTTGCCTTTTTCCCGCAGTACCGCCATGATATCGGTCAGCTTTTCCAGAGCACTGTCGTCGATACCCGACAGGTAAAACGCCAGTTCCCCCACACCGGACAATCCGGCATCAATGCACCGCAGTGCTTCATTTGCCGCTCCCTGCCAGGCCGCATCAAAACAGGCCAGGCCCCGGAGCCGGTCCGGCCATCGGTTGACACAATCGATAATATAGTCATTGTTTTTTTTTGTATAGTCCGGGTTCCGCCAGGGAAATCCGCAGGCGCAGGCAATATCCACGCCATGAGCGTCCATGGCTTCAATCAGCTCATCTCCTTTGGCCATCAGGGCTTTGGGGTTTTTGTACAACAGAGTGAATTCCGGTTCATGGGCAAAAAGTGCGGATCGATCCGCTATAAACGATTCCGGAAACAGATGGGTATGGGTATCAATGATCATGGTCTTTCCTTCATGAATTGTTGTTGAAAAAAACGTGCCATCAATATATAGTATCTGATTTACACAGACAAGGGGTGAATCCTGGGGACGAGATGAAATATTATCCGATTTTTCTCAATGTCAAAGACCGGCCGTGCCTGGTGGCGGGCGGCGGTCAAGTCGGGGCCAGAAAAGCAAAAACCCTTGTATCGGCAGGGGCGTGGGTCACTGTGGTGTCCCCTGAATTTTGTGATCACCTGGTTGAAATGCCCGGGATTCGAAAAATTCAACGATGTTTTGATCCCAAAGACCTTGACCAGATTTTTCTGGTATTTGCCGCCACCGGGGATACGGCGGTGAACCGGCAAATTCAGAACCTTGCCAGAAAAGCCCGGGTATTGTGCAACAGTGCGGATGCTCCGGATCAGGGTGATTTTATTCTGCCCGCGGTCATGAACCGGGGTGATTTGATTTGTGCGGTCTCCACTTGCGGGGCCAGCCCGGCGTTGGCCAGAAAAATCCGCATGGATCTGGACCAGGCCTATGGCCCGGAATATGCCACGTTTCTGGTTCTCATGAAAGCGGTCCGGGAAAAACTGCTGGCATCAGGCCATGACCCGGATGGCCATAAACATATTTTCAGAACCATGATGGAAAGAAATCTGCCGGGTCTGGTGGCGGCAAATGATATGGCAGCCATCGATGCTGTGATGCAGGAACTGCTTGGCAGCCAATTTAATGTGAAAGAGTTGATACCTCAATAATCAGGAGCTGTTTATGGGCGTGCAAACAGGAAATACGTTGCTGCAGATAGCGTTTCTGCTTTATGTGTCAAGCCTGGCCGGGTATCTGGTTTTTCTGGTCCGCCAAAAAGATCGGATTCAGAAAATATCTTTTTACCTGATTGCCATGGGCGTCGGAATCCATCTTGCCGGAATGCTGACCCTGGGTGTGACAATCAAAGGCCTGCCCGTTCAGAACCTGGTCCAAAGCCTTTCCATGGCGGCCCTGGCCCTGGGTGCCATGTTTTTATATGTGCAATATAAATTCAATCTGAAAATGCTCGGGTTGTTTGCGGCCCTGATTTTATCGATCACCATGCTGTCGGCCCTGGTTTTGCCCGATACCCAGGCTCCCCCCAACGATGCTTTCAAAGGGGTATGGTTCTATTGTCACATTCTTTTGATTTTTGCAGGGGATGCCGCTTTGGGTCTGGCCTGTGGTGCCGGCATCCTGTACCTGCTCCAGGAAAAAGGGATCAAGGCCAGAAATCCGGGATTTTTTTTCAAGCGTCTGCCTTCCCTGGACTTTCTGGATGATGTCAGTCATGCCTGTATTACCACGGGATTTTTTCTGCTGACCCTGGGACTGGTCACCGGGTTTGTGTACGCCAAAGTATTGTGGGGCCATTTCTGGAGCTGGGATTTCAAGGAGGTCTTTTCCCTGGGGGCCTGGTTTGTCTATGCCGTGCTGCTCCATCTGCGGCTTTATGCGGGCTGGCGGGGAAGAAAATCCGCCATCATGACCATTGTGGGATTTGCCATCATTGTTTTCACCTTTCTGGGCGTCAATTTATTTCTGGGCGGGCATCACCAGGAATTTACCAAATAGCGGGAAAACCATGCCAAATATCATACTCATCGGTATCAACCATAAAACAGCGCCAGTGGCGCTCCGGGAAAAACTTTCTTTTTCAATAGAGGAAACCCTGGCTGCTCTGGAAACCCTGAAGCAGCATCCGGGTATCAAGGAGATCTTGATTTTCTCCACCTGCAACCGCACGGAAATTTTATATGTGGCCTCCCGAAGCGGCACTGTGGATACCTTGATCACCTTTCTTTCCGGCAGCAAACAGATTTCACCGTCTGAATTTGTGCCGGCGTTGTATATCCTTCGCAAGGAAGAAGCGATCCACCATCTGTTTCGCGTGGCGGCCAGCCTGGATTCCATGATGGTGGGAGAACCCCAGATTTTAGGCCAGATCAAGCTGGCTTATCGAACCGCAGTGAAAGCCGGTACGTCAAAAGTGCTGCTCAATCGGATGATGCACAAATCGTTTTCCGTTGCCAAAAAGGTTCGCAAGGAAACCGGGATCGGCGATAATGCTGTGTCCATAAGCTATGCGGCCATTGAGCTGGCCAATAAAATTTTCAGCGATCTGTCCACCAAAACCGTGATGCTTTTAGGGGCCGGAGAGATGGCGGAACTGGCCGTGGAACATTTGATTTCCCATAATGTGGGTCAGATCCGGGTATCCAACCGGACATTTGAAAATGCCGTGGCTTTGGCCGAACGGTTCAACGGCCGGGCCTTAGGGTTTGAAGAACGGGTGGATGCCCTGACTGAAGTGGATATCATCATTTCTTCCACGGGTGCCACCGACTATGTGATTACTGCGGATCAGGTTAAAAAAGCCATGAAAAAGCGAAAGTACCGGACCTTGTTTTTTATCGACATTGCCGTGCCCAGAGACATTGATCCGAAAATCAATCAGTTGTCCAATGTGTATGTGTATGACATCGATGACCTTAAAACCGTTGTGGCCTCCAATATCCAGCAGCGGGAGCAGGAAACCGTGAAGGCGGAACGGTTTGTGTCCGAGGCGGTGATCAAGTTCAGGCAATGGCTGGACAGCCTGGCCATCGTGCCGACCATCAAGGCGCTCAACGAGAAGATGACGGGCATCGTGGAAATGGAATGTGATAAGACCCTGTCCCATTTATCCCACCTGGCCGAACCGGACAAAGATGCCATTCGCCGGATGACCCAGGCCATTGCGACCCGGGCGATTCACGATCCTATCATGTTTTTGAAACACACGGGCGGTCATCGGGATGATTCATTGTACCTGAATGTGGCCAGGCAGCTGTTTAACCTGGATATGCTGGAAAATCAATAAATTCTTTACAAGTGCGTAATGCCTGATATAATACCCAATTTAATGTTTCTGGACCTTTGACCTTTAATTGAAGGATGGACACCATGAAAAAAGAAGATCTGGAATATTTCCATACCCTGCTGACCGAGCGGCTCAATGAACTGCTGAAACATGCCGACAGCACTGTGACCGGTATGACCCAACCCAAGGAAAATTTTGCCGATCCCACGGATCGGGCCTCCCATGAAGCGGAAAGAAGTTTTGAACTGCGGATTCGCGACCGGGAACATAAATTGATCAAAAAAATCAAAAAAGCTTTGGAGCGGATTGAAAACGGCACTTTCGGACGGTGCGAAACCTGCGAGGAAGAGATCTCCATCGAACGGTTGAAAGCCCGGCCCGTGACCACCCAGTGTATTGAATGCAAAACCCGGGAAGAGGACATGGAAAATGCCTTAGGGCTTTGACCGATATTGCCATTGATTGATCTTCACATACATTCTACCGCCTCGGATGGGTCCCTGTCTCCGTATGAGATACTGGCCCTTGCCCAGGACAGCGGTGTCCGGGCGATTTCTTTGACCGATCATGATACCATTGACGGGATTCATGACATTCTGGATGATCTGCATGCCTTTGCTCTGGATTTCATCACGGGTGTGGAAATCTCCTGTGAACCACCAAAAGGGTTTGATGGTCTCGGAAGTGTTCATTTACTGGGATATGGATTTTCCCTGTATGACCGGCAGTTGAACCAGGCCCTGACCACCGCGAAAATCGCCCGCAGGCAGCGGAATCCGAAAATCATCCGGCAATTGCAGCACCTGGGTCTGGATATCACCATGGCTGAACTGGAAGACCGTTTCAAGACCCGTCAGATCGGCCGGCCCCATATTGCCGAAATGATGGTGGAAAAAGGCATGGTCTCATCATTCAGTGACGCGTTTGATACTTTTCTGGGAAATGGGTGCCCCGCATATGTTGTAAAGTATAAAATGCCGTGCGATCAGGCCATCCAGACGATTCTGGACGCCGGAGGCGTTCCGGTTCTGGCGCATCCCGGCCTGCTGTCGTTCAAAGCATCCAAAGACCTGGAACGGTTTGTGGATACCCTGGTGGGATATGGACTTCAGGGGATTGAAGTCTTCTATACCGACCATGATGCCCGGAAAACCGCTTATTTCAAGACCCTGGCCCGGAAGAAAAAATTACTGGTCACCGGGGGATCGGATTTTCACGGCAGTTTCAACCAGGGGGTAAGTCTGGGCCGGGGAAAAGACAACATCCGGGTACCCTACACCTGCTTCAAATCATTGACGGACCGGGTCACAGCCATGCGCAATCTTCACAACCGGCTGGATATTTTAGAAAATAATCTGGGATATCGGTTTGTTGACCGGTCCCTGCTTCAGACGGCTCTTTGCCACCGGTCTTTTCTGAACGAAAATCAAACGGTGTGCGATTCGGACAATGAGCGGCTGGAGTTTCTGGGAGACGCGGTATTGGGCCTGTGTGTGGGGCATATCCTCATGCAGCAGAGCCCGACAAAAAAGGAAGGAGAATTGTCCCGGCTCCGGTCCACCCTGGTGAGTGAACCGTCTCTGGCAGACATGGCCAGAATCATTGATCTGGGTCGTTTTATCCGATTGGGAAAGGGAGAGGCCGGTTCCGGAGGCGGGGACAAGAACTCCATTCTTTCCGACACCTTTGAAGCCGTGGTGGCGGCCATCTTTCTGGATGCCGGGTTCGATGTCACCTGCGATCTGATTCAGCACCTGTTTGAGGAAACCGTGGACCGGCTGCTGGCCAAAGACTGTACCGTGGATTATAAAAGCCGTATCCAGGAATATGCCCAGGAGGTGTTTTCCCAGGCACCTGTGTATACCGTGACCCGGGAATTCGGGCCGGACCACGACAAAACCTTTGAAATCTGCCTGGAACTGGCCCATATTCAGACCCGGGGATTCGGCAAATCCAAAAAAGCCGCCGAGCAGGATGCCGCAGGGAAAGCCTTGAACCTGCTGAAAAAAAAATGATCTCATGACCGTTTCTCCTCTGGTCATTCCGATTTTTATTCCGCATTCAGGATGCCCCCACCAATGTGTGTTTTGCAATCAGACCGCCATCACCGGTCAAAAAGCCACTCTGCCGGATGCCGCTCGTGTGGCTGAAATTATTGATACCTATCTGGCCCATTCCATGCCCCGGCCCCAAGTGGAAGTGGCGTTTTTCGGCGGCAATTTTCTGGGACTGGCACCCGGACAGATTTCAGATCTGCTGGAAAGCGTCCGGCCGTTTCTTAACACCGGTGTGGTTCACGGCATCCGTTTTTCCACACGCCCGGATACCGTGACAAAAGACCGGCTAAAACAGATCGGGACATTTCCGGTCAGTCTGGTGGAACTGGGGGTTCAGTCCATGGATGATCAGGTGCTGGCACAGGCCAACCGGGGTCATACCCGAAACGACACCTGCCGGGCCATGGATCTGCTTGACTCCTTCCATATGAACGCCGGGGTCCAGATCATGGCGGGGCTTCCCGGAGACACCCGGGAAGGCGTGATCCAGACCGCACAGGTTCTGGCAGACATGCATCCAAAGACCGCCCGCATCTATCCGGCCCTGGTTTTGAAAAACACGCTGCTGGCCCGATGGTATCAAAACGGCACCTACCAGCCGTTGACCCTGGACCAGGCAGTGGATATTTCCGGCCGGGCATATGGCGTTTTCAATCAAGCCGGCGTGACAGTCATTCGCATGGGGGTTCATATGTCTGATGCACAAATGGGATCGATTCTGGCCGGTCCCTGGCATCCGGCGTTTGGACACCTGGTGCTTTCACGAATTTTATACCGGAAAACAATTCGAAAAATTCAAGCTTTGGGAACAACAATGCTTTCAGGCAGTATTCAGCTGCGGATTCATCCTTCCGAAGAATCCCGATTGCGGGGGGACAGGAACAGCAATTTACACCGGATGAAAAAAAAATTTCCAGGAATTGATTTTCGTGTATGGCCTGATCCGGCCATGGCGATCGATCAGGTGAAAATCGTTAAAATTCCTGTTTGAACAGATCGTCTGTGCCGGTGACTGCCCCCGGTTTCGGCGTATATTCCGTGGGAACCGTCCCTTCTTTGAAACATTCAAAAACAGTATTTTTTGATTCATTGATAGGCAGCAATCCGGTTTTGGCATCGATCTTGGCAAATACCACCCCATCCGGAACCGTGAAGGTTCGGATGGGTTTTCCCTCCAAAGCCTGCTGCATATAATCCAGCCATATGGGACTGGCGGTTCTGGAACCGGTTTCTCCTTTCCCCAGCGATCCGCCCTGATCCAGCCCCACCCATACCCCGGTGGTGTATCTCGGGGTATATCCCAGAAACCAGGCATCATACAGGTTGTTGGTGGTACCGGTCTTTCCGGCCACCGGCCGTTTCAAAGCCTTGACCCGCTTTCCGGTGCCGGAGGTAACAACACTTTCCAGAATATGGGTCATGATATAGGCGGTGCTCATGTCTATGACTTTTTTGCGCACCAGCCCGGAGGTTTCCAGCAGATTGCCGTGGCGGTCGAAAATTTTGGTGATAAACACGGGTTCGATAAAATATCCGAGATTGGAAAACACGGCATAGGCATTGACCAGTTCCAGCAGCGAGACACCTGAAGATCCTAAGGCAATGGACAGATCCTGACTGATATCCGAAGTAATCCCCAGTTTTCTGGCATAATCAATTATATAAGAAATGCCGATATCCTGAAGTATCTTGATAGTGACCACATTTCTGGAATGCACCAGGGCTTCCCTGAACAGAGTGGGGCCGTAAAATGTTTCTGCATAGTTCTGGGGTTTCCAGGTGAAATCTCTTTGGGCATCTTCGTATACCACCGGTGAATCCATGATCACGGTAGCAGGGGTATATCCTTTGTCCAGTGCGGCGGCATAGACAATGGGCTTGAACGCGGATCCGGGCTGCCGCCGGGATTGATAGGCCCGGTTGAACTGGCTGTCACTGTAATCCCGTCCACCGATCATGGCTTTGACATGGCCGGTTTCCGCTTCAATACTCAGGAGCGCGGCCTGGGCAACCGGTTCCTGGAACAGGGTGAACTCATACGCATCCTTGTCTTGTGGCACGGATGCGACCTGAACCTGAATGATATCCCCGGGTTTTAACACCTGAGACGGTGCGGATATTTTGGATTCATAATACGCGGTTTTCGAATTCGGCCGCCGCGCCCATGTCATGGTCTCAAGCCGGATGATGCCGGAAAAATTACCCACCCGGACCTCGGTTTTTTTGTTGCGATCATCCACATTCAGGACCACGGCCGTATGTATATCTCCGGAAGTCAGCAGATTTTCCGGAATTTTTTTGGCTTCTTGGGTGCAGAATGCCTCGATTTGAGAAAGGGGGATCTGTCCGGACGGGCCCCGGTATCCCATACGGCGATCCAGATCCAGCAAGCCTTGCTGAACGGCACTCCGGCCCATTTTCTGGAATTCGATATTCACGGCCGTGTGAATTTGAAGTCCCTGGTTGTACAGCGCGTCTGCGCCGTATTTTTTTTCAACATATCGTCTGACATGTTCCGTGTAAAAAGGGACCCGCTCGATGAACCAGTTTTTTCGCGGTTTGATATCCAGCGGCATGTCAATGGCTTTGGTGACATCCATATTGGATATCATGCCTTCTTCCTTCATCCGGTTCAAAGTATAGATCTGCCGTTGTTTGGCCCGCTCGGGAAATTGAAACGGAGAGTAGCGGCTGGGTGCCTGGGGAAGACCCGCCAGCATGGCACATTCAGCCAGGCTCAATTCCCGTGCGTGTTTTCCGAAATAATTTTCAGCCGCCGATTCGACCCCATAGGCACCATGTCCTAAGTAAATCTGGTTTAAATACAGGTATAAAATCTGATCCTTGGTGAATTTTTTTTCAATCCGGTAGGCCAGAACGGCTTCTTTAAGTTTTCGTTCATAGGTCCTTTCCGGTGTTAAAAGAAAGGATTTGGTGACCTGCTGGGTGATGGTGCTCCCCCCCTGGGTGATAGTGCCGGCCTGAAAATTTTTGACAAACGCCCTGAAAATGGACAGAATGTCAATTCCCGGATGTTCCCGGAACCGGGAGTCTTCCGCTGCCACAAACGCATTGATCAGATTGTCGGGCATGTCGGACAAAGGGATGACAACCCGGCGTTCCTTGTAAAATTCACCGATTTTTCTGCCGTCATCCGAATACACGTATGACACCGTGGCCGGCTGATAATCTTCCAATGTGTTGATTTTAGGCAGGTCCTGGCTCAGATAGACATAAAGACCGACCAGTCCACCGGCGGTCAGCAACATGCAAATGAACACAAAAACAATGGCCCATTTGAATACAGAGCGCATCCGTTGGGCCTTCTTTTTTTTTCGTTTTTTCAGAATTTCAGATCTGGTTTTTTGGCTGGTCATGGCTTTTTAAAAATAATGTGTGTAAGTGTTACCGCTTGTTATCAAATTAATCCTTTTAGGGCAATCATTTAAACGGTCTATGCAAACGTCGTCTTTAAGAAAGTCAAATGTCAGTTTTGAACTTTCTTTTTTTTTGTTCTTCCCAGGGGCCTGATTACATTTATAAGAATTTTTGGATCATATCGGTTTTTTAAGACAATATCAACAGGGGCTGTCTTTAATGAAATATTTAAATATTGGCCTGGGAATTGATACGGCATGGGAATATAGTGATGTAAGGCTTTTTATAAATTGACTTTATAGCTGGTTTTGGTTAATAATACAGGTTTTAGAACATGAATAAAAAGGGATAATTATCACAGTATGATGATTCAGCTTGATTTTGAGAAATCCGGCGGGTTGATTCCTGTCATCGCCCAGGATATACAGACCGGTGAGGTGCTGATGCTGGCCTATATGAATCAGGCGGCATTTGACCAGACCCTGAAAACGAAAAAAGCCACTTATTACAGCCGTTCCCGTAAAAAATTATGGACAAAAGGAGAGACATCCGGCCATGTACAGCATGTGAAGGAGATTCGGGTGGATTGTGATCTGGACACCCTGGTGATCAAGGTGGAGCAGGCAGGCGGCGCTGCCTGCCATAAAGGGTATAAAAGCTGTTTTTTCAGAATGGTGACCGACAATGGACTCAAAATTGTGGGGGACCCGGTGTTTGATCCCGAAAAGGTATATAAATGATGGAAAAAATACTGAAACTGGGCCTCCCCAAGGGGAGCCTGCAGAATGCGACCATTGACCTGTTCAGAAGATCTGGATGGAAAATCAATGTAGAAGGCAGAAGTTATTTCCCGGATATTGATGATGACACCATTGAATGTGCCCTGTGTCGGGCCCAGGAGATGTCCATCAATGTGGAAACAGGTGTCATCGATGCCGGTCTTACCGGTCTGGACTGGATCGCGGAACATGAATCCGATGTTCATGTGGTGACGGATCTGGTCTATTCCAAGGTCAGTGCCCGGCCGGCCCGGTGGGTGGTGGCGGTGGCCAATGATTCACCGGTCAAGACCCTGGCCGACCTGGAAGGTGCGACCATATCCACGGAACTGGTGAAGTTTACCCAGCGGTTTTTCAAGGAACAGAACATCAATGTCACCGTGAAATTTTCCTGGGGCGCCACCGAGGCCAAAATCGTGTCCGGCTTAGCCGATGCCATTGTGGAGATCACGGAAACCGAAAGTACGATCCGGGCTCACAATCTGCGGGTGATCCATGAGGTCATGGCAACCAACACCCAGCTGATTGCCAACAAAAAAGCCTGGCAGAATCCCGCCAAAAAAGAAAAAATCGAACAGATTGCTCAGCTGCTCCAGGGGGCGCTTGTGGCGGATCGGATGGTGGGGATTAAAATGAATGTGCCGGAAAAGAAAATCGCTGAAATCGTGTCGCTGCTGCCCAGTCTGAATGCGCCCACGATTGCCTCCCTGTATCAGTCTGACTGGTTTTCGGTGGAAAGCATTATCGATACCCGGTATGTCCGGGACCTGATTCCCAAGCTGCTCAAGCAGGGGGCCGAAGGCATTATTGAATATCCTTTAAACAAGGTGTTGTAACATGAAACCAGCCACACGGTGTGAACAGATCAAACCGTTCATCGTCATGGACGTGATGGAAAAGATTCATCAGATGGAGGCCGCAGGGATCGATGTGGTCCACATGGAGATCGGTGAACCGGACTTTGATGTGCCTGAATGTGTGAACCGGGCGACCCGGGCCGCCCTGGACTGCCATGCCACCAGCTATACCCACAGCTTAGGCGATATCCGGCTGCGGGAAGCCATTGCCCAGTATCACAAAGATACCTATGGCACGTCCGTGGATCCGGGACAGATTCTGGTGACCTCTGGGACATCTCCTGCCATGCTGCTGCTTTTTTCCGCGCTGGTGAATCCCGGCGATGAAGTGATCGTGTCTGATCCCCATTATGCCTGTTATGCCAATTTTATCCATTATGTTCAAGGCGTGCCCGTGTTTGTCCAGGTATTTGAGGATGAAGGATTCGTGTTTACCCCGGAAGCCATTGAGGTCAGGATCACTTCGAAAACCAAAGCGATTTTCATCAATTCCCCTTCCAATCCCACCGGAAACGTGATTCCTGAAGACCGGATGAAAGAAATCGTGGCCGTTGCGGAAAAACACGGATTGTATATCATTTCCGATGAAATCTACCATGGACTGGTCTATGAGGGCAAAGAGCATTCCATTCTGGAGTATACGCCCCACGCGTTTGTGCTCAACGGATTTTCCAAACTGTTTGCCATGACCGGCCTGCGCCTGGGATATCTGATTGCGCCGCCGGCATTTGTGCGGGCTTTGCAGGTGCTTCAGCAGAATTTTTTCATCTGTGCCAACTCCGTGACCCAGCTGGCAGGCGTGGCCGCGCTCAAAGAAGCTGAAAACGACACCCGGAAAATGAAAGAAATATACAACCGGCGCCGGTTGTATATGCTGCAACGGCTCAATGACATGGGGCTTGAAGTGAAAGTGCCCCCGACCGGCGCATTTTATATTTTTGTGAACGTGAAGCATATTTCCACGGATTCCTATGCCCTGGCCTTTGATATTCTGGAAAAAGCACATATCGGGGTGACACCGGGCGTTGATTTCGGGGCCAACGGGGAAGGGTATCTGCGGTTTTCCTATGCCAATTCCATGGAAAACCTCACCTTGGGCATGGACCGGATGGCTTCCTATCTTGCGACAGTGTCATGAAGATCCGTGACGTCCAGTTTGTGAAAAGTGCGGTAAAGCCGGATCAGTATCCAGAGTATACAGTGCCTGAAATCGCATTTGCCGGACGGTCCAATGTGGGGAAAAGTTCCATGATCAATACCCTGATCCAGCGAAAAGATCTGGTAAAGACCAGTTCCCGGCCGGGGTGCACTCAGCTGATCAATTTTTTTCTGATCAACGACGACCTGTCTTTTGTGGATCTTCCCGGATATGGATATGCCAAGGTATCCAAAAAAATTCGTGCGGCCTGGCAGCCCATGGTGGAAACCTATCTGTCCAACCGTCCCAATCTGCTGGGCCTGGTGCTGATCATCGATATCCGCCGGGACCCCCAAGAAGAGGAACGGAATCTGGCCCAGTGGCTGATATCCCATCATATGCCGTTTCTGGTGGTGCTCACCAAAGCGGACAAACTGTCCAAAACCCAGCAGCAGAAACGGGCCGCTGCCATCAGTTCTCAGATGAACAGAAACACCAGCGAAGTGATCCTGTTTTCCGCCAAAACCCGGGTGGGCCGGGAAATCATACTGGATGAAATCGCAAATCTGATCACATGGTATGAGCCCGGCGAAGAGGAGACCGACTGATGCAAAAAGAATTCCGGTCCGGTTTTGCAGCCATTATTGGTGCGCCCAATGCCGGGAAATCCACGTTATTGAATCAGGTGCTGGGGCAGAAAATTTCCATCACCTCCAAAAAACCCCAGACCACCCGGGATCGGATTCTGGGTATTATAAACCGTCCTGAATCCCAGATTGTGTTTGTGGACACACCGGGCATTCACAAAAGCGGTACCCTGCTCAATCAGCGGATCGTGGATCAGGCATTGCAGGCGGTGGAAGATGTGGATCTGGTATTGTTCATGGTGGATGCGGCCTCGTGTAATCATGCGGCTGAAAATATGATTGTCGCCCGGCTCAAGCAGGTTCGAAAACCCGTGCTTCTGGTTTTAAACAAGATCGATGTGGCTGGAAAGCAAACCGTGTTTGAACGGACGAAAGCCATGACGCCGGTGTTTGAATTTGCGGCAGTGGTTCCCATCTCCGCCCGGCAGAACATTCAGGTGGACCGGTTGATGGATGAAGTGGAAAATCAGCTTCCAGCAGGCCCCCGGCTGTTTCCGGAAGATACTTTCACCGATGTCACGGAAAAATTTCTGGTCAAAGAGATCATCAGGGAAAAGGTGTTCCGGCTCACCGGCATGGAAATTCCCTATTCATCTGCAGTGACCGTGGACGCCTTTGAAGTGGAAAAAAACCTTATTGTGATTCATGCCAGTATCCATGTGGTACGAGATTCCCAGAAAGGAATCATTATCGGAAAAAAAGGGGCCATGCTGTCTGCCATCGGTACCCGGGCCAGAAAAGATATCGAAAAAATGCTGGGGAAAAAAGTGCTGCTCAAGCTGTTTGTGAAAGTCACCAAAGACTGGGTGAGCAATCAGCGAATACTCAACGAATTCGGGTATTGAGGTAAAAAATGGAACCGGATTTTTTCATGGATGATACCCGGTTAAAAAAAGAACGGGCCAAAGCCAGAAAAATCAGAAACAGTCAATGGTGGAAACGCAAACGTGCCAACGGTATCTGCCATTATTGCGGACTAAAATTTCTGCCGGCAGAGTTGACCATGGATCATCTGATCCCGCTGGTTCGGGGAGGGCGGTCGGAAAAGTTCAATCTGGTCCCCTGTTGTAAAAACTGTAATTCCCAGAAACAGCAGATGCTGCCCTGGGAATGGGATGTGTATTTAGACCGGCTCAAGCCGTAAGCCGTTGAAACCAGCCGCATGGTTTTCTGACATACGGCTTGAGCGCAAATGTTATTATTTTTTGCTGCACAACCGGTGAATGGTCTGAGCGTGCCATTCCCCCCGACCTGAAAACGTCGGCTGTCCTAAATCCACCAGATGTTTGGCGATTTGATCGTAGGTGGCCCCTTGATTTCTCATGGTATGGATAATGTTCAAGACTTCCTCCCGGGGAATCAGAGCGGCAGTGTCTGCGGTGGCCGAAGCCGCCGGTTTTTCAGGGTCGGATTTTCTGCGTTTTCGGATCACCCGGCGTTTGGTTTTCATCTTTGTATCATGGGCCGGCGCCGCAATGGGTTCAGAAAAGGAAGACAGCCGATTGACCGATTCACCCGGCATGGATGCCGTGGATTGCTCCGAAGCGATTGCCTGTGCCTGTTCAGTTTCCGGCATGACGTCATACCCGGCATCCGAAGGGGTCTCCGGTTCATGCAGCAGTTCCTGATCCATCCGCAAATGGCTTACGATATGCTCGATAGCAAAGGCCTGGCGTTCGATGATATCTGCGGTTCGTTCCTGAATACTTGACATGTACTCCTGGTTTTTTATCAGAATTTCAACGTGGTGTGTCAGGTTCTCAATGGCATCTGCAAGCAGGGTGATGCCGGGATCTTCCGGCGGCAGCTGGTTTCCCATGGGGCCGGGGGGAACCGGCTGGCGCTTGAGGTTGGGATTCCTGGGGTTCTGATATCCATTGTTAAAAGAATGATATCTGGGCGCATTGTTATATTGATAAGAATTGTCATAGTTTTTACGTGTTTTGGGCGTACGTTGTTTATCCGCCTGCCCATTCCGCAGGCTGTGTAAAAAATCATTCATTTGGTTCATGTTCTCCTTGAAAATGTGTTCTGGTCATGAAATTGACCTGATTTTCGTCAGTAAAGATCTCAATTGGTTTTTTATGAAATTGGCCCGGAATAATTTTCCGAATATGGGTATTATGTTAAAATACAGTATATATATCCTGTTTTTTTTGTTTTTTGTCAAGGCATTTTTGCGAATTTCCCGGCGATAAATCAGATTTTCGTTCAAGTGAACGGTATTTACAAACTGAGGCGATATTCATAATTTTGGATCAGTTCAATGGCTTGTTCGCTGGACGTTATCCGGGACAGTAATTTTCGGATTTCAGTACATCCGGGCATCCCTTTGACGAACCAGGGAAGCCGGCCCCGAAGCATGCGGCAGGCGGTTGTCTCTCCAAAATGGCTGACATACAACTGGATGAGCCGCACCATTTTTCTGAAGATATCCGACACAGTGACCGGAAGGCTGATACCTTGTGTGATCAGCGCTTCCACCTGCCCGAGAAGAAACGGATTGGTCATGGCGCCCCGGCCGATCATGACGGCGTCACACCCGGTCTGGTTCAGCATGGTTAATGCATCTGATGGGGTAAGGATATCGCCGTTGCCGATCACCGGCAAAGCGGTTTGTTGTTTTATTCGCCGGATCAGGTCCCAGTCGGCATGGCCTTTGAAGCCCTGTGTGGCAGTGCGGGGATGAAAGACAACCGCATCCACCCCTTCTTTTTCAGCCATGTCAGCCATGGCAAATGCCTGGGAACCGGAAGCATCCCATCCGGATCGGATTTTTATGGTTAAAGGCAGAGGTGTGGCCCGCCGGACTGCTTCAAGGATTTTTTGACTCATGGGCAGATGGTTCATCAAAGCGGCTCCGGCCCCTTGCTTGAGCACTTTTTTGACACTGCACCCGAAATTGATGTCAAGGATGTCTGCGATTCCCATTTGGCTGATCTCTGCGGCAGCCCGGGCCATGATGTCGGGTTCGGCCCCGAAAATCTGAACGGACAATGGCCGCTCTTTTGGGCAGGTTGCCAGCAGAGCAAGGGTTTTTTCCGAATTGTAAAAAAGACCTTTGGCACTGATCATTTCCGAACACACCACCCCGGCGCCGCACTCTTTGATCAGGCATCGAAACGGCAGATTGGTGATGCCGGCCAGAGGTGCCAGTAAGGTTTTCCCCTGAATGTGTAACGGTCCGATTTTCAATGCCGGAGAACCGGATGGCATTCCTGCTGCGGAGACACTGTCAGTCGGTTGTCGGGTCATTGGTTTTTTTCTTCAGGTCTGAAAATGAAATAATATTGTCTGTTTTCTCATGAGAATCAGAAGGGGCTTTTTTTGAGGGCGCGCTCTCCGGAAAGTCAGTGCCGCCGTCCTGGGAAAACGCAGAGGTTTCTTTTGGGGCATGGATGGTTTCCAGGCGCATCTGTTTGCCGTTCATCTGAAATTCTTCTCCGTTGATATATGCATCTTTCAATATCCATGTGACGGTTTGTAACGGGATCTGAAGCATGAGAAGTGTCATCTGGAACCAGCCTTTTTTCGGGTCCGGCAGAATGTTCTCAACCCGGGCAAAAGCGATGGGTGCATTTTCCAGATAAATCAATACCACATCATTGATGGTTGCCATAACGCTCCTTTTCTTTTGTCTTGTTTCTCAAAACAATATACCATATTCTTGGACGAATCAAAACAATGGAGTGGGCAATAAAGATGGGAGTTGGGAATAAAAAATGGCAGGTGTTCATGCTGGTGGGGGTTTCGATTTTCATGTCCACCCTGGACTCCAGTATTGTGAATGTGGCATTGCCTTATATTATGGAAGATCTGTCTTCTGATGTGAGAACCGTGCAATGGGTGGTGGTGGTGTATCTGCTTACCGTGTCTTCCCTGCTGCTGACATTCGGCAGACTGTCGGACATCCGGGGGCGCCGCCAGATTTATGTGATCGGGTTTCTGGTATTCACGGTGGGATCGTTTGTGTGCGGGCAGGCATGGACATCCGGAATGCTGGTGAGCGCCAGGATCCTTCAGGGGATCGGTGCATCCATGCTCATGGCCTGTTCTCCGGCCCTGGTGGTGGATGCTTTTCCCCAGACAGAACGGGGAAAAGCACTGGGTATGATGGGGGCGGTGGTGGCCGCAGGTCTGACACTGGGGCCTCTGGCCGGCGGGATGATACTGGCCTGGTTTTCCTGGCGCTTGATTTTTTATATCAATATTCCCATCGGGGTGATGGCGGTGCTCGCCGGTATTCTGGTGCTCAAGGATCTGCCCGGTGGTAAGGGAAGCCGGGAGCCTCTGGACAAAACCGGGAGTTTTTTGCTGATTTTGTTTTTGTGCAGCCTGATTGTGACCCTGGTAAGGCTTCCGGACTGGGGCGTGGTGTCTTTGAAAACCGGGATGGGATTGGTGACCGCCATCATCAGTGGATGGTGGTTTGCCATGAATGAAACAAACACCGCCTATCCGCTGCTGGATCTGGGATTGATGAAGATCCGGCTGTTCATTCTCCCTCTGATATCAACGGCCATTCTTTTTGCCAGTTTGTTTCTCCTGGTTTTCATGATGCCGTTCTATCTCACGTATCCCGGTGGATTTACCGCCTCAAAAACCGGGGTTATCATGATTGTTCCATTCTTGTTTTTATTGATCATTTCGCCCATATCCGGGATGCTGGCGGATCGGCTCGGATCCCGGCTTTTGTGTACGCTGGGCATGACATTCATGTGCCTGTCTTTGTTTTTTCTGATTTTTCTGTCTCCACAACAGGGGATATTTGCCATTGTCTGGCGCATGGCTCTGGCGGGTATCGGTACGGCGGTGTTTGTATCTCCCAACAATACCGCCATTATGGGATCGGTGCCCGTGCATCAGCGGGGTATTGCCTCGGGCGCAACAGCAACGGCCAGAACCCTGGGCATGGTTTTGGGGGTGGCGCTGGCCGGAACGATATTTTCAGCTTTTCTGACGTTTCAAGGAGAGGGCATGGACAGTTACATTCCTGCCATGGCACCGGCATTCATGGAAGGATTCAGGCATGTGATGGCAGCCGGTACGATCCTGGCTGCCATCGGCATTGCAGTGACATTTTCCCGGGGAAACGAGAAAATGAAAAAAACGGGTCAGATCTGAAATTATTCCCTGTCCCGGGGAACCACGAACACGGGCACAGAGGACCGTTTCAATACTTTGCGAACCAGTTTGTCTCCCATGGCTTGTGCCACCAGTCCTTGTTGTCTGCACCCCATGACGATGAACGCACAGTCTTCGTCCACGGCAGAGGAAACAATTTCATCGGCAATGGAATGGCTTTCTGCCACCAGAATTTTTTTGATGGGAGAGACCGCATCCGCCGACACTTTTTCATGGTCTTCAAAAAATCCGGCAATGGCCTGGCGGATCCTCAAGGCATCCACATTTTTGCCGATCAGAAGATCCTGGGCACCGGATTTGTGCTTGGCTCTGATTTCTTTGTAAAGGTTTTCACCAAATGCCATTTTCACCTGTCGTTGAGCAGACGGGCTGGCTTCTTCCATCACGTGAAGAACGATCAGGTTGGCGCCGGTGTAGGTGGCCATGGTAACGGCTTGTTCAAAAACCGGTTTCATGTCCACGGACAGGTCGGAGGCAAAAAGAATATTCTGGACTTTTCTGGTCATTGGCTTTCTCCCGTTCATTTATGAGGATAAAAATGGCAATTTGTGCATCAAACAACTCTCTATCATATACATATATAATTGTTTTGCAAGTCTATTGTTTGCTGCACTGGGTCACCAGGCACGGCCGGATCTCTGCTGCGGCAAGATTTGCCCGGTTCCATAATATCGGTCATGGCTTGAATCCCGACAGGTTTATGATTATGTTCATTAAAATAATTTTTAACAGGAGGAATCATGAAAGAAATGCTATGGATTATCGGATTTGTAGGTATTTATCTGTTGGTGCAGATTTATATTCTGCCCAAAATGGGAATTTCCACCTGAATGCGGGATGCCTGTCAGGTGGCAGGCAAAAAAAATGGCTCGGAACAGACCACAAATATAATGGATTACCGTCCGCCTTCAGGAAGTGACAAAAAAGAGTGACAGCGCGTAAAAAGGGTGTTTTAATGGGAAATCAGTTGTGAATGTGGATTCATAAAAAACCGATGACCCGGAGGTAAAGATGAAAGACCCCTTGTTTGAGCCCATTACCATAAACACCCTGACTTTAGAGAACCGGATCTATCTGCCGGCCATGCATCTGGGCATGGGGGTGGACTATGAAGTAACGGATGCGATAATCGATTTTTACACCCACCGGGCCAGAGGCGGGGCCGGCCTGATCTGTGCGGGATTTGCCACAGTGGATGAATGGTCCGGCAACACCCAGAATATCGGGGCTCATGAAGACCGGTTCATGCCTGGATTGTCCCGTCTGGCATCGGCCATTCAGGACAACGGGGCCAAAGGGGCGGTACAGCTCAATCACGCGGGACGGTACAATTTTTCATTTTTTCTGGAGGGACGGCAGCCAAAGGCACCGTCTCCGGTCGCTTCCCGTCTGACAAAAGAAGTGCCCAAAGAAATGACGACCCAGGAGATCGAACAGACCATCGAGCGGTTTGCCCAGGCGGCATTGCGGGTGAAAAACGCCGGGTTTGACGCGGTGGAGATTTTGAGCGGCACCGGATATCTGATCAGTGAGTTTCTGTCTCCTTTAACCAATCATCGCACCGATGAATATGGCGGCAGTCTGGAAAACCGGATGCGGTTCGGCCTTCAGGTGACGGATGCGGTGCGGCATGCGGTGGGGCCTGGTTTCCCTTTGATTGTGCGTATGAACGGCAATGATTTCATGCCCGGCGGCAACACCCGGGCAGAACTCAAAACCTATGCACAATCTTTGTCAAAAACAGGGGTGGATGCCCTGTGTATCAATGTGGGATGGCATGAGGCCCGGGTGCCCCAGATCACGGCCCAGGTGCCGGAAGGCGCATATTCCTATCTGGCCGCCGGTATCAAGGAACAGGTAAATATTCCTGTGATCGCCTCCCACCGCATCAGTGATCCGGATACTGCCAGGGATCTTCTGGCAAAAGGGTATTGTGATATGGTGGCCATGGGAAGAAGTCTGATCGCGGATCCCATGCTGCCCCGAAAAGCGAAACAGGGCCGGGAAAAAGAGATTGTCCATTGCGTGGCCTGTGCCCAGGGATGTTTTGATAACCTGTTCAAACTCAAATCCGTGGAATGTCTTTGCAATCCTTTGGCCGGCCATGAAACCGACCGGACAATTGAAAAAACCGGTTCTCCCGGAAAAATTCTGGTGGCCGGTGCCGGACCTGCCGGTATGATGGCGGCGTTGACCGCCCACCGCCGGGGGCACCGGATCGTGGTGTATGAACGGGCCCACCGTCCGGGGGGTCAGTTATATCTGGCTGCAGCGCCGCCGGGCCGAGATCTGTTCGCCCGGCTGGCCAAAGACCTGGAAACCCAGATGGCTGTCGAAAAAATTCCGGTGATTCTCAATAGTGAACTGGATTCACAAACGATTGCCAAAGAAAATCCGGATGCCGTGATCCTGGCCACAGGGGCGAAACCGGCCCTACCAGATATCTCTGGGATGGATCTGCCCCATGTGGTCCAGGCCTGGGATGTGTTGACAAACAAAGTCCGGACCGGCGGTCGCGTGGCGGTGGTGGGCGGCAATGCCGTGGGGGTTGAAACCGCCCTGTTTCTGTCGGAACAGGGAACCCTGCCGGCAGATGTGCTGAAGTTTCTGCTGATCAACCGGGCCGAAGATCCGGAAACCCTGTGTAAGATGGCAGTGACCGGCACTGCAAAAATCACCCTGGTTGAAATGGCGGATCATATCGGCAAAGATATCGGCAAATCCACCCGGTGGGGCATGCTTCAGGATCTTGGCCGGGCCGGGATTGAAACACTCTCTCATGCAACGGTGACCCGGATCACGCCGGAAGGGTTGATGTATGAGCAAGAAGGCAAGACAAAGACGCTGGTTGTGGATACTGTGGTGGTGGCGGCCGGGTCCGTGCCTTACAATCCCCTTGAAACGTTGGTGAAACAAACCGGTATCCCCTGTGAGGTGGTTGGCGATGCCGCCTGCGTGGGAACGGCATTTGATGCCATTCACCAGGGATTTGCCGCTGGCAGCCGGGTGTGATCGGCAAAAGGATCAGGAACCCCATTGCGGGTCTGAGTCAAAAAAATCCGCCACATGAGCTGAGTAAGCCTCAAAACAAGGGGATCTCAAAATTTTTTTCAACGGGGCTTTGTGGTGTTTGAATGACGGACCCAGATAATGCCAGAATCCTTTCATGCGGCCGGTCAGATGGCCGGGACCGGAAAACCGGCCGGCATAGGCAGACACCAGGTCATCGTGAAATTTTTTCAGCCGTGCCGGGCGCTGTTCCGGATCCGATGAAATGCCCTTGATCTCTTCGGGCAGAAACGGATTGGCCAGAATGCCTCTGCCGATCATGAACCGGCAAATACCGGGAAACCGCTGTCTCACCATTGAAAAAAAGGGGGTGTCCGTTATATCCCCGTTATACACAAAGGGGTGAACACAGGCGTTCATGGCCGCCGCAAACGCATCAAGATCCGCCTTCCCCCGGTACATCTGGACCCCGGTGCGGGGGTGCAGAATCACATGATCCAGCGGGTGGCGGTTCAAAACCCGGATCAGGTCATGGATCTCTTCTTTGTTCTGCCGGCCTAAACGGATCTTCACGGACAGCGGTACCGGAATCTGCCCAAGGATGGTTTCCAGAAGCGCGTCAATGGTTTCAGGAAACATCAAAAGACCGGAACCGCGCATTTTTTTGGCGATTTTGGAATGGGGACATCCCAGATTCCAGTTGACCTGGGTATGCCCCATGTCAGCCAGGTGCCGGGCCAGAAATATAAAATCGTCTGCCACATTGCCCAGGATCTGGGGAACGACCGGAAGGGCCAGATTGTGTTGCGGATCCACATCCTTAATCCGGGAAGGTTTGAGACGCTGGTGCCCCATGGTGGAGATAAACGGGGCCAGGGCTTCATCCACCCCGGAAAAATGCCTGGCATATACATTTCTGAACGTGACATCTGTAAATCCCTGAAGCGGTGCCAGTATCAGGGTGAAATCATTGGCTGTCATAGAGTGCGGCAACCTTGCATAATTTTGGTTATAAGTTGTATCAAAGCCTTGACAAGGGTCGCGGCCATGTGCGATGAAGCAGTTTGTTTCGGTCTGATGCTATATATAACATTTAATTGGATTGCAAGGAGTGTTTACCGGTATGAAAGAACTTTATCAGGAATTGATCCATATCAACCAGATGGCGGATGATTCCCGGAAAGAAGACAAGGCAAAAGCCTTTTTCAACACCTTGAACCAGATGCCGATTCCGGATCATTTCAACTGGGCGGGACAGATTTTTGAGGATTTTCACGTCAAGGAATATCCTGATAAAACTGCGTTGATCTGGCATGATATCCATACCGGTGACATCCGGTCATTCACCTATCTGGCATTGATGCAGAAAGCCAACCAGCTGGTGAATTTTCTGACAAAAAACGGGGTGGGTCACAAACAGAACATGTATATGATGGCACCGGTTGTCCCTGAAATGTGGTTTGCCGGCCTTGCCTGCATCAAAGCCGGTATCGTGGCGGTTCCCACAGCCACGACCATGACTTCCCGGGAAATGGAGTACCGGTTTGAAACCTACCCGCCGGATGTGGTGCTGGCGGATGAAGCCAGTGCCGAATTTATCGATCAGGCGGCCGAACAGACCGGTATCCATCCCAAAATCAAGCTGGTGCTGGGCACCAGAGAAGGGTGGACCGGATTTGATGAGATTTTCCGGCAATCCACGGAAGCTGCCGCCGCACCCACCCGGTCCGATGACATTCTGTTCTGCTTTTTCACCTCCGGCACCACCGGACTTCCCAAACGTGTGGGACATACGGCAGTTTCCTATCCCCTGGGCCATCTGTCCACCAGTGTCATCATCGGTGTCAGGCCCGACGACATCCATCATAACCTGAGTGCGCCCGGCTGGGCTAAATGGTCCTGGTCTTCTTTTTTTGTGCCCTTTAATGTGGGGGCCACCGTGACGGCGTTTTCCTTTGCAGCCCTGGATCCGGGACAGTATCTCAAGGCACTGGAAACCCATCATGTCACCACGTTCTGCGCCCCGCCCACGGCCTGGCGGATGTTTGTGAATTCAGATCTGTCTGCAGTCCGGTTGGCCGGACTGCGTCAGTCTGTATCTGCGGGCGAGCCGTTGAATCCGGATGTGATCAACCGGTGGGAAAAATATACCGGCACCCGGATCCGGGATTTTTATGGACAGACCGAATCCACGGCCATGATCGGCAACCCGCCCTGGATGGTCGATAAAATGCGGTCCGGATCATTCGGAATCCCGTCTTCCATGTATGATGTGGCCCTGGCCGATGATGAAGGCAACGAGATCACCGCCCCGGATACAGTAGGGCATATTGTGGTCAAGCTGAACCGGTGGCGCGGCATCGGCCTGTTTTCTGAATATATCGGAAATCCCGAGAAAATGAGTTCCGTGTTTGTGGATCATTTTTATTACACCGGAGACCGGGCGTCATTTGATGCGGATGGGTATTGGTGGTTTGTGGGAAGGGCGGATGACGTGATCAAATCCTCGGATTTTCGTATCGGTCCCTTTGAGGTGGAAAGCGCCCTGATCGAGCATCCGGCCGTAGCGGAAGCCGCGGTGGTGGGTGCACCGGATCCCCAGAGATACCAGCTTGTCAAGGCATATGTGATTTTAAATTCAGGCATTGAGGGAAACCGGGAACTTGCGCTGGAGCTGTTCAAGCATACCACGAATATTCTGGCAAAATTCAAGATCCCCAGAATCATCGAGTTTGTGACGGAAGTGCCCAAAACCATTTCCGGAAAGATCCGGCGCATTGAGCTGCGGGAAATGACTGCTTCCAAGTCAGACCCGGCCGGGTCCGGTCATTTCAAGGAATACTTTTACTGGGACTTTCCGGAGTTGAGTTCCAAAAACAGGAAATAGCGGTCTGTTTCACTCAAAGGGCATTTCCACTTCGATCTCTCCACTGCCGGAACGAATGAATTTGGCGTGGGGATACCGTTTTTGAAATACTTTGATCATTTTGCGGTTTTCCGCAAGTACCGTGGCAATGAACCGGGTGTAATTGTTTTCTTTGGCAATTTTTTCCAGAGTTTTCAGCAGAAAAGAGGCAATGCCCATGCCGTGGAGGTTTTCTTTGACCAGAAAGGCGACCTCTGCGGCATTCTCCGTGGCTTCGGCATAGGAACCGATGGCCACGATCTGTTTGCGCTGTCCGGCCTGCATGACCCCGATCAACGTCATGTTTCTTCGATAATCCACCTCAGCCCATTGCTGCTGGAGCATTTCTCTGGAAAACACTTTGCGTTTGTTGAAAAACCGGTAATAAATGGAGTCTTCCTGTAAAGAATAGTAAAAATGCCGGGATTCGAATTCATCGGAGGGCAGCAGAGGACGGAAATTGATATCCTTGCCGTTGTCCAGTTTCAAAGAATAATGGTAGGAATCCAGAAACATCAGGTCCTGGCTGGTGGGCGGCACCTGATCCGGAAAGATATAATGGCGTTTCTTGGCTTCCTCAATCAACTCTTTTCTGAATTTGGGATGGGCGATCTGGGCCAGCTCCATGACCCGCTGGTAAATGCTTTTCCGCCGCATTTCCGCGATGCCGTATTCCGTGACAATGATATCGATGTCGCCCCGGGTGGTGGCCACGCCGGCCCCTTCACTCAAATGGGGCACGATACGGGACACCGTATCGTTCTGAGCTGTGGACGGGATGATAATAATTGAAAATCCGCCCTCGGACATGGCCGATCCCCGGATGAAATCCACCTGGTCTCCGATACCGCTGTAAAACAGATACCCTTTGGAATCCGTACACACCTGACCGGTCAGATCCACTTCCAGGGCCGAACTGATGGAGATGAGCCGGTCGTTTTTGGCGATCACATTGGGATCATTGACAAATTCAGATGATTTGAAATAAAACATGGGGTTGTTGTCCACATAATCGTATAAGACTTTGGAGCCCATGCACAACGAGGCGACCACCCGGTCCGGCAGATAATTTTTTTTTCGGTTGGTGATCACTTTTTTATGAAACAACGGCAGCAGCCCGTCGGTGATGACCTGGGTGTGGATGCCCAGATCTTTTTTGTCGGCCAGATACGGCATCACTGCATCGGGCAGATGCCCGAAACCGATCTGGAGCGTGGCGCCGTCATCCACCAGCATATTCACATAATGCCCGATACGTTCGATGACCTTCTGGTTTTTCTGGGTGGCCAAAGATTCCAGTATGGGTTCATCATATTCCACCAGAAAATCGATTTCATCGATGTGTACCACGGAATCCCCCCAGGTCCGGGGCATCTGCGGGTTGACCTGGGCGATGACCAGGTCGGCATTTTTCATTCCCGACAGCGTGATATCCACGGATATGCCCAGAGAGCAATACCCGTGTTTGTCCGGGGGACATACCTGGATCAGGGCGACATCCAGGCCGATTTCCCGGTGTTCGAAAATTTTGGGAATCTGGGACAGATACACCGGGATATAATCGATTTTTCCTTCAAATGCAGACTGGCGCATGAGTACGGAGATGAAAAACAATTTAATGGAAAACCGGGATAAAAATCTTTCATCATGAATATATTTTGACAGGGAGGATGACAGCATCTGGTACACGATGATATCCTGGGCGCTCTGGTTTTCCACCATGGCTTTGATCAGTTGCTGGGGTTCTCCACAGCCTGTCCCGATAAATACCCGACTCCCGTTTTTTATTTTTTTGACACTTTCTTCCGGTGTGAGGAGTTTTTCCGGGCAGACATCCCTGAGATTCATGAATTTTTTTCTCCTGTAAAAAAGCGTTGGACTCAACGCCTGTTATTATGAAATACTTTTGTGGCAAAGTACAGAAAAAATAAGGATCATCAGGGAATCACTATCAGGGGGGTGCTGTTTTTTCATATCAAGGGATACAGTTGGATCAATTGATGAAAGGAAGATTATGATGAACAAGGTTCAAAAGCCACGGCTTATTGTCATGCCGCTGGTGCCCGATACAAGCCGATCTTTTGATGGTGCGGGTTTGGGGATTCATTTTTTACTGGGAAACCTTTTCGGGGTTCATCCGGAACTGACGGAATGCTGGTTCGGATGGCGGGTAAAAAAAATATTTCAGGATGAAACAGCCTTTACTGCATATTGCCGGGGCATTCCCCCGTTGCCCGATATTCAGGCCTTAGGAAAACAGGAAAATGTCCGGTACTGGTTGACCGGGAGATATTCACAAGAAGATGAGATATTGCAGATCAGCATGGTCCTTCATGACATTCAGGGGCCGGATGATAACATCACTTTGCCGTTGTCTTTAGATGACGGGATAACGGATTTCAGGTATCGGTTTCAACAATGGCTTGGTAAGGCCGGTCTTGCGTTTCCCCGAACCGATACTGTTTTCTGGCCGGAGTGGATCACCCCGGAAGGGCTGGACTGCCTGGGCCGGGGGCTGAAAACGCTGTATCTGAATTATCTATCCCAAACCGGCAGTGCCGGAAATATGATCGATCTGACCTGGTTTGACCGGGCTGTGGACGTATCGCCCCGTTCTTACCTGGCCCATGATCTTCTGGGATGGGCATTGTATAAAAATCAGGAAATCGTCCGGGCGGAATCATGTTTCGAAACCGCCCTGACTTTTAATGACAAAGGGGTGGGCGCACTGTCCGGCCTGCTCTGGTGTGCGGTGGCTCAAAAAGACCGGGACAGGGCCCTGGTTTATTCCCTGGCAAAGGCCCGGGTGACAGATGCGGATCCAAAGGCGGCCAGGGCATGGGTGTCAAAGAAAATCCCGGATTAGTCGGGTCGGCCGGGATGTTTCATGCCCCCGTGGTCTGGTCGATCCAGTCGAGAAATTCGGGCAGGCCCCTGGAAATCGGTATTTGAACAATCTGGGGCACTTCATAGGTATGATGTGTTCGGATGAATGATTCCAGCGCCGGATACAGGGAGGTCCGGGTCTTGATGGTCAGCCGTGTTTCCGTTTCGGTCTGCACCCGGCCCTCCCAGGTGTAGACGCTGACCACCGGGTTCATCTGCACACAGGCCGCCAGTTTGTCATGCACGATCCTGGATGCCAGTGAACGGGCCTCAGTTTCGTTTTTACAGGTAACAAGAACCATACAATAAGACATGATCTCTCCTTATTCTGAATGGATAACCGGGGCCTGTTTCCGGTCATGGTGCCGGCAGGATCCGGGGTTCAAATTCCAGGGTGGCAAAATAATCGGCCATGGTCTCAGCCCGGCGGATCAGAACGACACTGCCGTCTTTTTTCAGCATCAGTTCTTTGGGACGTAAATGACCGTTGTAATTGAACCCCATGGACTGGCCGTGAGCCCCGGTATCGTGGATGACCACAAAATCACCTTCACAGGTCTCAGGCAATGGCCGCTGAATCGCAAATTTATCGTTGTTCTCGCACAACCCACCCACCACATCCACCGGTCCGACCGCCGGCAGATGCTCTTTGCCGTGGATGTGAACATGGTGGTAGGCACCATATAACCCCGGCCGCATCAAAGCGGACATGGATGCATCCACGCCCACATAATTCCGGTAAATCTGCTTGTGATTGATGACCGTGGTGACCAGAACCCCATGGGGGCCGGTGATAAAACGACCGCTTTCCATATACAGCCTGGGGACCCAGCCGGACGTTTTTTTGAATTGATCCAAAGATTGGGTAACGCCCTGTGCCATGGCAGCCAGATCAAAGGCCGTGTCATCGGGGGCGTAGGGAATGCCCAGTCCGCCGCCGATATTGATGAATTCAAATTGAATGGACAATTTTTGATGAAGATCGGAAATGACATTTAAAAGCATGTCTGCGGTTTCCACCATATAGGTGTAATTCAATTCATTGGATGCCAGCATGGTATGAATGCCAAACCGTTTGACGCCCATGCGGACGGCCGTATCATAGGCGCTGTACAGCTGGTCCCGGGTCAGCCCGTATTTGGCTTCCACCGGATTGCCGATGATATGATTGCCGGATCTTTCAGGTCCGGGATTGTATCGGAAACAGATCAGTTCCGGAACCCCGGGCAGTTTTTGGATCAACGAGAGATCATCCAGGTTCAAAATAGATCCACCATGATCCATGGCGGTCTGAAACTGAGCGGTACAGGTATTGTTGGAAGTGAACATGATATCTTCGCCGGCTGATCCGATTTTTCTGGCCAGAACCAGTTCCGGAACCGAACTGCAGTCAAAGCCGAATCCATTTTGCTTGAGAGTCGTCATGATTGCCGGGTTCGGCAGGGCTTTGACCGCAAAATATTCCCTGAATCCTTTCAGGGATGCGAATGCGGCGTTGAGACGGTCACAGGTGTCACAGATTCCGGTCTCGTCATAAATATGAAACGGGGTGCCAAACGTTTCGGCAATGTCCGGCAGTATCCGGGACAATCTTTTTTTAAACGCGTCTGACATGGGCATGGTTGATTTCCTCGAAAAAATAAATGATTGGTGAACATTGAGGGGTTGCACAACTTAAATCAGGGCAAAAAACATCAAGAAGTAATGTCAATGGCGATTTTGGCACTTTCTTTGAAAGTGGAAAGTGCAATACGGGTCCGGGTGGATGACACGGCCTGGATGTTGTTGATCCGGGTTAACAAAAGGGATTCCAGTTCTCTGTTGTCCTTGACCCTGAGCTTGATCATCAGACAGTCCTGACCGGCCAGATAATGAACCTCCTGGACCTGGTCGATGGCGGCCAGGGCATCACCGATTTCCGGAAAATCGACCGGATCTGACACGGTGATTTCTATAAACGCCACCATGGCACGATGAAACATGTCCGCATTGAGTCGGACCTCATATCCCTGAATCACCCCGGATGCCTCCAGTTTTTTGATACGTTCCAGCACGGCGGAAGGCGCCATGCCGATGGTTCTGGCCACCTCAACATTGGGAATTCGTGCCTTTTTTTGCAGAATTTGCAGAATCTGTAAATCAATTTTATCCATGGGTGTCATTCCATTTTAACAGAGCGAATTTATCAATTATGGGAAATAATATTTTTAATATTTTTATTTGTCAAGAACAAATGATTTATTTTTTGATAAAATTAAGAATTATATTCATTTTAGATCGGTCTGTGCGATTGTTTTGTTTTTTGTTGATTAAATGGATCCTTTCCTATACACATTTGAAGAGGAAGATTAAAGTGGTGTCATAAAAAATTTTTTCAGACAGGTATGGGATATGACGATGACCGACAACCCCATAAAGCTTTTGGTGGTGGATGATGAAGAGGCCATTCGGGAAGTGACCGAGGAGTATTTCATGAGAAAGGGGTATGAAGTTTATACGGCCGAAAACGGGGCCGATGCTCTGGATGTCATCAATGAGGTGCCCCAGATCGCCTGTATTTTTACAGATATCAATATGCCGGTGATGGATGGTCTTGAACTGGCCGAAAGAATAAGACAGATCGAAAACACGCTGCCGGTGGTGGTGATGACTGGATATCCGTCTTTGGAAAATACCATTCAGACCCTTAAAAACGGGGTGGTGGATTATCTCATCAAACCGGTGAACTTAGAGCAGATGGAATTGACACTTCGGCGGATTCTCAGAGAGCGTGAACTGTTTGTGGAAAATTTGATCCTCAAGGAAGAGGTGGCCCGCCAGACCCGACTCAAAGAGTTGAATGTGCAGTTAGAGGAACGGGTGGAAGAGGTCAACACCCTGAATCGGGTCATGGAAGACTTTTCATCGGCGGATTCCAGTCATGGTATTTTCAACAAAGTTGTGGAATTGGGTGTGGAAGAACTGCATGCAGACAAGGTGTTTTTTCATATTTTTTCTGAAAAATCTTTGACTTTGATTCAGGTTGCCAGTGCCTGTCCTGAAAATGGTGTTTTACACGTGCCCGAACATTTTGCATCCGATATCCCTGATCCTATTCAAATGTATATTAAAGAAAGTGTGGCAAAGGGATCACTTCCCTGGCTGATACCGGATACTGCTGAAAACAGCCGGATGGATGCGGCGGTTCAATCCGTTATGGTGGTGCCGTTGAAGATTCGGGAAAATGTGTTTGGCGTGGCATCCGCATTCATTTTTGATAAAGACCGGATTTTTAATGAAAAAGATATCTATTACCTGAGTTTTATCACCCAAAAAGCAGCGGGTGCCATTGAAAATGTTGCGCTGTATGAAAATATTTATGACAATCTGTTTGCCACGTTGTTTGCATTTGTTACGGCCCTGGAGGTAAGAGATTTTTATACCCGCCGGCATTCCACCCGGGTGGCAAAGTATGCCCGTATGATCGCCATGGAAATGGGATGCGGTGAAGAAGAGCTGGATGTGATCAATGTTGCCGGTATGCTGCATGATATCGGTAAGATCGGTATCCGGGATGATATTCTGCTCAAGCCCGGTCGGTTGACGGATGAAGAATTTGAAAAAATCAAAGCGCATCCGGCCATTGGTGCCGACATTATCAGCAATCTGGGATTGTGGGACCGGGAGGTGGATATTATCCGACACCACCATGAACGGTTTGACGGAAAAGGATATCCGGATGGACTTGCAGGAGAAGCTATCCCCAAGTTGGCCAGGATTATGTCTGTGGCGGATTGTTTTGATGCCATGGCATCGGATCGGCCTTATAGAAAGGAAATGGAAATGAGCCGCGTACTCAAAACAATTCGTGAAAATTCAGGCACTCAGTTCGATCCCCAGGTAGTGGATGCATTTTTTAATATTGTTGATCAGATTCAAGAGACCGGTTAATTGGAAAAAAATAAAAAAAAGAGTTGACAACTTCTGGAAAAGCATATAAATTCGCCTTTGTTTTTTGGAAGTGCCCTCGGGCCGTTAACTCAGTTGGCAGAGTATCTGCCTTTTAAGCAGAGAGTCGCTGGTTCGAGCCCAGCACGGCCCACCATAAATGAGCACCCGATACCAGAAAATCAAATGCGTCCCCATCGTCTAGCCCGGTCCAGGACACCGGCCTTTCACGCCGGCGACAGGGGTTCGAATCCCCTTGGGGACGCCACTTAGATAATCAAAGGCTTTCAGCATTGTGCTGAAAGCCTTTTTTTGTTAAGACACATCATAACCGGTTTTGCCGGCCGGGCACAAAACTGGTGAGAAAATATCATGGCAGCGGGTTCTTTTATATAGTCGCTTAGGGAGCAATACTATCGTGCCAAAACAGCCCATCATACAGGTGGATGCACTGAAAAAATCCTACAACGGCCGACCGGCTGTGGCCGGCATCAGCCTGGCCATTGCGGCCGGGACCTGTTTCGGTTTGCTGGGCCCCAACGGAGCCGGGAAAACCACGGCGGTGGAGATCATGGAAAATATTCAGAAACCCGACCAGGGGCGGATTCTGTTCAAAGGAAAAGAACGGGACCGGTCTTTCAATCAGCAGGTAGGAGTACAGTTTCAACAGACCGAATTAATGGCGTTTCTGACCGTGGAAGAAACCCTGAAAACCTTTGCTGCATTTTATGCCCAATCTCTGCCGGTGGAAATGGTGATGGATCTGTGCATGCTCAAAGAGATCAGAAATCAGCGGAGCAACAAAATATCCGGCGGACAGCGTCAGCGGCTTCTTTTGAGTCTGGCCCTGATCAATGATCCGGACCTGCTGTTTCTGGATGAACCCACCACCGGCCTGGATCCCCAGGCCCGGCAGCATGTGTGGGACATTATCAAAGGGATCCGGTCCAGAGGGAAAACCACCATTCTGACCACCCATTATATGGAAGAAGCCTGGGTTTTGTGCGATGATATTGCCATCATGGATGAGGGAAAAATTATTACCCAGGGCGCTCCCAAAGATCTGGTAAAAACCCATTGTGCATCCATGCCGCCGGAATCCCGGAACCTGGAATCCGTATTTCTGGCACTCACCGGTAAGCGTCTGAGGGGTTGAGACCATGAGTCTGAAACGCATGTGGGCATTGTTTATGGCCCGCAGTCTGGAATTCATCCGGGACCGGGCCGGGTTCGGGTGGAATATTCTGTTTCCGTTTTTGCTGGTGGCGGCATTCAGCATTGCCTTTGGACCGGATGCAAAAAAGCAGTTCAAACTGGGGGTGTTCCCAGTGCCGGATCCGGTGCCGGCCCTTGAAACCATCCGGATTCCGGATGCCTTGAAAACGGATCCTTCGGTTCAACTGGTTTTTTTTAAAGACCTTGACCCGGCACTGGAAAAGCTGCGGCACCATAAAATCGATATTCTGGTTCAGTCCGGTGATGTGAAAGATCCTGAAGCGGTCCCATTAAAGAATGATTCCAAGGTGCGCTACTGGGTATCGGATGTTTCTCCCAAGGGCGCTTTGGCAGAGAAACTGGTGAAAGCAGCCGTGGTGCCGGAGGCTTTTTTTGAAAACCGGGTTTACAAACAGGCGGTTCCCGGGACTTTGGTGCGGTATATCGACTGGCTGTTTCCGGGCATCCTGGGCATGAACATCATGTTTTCCGCTTTTTTCGGGGTGGGATATGTGATTGTCCGGTACCGGCGGAACGGGGTGCTCAAACGGTTAAAAGCCACACCGGTCACTGCCTTTGAATATCTGTCCGCCCAGCTGATTTCCCGGGTGGTGGTGTCCATGGCCGCATCCATGGTGGTGTGGGCCGGGTGTGATGTGATATTTTCATTTCAGATGCAGGGGTCGTATGTGGATGCCGTCATTGTGTTTTTTTTCGGTACGGTGTGTCTGGTGTCTTTTGGTCTGATTCTGGCCTGCCGGGGAACCAATGAGGAATTGACCAACGGAATCATCAACTTTATCTGCTGGCCCATGATGTTTCTGTCGGAAGTCTGGTTTTCCATTGAAGGAACAGCCGCCTGGATCCGACAGGCGGCCGGGTTCCTGCCGCTGACCCATTTTCTTTCCGCTGCAAGAAAGGTGATCAATGACGGGGCCACCCTGTCCCAGGTATCCCAGGAGATGACAATACTGGCGGTCATGAGCCTGGTGTTTCTGGCCGTCGGGTCGTGGCTGTTTTCCTGGACCCGTTAGGATGACATGGTGTATACTGTTTAAAACCGATCTGTACATACTTTCAATAATTTTTAGGAGATGGATATGAAACCCGTGGTGGCCCTGGTGGGCCGACCCAATGTGGGTAAATCAACGCTGTTCAACCGGCTGATCCGGGACCGGCAGGCCCTGGTGGATGACATGCCCGGAGTCACCCGGGACCGGCATTACGGAGAGGCCCGATGGGATGACAAGGCCTTTACCGTTATTGATACCGGCGGATTTCTGACTGAAGATGATGATTATTTTGCCGCCCAAATCAGAGATCAGCTGGCTGTGGCTGTGGCCCAGGCCAGTGCCCTGGTGCTGATCTTAGACGGCCGGTCCGGGTTGTCCCCGTATGACCATGATCTGGCTGCCATGCTCCGCAAGTCCGGGAAACCGGTTTTTTATGTGGTGAATAAGATTGAAAATCAGCGGCAGCTCGATGATCTGGGCGATTTCTATGCCCTGGGCATTGAATCTTTCTACCCGGTTTCCGCAGAACACGGCATCGGGGTGGCGGATCTGCTGGATGATCTGGTGACCGGGCTGCCCGATGCCGTGGAACCGGACATGGAACAAGACAAGGTGATCCGCATTGCCATTGTGGGCCGACCCAACGTGGGGAAATCCAGCCTGGCCAATCAGCTGTTTGGATCGCCCCGGGTGGTGGTCAATGAAAAAGCAGGCACCACCCGGGATGCCATTGAGCTGGAAGTCTGTCATAAGGGACAGCGGTTTGTGCTGGTGGATACGGCCGGTATCCGGCGCAAGGGAAAAGTGACTGAAAAACTGGAAAAATTTTCCATTCTCAAATCCCTGAAAAGCCTGGAAAACTGTCATGTGGCATTGATTCTCATTGATGCGGCCGAAGGGATCACAGATCAGGACATCACCATTGCCGGGTATGCAGAAAAAAAAGGATGCGGTGCTGTTTTTCTGCTCAATAAATGGGATCGGGTGGACAAGCAGGAAAAAGGGGAAAAAGCCTATATTGCCGAACTGCGGCAGATGGCCAAGTTTCTGTCCTATGCCCCGGCCATGACCACTTCCGCATTGACCGGTCAGCGGTGCCACCGGATTCTGGATATGGCTGCCAAAGTATATGAAGAATACGGGTTTCGGATCAATACCGGGACCTTGAACCGGATCATCGCAGATGCGGTACAAAGAGAAGAACCGTCTTTGCATAAAGGCCGGCGTCTCAAGTTTTTCTATGCCACCCAGGTGGCTACCCGGCCGCCTTGTTTTGTGTGCTTTGTCAATTATCCCAAGGCCGTGCATTTTTCCTATGAACGGTATCTGGTCAATCAGCTGCGTCAGATGATTCCGTTGAATCTGACGCCCATCCGTCTTTACTTCAGGGAAAAGACCGGACGGATGGATTTTTCCGGTAAAACCCGGGAAAATGAGCGTATTGCCCTTAAAAAAGAGCGAATCACCACAAAACGGAAAAAAGAGCGCAAAGAACAGAGCCGCAAAAAGCGGCAGCGGGATGGAAATACGGGGGGCTGATGGATCTGTTTAATGCCCATTCAGACCAGGATCTGGCCGGGACAGTGCCTCTGGCCGACCGGATGCGGCCCAGAACCTTATCTGAACTCAAGGGCCAGGATCATCTTATGGCACCTGGCAGCCTTCTGGCCCGGGCCATCCAGGACGACCGGGTGTTCTCCATGATTCTGTGGGGGCCGCCCGGGTGTGGAAAAACCACCCTGGCAAATATTATCGCCCATGAGACCCGGTGTGAGTTTGTCCGGATTTCCGCTGTACTGTCCGGGGTGAAGGATGTCCGGCAGATCATTGATACGGCCAGAGAAAAGCGGGCATTGTTCAAAAAACGGACCCTGCTGTTTGTGGATGAGATTCACCGGTTCAACAAAGCCCAGCAGGATGCGTTTTTACACCACGTGGAAACCGGATTGATCACCCTGGTGGGGGCTACCACGGAAAATCCTTCCTTTGAGGTGATTCCGGCCCTGGTATCCCGGTGCCGGGTGTTTGCCCTCAGGGGGCTGGAACCCAAACATATCCAGGCCATTCTCGTTCGGGCTGTTACAGACCCGGTCCATGGCCTGGGATGGGATTTGGACCGGATTCAAAAGGAAGCGTTGCAGTTTCTGGCACAAAGTGCGGACGGGGATGCCCGCATGGCATTGACCGCGCTGGAAGCGGCCGCATTTCATTTCAGTGACAAATCTTTCATTTCCCTGGCGGATCTGGAAACCGTGGTGGGGAAAAAAGCGCTCCTGTATGACAAGGCCGGAGAAGAGCACTTCAATCTGATTTCCGCGTTCATCAAAAGCATGCGGGGCAGTGACCCGGATGCGGCCATCTACTGGCTTCAGCGCATGCTGGCGGCCGGTGACGACCCTTATTACCTGCTCCGGCGCATGGTTCGGTTTGCCACCGAAGATGTGGGCATGGCGGATCCCGGGGCGCTGACCATGGCTTTGAATGCCGGGGAATCCTTTCGAATGCTGGGTCGGCCCGAAGGAGACGGGTCTTTATTTCAGGCGGCCGTGTACCTGGCCACAGCCCCCAAAAGCAATGCCGTGTATGCAGCCCAGAAACAGGTGACCGATCTGGTGGAAAAAACCGGGCATCAGCCTGTGCCGCTGCATATTCGCAATCCGGTCACAAAATTGATGAAAGAGCTGGGGTATGGCAAGGGATACCGTTATGCCCATGATCATGAAGGCGGATATGCACCCCAGTCGTATCTGCCGGATTCTTTGGACGGGCAGCGCCTGTATTTTCCCACGGACCGGGGGTATGAGAAAACGGTCAAACAGCGGCTGGCGGCCTGGATCGCTTTGCGGGACAATCCGAAAAAATCAGGTAAAGACTGATCTATTTTCAGCTCACAGATATGCTGTCGTGATCTTTGTGATGGTGTCGTGTGTCAGGCGGACGGTGCGGCCCACCATGTCTTTGCCCGACAGGGCCGCGAACAGGTCCGGATCATCGGCTGTTCTGGCCACAAACCGCAGACCCTGACGGGTCCGGCCGTAGATGACCCCGTAGGCCGGGGTGTGGTCCGGACGATACACGATGGTATAGGTTTCGATGATCCCTTTGCCGGTCGGCGCTTCATCCACCGGTACCGGATCAAAGCCGGCCAGCGGATTTTCATGGTCGGCCGCTGACATGCCTGCCAGGCTTTTTTCAGGCCGGCGGCTGCTGTAGATGCCGGCGGCATGCTTGTACATGAACCATCCCAGGGCAGTTACCAGGCCGGTGCGGTATCGGCCGGTAGTGATCTGTTCCGCCAGGGTGGCCACGGCATGCAGATTGTAATTGTTGCCCGGGCCCCCGAAAAACCCCAGCCCGCCGGTGAGCGTCAAAGGCCGGGGATCATTGTCCGACACCCCGGTCATCTTTTTGGCAATGGACACGGCACAGGGAAAACAGGAATAAAAATCAAAACAATCCATCTGGTCCAGGGTCAGCCCGGCTCGGTCCAGCGCTTTGTCCACAGCGGTTTTCAAAGGAACACTCACAGTGAAATCGCTTTTTTCCACCATGAAACGCTGCCGGTCCCTGGCATATCCTCCCCCCAGAAAATACACCGGCTGATGGTCTTTTTTACAACAGGCCCGGGCTGCTTTTTCCGACATGAGAATGACAGCTGCGGCCTGGTCCACGGTGATGAACGCGTTCATGAATTTGGTGTAAGGGAAGGCGACCGGCCGGTTGTCCAATGACGGAGTGATGATCTCCTCTGCCGTACGGGGGATTCTGACCCAGGCATACGGATGGCCGGCAGCCACCCGGCTGAATTGAGACCACATGGTTCCGATTTTTTCAAGATAAGCGGAAAGGGGCAGCCCCGAAGCATGCCATAAAGCGGTTTCAAACAGGGGAAACCCCTGCATGGGGTGCTGGATGCCATGCAGGGTTTCCACAAGTGTGGCACCGATGGCATCGTCGTTGGCATATGCTTCGGGAATACCCTGGAGCAGGGCACTTTCCGGCTTTGGGGTGTCAGGAAGCCGTCTCACATAGGTTTCCGCCCCCACCACCAGCACCCGTTCCAGCCGGTTTTCCGCAATCAGGTCGGCAGCCTGGTTGATCAGGGTCTGGGGGGAATTCCCCCCGATGTTCGAGATATGCAGGAACCCGGGATTTGCCCCCAGTGCCCGGGCCACCCGGTCCGGCGCATCCGGACAGTGGGCACTCAACGGCCGGACCACCATGATGCCGTCCAGCCGGGACAGCACAGACGGATCCGTCAGGGTTTGTCCGGCCCGTTCTGCCGCCTGAATCATGAGACCCGGCGGATCTAAAGGATTTTTTGTTTCTTTGGGTTGGGTGACCTGGCCCCATCCGGCCACCACCACATGTGTATCCATATGCATTCGAATCCTTGATTTTTGTTTGACAGCGGGAAAAATGAAACAGTTTTGCGTAAAAAAACATATTTGTCAATTGCGTGGGACTGTCATAATCTCTTGTTTTTTGTGCGTCTGTCTGCTAAGGACCTTTGGATGGATATGTGCAGTTAAAATGTAACTGTTGTTTGAACAAATCAGTGCAGCGCGCTGCCACCGACAGATTACATAACCATTTGATAAAAATTGAAAAACGTGGAGGTATTAAATGAAAAACGTGGTGATAGTCAGCGGCGTCAGGACCCCGGTAGGATCTTTTGGCGGATCTTTGAAAGCGGTGTCTGTAAAGGATCTGGGTACCTGTGTCATGAAAGAGGTACTCAAGCGGGCAGGACTGCGTCCGGGGGTTACGGATGAACAGGCCGCATACGGTCCGGAATCCCTGAAAGATCAGGGCATGATCGATATTGAAAAAAAAGGATACGATTATGATGAAAGCCTGAAGGAACTGTTTGTGGATGAGGTGATCATGGGCAATGTGCTCCAGGCGGGTCAGGGGCAGAATACCGCCCGTCAGGCCATGATCAATGCCGGTCTGCCACGGTTCACACCGGCCATGACCATCAACAAGATCTGCGGGTCCGGTTTGAAGGCCATTGCCCTGGGGGCCCAGGCCATCATGGCAGGCGGTGCGGATGTGGTGCTGGCCGGTGGGCAGGAAAGCATGAGCAACGCGCCCATGGCATTGTTGAAAGCCCGGTGGGGACACCGAATGGAACTGACCGGTCAGGGACCGGTCCATGATTTGATGGTGTTTGATGGACTGTATGAGATTTTTTACGGATACCACATGGGGCTGACGGCGGAGAATATCGTAGAAAAATACGGTATTTCCAGAGAAGAGCAGGACCAGCTGGCCCTGCTGAGTCACAACCGGGCCCTGGCAGCGATTCAGGATGGGACCTTTGCAAAGGAAATCGTACCGGTGACCATTGCATCCCGCAAAGGGGATATCGTGGTGGACACGGATGAACGGCCCATGGAGACCAGCATGGAAAAACTGGCCAAGCTGCGGCCGGCATTTAAAAAAGACGGCAGTGTGACCGCAGGCAATGCATCCGGCATCAATGATGCGGCGGCCGCCGTGCTGCTCATGACCGAAGAAAAAGCCGATGAACTGGGCCTGGAAAAACTGGCCAAAATCAAGGCCTTTGCATCCGGCGGCGTGGATCCGGCGTATATGGGGCTGGGACCGGTGCCGGCAGTGAAAAAAGTGTTGAAACAGACTGGCATGACCATCAAAGACATTGATATGATCGAATTGAACGAAGCGTTTGCGGCCCAGGCCATCGGATGCATGCGGGAATTGAATATTGATGTGGAAAAACCCAATGAACTGGGGTCCGGTATCTCCATCGGACATCCCATTGGATGTACCGGTGCCAGACAGATGGTCACCGCCATTCACCAGATGAAACGCAAAGGTTACGGGACCGGCCTGATATCCATGTGTATCGGTGGCGGCATGGGCATGGCCATGATCATTGAAAAATAAGTTTTTCTTTACTTGAAATGACAGAAATGGTAATTATTTCCAATAACTTCTGCAGATGAATCTATATGGGGTTATGGCCGGGTCCAGCACCGGGCTTAGCCCCATCATGACCTGAAAGGATGTGTTCACACATGGATATACCAAGAAAACTGGGCATACTCATTTACAGCGCGGTCCCTGCAATTGTCGGGGGAGGGATCGTCTACCATTTTTTTGACAGTTTTGTTCAGGTGGTCATTTTTGAAATACTTCTGGTGATGGCGGTCTTAGGCATTTTCAGCAGCTGATATCCCAACGGGTGGTGTCTTGGAACAGACCATTTTTCAAAGAGGGGTGTTTTTCTTTTTTCTGGCCCTGTTCTGTGCATCCATCCTTTTGCTGGGAAACCTGCTGGCACCATTTACAGCCACCATTGTTCTGGGTGGGGTGATCACGGGTGTGTTTCAACCCGTGGTCAATGTGTTTGCCCAGAAAATGTCCATGCGGGCGGCATCGGTATTGACCTGCATCATCATCTTTTTTGTGGTGTTCATTCCAGTGGTTTTTTTTGTGGGGGTGTTGTCCAGAGAAGCCCTGGGATTATATAACATGGCCAGAGATGCCGTGTTTTCAAACCAGTTGATCCAGGCTTTGGAAAACACCCGGGCCCTGGAACGGTTCAATGATCTGCTGGCCCGGGCGGGGATTCAGAAAACCGTTACCTGGCAGGAGTTGTTCGCCCCGGTGTCCGAACTGGGGAAAATGCTGGGATTGTCCCTGTTTCAGCAGGCCCGGTTCATCACATCTAATCTGCTGAATCTGGTGTTTTATTTCTGCCTGATGCTGATCGTTATTTTTTACATGTTCATGGATGGGAAGCGGCTGATTCGATATTTGTACGAACTGTCTCCTCTTCAGGATGAACATGACAGGAAACTGGTTACACAATTTCATGAAATGGCCGGGGCAGTGCTGATTGTCAATGGTCTGGGCGGGTTGATTCAAGGGATTGCCGGCGGGGTTCTGTTCTGGTTTCTGGGGTTGAACTCTCCGGTTCTCTGGGGGCTGGTCATGGGATTCATGGCATTTCTGCCCATTGTGGGCATTGGAATTGTTCTGGTACCCACCGCCGTATTTTATATGATTGAAAATTCAATGATCACGGGGTTCGGTATACTGGGGTTTTATGGTATGCTTTCCTGGGGGGTTGAATACATTTACAAGCCCAAACTGGTGGGAGACCGGGTGGCCATGCATCCGCTCCTTGTTTTTTTTGCCATCATCGGCGGTCTGAATGTGTACGGCCTGATGGGCATTATATACGGACCGTTGATAGCGACCTTGTTCCTCACCCTGTCTGACATATATTTTTCCAGTTTTCAATCCATGGTTGAACCGGCAAAACAAAAAAATAATCAATTTTCGGAGTAAAAAAGCAGATGATCCAGAAAGAAACCCATTTGACCAGCATTGAGAAGGAGATGAAACAATCCTATCTCGAATATGCCATGAGTGTCATTATCGGCCGGGCCTTACCGGATGTGCGCGACGGGCTGAAACCCGTGCACCGTCGGGTGTTGTATGCCATGCAGCAGTTGCGTAACGACTGGAACAAGCCGTACAAGAAATCCGCCCGTATTGTGGGTGATGTCATTGGTAAATATCATCCCCACGGGGATTCTGCGGTGTATGACACTATCGTGCGCATGGCCCAGGATTTTTCATTGCGGTATATGCTGGTGGACGGGCAGGGCAACTTCGGATCTGTGGACGGCGATTCACCTGCAGCCATGCGTTATACGGAAATCCGTATGCGTAAGCTGTCTCATCAGATGCTGGCGGATCTGGAAAAAGAAACCGTGGATTTTATCCCCAACTATGATGAGACTCTGGATGAACCGGCCGTGCTGCCCACCCGGTTTCCTGCGCTCCTGGTGAACGGATCCTCCGGTATTGCCGTGGGCATGACCACCAACATTCCTCCTCACAATATCCGGGAAGTGGCCGATGGTATCAAGGCGTTGATCGATGATCCCAGTTTGGGTATTCAGGATTTGATGCAATACATTCCGGGTCCGGATTTTCCCACCTGGGGACATATCTACGGAACACATGGGATTTATGAGGCCTACAGCAGCGGGCGCGGGATCATCACGTTGCGGGCCAAGGTGGAGGTGGAGGAAAACAAGAAAACCGGCCAGGAAACCATTGTGATCACCGAGCTGCCCTACCAGGTGAACAAAGCCAAACTGGTGGAAAAAATTGCCGAACTCATGCGGGACAAAGTCATCACCGGGGCCTCGTTTGTGCGGGATGAATCCGACCGTCAGGGTATGCGCGTTGCCATAGGACTCAAGCGGGATCAGATCGCTGAAGTGGTGATCAACCAGTTGTACAAACACACCAATCTTCAGACTTCGTTCGGCATCATTTTTCTGGCCGTGGTGAACAACCGGCCGGAATTGCTGACCCTTAAGGATATTCTGCAGCATTTCATCGAACACCGCAAGGATGTCATTATCCGGCGGACCCGGTTCGACTTGAGAAAGGCGGAGGAACGGGCCCATATTCTGGAAGGATTGAAAATCGCTCTGGATCATCTGGACGAGGTGGTGGCCCTGATCCGGGCATCCCGTTCCCCGGAGGAAGCCAAAACCGGATTGATCAGCACGTTTGACCTGACACCGGTCCAGGCCCAGGCCATTTTAGACATGCGGCTCCAGCGGCTCACCGGGCTTGAACAGGAAAAAATAATTACGGAATATGATGCCCTGCTCAAGGATATTGCCTGGTACAAGGAGATTTTAGGCAGTGACCAGGTGGTCAAAGGCTTGATCAAGGATGAGCTCGCAGAGCTGGTGGATGAGTTCGGGGATGACCGCCGGACAAAGATTGTGGAAAGCACGGCCGATATCAGCATCGAAGACCTGATCGCTGAAGAGGACATGGTGGTCACCGTGACCCGGTCCGGGTATATCAAGCGCAACCCGGTCACGCTGTATGCCAGTCAGCACCGGGGGGGGAAAGGCAAGACCGCCATGGGAACCAAATCCGATGATTTTGTGGAGCATCTGTTTGTGGCTTCCACCCATGCCACGGTTCTGTTTATCACCAATTTCGGCAAGGTGTACCAGGCCAAGGTGTATGAACTGCCCATGGCCGGCCGGTCCAGCCTGGGCAAGGCCATTGTGAACCTGCTGCAGTTCGAGGAAGGAGAAACCCTGGCCACACTGCTCACGGTGAATGAATTTGTGGAAAACTGGTATGTGGTCATGGCTACCCGCAAGGGACGGGTGAAAAAAACCGATCTCATGGCTTATTCCCGGCCCAGATCCGGTGGACTGATCGGGGTGAAGCTGGCCCCGGGAGACGAGCTCATCGCAGCTCGAATCACGGACGGCAATATGAACGTGTTTCTGGGATCGGACGGCGGCAAGGTGATCCGGTTCCATGAATCCGATGTCAGGGCTACGGCCAGGGGATCCATGGGGGTCCGGGGCATGCGGATTCCACAGGATTCCCAGGTGGTGGGAATGGAAGTACTGGCCGGGCAGCAGACCCTGTTGACGGTCACGGAAAACGGATATGGGAAACGCACGGCCGTGGCAGAGTATAAGACCCAGAACCGCGGCGGCATGGGTGTGTTTTCCATCAAGACATCCAAACGGAACGGCAAAATGGTTTCCCTGGCCCTGGTGGATGATACAGATGAACTCATGATGGTGACAGATAAAGGAATATTGATCCGCACGGATATCGGAGGTATCAACATCATTTCCCGCAATACCCAGGGCGTCAAGCTGATCAATCTGGGAGCCGGTGAAAAACTCATAGGTATTGCACGGCTTTTTGACGAGAATGGAGACACAGACGATCTTGACTCAGAAATCCAGGCGGATGACGGAGACAGTCTTCAGTAAAACGACCCATAAAGGCGCAGGGCATCGGAAACGGCTGCGGGAGCGGTTTCTTTCCGGCGGACTGGCCGGATTCCACGATTATGAGGTCATTGAACTGCTGTTGACCTTGAACACGCCCATGAAGGATTGTAAAGATGCGGCCAAGGCGTTGTTGAAAGAGTTCAAAAGTTTTCAGGCTGTGCTGGAGGCGGATGTGAACGATCTGTGTCGAATTCCGGGAGTCGGACCGGTCAACAGTCTGGGAATCCGTCTGGTCAAAGCGGTGGCGGAACGATATCTGGAGACAAAAGTCGTTGAACGGGATGTGGTGAACAATCCGGATGAGCTGGTGGATTATTTGAATCATACCATCGGGTTTAAAGGCCGGGAGCATTTTGTGGGCATTTTCCTGGATGCCAAAAACCGGGTCCTGACATCGGAAATTCTGTTTTCCGGGACTTTGAGCGCCAGCGCAGTCTATCCCCGGGAAGTGGTGATCAAAGCGTTGCAGCATCAGTCGGCGGCAATGATTTTTGCCCACAATCATCCGTCCGGGGATGTGACCCCGTCAGCCAGTGATAAAGATATCACTCGAAAACTGGTGTTTGCCCTGGGTATGGTGGGAATTACGGTTCATGAACATTTAATTGTGGGTGGTCGGGGCGTTTACAGCTTTGCGGCCCAGGGGCTGATGGCCCGGTTTCAAAAGGAATTCAACGCATCAGATGACCAAGGAAGAAGATAAACTGCCGCCGTGTTTCGGCGAACTTGAAAAAGTGTTTCCCATGCAGGCAAACGGGTTGAGACAGACGCCGGAGTCGTGTTTTTATCATTGTCCGGTCAAAACCCGGTGTCTGAAGCAGGCCTTGGCCACTAAAGACGGGGCCAAAGTGGAAGAAGAATTAATTGATCGCAGCGAACAAGCGGGCATTATGAATTTTTTTGAACGCTGGTCCAGAAAAAAACAGGTGCACCGGCGCATTCATGCCAGGGCAAAAAAGGAGGATTGAATGAGATCGGTTCAAGAGATTGATGTGACAGGCAAGCGGGTATTTGTCCGGGTGGATTATAATCTGCCCATGGATGAACAAGGAAAGATCACCGATGATAACCGGATACGGCAGACACTGGATTTGATTGCGTATCTTCAGGACCGGCAGGCAAAAATAATTCTGGCCTCCCATCTGGGGCGGCCCAAAAACGGATATGAAAAACGATTCAGTCTGGCCCCGGTGGCCGAACATCTGTCCGCACTCTTAAAGAAAAAAGTGATGTTTGCGCCCGACTGCATCGGATCTCCGGTGACCGATCAGGTGGCGGCCATGGAAAATGGGGATATCCTGCTGCTGGAAAATTTGAGATTCCATAAAGAGGAAAAATCCAATGATCCCGGATTCGCCCGGAAACTGGCCGGTTTGTGTGATGTGTATGTAAACAATGCCTTTGCCGTATCCCACCGGGATCAGGCGTCGGTTACCGGCATGGTGGCCCATGTGCCCGAGGCAGGGGCCGGGTTTCTGCTGGAACGAGAAATGAATGCATATGCGGATGCGTTTGAAAAGCCCAAAAGACCTTTGGTGGCGGTGATCGGGGGCGCCAAAGTATCCAGCAAGCTGGCAGCGCTGGAAAATATGCTCAACACAGTGGATCAGATGATCATCGGCGGTGCCATGGCCAACACTTTTCTGCTCAGTCAGGGCATTGACACCAAGGCATCTCTGATAGAACCGGATTTGAAGGATACGGCAGCCAGAATTCTTAACAAAGCCCAAGAAAAAAGGATTGCCGTCCATTTGCCCGAGGATCTGGTGGTGGCGGATTCATTTGCACAAACCGCTCAGACCAAAACAGTGGCACTAAATGCAGTGCCCGACGGATGGATGATCATGGATATCGGGCCGAAAACCGCTGAAACGTTTATGCGGAACCTTGCCGGGGCAAAAACCATTGTATGGAACGGTCCCATGGGTGTGTTTGAAATGCCTGGGTTCATGGCCGGGACCTGTGCCGTTGCCCGGGGCATTGCCGATGCCGATGCCTTCAGTTTTGTGGGCGGCGGTGATACCGGTCTGGCTGCCAGACAATGCAACGTGTTTGATCAGGTGTCTTATGTATCCACCGGGGGGGGCGCATTTTTACATTTGATGGAGGGCAAGCCGTTGCCGGGCGTCGTGGCTTTGGGATAAAATTTCAGACCTGAAAAAAAGGGGGGAAATGATCGAGTTCTGCAAAAAACGGGAATGTCTGAGCAGGGAAGACCGTTTGAGAAGGTCCTATTATGAGGTACTTAGAGACGAACTGGATCAGTTTGTCATCGGTTATTCCCTGGTGGGGTCGTACAATAATTTTTTACGCATGAAAATCCCGTATCCGTTTGTGGAACTGCGGGAACTAAAACCCAGGGCCAGAATACCTTCCACGGAATTTGAGGCCCAGAATTCTTTTCTGATCATCTTCTGTGAAGATGCCATTGACGACAGGCATAAAAAATATATCCGTTATTTTGATGCCAACAAAACCACCAAAACCAATCTGCTGCATCATAAATATTTCCCCAATGTGGAGAATTTCAACCGCAACATCAAATATTTTGAAACCGATCAGTTTTTTGCCCTGCTCAGGTCCCTGTTGCCTGTGGATTATGCCCTTCTGATCCAGCGTTCCCGTCAGACCCGGATCCAGTACGCATTGACCCATTTCCATGTACGGGTGGACTGGCCCATTGCCGATGCATCGGAAGATCTGGCCAAATATTTACGGTATATCTCCAAGGATCTGTATGAAAAAGGGGATAAATATGCGGAAGATCTTCAAAAAAAACTGTTCGAATATTACGGGGTTCCGGTGATGGCCGGAGGCCGGCGTACGGCGGCTGCAGTGGCGGCCCAGTATTTCAGGCAGTTTGACGGTATTACCACCGTGTATGTGGCGTCCAGTGAGTCCCGAGGCCTGTTGCGCATGGATGAAAAAGGGGTGTCCAAAGCCGTGCTGGTGGAGATTCCGGATGATCGGGTCAAATTTCTGGCGGAACTGGGAAGAATATCCCGGAACAGTTTTACCAAAAATTATGTGGTGGCCCGCCAGCGGAAAAACGTGGTGTGTATCCTGAATGTCCGGTACGACTATACCTCCCACGCCCTGCCCTCCGAGGGAGGGCGGTTGCGGGAAGTCAAGCCCGACGCCAACTGGCTCACCGTGGCAGAGGAGCATATCTGGCCCAAACCTGCCGTACTGCATCGGGCACCCATTCCTTATAAGATGATCTATGCCACGGATTGACAGAAGGTAATCACAATCGAGGCGTATCAAGCTTTTTGAGCATGGCGGTTTCATCACAATTGGGAAAATTGACACACCCGATACAATCGGCCCAGATTTTCACGGGCAAGTCATTTTTATCTATTACCGTGAATCCGAACTGCTGGAAAAAGCTGGGTCGATACGTCAGGGTGAACAGATCCCGGACTTTAAAATAAAACGCTTCCTGAATGGCCCGTTCCGTAAGCATGGTGCCGATACCCTGGCCCGTGTGTTCCAAAGCAACAGCCAAAGACCGGATTTCCGCCAGATTTTCCCAGCAGAATTGAAGGGCACAGCACCCGGTTACCTGATGAGAAGATGGATCCTCATACACCCAGAAATCACGCAGATGATCGTAGAGTTTGCTCAGCGGCCGGGCCAGAAGTTCTCCCCGTTTGTTATAGAACTGAAGTAATGCATGGATGGTGTTCACATCATCCAGTACGGCTTTTCGAATCATTTGTTTTGACCTTGTAAATAAATGATCATTCGGTTTTGCATATGATATCATGTTTGGAAAAACGACGTGCCAGTTTCAGTATGGCTTTTGTATTGGGTTGGGCCTGATCAATGGCGTTGCCATCTGGATCATATAATCCTGAAATGTCACTGTTTATGATGGGTACGCCGGGTGACAGCACTGCCACCGAATCCGTGCGGCGAATTTTGTTCCGGATTTCCACCAGATGATGATTGTGATCCTGACATGTCAGTATTTTGCCAATGAAACGGTGAATCTGGCCCTGGTGTATATCCGCGTAATTGGGCGCAACCGCTCCGGTTTCTCCTAAATAGAATCCGGTCCCGAATTCCCGGTGATACACCTGGGAAAGGTCTTCCAGCCACTGGGGGTTGGTGGTATAGTTTTCAGGATCAGCCACAAAGGTATCTATGGCATCCCGGTAGGTTTTGACCACCGTTGCCAGATAATGGATCCCTTTCATGCGGCCTTCGATTTTAAGGGATGTGACCCCGGTTTGGATCAGTTCCGGCAGATGCTGGATCATGCACAGGTCTTTGGAATTGAATATATAGGTGCCCCGGGGATCTTCAGTGATGGGATAAAATTCGTTGGGCCGCAATTCTTCCACCAGGGCATACCGCCACCGGCACGGATGGCTGCACAAACCCCGGTTGCTGTCCCGGTGGGTTAAAAACGTGCTCAACAGACATCGACCGGAATAAGAGATACACATGGCGCCATGGACAAATATTTCTGTTTCCATGTGGGTGTGCCGACAGATGTGTGTCACTTCCTCCAAAGACAGTTCTCTGGCAAGATTGACCCGTTTGACCCCCACAGACTGCCAGAAAAGTGCACTGTTGCAATTGGTCGTGTTGGCCTGGGTGCTCAGATGAATGGGCACTCCGGGAATGATTTGCCGGGCCAGCCGGATAATTCCGGGATCTGAAACAATCACCGCATCTGCTTTCACACGGCCGACGGTTGCAAGGAAACGGCTGATCCCTTCGGCTTCTTCATTGCGAGAGTAGACGTTGCAGGCCACATAGACTTTGACATGGTTCGCATGAGCCAGGGATACCGCTTGCACCAATTGTTCTTCTGTGAAATTTCCTGAATAGTTCCGCAGACTGAAATCCTTGCCTGCCAGATAAACCGCATCTGCACCGTAATGGATGGCAATTTCAAGTTTTTCAAAATTTCCTGCCGGTGCAAGCAGTTCCGGTTTTGCGGGTGCCAATGACGGATTGACGGCAGGTGTCTGGATTTCTGGCATGGGAGGTATGGCCATTCATGGAGGTGGTGCCCCCGGCAAGAATCGAACTTGCGCACATGGATTAGGAATCCAATGCTCTATCCACTGAGCTACGGGGGCGGTTATGAATTATTCAACAATGAGTTTCTGGCCGGGAAAAATTTTGCAGGTTTTGCTCAGCCGGTTCAACGCAAGAAGCCGATTTAAACTCATGTTGTGTTTTTTTGCAATCAAAAAAGGACTGTCCCCTGATTTTACATAATAATAGGAAGATGTGGTCGTGGATTTGCGGGACGGGGTTATGGTCAGTACCTGGCCCACATGAAGCGTGGCATTGGACAAATTGTTTGCACCCATGATCTCTTTGGTTGTCGTTGAAAATTTTTTGGCAAGAACCCACAGACTGTCCCCTTTCTGGACCTTGTATCGGACCGGGGCCTGTTTTTTTGCAACAGCGCTGCTGTTACTGGCCGTATTGTGAGCGGTCGTGCCTGAAGTGGGTACTTTGATCGTCGTGCCGGCAATGATCCGGTGGGTTCGATGAATGTTGTTGGCACGGGCAATGGCACTGACAGTTGTGCCATAGCGGGTAGCAATCGTGGACAGGGTTTCTCCCCGTCGTATTTTGTGGTATCCAGATCCAGTCAGCTGTGGAGCGGAATATGCCGTCTGAATTTTATTCACCCGGGCCAGAAACAGCTCAGATTTATTAGCGGGTATTTTCAAACGGTAGGTTTCAGGCGGAAGAATGTCATCACGAAGTTCCGGATTCAATGCTCTCAGGTCATCGGCACTCACTGAAATTTCTTTGGCAATATCGGTCAGACGCATCTGTTTTTGAACTTCAAAAGATTTATAAGGCAAAGGTTGTAACGGGTGGTCAACGCGAATCCCATACGAGTCTAAATTTTGCATAATATGGAGAGTCGCCAAAAAACGAGGAACATAGCGGGCGGTTTCTCTGGGTAGATTCTGGTAAAGGTCCCAGAAATTATCCAGATAATTGAGCCGCTGGTTTCGGATGGTTCTCAACACCCGGCCTTCGCCGCAATTGTAGGCGGCCAAAACGGTTGTCCAGTCACCGAAAAGGTTATGGAGTTCCTTGAGATAAGCAATGGCGGCCCGGGTGCTTTTTTCCGGATCCATGCGTTCGTCAATGTATTGATTCCGAGTCAGACCGAATTTATGACCGGTCGACGGGATAAACTGCCACAACCCTAAAGCTCTGGCTGAAGATAACGCTCTGAGTTGATAACCGCTTTCGATCAGGGGCAGCCAGGACAGTTCTTCCGGAAGACCGGCCGCTTTTAGCTCAGACAGGATATAAGGCCTGAAACGCCCGGCCCGTTTCAGAGAATTGATTAAAAATTGTTTTTCCGGACCGGTAAGCCGCTTGATTTCATATTGGACATGTTCGTTGAGTGTAATGGGAATTTCATCATGTGAGCCCGCAACGGCTACCTGCCGGGAGGCGTAAATTTCAAGAATCCGTTTGGATATTAAAAACCGGATATCCTCTCTTTGCTGATTGATATCCAATGACAGGTCCGTGTTAATTTCAAGCATGGCGGAATAAGCATCATCAAGATAAGAAAGCGCATCTTCCAGTCTGCCGGCTTCCCACATTTCCTGGGCCAGGTTACACAATTCCAGTGCCTGATCGATTTTGACCTGTTCATCATATACGGATTCGGAAATTTCAGTTTGGGGCCCCGGCCCCAGAGCACCTGTTTGGACTGTGTCCGGATTCAGAACATAATCCGAAGGCATCCGGCGAGTCTGAGAGATGCCGTCAACCGGACTTTTTCGAGACAGTATTGCTTCTTCAAAATCATTGGTGGAATAAGATTTGCTATTGGAATCAATTGTCCGCGAAGACAAATCACTGCCATCTCCCTGGACAGGAGTGATTGACTTCTGATTGTAAGTTTGCTGACATCCGGTGATAATCAACGCAGCGATAACCAATACCGCAACAGTTAATTTTGTATGATGCATTGCTCTCCCTTTCAGAAACTCAAAAAGAGTTGAAATTACAGAACAATTAGTAAATTATACATTTATTGTCAATACTATATCCTATATTTTCAAGGGATTTCCGGAAATTATCCAACTTTTAATAATTAACCTTGAAAAAAAAATAATAATAATCTATATATGCAGGATTGCAATTTGAATAAATTGCTGTTTGGCGGCAATAGAAAAAAATTATAATTAATGCTTGATAAACCCGAAACACTTTGCTATAAGTCTCCGGTCTTTTTGATGTGGCAATTACACTTCAAAAACAATAAGCCGATATAGCTCAGTTGGTAGAGCATCTCACTTGTAATGAGAATGTCCTCCGTTCGATTCGGGGTATCGGCTCCAGACATTTTAGGTGGGGTTCCCGAGTGGTCAAAGGGATCAGACTGTAAATCTGACGGCTCAGCCTTCGGAGGTTCAAATCCTCCCCCCACCACCACAAACGATTATGTAGGAGATCTGATAGCGGTCGTTACTACATGCAATCAGGAATCATTTTGGTTGCTCAAGTTATCGATTAGCGGGAGTAGCTCAGTTGGTAGAGCTTCAGCCTTCCAAGCTGAATGTCGCGAGTTCGAACCTCGTCTCCCGCTCCAGCCATTGATGATCCCCGCATTATGGAGTGCGAGTCAGGTATAATTTACAATTGCCGTATGATGCCCATGTAGCTCAGTCGGTAGAGCGCTTCCTTGGTAAGGAAGAGGTTCACCAGTTCGATTCTGGTCATGGGCTCCATATTATCAGGCAGGAGGGGTGTAAAGATGGCTAAGGAGAAATTTGAGCGGAAAAAGCCGCATGTAAACATTGGAACCATTGGTCACATCGACCATGGCAAGACCACGCTGACCGCTGCAATCACCAAGCATGCCGGATTGAAAGGGCACGGGACATACGTTCCGTTCGATGAGATTGACAAAGCTCCGGAAGAAAGAGAGCGGGGAATTACCATTGCCACCGCCCATGTGGAATATGAAACCGATGCGCGTCATTATGCCCATGTGGATTGTCCGGGCCATGCCGACTATATCAAAAACATGATCACCGGTGCTGCCCAGATGGACGGGGCGATTCTGGTTGTGTCCGCAGATGACGGTCCCATGCCCCAGACCCGGGAGCATATTCTTTTGGCCCGCCAGGTCGGGGTGCCCAGAATTGTTGTATTTTTAAACAAATGCGACATGGTGGATGATGAGGAATTGATCGAGCTGGTGGAAATGGAACTTCAGGAGCTGCTGGATTCCTATGATTTTCCCGGTGATGAGACGCCGATTATCCGTGGATCTGCATTGAAAGCGCTGGAGAGCGATGATCCGGACAGTGACGAAGCCAAGCCGATTTTTGAGTTGCTCAGCACATTGGATTCTTACGTGCCGGAACCGGAACGGGATATGGACAAGCCGTTTCTGATGCCCATTGAGGATGTGTTCTCCATTTCCGGTCGGGGTACGGTTGTGACCGGTCGTATTGATCGCGGCGTGATCAAACCGGGTGATGAGATTGAACTGGTGGGGATTCGTGATACTGCCAAGACCGTGTGTACCGGTGTTGAGATGTTCAGAAAGCTGCTGGATCAGGGACAGGCGGGAGACAACGTTGGGTTGCTGCTGCGGGGAACCAAACGGGACCAGGTGGAAAGAGGTCAGGTGGTGGCAAAGCCGGGAACCATTACGCCCCATACCAAGTTCAAAGCGGAAATGTATGCATTGAGCAAGGAAGAAGGGGGACGTCATACCCCGTTTTTTACCGGGTACCGGCCTCAGTTTTTCTTCAGAACCACGGATGTGACCGGTGTGCTGACCCTGGAAGAAGGCGTTGAAATGATCATGCCGGGCGACAATGCCACCATTAATGTGGAGCTGATTGCTCCCATCGCCATGGAAAAAGAACTGCGGTTTGCCGTGCGGGAAGGCGGTCGTACCGTGGGTGCCGGCGTCATCGCTGAAATTTTTGAATAAAATTGAAAAGGGACCGATATTGTGGATAGAGTCTTGATAGCTCTGGCATGCACTGAATGTAAGCGCAGAAATTATACAACCACGAAAAACAAGCGGAAAACGCCTGATAAAATTGAAATGAAAAAATACTGCCGCTTTTGCAACAAACATTTGGTGCACAAAGAAACGAAAATCAAATAATCCATTTTTTTTGTAGGCCAGTAGCTCTAATTGGTAGAGCACCGGACTCCAAATCCGGGTGTTGGGGGTTCGAATCCCTCCTGGCCTGCCATAAATTTAAATGTGAAATTTTCATTTGGGCAATAATTTGTGCCTGGGAGTGATATGTCACGATTACAAAAGAAAAAACCTGCCATAGAAAAAAAGAAAAAAAAAGAGGCGAATAAATCTGTGACTGCCAATGAAAATGTTTCACCTGTCCGGCAGACAGCCGCATCCGGTCTTTCTAAAATAAAACCGGAAAACCAAACAATGGCCTCAAAAGACAAAAAGGAAAATTTTGTCTTTACGGCGACCGAATTTTTAAGAGAAGTCAAGGTTGAATTAAAAAAGGTGACATGGCCTACCCGCAAGCAAACAACCGGAACTACGATTGTTGTGATTATTTTTGTTTTCATACTTGCTGTTTTTCTTGGCATTTTTGATTACAGCCTTTCCAAACTCGTTCAGGTTGTTTTAACTTAAGTGTGAGGAAGGTAATATGTCTTTGAAATGGTATGTGGTTCATGTTTACTCGGGCCATGAACAAAAAGTGAAAAAAGCCCTGGAAGAAAAAATTCAGACATCCCGATATCCGGAAAAATTCGGAGAGATACTGATTCCTACAGAAAATGTAGTTGAACTAGTCAATGGGAAAAAAAAAGAATCTTCCCGGAAGTTTTATCCGGGATATATTCTGGTCAGGATGTATCTGGACAATGAAACATGGCACATTATCAGTTCAACCCCCAAAGTAACCGGTTTCCTGGGTGGAAAAAACAAACCTGCACCGATCAGTGACAAGGAAGCACAGAATATTATTGAAAAGATGCAGATCGGAAAAAACAAACCTCAGCCCCGTTTCTATTTTGAGCCCGGGGATGATGTAAAAGTCATTGATGGCCCATTTTCCAATTTCAATGGCACTGTTGAAGACGTTTCTCCGGATAAAGAAAAAGTGAAGGTGCTCGTAAGTATTTTCGGACGGCCGACACCTGTGGAACTGAAGTTTATTCAGGTCACCAAAATTTAATTGACGGTTAAATAGTGAGTTTCAGGAGTATTTAAGCATGGCAAAAAAAATAATGACGCAAATAAAGCTTCAGGTGGAAGCAGGAAAAGCAAATCCATCCCCGCCCATCGGACCGGCATTGGGTCAGCATGGGGTGAATATCATGGATTTCTGCAAGGCGTTCAATGCCAAGACGGCCAATGACGCCGGTTCCATTATTCCAGTGGTTATTACGGTTTACAAAGATCGGTCCTTCAGTTTTATAACAAAGACACCCCCCGCATCTCGAATGTTACTGGCAGCTGCCGGTCTTAAAAAAGGGTCGGGTGAACCGAATCGCACCAAGGTAGGAAAAGTGACCCATGATCAGGTTGTAAGTATTGCAGAAACCAAGAAAGAAGATCTGAATGCCTCAGATCTTGAAGCTGCGGTAAAGATTATCGAAGGTACTGCAAGAAGCATGGGGATTGACGTCCTTTAACTTAATATAGCTTAAGAGTGATAAAAATGCCAAAGCGGAGTAAAAAACAGACAGACGCGCTGAAAAAGATCGACAGAACACTTCAATACGATCCATTGGAAGCCATGACTCTTGCCGTTTCCTCAAGCCATGTGAAGTTTGATGAAACAGTGGATGTAGCAGTCAGGCTGGGGGTAGATCCCCGCCACGCAGACCAGATGGTCCGGGGGACCGTGGTTTTGCCCAATGGTCTTGGAAAGGAAGTCAAGGTCCTGGTTTTTGCCAAGGGTGAAAAAGAACAGGAAGCTTTGGATGCGGGTGCGGATTTCATTGCCACGGAAGAAATCGTGGAAAAGATTAAAGAAGGCTGGTTCGGGTTTGACAAAGCCATCGCCACGCCCGATATGATGGGAACCGTTGGCAAACTCGGGCGCGTTCTGGGTCCCCGGGGGTTGATGCCCAATGCCAAAACCGGGACCGTGACCTTTGAGCTGGAAAAAGCCATTCAGGAATTGAAAGCGGGAAAAATAGATTTCCGGGTTGAAAAAGCAGGTGTGGTCCATGCCCCCATAGGAAAAATTTCTTTTGGACCGGAAAAATTGACGGAAAACGTTAAGGCATTTCTGGACAAGATCGTTGCACTGAAACCTGCCGCCAGTAAAGGAATCTATCTGAAAACTATCAGTGTTTCATCCACAATGGGTCCGGGTATTAAAGTGGATCCCATGTTGATCAAATAAAAATAGTTTTCAAAAAAACAAACTGTCAGAGACAGTGGGTGCACGTTGTGCATAATCGGATTGCCGGCCTGCCGAGACAGAAAAGTCAATTTTCGTTTTGGTTTTGTTGGCACCTTCGAATTTTACAAAGAAAGGAGGTGTAAAAAATGTTGAAACTTTCCCAGAAAAAGGATTTAGTCGCACGTCTGGCTACGCAGTTGTCAGAAGCGCAAATCACCATTCTCATCGATTACAAGGGGCTCGATGTCCAGACAATCACCCGGCTTCGTTACGAACTCAGACAAGCCGGTGCCAGCATGGAAGTGGTTAAAAATACGTTGCTGAACCTTGCGTCCCAGAATACGGATGCAGCGTTGATGACGGACTTTTACAAAGGCCCGACTGCCGTTGTTACGTCCGCGACGGATCCTGTCGCACCATCCAAAATTTTGGTTGATTTTGCCAAAGACAATGAAAAGCTCGAGATCAAGGCTGCTGCATTCGGTGGTAAATGTCTTGAGCCGGAAGAGATCAAGGCCCTGGCCAAAATGCCCTCGAAAGAAGAATTACTGGGCAAACTGGTCTACACTCTCAATGCGGTTCCCACATCATTTGTCAATGTTTTGGCCGGCGTTCCAAGAGGGCTGCTCAATGTGCTCAATGGCCTCAAAGATCAGAAAGATGCCGCCTAGTCCGTAATTTTAAGATCACTATATTTCAACCTTTAATAAAAAAAATAGAGTTTTACAAACCATTTAGGAGATAAAAATGGCTGATATCACAAAAGATGATGTTATTGAATTTATTGCCAACATGACGGTGTTGGAACTGTCGGAACTGATCAAAGAACTGGAAGACAAATTCGGCGTCAGCGCAGCGGCTCCGGTCGCATTTGCCGGTGGTGCCATGCCTGCTGCGGGTGACGCAGCTGCTGCAGAGGAAGAAAAAACGGAATTTGATGTCATTCTTGAGGCAGTGGGTGATAAAAAGATCAATGTGATCAAAGAAGTTCGTGCCATCACCGGTTTAGGGCTTAAAGAAGCCAAGGCGCTGGTTGAAGAGGCACCCAAGCCTGTCAAGGAAGGGATCCCCAAGGATGAAGCAGGTAAAATTAAAGAACAGCTTGAGGGAGCCGGGGCCCAGGTTTCCATAAAATAAATTTTTTAAAGCGTAGAAAATACACGCTTTTGAGCATTATTCCTGTGCGGGGACATGACAATAGGGTCGTGTCTCCGCTTTTACGGTTGGAAAAACTCACTTTTGGGAGACAACATGACCGATAGTCTTTTGACCAACAAGCGTATCCGAAAAGAATTCGGCAGCAAGCGGAAAATTATTGATATACCGGATCTGATCGGTATGCAGCGCAATTCTTTCGAAAGCTTCTTACAACGTGAAACTCTGCCCGCAGAACGTGAAGAAAAAGGGCTGCATGCGGTATTTAAATCGGTTTTCCCCATCAAGGATTTCACCGATACTGCTTCCCTGGAATATGTGTCATATTCTTTCGGTGAAGCCAAGCATTCCATGAAGGAATGCATCAGCAGAGGGATGACCTACGATATTCCCGTCAACATCCGGGTTCGACTGGTGGTGTATGATCATGACAAAGACACAGGGAATGCCACCATTCGTGATATCAAAGAGCAGGAAATTTATTTCGGCACCATTCCTTTGATGACCCGTAAGGGCACATTTATCATCAATGGTACTGAAAGAGCGGTTGTGAGCCAGTTGCACCGTTCTTCCGGTGTTTTCTTTGACCATGACAAGGGAAAGAATTACTCCACAGGAAAAATTATCTACAACGCCAGAATCATTCCGGTGAGAGGGTCATGGATCGATATGGAAATCGATGCCAAAGACATCATCAATATCCGGATCGACCGGCGCAGAAAATTTCCGGTTTCCATTCTGTTCAAGGCATTTGGCTACAGCAGCGAAGACATATTGGATTTCTTTTACCGGAAAGAGCGCATTGTTAAAAAGGAAGGCTCGTTTTTTAAGGAGTTTGTTCCTGACAACCTGGTTCGGCAGCGGGCCAGTTACGATATCCTGTCACCTGAGACCGGGGATGTGGTTGTAAAACAGGGAAGAATCTTTACAAAACGGGCTTTGAAGCAATTGGCGGACGAGGGATTGACCTTTATTCCGGTTACGATCGAAGATCTGATGCAAAAAGCGTTTGCCCGGGATATCCAGGACCCGGACAGCGGAAGTGTTCTGTTCAAAGCCGGTGAAATGATCGAAGAAGATACTTTTGAGATTCTTGAAAATCACGGAATATCAGATTTTCATATTCTGCATGTGGATTCCAGAAGTTCCGATGCCATGAGAAAAACTCTGGTGAGTGACAAAGTACAATCCAGAGAAGTGGCGCTGATGGATATTTATCGCCGGTTACGCCCGGGAAATCCGGCAACCATTGAAGTGGCCCAGGATTTTATTGATCATTTGTTTTTCCGTCAGGCTTATTATGACCTTTCCAAAGTCGGACGTCTGAAAATGAATCTGCGCCTGGGCGTGGATACCATGCTGGATGTAAAAACCCTTCGGAAAGAAGATGTACTGCTGACAGCCGCAACCCTGATCGAACTCAAAGATACCCAGGGGCAGGTGGATGATATCGACCATCTGGGCAACCGTCGGGTGCGTGCCGTCGGGGAATTGCTGGAAAATCATTATCGCATCGGGCTCATCCGTATGGAGCGGGCCATCAAAGAAAAAATGAGCATGCAGGAAGTCGATGCCATGATGCCCCACGATCTGGTGAACCCCAAACCGGTCTCAGCCGTGGTCAGAGAATTCTTTGGTACGTCCCAGCTGTCCCAGTTCATGGATCAGACCAATCCATTGTCTGAAACGACGCATAAACGCCGGTTGTCCGCCCTGGGACCCGGCGGATTGACGCGGGAGCGTGCGGGATTTGAGGTCAGGGATGTTCATCCGTCTCATTACGGACGTATCTGTCCCATTGAAACGCCGGAAGGTCCTAACATCGGTTTGATCGTGTCTTTGTGTACCTATGCCCGGGTCAATGATTTCGGATTCATAGAAACGCCTTTCCGTCTGGTGAATGATTCGGTGGCCAGCAAAACCATTCAGCATTTGAGCGCGTTCGAGGAAAAAGACCACCCCATTGCCCAGGCCAATGCACCGCTGGATACGGGTGGCCGGTTTATCAACCCGACCGTATCCGCCCGGGTGGCCGGTGAGTTTGAGTTGGTTCCCCCGGATGTGGTCAAGTACATGGATGTGTCTCCGAATCAGCTGGTATCTGTGTCGGCTGCTTTGATTCCATTTTTGGAAAACGACGATGCCAACCGGGCGCTGATGGGATCCAACATGCAGCGTCAGGCCGTGCCGCTGATTCGCAGCGAAGCGCCTCTGGTGGGTACGGGTATGGAAAGTGTGGTGGCCAGAGATTCAGGCGTCACCATTGTTGCGGATTATGACGGCATTGTGGTGGATGTGGATGCCAAGCGCATCGTGGTCAGAAATGACGATGAAAGCAAAGGGTTCGATAAAGCAGTATCCATATATAATTGTATCAAATTTGTCCGTTCCAATCAAAATACCTGTTTCAACCATCGGCCCATTGTGGACAAAGGGGACCGGGTGAAAAAAGGCCAGGTGATCGCGGATGGGCCCTCCACGGAAATGGGTGAACTGGCGTTGGGAAAAAATGTCACTGTGGCATTCATGCCCTGGGATGGATACAATTATGAGGATTCCATTCTGGTGAGTGAACGTCTGGTGAAAGACGGAGTTTATACATCCATCCATGTGGAAGAGTTCGAAGTTCTTGCCCGGGATACCAAACTGGGTAAAGAAGAGATTACCCGGGATATTCCCAACGTGGGAGAAGACGCGCTGAAAAATCTGGATGACAGCGGTATTATTCGTCTCGGCGCGGAAGTGTTTCCCGGAGATATTCTGGTGGGCAAGATTACACCCAAGGGGGAAACCCAGCTGTCTCCGGAAGAAAAACTGCTTCGGGCCATATTCGGAGAAAAAGCCGGAGATGTCAAAGACACCTCGTTGACGGTCCCGCCCGGGGTCAGTGGCAAAGTGATCGATGCCAAGGTGTTTTCCAGAAGAGGTCTGCCCAAGGATGATCGCACCCGGCTCATTGAGGATGAGGAAATTGAACGCCTGGAAAAAGACCGGGATGATGAGATCCGGATTATTTCCCTGGTAGCCAGAGAAAAAGTGGAATTGATCCTGGACGGACACAAGGTGGCGGCAGATCTGGAAAAATCCGGAAAAAAACAGATAAAAAAGGGAGATACCATCGTACCCGGCATGCTGGAAGGAATTCCGGTATCGTTTCTGGTGCACCTGTCTGTGGAAGATGCCGTAATGACGGAAAAGGCCCAGCAGATTCTGGAACAGGCCCAGGAACAGATCAAAAAAGCCAGAGAACATTTTAATCGACAGGTTTCCCGATTTGAAAAAGGGGATGATCTGCCCCCGGGGGTTTTGAAATTGATCAAAATCAGCGTGGCCATGGAGCGGGTGCTGTCTGTGGGTGATAAAATGGCCGGCCGGCATGGGAATAAAGGGGTGGTCTCCCGGATTCTGCGTGTGGAGGATCTGCCGTATTTTGCCGACGGACGTCCCGTGGACATGGTGCTCAATCCGTTGGGAGTCCCTTCCCGTATGAATGTCGGTCAGATTTTGGAAATTCATCTGGGTCAGGCTGCGTTCGGTTTAGGACAGCAGATCAATGAAATGATCGAAGAAAAACGTATGGATGCGCTTCGGGACAAAGTAAAAAGTATCTTTTCTTTGACCGAAAAACAGAAAGCCGATGATATTGAAGATGTGCTGGCCAAACGGATTGACGGCATGCAGGACCATGAGTTGCTTGAGTTTGCCTCTCTGTATAAGAACGGCGTTCATACTGCCACGCCGGTATTTGACGGTGCCACGGAAGATGAAATCAAGGATCTGCTTGACATGTCCGGATATCAGCGTTCCGGTCAATCGACGCTTTATGACGGCAGAACCGGTGAACCTTTTCATACACCGGTTACTGTGGGAACCATGTACATGCTTAAACTGCATCATCTGGTGGATGATAAACTGCATGCACGGTCCATCGGTCCCTATTCCCTGGTCACTCAGCAGCCTCTGGGCGGTAAGGCTCAGTTCGGCGGGCAGCGCTTAGGTGAGATGGAAGTCTGGGCCATGGAAGCCTATGGTGCGGCCCATGCGCTTCAGGAGTTTCTCACGGTCAAATCCGACGATATGGTGGGTAGAACCCGTATGTATGAAAAGATCGTCAAAGGCCAGAGTGTACTGGAGCCGGGCATGCCTGAATCATTTAGAGTCTTGATCAAAGAGCTCAATAGTCTGGGTTTGGATATGAATCTTATAGAAGGCAACAAATAAGGAGAAAGCATTGGATAATATATACGATTTCTTCGCAAAACCAAAAGATCCCAAGATTTATCAGGGTGTTCAGATCAGCCTTGCCTCTTCCGACCAGATTAGAGAGTGGTCCCATGGGGAGATCAAAAAACCGGAAACCATTAATTACCGGACGTTCAAACCGGAGCGGGACGGATTGTTCTGCGCCAAGGTTTTCGGACCCACCAAGGATTACGAATGTAACTGCGGCAAGTACAAACGCATGAAACACCGGGGCGTGGTGTGTGAAAAATGCGGGGTGGAAGTCATTCAGTCCAAGGTGAGGCGTGAGCGCATGGCTCACATCGAGCTGGCATCTCCGGTCTCCCATATCTGGTTTTTAAAAAGTCTTCCTTCCAAGATCGGTAATGCGCTGGATCTGACGTTGAAGAGTCTGGAGAAAGTACTGTATTTTGATTCCTATATTGTGATGGATCCCAAGGATACCGGCTTGAAAAAATACCAGCTTTTATCAGATGATCAGTATTACGAAGCCTTTGAAACATTCGGAGAAGAAGCGTTCGTAGCTGGGATCGGAGCGGAGGCGATTTTGACACTTTTGGATGAACTGGATCTTCAGAGCATCCATGATACACTCAAAGAAGAGATCAATCTCACCAAATCAGTGGCCAAACAGCAAAAAATGGCCAAACGGCTCAAGGTGATTTCCGCTTTTCTGACTTCCGGAATCGAACCCTCGCGCATGATCATGACGGCCTGCCCCATACTGCCGCCGGATCTTCGGCCGCTGGTTCCCCTGGAAGGGGGACGGTTTGCCACGTCTGATCTCAATGACCTGTACCGCCGGGTCCTGAACCGGAACAACCGTCTCAAACGTCTGGTGGATCTGAACGCACCCGATATCATTGTCAGAAACGAAAAACGCATGCTCCAGGAATCGGTGGATGTACTGTTCGACAACGGGCGGCATGGCCGGGTTGTCACGGGGACCAATAAACGACCGCTCAAATCGTTGAGTGACACGCTCAAGGGGAAACAGGGCCGGTTCCGCCAGAACCTACTGGGAAAACGGGTGGACTATTCCGGGCGTACCGTGATTACGGTGGGGTCTGAACTGCGGCTTCATCAGTGCGGTATTCCCAAAAAGATGGCTCTGGAGCTTTTCAAACCGTTTATTTATAACTATCTGGAGCAAAAAGGGCTGGTTTCCACGGTAAAAAGTGCCAAAAAGATGGTGGAAAAGGAAGAAAATGAAGTCTGGGATGCACTGGAATCGGTGGTCAAGGAATATCCGGTGATGCTCAACCGGGCGCCGACCCTGCATCGCCTCGGGTTCCAGGCATTTGAGCCGGTACTCATCGAAGGAAAGGCCATTCAGCTGCATCCTCTGGTCTGTCCGGCATTCAACGCGGATTTTGATGGAGACCAGATGGCGGTGCATGTGCCCTTGTCTCTGGAAGCTCTTCTGGAAGCCCGGGTGATGATGCTTTCCACCAACAATATTTTGTCACCGGCCAATGGACAGCCCATTATCGTGCCCACCCAGGATATTGTACTGGGCATTTATTATATGACCCGGGCCGTGTCGAGCCAGAAAGGGGAAGGCAGTATTTTTTCCTCCATCGAAGAAGTCCGGTATGCGTTTGACGCCGGCTCTCTGGCACTTCATGCCAAAATAAAGGTCCGGATCGACGGGGAAATTTATGATACCACCACCGGCCGGATTCTGCTGTGGGAAACCATCCCCGGTGATACCCTTTTGTCTTTGACCCGGATCCGGACCGAATCCGAAGAATCGTGCGAAGCGGCGCTGGCGGAACTGAAAGCCGGCAAACCCTTTGACGACGTATTGAAAAAATATTCCGATGACGAGATCAAAAAGACGCTTGGCAAAACCGAGTTGTTGACCCGTAAGGAATTTAAAAATCTGTTTCAGGTATCGGATGTGGTGGTCGAGCAGTTGTTCGGGCTGAAGCTGGGCCAGTTCACGGATGTCCGGATGGTCGGTGACCGGTTCACTGTTTTCAAAGTGGATGAACGGAAAACCACGTTGCCGTTCAAACTGGTAAACAAGCTCATGGACAAAGGATCCATTGTCAATCTGATCGATTATGCCTACCGGAATATCGGGTTGAAGGAAACCGTGGTTCTGTCCGACCGGCTCAAGGATATCGGATATAAATATTCCACTTTGGGCGGGTTGTCCATCTGTGTGGATGACATGATCATACCGAAACAGAAATGGGATATCGTATCCGCAGCGGAAAATAATGTTCTTGAGATCAAAAATCAGTATGCAGAAGGATTGATCACCCAGGGTGAGAAATACAACAAGGTGGTGGATATCTGGGCCCAGGCCACCGATGATATTGCCAATGCCATGATGGAAGTGATGAAAAATCCCACCGGTGCCAAGAATATTGAAGCCCTGGAAGGGCTGAATGCGGTGTACGTCATGGCGGATTCCGGGGCCCGTGGGTCCAAGGATCAGATGCGGCAGCTGGCCGGGATGCGGGGACTGATGGCCAAACCGTCCGGTGAGATCATTGAAAATCCCATTACCGCCTGCTTCCGGGAAGGGCTGACCGTGCTCCAGTATTTTATTTCCACCCATGGGGCCCGAAAAGGTCTGGCAGATACCGCTCTGAAAACAGCCAACTCCGGTTATCTGACCCGGCGGCTGGCTGATGTGGGACAGGATTGTACCATTATTGAAGAAGACTGCGGTACCATCAACGGAATTGAGGTGGAGGCATTGTACGAAGGCGGAGAAGTCATTCAAACGCTGGGAGAAAGGATTCTGGGCCGGGTGATTCAGGAAGATGTCAAAGATCCTTATTCCGATGACTTCATTGTGGGTGTGGATACGGAATTAACGGAAATGCACGTGGCAAAAATTGAAGCAGCCGGGGTTCAGAAGGTAAAAATCAGGTCGGTGCTGACCTGTAATTCAAAACACGGAGTCTGTTCCAAATGTTACGGCCGGGATCTTGCCCACGGCGACACGGTTGAGATCGGACAGGCCATCGGAATTGTGGCGGCCCAGTCCATCGGAGAACCCGGAACCCAGTTGACCATGCGGACCTTCCACATCGGCGGAACCGCTTCCAGAAAAGTGGAAGTTGCCGAGGTCAAGGCCCGGGTCGGCGGGATTCTCAAATACAATGAAACACTTCAGACCGTGACCACTGCGGGAAATGACATCATTGTCATGAACCGAAAAGGGGGCGGGGTCACCATTGTGGGTGAAGATGGCCGGGAACGGGCCAGGGAAACAGTTATTTACGGCGCCACACTGCAAGCCAAAGACGGTCAGTTCGTTGAGCCCGGTGAAATCATTGCCAGCTGGGATCCGTTTACCACCCCCATTATTACAGAAGTATCCGGTCGGGTCCGGTTTTCGGATATTGAAATCGGCAATACCGTTCAGGAACAGATCGACCCGGTAACCGGTAAGGTCAGCCGGACCATTACCGATGGCAAAGATTCTGAAACCCGTCCCCGCATTACATTGCGGGATGCCAGCGGAAAAGCTGTGAAATTGCCTTCTTCCAATGCCGCAGCCCGGTATTATCTGCCGGTCAATGCTATTTTAACCGTGGAGGAAGATGACCATGTTCTGGCAGGAGATGTGATTGCCAAGCTCCCCAGAGCAACTACCAAAACCAAGGATATCACCGGTGGTCTGCCACGGGTGGCAGAACTGTTTGAGGTGAGGAAACCCAAAGATCCCACTATTTTATCGGAAATAGACGGTACCGTCAGTGTGTCCAAAGGAACCAAAGGCCGGCAGAAAGTGACGGTAACACCGTCCGATGTGGGTGAGAAAAAAGAATATGCCATTCCCAAGGGGCAGCATGTCACCGTTTACGACGGAGATTTCATCAAAGCAGGGGATCCGCTGCTCGCCGGCAGTGCAAACCCTCAGGATATCATGAATATCAAGGGGGAGGTGGCTTTGGCCAAATATCTGGTGGATGAGGTCCAGGAAGTGTATCGCCTGCAAGGGGTCCGCATCAATGACAAGCATATTGAAGTGGTGATCCGTCAGATGATGCGTCGGGTCAAGGTGGTGTCCACGGGTGATACCAATTTTATCCCGGATGAACAGGTGGACCGCGTTGTATTCGAGGAAACCAACCGCGAGGTGGCAATGAAGGGCGGAGAACCGGCCAAAGGTGAACCCCTGATTTTAGGGATTACCAAGGCCTCTTTGTCTACAGACAGTTTTCTGTCTGCAGCATCGTTCCAGGAAACTACCAAGGTACTGACTCTGGCCGCCATCGAAGCCAAATATGATGGACTCAAGGGGTTGAAAGAGAACGTGGTAATGGGACGGTTGATCCCTGCCGGTACCGGTTTCCCGGGCTATCAAAATGTGGAGGTCGGCTTGGGAGAGGCTGTGAATTTGTAATGGAAGTTTAAAAATTTCTTGACATTTTAAATTTTGGTAAGTAATATTAAATATTTTGTCGTGTAAGGCGATGTATAGAATGTATAAGGAGCGTTGAAAAATTATGCCGACCATTAATCAGTTGGTTCGAAAAAGTAGAAAAAAAGCTGAGGAAAAGGTGAGTACGCCTGCTTTGAAAGGTGGGCCGCAGAAACGAGGAGTTTGTACCAGGGTGTATACATCAACGCCTAAAAAACCGAACTCCGCCTTGAGAAAAGTGGCAAGAGTCAGATTGACGACCGGGATGGAAGTTGCGGCGTACATTCCGGGCATGGGGCACAACCTTCAGGAGCACTCGGTGGTGCTGGTAAGAGGTGGCAGGGTCAAAGACCTTCCAGGTGTCCGGTACCATATCGTCCGAGGGGCGCTGGATACCCTGGGTGTGGATGACAGGCGGCAGGGCCGTTCCAAATACGGTGCCAAAAGGCCCAAGTAATTCAATTAAGACTAAAAAATGGACATGATACATGGCACAGAAATATATCATAAGTGAAAATTTGACGAAAAATGCCACGCAGGAACAAAAGCTTGCGGCTAAATTCGTGAACTGCGTGATGAAAAACGGCAAAAAAAATGCGGCACGGAAAGTTGTGACTACGGCCCTGCTGATCGCCGAGGAAAAAGTGGGTGAGCCGGCTCTGGATGTATTTAAAAAAGCAGTGGACAATATTCGTCCGGCTGTGGAAGTCAAATCCAGACGAATCGGTGGATCCACCTATCAGGTGCCCACAGATATCAATCCGGCCCGGCAGACCGCTCTGGCTTTCAGATGGTTGATCAATTTCAGCCGGGGGCGCTCCGAAAAAGGGTTTGAAAAAAAGCTGGCTGCTGAACTGATGGATGCATATAATCAGCGGGGCGGTGCCATGAAAAAGAAAGAAGATACTCACAAGATGGCAGAGGCCAACAAGGCATTTGCTCATTTCAGGTGGTAAAAAAATAAGAATTCTCAAAAACATTCCAATGGAGGAATAAAGAAGATGGCTAAGGAGAAATTTGAGCGGAAAAAGCCGCATGTAAACATTGGAACCATTGGTCACATCGACCATGGCAAGACCACGCTGACCGCTGCAATCACCAAGCATGCCGGATTGAAAGGGCACGGGACATACGTTCCGTTCGATGAGATTGACAAAGCTCCGGAAGAAAGAGAGCGGGGAATTACCATTGCCACCGCCCATGTGGAATATGAAACTGATGCGCGTCATTATGCCCATGTGGATTGTCCGGGCCATGCCGACTATATCAAAAACATGATCACCGGTGCTGCCCAGATGGACGGGGCGATTCTGGTTGTGTCCGCAGATGACGGTCCCATGCCCCAGACCCGGGAGCATATTCTTTTGGCCCGCCAGGTCGGGGTGCCCAGAATTGTTGTATTTTTAAACAAATGCGACATGGTGGATGATGAGGAATTGATCGAGCTGGTGGAAATGGAACTTCAGGAGCTGCTGGATTCCTATGATTTTCCCGGTGATGAGACGCCGATTATCCGTGGATCTGCATTGAAAGCGCTGGAGAGCGATGATCCGGACAGTGACGAAGCCAAGCCGATTTTTGAGTTGCTCAGCACATTGGATTCTTACGTGCCGGAACCGGAACGGGATATGGACAAGCCGTTTCTGATGCCCATTGAGGATGTGTTCTCCATTTCCGGTCGGGGTACGGTTGTGACCGGTCGTATTGATCGCGGCGTGATCAAACCGGGTGATGAGATTGAACTGGTGGGGATTCGTGATACTGCCAAGACCGTGTGTACCGGTGTTGAGATGTTCAGAAAGCTGCTGGATCAGGGACAGGCGGGAGACAACGTTGGGTTGCTGCTGCGGGGAACCAAACGGGACCAGGTGGAAAGAGGCCAGGTGGTGGCAAAGCCGGGTACCATTACGCCCCATACCAAGTTCAAAGCGGAAATGTATGCATTGAGCAAGGAAGAAGGGGGACGTCATACCCCGTTTTTTACCGGGTACCGGCCTCAGTTTTTCTTCAGAACCACGGATGTGACCGGTGTGCTGACCCTGGAAGAAGGCGTTGAAATGATCATGCCGGGCGACAATGCCACCATTAATGTGGAGCTGATTGCTCCCATCGCCATGGAAAAAGAACTGCGGTTTGCCGTGCGGGAAGGCGGTCGTACCGTGGGCGCCGGCGTCATCGCTGAAATTTTTGAATAAGGGTTAAGAAAGAACGCAATCATGCTGAAAACAAAAATAAGAATTCGGCTCAAGGCTTATGATCATAAGCTGCTGGACCAGTCCTCTATGGATATTGTTGATACGGCAAGGAAAACCGGTGCCAGAATAGTGGGGCCGGTTCCTCTTCCCACCCGGATCAACAAGTTTACGGTTTTGCGCTCACCCCATGTCAATAAAAAGTCACGGGAACAGTTTGAAATTCGGACCCATAAAAGGATGCTGGACATTCTGGAGCCCACTCAACAGACGGTAGACGCCTTGATGAAACTGGATTTGTCACCGGGCGTCGATGTGGAAATAAAGTTATAGCTCGATAACAGGAACCAAAAATGAACGGAATAATCGGAAAAAAAATTGGGATGACCAGTGCCTTTGCATCGGATGGAAGGCTTGTTCCTGTTACTGTCGTGCAGGTGGGACCCTGTGTGGTTACACAGGTGAAAACACAAGAAACAGACGGGTACACAGCACTTCAGCTCGGTTTTGATGAAACCCCGGTTGAAAAGCAGAACAAACCAATTGCTGGTCATTTAAAAAAAGCGACAGACAAAGGGTACCGCGTATTAAAGGAATTCCGCAGCCCATCAGTTGAAGGTGTGGCGCCGGGTACAGTTGTGAATCTGGATATTTTTTCCATCGGTGAAAAAGTGACGGTGACAGGTACTTCCAAGGGACGTGGTTTCCAGGGTACTATCAAACGTCATGGATTCAGCCGGGGACCGGAAACCCATGGTAACAGAAATCATCGGAAACCAGGCTCCATCGGAAACAGTGCATGGCCTGCAAAGGTGATCAAGGGCAAACGCATGCCGGGCCATATGGGGGTCGAGAAGGAAACCGTAAAGAATCTGACTGTTGTGGATATTAAACAAAATGAAAATCTTTTGTTGCTGAAGGGCGCGGTTCCAGGGCCTAAAACAGGGATTATCAAGATTTATAAAACCAGTTAACAGGAAATAATAGATTTGGCCGATTTTCAGAAAGTCGGTTGAAATATTGCGGCTATGGGTATTGCGGAAAAAACGCGGTGATGCATAGTTGATCAAAAATTAAGAGGAAGAATATGGCAGCTGTAGATGTATTGAACAGTGCAGGTGAAAAAGTGTCTGAAACCCAGCTTCCTGATGAAATATTCAGCGTACCGGTTAAGGCAAGTGTTCTTCACGATGTGGTGCGATCCCAGCTCGCCTCCAGGCGGGAAGGGACAGCTGCGTCTAAAACACGTGGTGTGGTCAAAGGAAGCACCAGAAAGCTTTTCAGGCAGAAAGGAACCGGGAATGCGCGGGCCGGAAGTATCAAATCTCCGCTGAGAAAAGGTGGCGGAATTATTTTTGGGCCGTCTCCAAGATCTTATGCGTACAAGGTGCCGAAAAAAGTGAGAAAGCTTGCTTTGAAAATGGCTTTGAGCAGCAAGTGCGAAGAAAAATCACTTTTTGTAATCGATGATTTCAAATTGGACCAGATCAAGACAAAACAACTGGCTTCCGTTCTGGAAGTGCTGAAACTGAACAACCTGTTGATCGTATCGGATGCACAGGATGATACACTTCTGGAATTGTCTTCCCGGAATATCCCTCATGTGAAAGTGATCAAGACGGCAGGTCTGAATGTTTATGATATTTTGAAATACAAGCATCTCCTGCTGGTAGAGTCCAGTATTCAGAATATTCAGGGGAGGTTGAGCTGATATGAAACAATACGATATCATCAGAGGGCCTGTGGTGACTGAAAAGACGACCCTTCAAAAGGAATTGAACAATCAGGTGACCCTGCAGGTTGACAAAAAAGCGAATCGCCTTGAGATCAAGGATGCGGTTGAAAGAAATTTCAACACCAAGGTGAAACAGGTCAGAACCATTCAGGTCAAGGGTAAAGTCAAGCAGCGGGGCCGGATTATCGGCAAGCGGAAAGATTGGAAAAAAGCTGTTGTGACGCTGATGCCAGGGCAACGAATTGATTTTTTTGAAGGCGTTTAGAGAGGTAAATTTATGTCAACGATAATAAAGGCCAAACCGACATCTCCCGGAAGACGTTCCCAGGAATTCCTTTCTTTTGAAGAGATTACCAAGTCGAAACCTGAAAGACGTCTTACCAGAAAGATAAGTAAAAAAGCCGGGCGGAACAACAACGGACGGGTGACGACAAGGCATCGGGGCGGCGGCGCAAAAAAACAGTACCGTATCATCGATTTCAAGCGTGATAAGGATGGGATTCCAGCCAAAGTCACAGCCATAGAATATGACCCCAACCGAAGTGCACGGATCGCGCTGCTGGTTTATGCAGATGGTGAAAAGCGATATATACTGGCACCCCTGGAAGTAAAAGTGGGGGATATTCTGGAAACCGGACCGGATGCCGATATTAAACCCGGTAACTGTATGCCGCTGGAAAAAATTCCCACAGGTACCCGGATTCATAATATAGAGCTAAAACAGGACAAAGGCGGACAAATTGTCAGAAGCGCGGGTGCGTTTGCCCGGCTCATGGCCAAGGAAGGTGATTACGCCCAGGTGCTGCTGCCGTCCGGTGAAGTTCGTATGGTCCATGTGAAATGTAAGGCAACGGTTGGGCGTGTCGGCAACGAAAAACACGGCGACGTCAGTCTTGGCAAAGCGGGCCGATCCAGATGGCTGGGTAGACGACCGTCTGTTCGAGGTGTTGCCATGAACCCGGTGGATCATCCCATGGGCGGCGGCGAAGGCCGTTCTTCGGGGGGTCGCCAGCCCTGTACGCCCTGGGGGGTTCCCACCAAAGGCAAGAGAACCAGGAATAATGCGAGGACGGATCAGTATATCGTTAAAAGAAGGGCTAAGAGAAAATAATAGGTGATAAATTATGCCACGATCATTGAAAAAAGGACCATATATTGCACCGGCGCTTTTGAAAAAAGTTTTGGTGGCAAGAAATGCCAACAGCAATAAAGTGATTAAAACATGGTCAAGACGTTCGACTATTTTACCGGAGATGGTCGGCATCACGTTTGCCGTTCACAATGGAAAAAAATTCATTCCTGTTTTTGTTTCTGAAAATATGGTGGGTCATAAACTGGGTGAGTTCTCACCGACTAGAACATTTTGGGGTCATGCCGGAGATAAAAAAGCCAAACGGTAGAATCAATGGCTCCACTGGATTATAAGGGATAAGGTGTGACATGGAAGTAAAAGCAAGTACAAAATTTGCAAGGATATCACCGTTCAAGCTTCGGCTGCCCATCGGCGAGGTCAAAGGAAAAAGTGCGGAACAGGCGTTGACGACTTTGAAATTTATGCCTTTGAAGGCGGCTGGAATTATCCATAAGACGCTTGAATCCGCAGTTGCCAATGCAGCGCATAACAACGAGCTGGACGTGGATAAACTGATTGTAAAAAATATTATCGTCGATCAGGGGCCCTCTTTGAAACGATTTCGTGCGAGAGCCAGAGGAAGAGCCAGCAGAATTTTAAAACGTACCAGTCATTTAACTGTAATAGTCGCTCAGATCGACTAAGAGGAGGAACTTAGCTTGGGCCAGAAAGTACATCCGACCGGATTAAGATTAGGCATCATCAGGACATGGGACTCCAGATGGTATGCAGACAAAGAGTATGCGGAATTTGTCGAGGAAGATTTCAAAGTCCGAAAATTTCTCAAAAACAAATTATACCATGCCGGTATTTCCAAAATTGAAATTGAACGGTTTTCCAAACAGATCCGGCTGAGAGTTTATGCGGCCAGACCCGGTATTATCATCGGGAAAAAAGGATCAGAGATTGCCCTGCTTAAAAAGGAGCTTGAAAAAATTCTTAAACCTGAGGTGCTAATCGATATCAAGGAAGTGCGTAGACCGGAAATTGACGCACAGCTGGTTGCTGAAAACATCGCTCAGCAACTGGAAAGACGGATTGCCTTCAGGCGCGCCATGAAGCGCAGCGTCACTTCAGCCATGCGGTTTGGTGCCAAGGGTATCAAAATTATTTGTTCCGGCCGACTGGGGGGTGCTGAAATGGCCAGAACAGAATGGTATAAAGAAGGACGGATCCCCCTCCACACCCTTCGGGCTGATGTGGATTACGGCTTTATTGAAGCCAAAACCACATACGGAACCATCGGCATCAAGACCTTTATATTCAAAGGTGAGGTGGTGAACCCGAGTGAACAGATGATGGCGACAAATTAGTAGAGGTTATTTAGGAGAACAAGCAAATGCTCAGTCCAAAAAATGTAAAATACCGAAAACAGTTCCGCGGCAGAACCAAAGGATCTCCGACACGGGGGAACACTTTGTGTTTTGGTGATTATGGACTACAGGCGGTTGAATGCGGCTATGTGAATGCCAGACAGATCGAGGCGGCCAGGGTCGCATTAACCCGATATGCAAAAAGAGCCGGTAAAAGCTGGATTCGTTTTTTCCCGGATCATCCGGTGACCAAAAAACCGGCTGAAGTTCGAATGGGTAAGGGTAAAGGCGCAACCGATGCCTGGGTCGCCCGGGTGAAACCCGGAAAGATTCTCTATGAAATGGAAGGCATTACCAGAGAGACAGCCAAAGAAGCATTGCGGCTCGCCGCCCGGAAACTTTCCGTGAAAACCCGTTTTGTGGAAAGGAATTAACCATGTTGAAAACCGGTGAAATCAAGGAAATGGGGGAAACCCAGATGCAGGAAAAACTGGTGTCGCTGAAAAAAGAGCTTTTCAATCTTCGTTTTCAGAATGACATCGGCCAGCTCGAAAACACGGCAAAACTGTCTGAAGTCAAAAAAGACATTGCCCGGCTTTATACCGTATCCAGACAGATGAATGTGAACATTGGTTGAGGGTGAAAAAAAATGGAAAATATGCATAAAGGCAAGAAAAAAGAACTAAAGGGGCTGGTGACTTCAGATAAAATGGACAAATCCGTGGTTGTCCAGGTAGAGCGGTATATTCAGCATAAAATGTATAAAAAATATATCAAACAATACAAAAGATACCAGGCCCATGATGAAAAAAATGAATGCCGAATCGGGGATGAAGTGCAAATCATTGAAACCCGCCCCCTGAGTAAGCTGAAACGGTTCAGGGTGACTCAGATCACTAAAAAGGCCGTTTAATTCTAAGGAGTTGAAAAATGATTCAAACGGAAACAAGACTGACGGTTGCAGACAACTCCGGTGCCAAGGAATTGTATTGTATCAAAGTGTTGGGTGGGTCCAAGAGAAGATATGCCAGCATTGGTGATGTCATTATCGTATCGGTCAAAGAAGCCATCCCTAATGCCAAGGTAAAAAAAGGCGATATCGTACCGGCTGTGATTGTCAGAACCAAAAAGGAAATTTTCAGACCGGACGGTTCAGCCATTCGGTTCGATGACAATTCAGCTGTGGTTCTGACCAAAAACAATGAACCGGTGGGAACCCGTATTTTCGGACCGGTAGCAAGAGAGTTGAGGGCAAAGCGATTCATGAAAATTGTTTCTCTGGCTCCTGACGTTTTGTAAAATCGGTTGATTGGAGCAAAAGCAATGGAAACCAGAAAAATCAGAATAAAAAAAGATGATAAGGTAAAGGTCCTTACCGGTAAGGATAAAGATAAAATTGGTAAGGTGCTCAAGGTTATCAAAAAGACCAACCGCGTTGTCGTGGAAAATATCAACGTGGTAAAGGTCCATCAGAAACCCACACAGGCGAGCCCGCAGGGAGGAATTGTGGAAAAGAACATGCCCATAGATGTTTCCAATCTTATGCTCATGTGTAATGCCTGCGTGAAACCGACCCGGGTTGGTACCAGAAAACTGGAAAATGGTAAACGGGTTCGCGTCTGTAAAAAATGCAATGAGCAGATCGATGCTTAAGATCAGATCCGGAGAGAACAAATGACCACGCTAAAGGAAAAGTACAAAACCGAAATCATTCCCAAGTTAAAGGAAACCTTTAATTACACGAATGGATTTCAGGTGCCTAAATTAGAAAAAATTGTGCTGAATATGGGCTTGGGTGAAGCGGTTCAAAACCCCAAAATCATTGAATCAGCTGCACAGGAACTGGCATTGATCGCCGGGCAGAAGCCGGTGGTGACCCGGGCCAAAAAACCCATTGCCAATTTTAAGATACGAGCGGATCTGCCCATTGGATGCAAAGTGACCCTTCGGCGCGAAAAAATGTATGATTTTTTTGAACGACTGGTTAATATTGCATTGCCGCGTGTCAGGGATTTCAAAGGGGTTTCCGCCAAAGCGTTTGATGGCCGGGGAAACTACAGCCTGGGAATTACCGAACATATCATTTTCCCTGAAATTGATTATGATAAGACAGACAGCATCAAGGGCCTGAATGTCACGGTCGTCACTACGGCCAAAACTGATGAAGAAGGCAGAGAGTTCCTGCGGTATCTGGGAATGCCTTTTAAAAATTAGATATCTGAAGGAGGAACGTTTGGCCAAGAAAGCGTTAATTGCAAAGGCAAAGAGAACACCCAAATTTTCTGTACGTGGGTACAACCGGTGCCCATTGTGCGGCAGACCGCGGGCTTTCATCCGTAAAGCGGGGATTTGCAGGATCTGTTTCAGAACCCTTGCCTCCGAGGGAAAGTTGCCCGGGGTTACCAAGTCCAGCTGGTAACAGAAAATTGGTTTAATTAATTCGCAGTGCAAAAAGATACAGCTGAATTTCAAGGAGAGTTAATATGGCAGTGAGTGATCCCGTAGCAGACATGCTGACCATCATCAGAAATGGTGGTAAGGCAGGGTTTGCCAAAGTGGATATCCCCGGATCAAAAGTGAAACTGGAAATGGTGCGGGTGCTGAAAGAACAAGGGTATATCAAGAATTATAAGTTTCTTGAAGATGGTACCCAGGGAAAAATCCGTGTTTATTTGAAATATATGAAAGAAGGCAAGCCGACCATTTTTGGTATTGATCGGGTCAGTAAGCCGTCTTGCAGGGTTTATAGTAAAGCACAGGAAATAAAGCCGGTTTTAAACGGCCTGGGAATCGCCATTGTATCGACATCAAAAGGGGTGATGACCGATAAACAGGCCAGGGAAGCGAACGTCGGCGGTGAAGTTCTTTGTAATGTTTGGTAAGACAGGAGTCATATAATTATGTCACGTATAGGAAAAAAGCCGGTTCAGCTTCCAGATAAGGTCCAGATTACCCTGAACGGGGATGTGATTCAGGTGAAGGGTCCAAAAGGCAATCTAGAACGGCAGATACATCCGGCAGTCACAATAGAGATGAACGATTCGGTACTGGAAGTTAAAACCGATGATCAGGATAGAAAAAAGGTCGCATTGCAGGGATTGTTCCGTTCTTTGATCGCCAATATGGTGACAGGTGTCAGCAACGGCTATGAAAAACAACTGATTTTGGCGGGCATCGGGTACCGGGCCGAATCCAAAGGGACTCAGTTGGTCCTGAATGTCGGGTATTCCAATCCGGTGGAATTTGTTCTTCCTGAAGGAGTCGGCGCTGCCGTGGAGAACAACACCAAGATAACGCTGACTGCAATTGATAAAGAATTGCTTGGTCAGACTGCGGCCAACATCAGGGCTATCAGACCTCCTGAACCTTATAAAGGCAAGGGAATCATGTATGTGGATGAACGGATTATCAGAAAAGCAGGCAAGACTGCGGGTAAAAACTAAAACCTGGGAATAGTTATCATGGGAAATACATCACCAAAAGTTATGGCAAGACTCAAGCGGAAAAAAAGAATCAGAAAGCACATGCATGGCGACAAAAACCGTCTCAGACTGAGTGTTTTCAGGAGTTCCAGCCACATTTATGCCCAGATTATTGACGATACCATCGGGGAAACCTTGGTGTCCGCCTCTACCTTGGATAAAGACTACAAGTTGCATCCCGTCACAGGCAAAAAACAGGAAATTGCCAAAGCAGTGGGTGTGCTTCTGGGTAAAAAAGCCTTGGACAAGGGTATTACAAAAGTGATGCTGGACCGGAATGGATTTCTGTATCATGGACGAATCAAAGCACTATCAGACGGGGCTCGTGAAGCTGGTCTGGAATTCTAATTAAGGAGGAAACCCTTGGCTAGACAGCAAATGGAAGACAATGGATTAATCGATAAAGTCGTCAGAATCAACCGGGTGGCCAAAGTGGTCAAAGGCGGCCGGAATTTCAGCTTCAGTGCTCTGGTTGTGGTCGGCGATGGTGAAGGCAGTGTGGGGTACGGTTTAGGTAAAGCCACTGAAGTCCCTGAAGCCATTCGTAAAGGCATGGAAAAGGCCAAACGGAATATGGTTAAAATTGCTCTGTTAGACGGCACAGTGCCTTTTGAGGTGGTGGGCAAAGCCGGGGCCGGGCGCGTGTTGCTGAAACCCGCATCACCGGGTACGGGATTGATTGCCGGCGGCGGTATTCGTGCGGTACTGGAAGTGGCGGGTGTGACCGATATTTTGACCAAATGCATTGGGACCCACAACACGCAAAACATTGTCAGGGCAACCATGGCCGGTTTGCAGTCTCTTTGTCTGAAAGAGGATGTGGCCAGAAGGCGGGGCCTGAAACCGGAAGAAATTTGATTTGACGCACCATCAAAGGGGGTTGCTATGGCTGATAAGTTAAGAATTACACAGATTCGGAGCACGATAGGACGTCCGGCGAAACACGCCCGGATTGTTCGATCTCTGGGCATCAAAAAGATGCACCAGACCGTGGAACACAAAAATGATCCTGTCATTCTGGGACAAGTTAAAAAAGTGTCTCACCTGTTGAAAGTAGAGGAGGTATAACATGCAGCTTCATGATCTGGCCCCGGCGCCGGGAAGCAGAAAAAATAGAAAACGCGTGGGCAGAGGCCCGGGGTCGGGTATGGGAAAAACCTCTACCCGGGGTCATAAAGGCTTGAAAGCCCGTTCCGGGGGCAGTGTCAGACCCGGATTCGAAGGCGGACAGATGCCGATCTACCGGCGGTTGCCCAAACGCGGGTTTACAAACATATTTAAAACAAACAATGCGGTGTTGAATATAAAGGATCTGGAGCGGTTTGAAGAAGGCGTCACCATTGATCCGCAAATCCTGTATCAAGCCAATCTGGTCAAAGGCCGGGTCGACGGTATCAAGATTTTAGGCACAGGCGATGTAACCAGGAAACTGGTATTGAAAAATCTTCTGGTTTCCAGAACTGCCAGAGAAAAAATTGAAGCTGCCGGTGGCAGTGTTGAATAAGCCCCAATCAAATGAGGACTGTATAGGATGATACAAAACAGCTACCAGAATGTCTTGAAACTGCCTGATCTCAAACGCAAGATTCTGATGACGCTTGCATTGCTGTTTGTCTACCGCATCGGCGTCCATGTGCCGACCCCGGGGATTGACGCCACTGCGCTGGCCTCATTTTTTGCAGCTGCCTCCGGCACCCTGTTTTCCATGTTCAACATGTTTTCAGGTGGTGCACTGGAACGGTTGTCCATTTTTGCTCTGGGTATCATGCCTTACATCAGTGCCTCCATTATTCTGGAGTTGATGACGGTGGTCGTTCCTCACCTGGCCCAGCTTAAAAAGGAAGGGGATGCGGGACGCAAGAAGAAAACCCAGTACACCCGCTATGGCACCGTGGTTTTGAGCATCATTCAGGGCTTTGGTATCAGTGTGGGCCTGGAATCCATGACATCTCCGGCCGGCGTTGCCATTGTGCCGGATCCGGGATGGGGTTTTCGCCTGGTGACGATCATTACATTGACCGCCGGTACCGCATTTATCATGTGGCTGGGGGAACAGATCACGGAAAGAGGGATCGGAAACGGCATCTCCCTGATTATTTTTGCCGGTATTGTGGCCGCCATGCCGTCTGCCATCGGCAATACTGTCCGGCTGATGAGCACGGGTGAAATGGGAATCTTTGCCATCATCATTCTGCTGGTTATCATGGTCAGCGTGGTGGCCTGCATCATTTTTATGGAACAGGCCCAGCGAAGGATACCGGTGCATTATGCCAAACGGGTGGTGGGTCGCAAAATGTACGGCGGTCAAACTTCGCATCTGCCGTTGAAAATCAACACCGCCGGTGTGATTCCACCCATTTTTGCGTCTTCCATCATCATGTTTCCCACCACGATTGCGCAGTTTGCCAACATGCCCATACTGCAGACCGTTGCAGCCATGTTCAGCCCGGGTACCATCTGGTATTATCTGTTGTATGTGGGATTTATCATTTTTTTCTGCTTTTTTTATACGGCCGTACAGTTCAATCCGGATGATGTGGCAGATAACATGAAAAAAAATGGTGGGTATATTCCTGGAATCCGTCCGGGGAAACGGACGTCTGAATATATCGACAAAGTGTTGACGAGGATCACGCTGGCAGGTGCCATCTATGTATCTGCCGTATGTGTGCTTCCCACCATGCTCATGGATAAATTCAACGTGCCTTTTTATTTCGGCGGTACAGCGCTGTTGATCGTGGTCGGGGTTTCCATCGATACCATTTCACAGATCGAATCCCATTTGATTACGGGCAATTATGACGGTTTTCTTGGAAGGTCCGGCGCCAGGCGCATTAAGGGCAGATCTTAACCTTTCATAGCAAAAGGAGATGAATTTAAGATTATGGCAAAAGAAGAGCCCATCAAAGTCGACGGGAAAGTACTTGAAACCCTGCCAAATGCCATGTTCAAAGTAGAACTTGAAAACAAACATGTCCTTTTGGCGCACATTTCGGGAAAAATGCGCATGCATTTCATAAAAATTTTGCCCGGAGACAGGGTAACAGTGGAAATATCCCCCTATGATCTGAGCCGGGGAAGAATCACATACCGCTTTAAATAAATGGAACAATCAGATTAGGAGTAAATAGATGAAAGTAAGAGCATCTGTTAAAAAAATATGCAGAGACTGTAAAATTATTAAGAGACGTGGTGTCATCAGGGTTATTTGTGTTAACAAGCGCCATAAACAGCGGCAGGGATAGGGGGAAAGAAATTTGGCACGTATTGCAGGAGTAGACTTACCAAAGGATAAGCACGCGTGGATTGCACTGACCTATATTTACGGTATCGGTCCCAGCAGATCCAGACAGATTCTTGACAAAACCGGAATCGACCCGACGCTCACGGCTGGCAGCCTGACAGAAGAGCAGGTCAATGATATCCGGAAAACCATTGACGCGGAATACAAGGTCGAAGGCGAGCTCAGGACGGACGTGTCCATGAACATCAAACGATTGATGGACCTGGGATGTTATCGTGGCCTGCGCCACAGAAAAGGCCTTCCCTGTCATGGACAGCGGACGTCCACCAATGCCAGAACCCGGAAAGGCCCGAAAAGAGCCGCAGTTAAAAAGAAGAAATAGTATTAATATACATAATTTAAGGTTTAATAACTATGGCAAAAAAGTCGAAAAAGACCATTAGCAAAAAACGGGTGAAAAAGAATATTTCCACCGGCATTGTGCATATTCAATCCACGTTCAACAATACCATTGTCACCATTGCAGATGAAAACGGGAATACGATTTCATGGGCCAGTGCCGGGATGCAGGGTTTCAAGGGGTCCAGAAAAAGCACCCCGTTTGCTGCAAAACTGGTGGCGGAAGATGCCGGAGCCAAAGCCATGGAACATGGTATGAAAAATGTGGGCGTTTATGTCAAAGGGCCCGGCCCGGGAAGAGAATCCGCGCTGCGGGCTTTGCATGCCCTGGGATTCAATATTTCCATGATCAAGGATGTTACCCCGGTGCCCCACAATGGATGCCGTCCGCCCAAACGTAGAAGAGTATAAGTCCACATTGGATTGATAAAGGAGGAAAACGTTGTCACGTTATACAGGATCAGTCTGTCGTCAGTGCAGACGCGAGAATATCAAGCTTTTTCTGAAAGGCGACCGCTGTTTTTCAGACAAATGTAGTTTTGACCGGCGGGGATACCCCCCGGGAGAACATGGTCAAAAAAGAGTCAAAGTGTCTGATTACGGATTACAGCTGCGGGAAAAGCAAAAAGTCCGCAGAATTTACGGCCTGTCTGAAAAACAGTTCCGTATCACGTTTAAACGGGCGGACAGACAAAAAGGTATCACCGGCACCAACCTGCTGAGCCTGCTGGAAACCCGGTTGGATAATACAGTATTCAGAATGGGGTTTGTCAATTCCAGGAATCAGGGAAGACATCTGGTCCAGCACGGACATTTCACTGTGAACGGCAAAAAAGTGGATATCCCGTCTTTCCATGTCAAAAAAGGGGATATTGTCGCTTTGCGGGAAAAAAGCAAAAAGATCCAGGCCGTATCAGATTCCTTGGATGCCATTGTCAGACGGGGAATTCCTCAATGGCTGGAAATCGATAAGGAAAAATTTCAAGGTGAAGTGGTAAACATTCCAGCCAGAGAAGACATCACATTGCCGATTCAGGAACAGTTGATCGTTGAGCTGTATTCAAAATAGGATACATCCTGATAGCATGATGGATCCAATAAAGATTCAGGAGATTTAAATGTCATCTGAAAAAATTGCATATGTCAACTGGCGAGAGATGATCAAGCCGGAAAAGCTTGACGTCACGACGACTTCAACATATGGAAAATTTGTGTGTGAACCGCTGGAAAGAGGATACGGGATTACCATCGGCAATTCTCTGCGGCGGATAATTTTATCATCCATCTATGGTGCGGCGATCGTATCGGTAAAGTTTGATGATGCCCTGCATGAATTCAGCGTTATTTCCGATATCCGGGAAGATGTGTCTGAAATTATTTTGAACCTCAAAGAACTCAAACTCAAAGCGCATGATGTGGAAGACCGAATACTGACACTCAGTGCCAAAGGTGAAACAACGGTTACAGGTGCTGATATTGTCAGCCCGGACGGTAAGGTGGAGATTTTAAATCCGGAACAGCATATTGCAACACTGTCCAAAAACGGGGTGTTGAACATGACCATGGTGGTCAAAATCGGAAAAGGGTATGCACTGGCTTCTGCCAATAAGGATGAAGATGCGCCTGTCGGCACCATTCCCATTGATGCGGTCTTTTCTCCGATTAAACGCGTGAAATATGTGGTGGGTACGTCCCGGATCGGTCAGAAAACAGACTATGACAAACTGACGCTGGAAGTCTGGACAGACGGCAGTGTCATTCCGGAAAACGCGGTGGCCTATGCCGCTAAAATCCTCAAGGAACAGATGAATCCGTTCATCAATTTTGATGAGGAAAAAGAACCTGATTTTTCCGATGAAAACGGTGAAGAGACCGACAACAAATTCAATGAAAACATTTATCGTTCCGTGGATGAACTGGAATTGTCTGTCAGAAGCTCCAACTGTCTGAAAAATGCCAAAATACATACCATTTATCAACTGGTTCAGAAAACAGATAATGAAATGCTCAAAACCAAGAACTTCGGCCGAAAATCGTTGAATGAAATCAAAGAAGTTCTGGCTTCCATGGATCTTTCTTTGGGTATGGATCTCGAAGGATTCGAACCACCGGAAGAAGAGAATAATCAGCAAGGAGAATAATCGCCATGAAACATAGAAAATCCGTATTAAAACTGAACAGAACCTCAAGTCACCGCAAGGCGATGTTTAGAAACATGGTGACGTCCCTGTTCAAGCACACCAGCATCAAAACCACAGAAGCCAAAGCCAAAGGCTTGCGGGTCATTGCCGACAATATGGTCACACTGGCCAAGCGGGGCGATCTTCATGCCAGACGGCAGGCCCTGGCAGTGATCCAGGAAAAAGATGTGGTGCACAGACTTTTTGATGAAATGTCGGAAAGTTTTGCCTCACGACAGGGCGGTTATACCAGAATAACCAAGCTGGGTCCCCGTAAAGGGGATGTGGCGCCCATGGTGCAAATTGAATTGATCATGGATTAGCACAAAAATATTGCGCCGGAAAATTACGGCGTTCATCAGTACAACACAAAATCCCCTGAAAGATTTTTTCAGGGGATTTCATTTTTTTAAAAATGGTTATCCTCCAATGGAGGTCATATGGCTGATAGGCATATCTTTGGGTCGCTGCTGCCCTAAGGTGTGAAACAACGGCTTGTGTGTGAGAGAGGATCGAATGATTTCTTTTAATTGTTTATCAGTGGCGCCTTCCCGCAACGGCGTTAAAATATCTTTTTCATAGTCATTGAGCAGGCAGGGCCGCAAATATCCCCGGGACGTCAGGCGAAGCCGGTTGCATTCACTGCAGAAATGGGAGGAGATGGGTGTGATGAATCCAACCACGCCTGAAGCACCGGACAGTTGAAAATTTTTGGATGGGCCGTCATTGGCCCGGTGAGGCATTTGCTGCAACGGCCCCAGACGGGTTTCAATGTTCTGCCTGATTTCAGCTGTCAGCACCTGCTGCTGTTTTTCCAAATGCGACTCCCCCATGGGCATGTATTCGATGAACCGGATATGAAAGGGGAAATCACGGGTCAAACCCGCCAGGTCCGCCACTTCATCATCATTGATACCCCGGATGACCACGGTGTTGATTTTAATGGGGGCCATACCCAGTTCAAGGGCGGTCATGATCGACTCCCACACTCGGTCGAACCGGTTTCGCCGGGTGATGGCTTCAAACCGGGCAGGAACCAGGGTATCCAGACTGAAGTTGAGCCGGCGAATCCCCATATCCATAAGTGCCTGGATTTTCTCCCGGGTCAGCAGGGATCCGTTGGTGGTGATGGAGATATCTTTCAAAGTTTTGATGGCACACAGCTGCTGAATAAAAGAAAGAATATTTTTTCTTACAAACGGTTCCCCACCGGTGAGCCGCACTTTGGTGATCCCCATGTCACAGGCCAAACGGGTGATTCTCAGAATTTCTTCATACCGGGCAATCTCATTGTGGGGAATCACGGTAAAAGGCGCAGCCGGTACGCAATAGCGGCACCGGAAGTTGCACCGGTCGGTCACCGATATCCGCAGGTAGTTGATGGAGCGTCCTCCGGCATTCATAATATCCCCCTCTGGGTGTAATGGGTCAACAGTTGGTCCACCAGACCTTCGATGGTGTAAGGATCGGCTTCCATTGTGGGTGCCAGTCCGAATGACCGGACGGTATCTGAAGTAATGGGGCCGATGCTGGCAATGGCGACATGTTTCAGCAGGTCTGCGGCTTTGTCCGAAGGCAGCAGAGACATTAAATTGGTCACTGTGGAAGAACTGGTAAAGGTGACGGCGTCAATCTGCCGGTTTTCCAGCAATTCATTGAGGGTCGGGCCGGCTTCGTGTTCCAGGACTGTCTCATAGGTGGTGACTTCGTCCACCCGGGCTCCCATTTTGGTCAGTTCCTCGGGCAGAATGGTTCTTGCCTTTTTGGCCCGGGGCAACAGCACGGCTTTCCCCTGAATATCCGCTGTTGAGAACGCCTGGATCACGGATTCCGCCCGAAATGTCTCAGGAAGAATGTCACTGACAATGCCGTAATCCGCCAGGCGCTGTTTGGTCACAGGGCCGATGCAGGCGAATTTCAAATGTCCCAGGATCCGGACATCTTTTCCCAGACCGAACAGGGTATCAAAGAAAAATTTAACCCCATTGACGGAAGTGAACACCAGCCAGTCATATTCCCTGATTCGATGGATGGCATCAATGACCGGGGTATTGTCGGCGGGCGGCTCGATCCGGATGGTGGGGATTTCAATGCAGTTTGCTCCCAGTCGCGTTAAATCGGACATCAGACCGGATGCCTGGGCCCTGGCCCGGGTGATGACGATGTTTTTACCAAACAAGGGGGTTCTGTCAAACCAGGCCAGTTCTTTGCGCAGGGATACCACGGATCCGACCACAATCACAGCCGGTGATTTCAGGCGGGCCTGACGGACGTTTTCAACAATGGTTTCCAGAGTACCGGTGACGGTTTGCTGCTGGGGGGTGGTTCCCCACCGCACCAGGGCGACCGGGGTATCTGCCGGTTTGCCGTGCTTCATCAGCTGGGTGACAATGTTTTCCAGATTTTTCACCCCCATGAGAAACACCAGGGTGGCATCGGATCTGGCAAACACATCCCACTGCATGCGGGAATTTTTGCGGGTGGGATCTTCATGGCCGGTGATAAAAGAGACAAACGAGGTATGATCTCTGTGCGTGACCGGAATACCGGCATAGGCCGGTGCGGATATGGCTGAAGTGACGCCGGGGATGACTTCATAGGCAACCCCGGCCGCAAGCAGTTCCTGGGCTTCTTCCGCGCCTCTGCCGAACACAAAAGGGTCTCCGCCTTTAAGCCTTGCCACATGCAGTCCCTGTCCCGCCTTTTCCACCAGCAGCTGGTTGATTTCATGCTGGGACAGGGTGTGATCCCCGCCTTTTTTCCCCACATAGATGCGCTGGGCATCTTTGGATGCGTACGCCAGAAAGGCCGGGGGTGCCAGATAGTCGTAAACCACCACGTCCGCCTGTTCAATGCAGGACTTTGCCTTGAGCGTCAGCAGGCCCGGATCACCGGGGCCGGCACCGATCAGATAGACTTTACCGGATTTATTTGTCATGGGTTGTCAGGGTCTCCAAAATCTGTTTGCCGCCTTTTTCCAGCACAGTCTGTGCCAGGTCCCGCCCCCGGGCGGCAACATCGGTTACAGGGGAAAGGGTCTGTTCTCTGATTCGCCTGCGGCCGTCTTCCGACGAAACCACCGCAGTGAGAAGGACGTTATCTTCAATTATTTTGCCGTAACATGCCACAGGTATATGGCAGGAGCCTTCAATCTGTTTTAAAAATGCCCGTTCTCCCTGAACACACACACGGGTGGGGCCATGGTCCAGTTTTGCCATAATGTGCGCTGTTTTTGCATCGTTTTCCCGGGTTTCAATGCACAACGCCCCCTGGCCGACGGCCGGGACCATGGTGTTCTCATCCAGGTACTGGGTGATCTTGTCTGCCTGGCCCAGGCGCAGCAGACCGGCTGCTGCCAGCACAATGGCATCAAATTCTTTTGACATGAGTTTGCGCATCCGGGTATCTAGGTTTCCCCGGATGGAACGGATGATCAAGTCCGGCCGCAGAAATTTAAGCTGGGAAGCCCGCCGCAGACTGGATGTGCCCACCACGGTCCCCGGGGGATAGTCATCCAGTGCCAGGTTGTGCCTGGAAATCAGCACATCAAAGGGATTTTCCCGGCAGGGCACGGCCCCGATGGTCAAGCCCGGGGGCAGTTCTCCGGGCATATCTTTCATGCTGTGGACTGCTAGATCGATCTCACCATTGAGCAGGGCGGTTTCAATCTCTTTGACAAATAGGCCTTTGCCGCCCACCTGGGCCAGGGGCCGGTCTGTAATCCGATCCCCGGTGGTTTTGATCACAGTGATGGTGACATGGATTTCCGGAAACGCGTGTGTAATCAGTGCTTTGACATGACGGGCCTGCCACAGGGCCAGTTGACTGCCTCGGGTGCCGATTCGTATTTCTTCAGGCATGGGTTATCCCATACCGCAGGTGGCGCAGCTGCCCGAAGAACAGCTGCCGCAGGCAGAAGATGCAGAAGAAGCGGTCACCTGGCTTTCACCGCCCGGACCACTGGATTTGGATACAAACCCGCATTTTGACATGAGCCGGGACAGGTTCGGACTGCTGCAGGAAGGACACACCGGTGCGTTCTTCCCCATCACCAGGGCTTCAAATTCTTTTTGGCATGCATTACATTGATATTCATAAATCGGCATGGATACACCTCGTTGGTAATCGTCATTTAAAAAACACAATATAAGGGGTTTTCACCGGTTTTTCAAGGGAAGGGGCAAAGATTCCCTTGAAATTACAAGGATTCAATGACCCCGGCGGCAATCAGGGGGATCAGCAGTTCATGGTGGCCCACAATGCTGAATCCCCGGCCCTTGCCCCGGGTGGGTCGGTTGACCACATTGGTCATGGGGCGGTAATGACGGATGAAATCCAGGTTCACTGTGGTGAAATCCTCCACATGATGCCCTAAATTCCGTGCCAGAGTCAGGGCCTTGAGAAACACTTCCGGCAGAATGACAGCAGACCCGGCATTGATGAAAACGCCTTGTTCCAGCCGGGAAATCTGTGACGCAAACGTATGAAAATCGTGCAAAGATGCCTGACCGCAGGCGGCTGCATTGAATCGGGGGTGCATATGCAGGATATCGGTTCCTATCGCCACATGCACGGTCACGGGAATCGTCAGCCGGGCCCCGGTGGCCAGCAGGCTTAAATGCGGATACGGCATGTCCTGTTCCAGGATAAATTCTCCCACCGCACGGCCCAATCCCATGTGTTTTTCTTCCGCCCGGGCAATGGCCTGATTGAGGCAGTCCGCAGTTTCCCTGGCCATACCGAAACTGCCGTCACCAAGACTGCCGGCCACATCTTCGGAAGTACGTCCCGCCAGTGCCACCTCCAGATCATGGATGATCCCGGACCCGTTCATGGCCACCAATGTAATGACCTGTTTTTCCATCAGATCGATGATGATCGGCGCCATGCCGGTTTTGATGACATGTCCTCCCATGGCAAAACACACGGGGTGTTGTCCCCGGGCGGCGGCAGCAACGGCCTGAATGACCGACCGGATGTCATTTCCGGCCAGAATGGACGGCAGGGTGTCCAGAAAGGTTTTAAGATCCTTTCCCTTTTGCCAGGGGCGTGCAAAATCTTTTCTGGAAACCAGACTGTTGCGGTCATGAATGGAATAGGTCTTTAATCCGGAAAAGTCCAGGTGTGTGTTGTCCGGTGTCATGCAAACAGGATCCTTTCGGTGAGATCGCATAAAATATGGGCCAGCAGAATATGGGTTTCCTGAATTCGTGCCGTGACCGGAGAGTGAACACAAAAAGGGATATCGCTGAGTTCCTGAAGCCGGCCGGCGGTTCCGGAGAATCCCACCACAAACAGCCCCATTTTTCCGGCTTCCTCAGCCGCCCGGATCACATTGGGGGAGTTGCCTGAGGTGGAAATGGCAATGGCCAGGTCCCCGGGGCGTCCCAGCGCCTGAATCTGTTTTAAAAAAATATCATCAAATGAATAATCATTGCCGATGCTGGTGAGCACAGACGTGTCGCAGGTCAGGGCAATGGCCGGCAGGGGCGGGCGTTCCATGGCAAAACGGTTGATAAATTCCGCGGCAATGTGCTGACAGTCGGCCGCACTGCCGCCGTTGCCGAACAACAGCAGTTTGCCGCCGGCAGTCAGGGTGTCTGCCATTTTCCGGGCACAGGTCTCAACAGCGGCCAGGTGGGTGTCAAAAAAAGACTGTTTCACCTGGATGCTGTCAGCGACAGTGGTTTGAATCAGTGGTGTGAATTTTTGTAACGACATGGCAGCTCCGTTTTTTTAAGCCGATGCAGATTTCCGGGATGGGTCATCCGCTGTGTCATTTTCATCTAACGCTTGCTGAACCCGGGCCAGCCGTTCCTGAAACATCTCATTGCCAGGTGCCAGGGCCACGCTTTTTTCAGCAAATGTCAACGCGATTTTTAAATTGCGGTTTTTCAGTGTCATGACCTGGGCATACCCGGACAGGGCCGCGGGATCCAGGGGATTGAGCTTGACTGCCGTATTGAAAGCCGCCCCTGCCTGATCCGGTTTCTGCTGTTCCAGAAATATTTCTCCCATGATCCGTTGGGCCATGCTGGATTTGGGATTCACCTGGGCCGCGGTTTCCAGATGGGGCAGGGCCGCATCCAGTTTTTTTGCCTGAAACAGCAGATGTCCCAGCAGCAGTTCCACTTCAAAGATGCGGCCGTCAATGCCGTGGGCCTTGCGCAGAAATAATATGGCCTTTTCCGTGTCTTCAATAACCTGGCAGGTCAGGCCCAGGTTGTAGATGACCATGACCTCTTTGGGGTTGATATTCAGGGCCGCTTCAAAATATGTTCTGGCTTTTTCCAGGTTGCCCGTGACCCCGTAGCACACCCCTAAACTGTTCATCAGGTTGATATCTTTGGGAGCCAGGGCCAGGCCTTTTTCATATTCTTTGATGGCGGCATCATAGTGTCCCAGCTGATACAACCGGTCGCCGCTGATGTTCAGGGAAATGCCGTCAAAATGCCGCATGTGGCCGAAACCGAAAAAAGCGGCATGATCAATGGCTTTCAGGGCATTGGCAAACACCTCGGAACGGGAATATTTCTGAAAGGGAAACCGGGCCACCCCCACCAGCAGTTCCGTGTTCAATGCCCGGGTGATCTTGGCTTTAAGGGATTCCAACAGATCCATGGCTTTTTTCTGGTTGTCATAATCCCAGAAAACAAGCACAAACGCCCGGTTATCCAGGGTTTCCCAGATACCTCGCCGGTTGTCGGACATGGAGCGAAGCCAGGATTCAAAAATATCCCGGGCCTTTTCCAGGATGTCTTCCGATGCCGTATCTGCCACCTGGATCACGGCGCAGATAAACTTTTTTTTGGGAATATCCACGGATAACAACCGTTGTTCAAAAGCGGTAAATGCAGCGGATTTCTGATGCACCAGGTCTGAAAAATAGGTGTCAGGGGCCTGAATGGGAGACGATGTGTCGGAATCCGGTTTGAGAAAAGAAAATTCCCTGGATGTGAATCTGGGTGTCATGATGGTCTCAATATGGTTTCAAGGGTTGATGAAATAAGCGTTTCCTGTCCGGGTTGAATGGTCCGGGGGTCCATGATGTACCGGTTGTTTTCAATCCTGGCGATCACCGCCGGAGTGGACAGCCGCATGCGGCGCTCTAAAGTGGCCACAGACATGTTTCCTGGGATCAGGGTGACACACCGGGTGGGCAGTTTCAGATCCGGAAATGAGCCGCCCCCGGGCCGGGATTCCAGGTCCGCACACGCCACAACATCCATGGCACTGCAGGCTTTTTTGACCTGTTCTTCCAGAAGGGCGGCCTGTTGGCAGGTGTGTTCAAAGGACATGGTCAGCATCCGCAGGGTGGGGATATCATTAATGGCGGTTGCCGGGTCCCGATACAGCTGCAAGGTGGCTTCCAGGGCCGCCAGCGTGAGTTTGTCAATGCGAAGGGCCCGGGTTAACGGATTGGCCCGGATTTTTTCAATGGCCTGTTTGGTGCCCACAATGATGCCGGCCTGGGGGCCGCCCAGCAGTTTGTCTCCGCTGAAGGTCACAATGTCCGCCCCCGCTGCCACGGAATGGGATACCAGCGGTTCCATGGGCAGGCCGAACGCGGAAAAATCCACCAGGGTTCCGGAACCTAAGTCTTCCATGACCGTGATGTTGCGGGATTTTCCCAGGGTGACCAGATCCTTGAGTCCGACACTGGCCGTAAATCCCTGAATCCGGTAGTTGGAGGTATGGACTTTAAGCAGCATGCCGGTGTCTTCGGTGATGGCCCCGGCATAGTCTTTCAGATGGGTCCGGTTGGTGGTGCCCACCTCTTTGAGACGGCACCCGCTTTTAGCCATCACGTCCGGGACCCGGAAAGACCCGCCGATTTCCACCAGCTCACCTCGGGAGACCACCACATCCGTGCCTTCAGCCAGCGTGTTCAAGGCCAGGAGCACCGCCCCGGCATTGTTGTTCACTGCCATGGCTGCCTCGGCTCCGGTGAGTTCACAGATCAATGATTCCACGGCCGTGTACCGCAGCCCCCGTTTGCCTGTGGACAGGTTCAATTCCAGATTGGAATAGGATTCTCCAATGGTCTGAATGTTTTTCAGGGCCTGTTGACTCAGCAGTGCCCGTCCCAGATTGGTATGAAGCGCCACGCCGGTGGCATTGATCACGGGCACCAGTTTCGGTGCCAGGGTCTGCCGGCACTGACGATCAATATCCGAGAGAACAGCGGCATCATCAAAATCCGGATTCAGGCCGTCCAGAATCCGGGTGCGCAGATGGTCCAGCACGGTCCGGGTCGCCCGGATGACGACCTGTCTGGGCACGGCTGTAAACCGGTCGTCCTCCCGGGTCTTGTCCAGCAGATGATCCACCCCGGGAAGGCGCCGGAGTAATTGATGCGTATCGGTTCGGGACATGAAATTTCCTGGGTATCAGTTTGTAATATTTAATGATTTTGATTTAAATAACACCGATTCTTCTCATATTTCAACAGTTAAATGGAAAAATTCCGGTACCTGGGGTTGGCTGGTCAAGGTTCCCGGTACAGGGCCAGCACCCCGGACCGGGCCAGTTTTTTGATCCCGAACGGGGCCAGCTGGTCCAGCAGGGCATCCACAGTGAGTTCATCACCGATCACCTCGAAAATGAAATGCTGCTGACCTTTATCCAGGATCCGGCCCTGAAAATCGGAAATAATGGTTTCAATTTTTTTCTGGTCTTTGGGCCGCGTTTTGACGCAGATCAAAGCCATCTCCCGTTTGATGGCTTCTTCACCGGTCATGTCCCGCAATTTGATCACATTGACCAGACGCTGGATCTGTTTCATGCACTGGGCCAGCAACGGGGGGCTGGTCAACGTGGTGATGGTGATCCGGGACATTTTCGGGTTGGCCGTGGGAGCGCCGCAGATGGTTTCAATGTTGTAGCCTCGTCCGGCAAACAGTCCGGTGATCCGGGCGGTCACGCCGGGTTCGTTGTCCACCAGCATGGTTAATGTATATTTTCGGGTTTCCATGGTCCTCCTCGTTTTTAAGACATTCAATGTAGCATATTGCGGCGGGAAAATGAACTGTTTGGCATAAAATTCAGTGGGGCGTTTCCGGCAGAGTGCCGCCCCCGGCGAGGGATCTTGCTGTCGGCCTGGAATCCCCGGGGTGGCTCCGACAGTCCGTGTCGATGGTCATGTTAAATTGAGCCAAAAATGGTCATTTGAAACTGAGCCACTAGGGAATTGAACAAGGGGGATCTTTTTTCAATCCCCCTTGTTCAACTTCCCGAGTAAATGCATATGTTGCTGCATTTACCCGGGACAATCGTGGAGAGTTTATGAAAAAAAGGAGACCATTTTGGACATACTGGATCTGCACAGGTTCGGCTTGACCCAGCGGGCCATAGCCCGGCGCCTGGGCATAAGCCGTAACACCGTCAAAAAATACCTTGAAGCCCCGGAAAGCTGCTTGAAAAATCCAAAGCCATATCATCGCACGAGCATTCTTGATCCTTATCACGGTACCATCACAGCTTGGCTTGATGAAGACGAATATTACACCGCCACCTGGATTTATGACCGCCTTGTCAACCAAGGCTATGCCGGCAGTTATGAAACAGTGAAGCGAAAGGTCGGTAAACTCAAGAAACAAAAACAGAAAATTGCCTACATGCGATTTGAGACAGAACCCGGTCACCAGGCCCAGGTGGATTTCGGAGAATTTCAGGTTGAACTTCCCGATGGCAGTGTCAGAAAGCTGTACCTGTTTTCAATGATTCTGGGATATTCCCGGAGAATCTATACAGAGTTGATCGAACGATGCGACATGCCAAGCTTTCTAGACTGCCATATACACGCCTTTGAGTACTTCGTCGGCGTCCCGGATCAGATACTCTATGATCGCATGAAAAATGTGTATATCGCCAAGCTGGCTGGAAAGGACAAATTTAACTCTACCCTGATAGGATTTGCCGTTCATTACGGATTCGTTCCCAAAGTAGCCCCTGCTTATGCTGCTTGGGTTAAAGGGAAGGTTGAACGTCCTTATACCTTCATCCGGGAAGGGTTCTGGCGAGGATACGGTTTTGTCAACTTAATCAGGGCCAACAAAGACCTCTGGTCTTGGATTTTAAAAAAGGATGAACGGATCCATGGCACCACCCATGAAAAAGTCAGCGCCCGGTTTAAGCGGGAGCAGCCACATTTAAATGCACTGCCTCCGCAGCCGTTTGATACCTCATATCGTATTTACCGGCAGGTGTATAAAGACTGCACTGTCCACTTTCATGGAAACCGCTATGTCGTCCCCCACACCCTGGTAGGAGAACAGGTCATCCTTCGCTCGAAAGATGGACAGCTACGCATTTTTCAAAATAGTTGGCTGGTAGTTACCTATGACATCCCATCAACAAAGGGAAATCTGGTCCAGAAGAAGAGATTCTACGAAGCCTTAAAAAAAGACATGGACATGAATCGGCGCAAATATCACCATGCCCAGAAAAGTAAGGGACGGGCAAAGCAGACGATCAGTCCCCAGAAACCCCAATATGACATGGATGTTGAGGTCCGTTCCATCTCTGCATATGAAGAAATACTGCAGGAGGTGTTTGCATGAGTAATACCCTTGTAATGGATCGCATTGAATCCAACCTCACCCGATTAAAGCTCCCCCGGATTTATGAAGTTTTAGGCGGCCTTGCCAAGACGGCCGAGGAACAGGGAAAAAGCTATCTGTCTTTTCTCGATGAACTGCTCGAAGAGGAAGTGGCGGCAAAAGAGCAGCGCCGCATCGAAACTGCACTAAAAATATCAGGACTACCGTATATCAAAAGCATAGATGAGTTTGACTTCGCCTTCCAACCCGGCCTGGATAAACAGAAAATCATGGGACTTTTTGACTTAAGTTTTATCCGTGAGAAAGGCAATGTAATTTTCCTTGGCCCTCCCGGTGTGGGAAAGACGCATCTTGCGGTATCCCTTGCGCTGAAAGCGTGTCAGTCCGGCATGAGTATCTATTTTACCAACATGGAGGATCTGATTATCAAGCTGCGAAAGGATCACGAAGCTGGAAAGCCGGGTAAGGGCCGTGGGTACTATAAATCCTCCCTGGTCGTTGTGGATGAAGTGGGTTACACACCTATCACACGGGAAGAGTGCAATTTGTTCTTTCGTTTTATTGCTAACCGGTACGAGAAGAGCAGCACCATTATCACGTCAAATAAGGCATTCGGAGACTGGACAGAACTGTTCCATGACCCGATCATCGTGACTGCCATCCTCGATCGACTGCTTCACCACAGCGCCGTCATTAATATTAAGGGTAACAGTTACAGACTGAAAGGCAAAAAAGCATGAATGCGGGCAGTAAGGAAGGGGCTAAAGTCACATCGAATATGGCCCTGTATTTTTGTAAAACGGGGCACAATTATCTAAAATGCCCTAATATCGGTAATCTTCAGCGATCGTCTTACCATTAGGAGGTGTGCATATGGTAGAAAACCGTGGAGGATACAGGGGAAAACCAAAGCCAAAACTACCACCACACTTGAAACGGGTTCATGTCAATGCCCGTATACAAAAGTGGATGCTTGATGAACTCAAAAAGAGAGGTGAAGTCGGAATAATGCTGGAATATATATTGATCGACGCCGGTTTTAAATATCATGATCCCATAACAAAAAAAGGCAAAGGAGATTTATAAAATGAATCGGTGTGGCTCATTTTTGATGACCATAAATGGCTCAATTTCTCGTGACCCTTGACAGTCCGTCAGCAAGACCCCCCACCGGGGGCTCCGCTGTGCAAAGGAGACCCGGCTTGTTGACAATCAAGCATTTTTCCGTCTAATATCTGATCCGGGAATTTTGTTAGAAAAAGCAGGATGGAAAAAGGGAAAATGATGAAAAAGACAGGCAAAGAGTATATTGTGTTTCCTTTGGACGTGCCTTCGATGGGAGAGGCACAATCGCTGGTCAGCGTGTTGGGGCCGCATGTGGGCATGTTCAAGATCGGTCTGGAACTGTTCATCTGTGAGGGGCCGGATGTGGTGAAGATGATCCGGGATCAGAGTGCCGCCGGGATTTTTCTGGATCTCAAGCTGCATGATATCAGTGCCACGGTGTTCAGGGCCATGGCCCGGGTGGCGGATCTGGCAGTGGATCTGGTCACGGTGCACACTTGTTCGTCCAAAAAAATGCTGGAAATGGCGGTTCAGGGGGGACAGGGAAACGTGGGGGTCCTGGGAGTGACCCTGCTCACCGACATTGACGAGGAAACGCTTGCCAGCGGCGGATTTTCAGATCAATTTTCAGCGGATCCCATGAAGCTGGTCATGCTGCGGGCCGAGCTGGCCCGTGATGCCGGATGCCGGGGCGTGGTTTGTTCCGGCCGGGAAGCCGCCGACATCAAAGCCCGGTTCGGCAAAGAGTTTCTGGCGGTTACGCCGGGGATCCGTCCGGCCTGGAGCCTGACCCCAAAAGATGATCAGAAACGGATCACCACCCCGGCCCAGGCCATAGCCCGGGGCAGTGATCTGCTGGTGATCGGCCGGCCCATCCGGGATGCGCAGGATCCGGCAGCAGCGGCCCGAAAAGTGATCCATGAAATTGAATCAGCCCTGGAAAACAAACCGTCGGTTTAATTGTCTCCGTCCAGACCAAAGGCGGCATGCAAAGTCCGCACCGCAAGTTCTGCGTATTTGGCCAGAATGACACAGGAAATCCGGATTTCCGATGTGGAGATCAGCCGGATATTGATGTTTTCTTCGGCCAGGGCCTTGAACATGGTGGCAGCCACACCGGAGTGGCTTTTCATGCCCAGTCCGATAACCGATACCTTGGCGATATCCTTGGCTGAAAGCACTTCTTCAGCACCGACCTCTTTGGCCACTGCTTCTGAAATCTGCAGGGCCCGGTCAAAATCATCTTTGGTCACCGTGAACGTCAGGTCGGTTTCTCCGCCGGTGCGGGTGTTCTGAATGATCATGTCCACCATGATTTCCGCATCCGCCAGCGGGCCGAAAATTTTTGCGGAAATGCCGGGCTGGTCCGGCACCCGTTTCAGGGTGATCCGGGTTTCATTCATATCACAGGTAATGCCTGATACCACCGCGCTTTCCATATCCGCGCTCTCATTGACGACCATGGTTCCTTCCTCCTCTTTGAATGATGATCTGACGTGCAAAGGAATATTGTATTTTTTGGCAAAATCCACGGACCGGATCTGGAGCACCTTGGCGCCGAGCACAGCCATTTCCAGCATTTCTTCATAGGAAATCCGGTCGATTTTCCGGGCTTTGGCACAGATTCTGGGGTCTGTGGTGTACACACCGTCCACATCCGTGAATATCTCACACACATCCGCTTTCAGGGATGCGGCAATAGCCACGGCCGATGTGTCGGAGCCGCCCCGGCCCAACGTGGTGATATCCCCGTTGTTATCCGCGCCCTGGAACCCGGCCACCACGCAGATATGTCCCTGATCCAGGGCCTTTTTGACTTTCTGGGCATCAATGTCCAGGATCCGGGCTTTACCCGGGGTCTGGTCCGTGTGAATCCCGGCCTGAAATCCCAGAAACGATCTGGCTTTGTATCCCCGGGATTTGAGCAGGATGGCCATCAATGCCGCAGTGGTCTGTTCCCCGGTGGCCAGCAGTACATCCAGTTCCCGTTTGTCCGGCGTGATTGCCGCCTGCCGGGCCAGAGAAATCAGTTTGTCTGTCACGCCTGCCATGGCAGAGAGCACCACCACCATCTGATCACCGGCTTCATGGGCCTTGATCACCCGGTCCGCCACCCGGGATATCCGCTGGATATCCGCCACGGATGTGCCCCCGTATTTCTGTACTCGAAGTGCCATCAAAAACTCCCAAAAAAAATTGGTTTCACTATTTACGAAAACAAACTGCTTAGCATGTTTGTACCGGTCTGTCCAGAGGCAAAAAAAGATATGACCCGGTGATATGCGGGATCAAATTCAAAGGTCAGTTCCAGGTCAAATGCAAACCGGTCATCCTTGAGCAGGGCCGGCCACTCCACCACAATCACGGCATCAATGCCGGTGAGATCGTCAAACCCGATATGTGCCAGTTCTTCCACCGAGGTTAAGCGGTACAGATCCAGATGGCATAACCGCAATTGATTGGCAGCCGGATATTCATTGATAAGCGTGAACGTGGGGCTGGTGATGGCATAACGCGCATCCACCCCCAGTCCCCGGGCCAGGCCTTTGACAAAAGTGGTTTTACCGCATCCCAGATCTCCGGTCAGGGCAATGGCCACCGGGCCGGTCACGGCCCGGCCCAGGCGAAAGCCCAAATCCCGGGTCTGGGCATCGGTTTGCGTGATGATCTGATGGGTCATGTCAGGTGCCTGTGGATGATTTCAGGAATGGTCCGGATCATGTCTTTTGCCAGAAACCCGAATCCTCCGAAGGTGTCGGCCAGCAGATCCCCGCACAGTCCATGGATAAAAACCCCGGCCAATGCGGCATTTTCCAGAGAAAATCCCTGGGCCGCCAGTCCGGCGATCATACCGGTGAGCACATCCCCCATGCCGCCGGTGGCCATGCCCGGGTTTCCGGCAGGACACAGAAACATCCGGCCGTCCGGCAAGGCGATCAGGGTCTGGGCCCCTTTGAGCACCAGGATGACATTGAATTTCTGTGCAAAGGCCCGGGCCGTGCCGGGCCGGTCGGCCTGGACCTGTGCCGTGGTGATGCCGGCCAGCCGGGCCATCTCTCCGGGATGCGGCGTGAGCACGGCCGGGGACTTCCGGGAGCAAAGCACGGCCGGGTTGTCGGCCAGGCAGTTGATGGCATCCGCATCCATGATCAAAGGAAGGGAGCAGGTTTCCACCAGTGAGGTCACCAGTTTCTGGGTGTCCGGATCCGTGCCCAGTCCCGGCCCTAAGGCCAGAGCCTGCCGGTTTTCAGCCAGGGCCAGAATCCGGTCCAGCCCGTCCGGCGCCAATGTGCCGGATGCGGTTTCCGGCAACGGCACGGTCATGGGCTCCACCACCAGCGTTTCCACCACGGGATTGATTTGTTCCGGTACGCCCACGGTCACCAGACCGGTGCCGATCCGTTTGGCGGCATTGGCGCACAGGGCCGCGGCCCCGGTTTTTCCGGGCGATCCGGCCAGGACCAGCAGGTGACCGAAACTGCCCTTGTGGGTGTTAAACGCCCGGGCCGGGAACAACGGGGCAATGGTTTGTTTTTCCATCACCTGGAACCCAAGATCCTGTTTCCCGGCGGCAAATCCGGGGATGCCGATGTCAATGACCTGCAATTGCCCGGTATATTCGTTGCCCGGATACAGGATATGTCCGGTCTTGGCAAATCCAAACGTGGCTGTGGCCGCCGCGTTGATGCACACCCCGCAGACCGCGCCGGTGTCGGCATTGAGACCCGAGGGGATATCCACGGCAAATACCGGTTTTTTGGTCTGGTTGATGCACTGGATCACTGTTTTAAACATTCCCCGGACATCTGAATTCAACCCGGTGCCGAAAACAGCATCCACAAACAGGTCATGATGTGTCAGCCGGGTTTTTTCCCGGTCCAGTGCGGCGGCATCCGGGATTTCCACCACCGCACAATCCGGAAAATAAGGCAGCAGTTTTTCCACCAGATCCATGTTGGCTTTGGCATCCCCTTTGACCCGGTCCCGGGCCGACAATAGAAACACGGTCACGGGAATCTGCTTTTCCATGAGATACCGGGCCATGACCCAGCCGTCTCCGCCGTTGTTTCCCCGGCCCGCCACCACCGCCACCCGGGTCGCCGGGGTGGGGCCGCAGGTTTCCAGGAAAAACTTCACCGCCCCCCGTCCGGCATTTTCCATGAGCACCCGTCCGGGAATGCCGAACTCTTCAATGGTATACCGGTCCATCTTTTGCATCTGTTCTGCTGTGACGATAAACATGTCTGTTCACTCCATGTATTCTAAGGTTCAGATTTTACAATGGTCAGAACGGCCTCAGGGGTTTCGATCACATCCCCGTGCCGGATTTTTCTTCGCTTCCGGGTTTCTGTCTCCCCGTTCACCCGCACCTGACCGTCCTGAATCCGGAATTTGGCTTCCCCGCCGCTGGCGGCCAGGTTCTCAAATTTCAGGATTTTATGCAGTTCCACGGGTTCCATGGTGATCTCAACCATCCGCCGGACCTTGTTGTCATCTGTCATGATTCATCCTTTCTGAAAAAAGCTTCCGGTCCGCTGTCACCACCGGGCCCCGGCAAGTCTGCCAGAATGGCTGGTCAACTTGATTTTTTCTTTTTTTTGTCTTTAACCAGGTATGAGTTCCCAGGGCCTCTTTTTAACTCAAACAGATCAATGGCCTTGATAAGGCTGCTTAAGTTTTTATAACCATAATTTCTTGTATCAAAAGAAGTTTTATTGGATATATGTGATCCCACCGGACCCAGCGCGGCCCAGCCATTATCTTCTTCCGTCGCTTCTATCGCCTGCCTCAGCAGGTTGAGCAGTTTTGTATCGGATTTCAGATTTTTGGTTTTTTCAGGCACCGACCCATTCTGTTTGGGTGCTGCATCAAGATATAAGAACTTGGAACACGCGTTAACAAATGGGGAAGGGGTTTTCCGCTCTCCAAAACCCAAAACGACCTTACCCTCTGCAAGCGCGCGTGTCACCATGGGTGTAAAATCACAGTCTGATGACACAAAGCACATCACATCGATGTTTTTGGTATACATGACATCCATTGCATCGATGACCAAAGCAATATCTGACGCATTTTTGCCCTTGGTCAGATCATACTGCTGTATCGGCTGTATGGCGTATTCATTCAATAAATCTTCCCAGGATTTAAGGGTAGGGCTTTTCCAGTTACCATACGCTTTTCTGATCGTGACAACTCCGTATTTTGCCACTTCACTGAGTACTTCTTCAAATTTGCTTGCGGGAGCATTATCTGCATCGATAAACAACGCGATTTTTTGACTGTTTTCATTCATTGATAATAGACTCCTTTTTATAATTTACCGCCGGAGTGATCTGCCTGACCGCACAAACCACCCGTCACGCTGAAACGTTTGAATTACTCTGTCACATGCAGCACTAACGCATAAACCCTTTTCATCTCTTAATGTTTTTCTGCTTTTTTCGGTGCATCATCACGGTTTTACAATGTTTGGCAAACTGTTTGTCTTTTTGCCTTTTCTCCACATAGGACATGTCATTGAAAATGGATTCCCGGATCATTTTCATGTAATTCTGGTATCTTTTTTCGGACAAGGTGCCCTTTTTTACCGCCTCTAACACCGCACACCCTTTTTCATTGGAATGAGAACAGTCTTTGAACCGGCACTTTCCGGCCAGCGCGGTGATTTCTGCAAAAGTTTCATCCAGGCCCGTTTCCACGGAAAAATTCTCAAGCTCCCGCATTCCCGGCGTGTCCACCACCATTGCGCCGCCGGTCAGTGTGATCAGCTGTCTGGACGTTGTGGCATGCCGGCCCTTGCTGTCCTTTTCCCGGACGGTTTTGGTCTTGAAAACTGATTCACCGATGAGATGGTTCAAAAGCGTGGTCTTGCCGACACCGGATGATCCTAATAAGCAAAAGGTCAACCCTGGTTTCAGAAGATTCTTGACATGTTCCAGGCCGGATTCATTGTTGTTGCTGAACGGCAGGACCTGCAACTGCGGCATGATCTCATGAATCTGACCGATCCGGCCGGCGATCTCGTCGGAAGTCAGAAGGTCGCTCTTGCTCAACAACACCACCGGCCGGATGCTGCTTTCATTGACCATCACCAGATACCGCTCCAGGCGTCTTAAATTGAAATTGTCATCCAGCGACTGGACAATGAATGCCGCATCAATGTTGGCGGCGATCAATTGAAATTCAATTTTCTTGCCCGGGGTTTTCCGTTTCAGCAGGGTTTTTCTCCGGATGATCTCATGGATGATGGCAAATGTGTTTCCATCGTACAATTTGACCAGCACCCAGTCCCCTACCGCCGGATAGTCCACAGGAGAAGCCGCACTGAACAGCAGTTTTCCCACCAGCTCCGCCGGAACATCATCTAACCCGCTGGTGATGGCATACCGGTCTTTGTGCACCGCAATCACCCGGGCGATCTCAAATTCCGCCGAACGTTCGGGATCGACCTGGTCCTGGAACCATTTTTCAAAGCCGAGTTTTTCTATGGTATGTAAGTTTCTTATCATGATCATATTTTAGACCCATCATCACTGCATTTATACTCCCTAAATCCTGATATCAGGTCTTTGAAACTCCTTGGTTTATAACTCTTGAAGCTTTCTTCATCAACAAACACATAGTCGTAATTGATATCCGTTTGTGCTTTGTTGATATCTTCACACCATTCATGTAACCGTTTCATCTTCAGCGGCACATCAAGGTCTTCAAGCCCCTTTGTCTCAACGATGACAACAGAAGTTGAAGACTGTTTTACAATAAAATCAGGATAGTAATTTGAAATGTTGCCGTCGGCATTCACATAATCAATTTGAAAATGTACAGCCATATAATTTTTTACATAGGAGACGATGTCCTCACATTCTTCGAGAAACGCGGCAAATTTTAACTCGAAGAGACTGTCACCGATGATCTTGTTGAATACACTTTTTTTAGGAACAATGTATCCTTGCTCTTTGACAACAAACGGGCGGGTGTTTCTCAGTTTAATGGCATCTTTTATTCTTGCATCCCCTGTATCCCGGATCGTTAAAGCGTTAATCTCTTTTTTGAACGTATCGATCAAAGTCTTGCCTGCCTCAAGTTCGGACAGATTCCGCAGCGTGTTCGAGCTGTCCAGGACAATCCTGTTTTCAAACAGTTCATTTTGAATAAACGTTTTGACTTTGCCGTACAGGACATCATATCCACTGACCAAACGTAAATCCTTCATGATAATATGAGAAAAATACCCGATGACTGAACGGTAGTCCGCAACCTGACCTGAATCCAGAACAGTCGTATGGTTGATTTCACCGGTTGTAATATCTTTGAAGATGATTTCCCTTTGTTCCTTTTCACTGAATGTTTTGTATTTTACCTTTTTATGCCCGAAACGAGCGGTATCCAGTTCTGTCAGGTTTTTATATTCCCGATAGCTTCTTGGTGAGAGTACAGGGATTTCAATGTCCAGAGCGTCAATATCCTTGGTGGTATTTTCATTGTCAATTTCAACAATAATAGGTGTTTTGGGCTTTGTGCCTTCACCCATTGCCTTGCGCTCAAGTTCCACACCTTCGGATTGAATGGATTCCACAAAATCCATAAACGCATCAGTCCCCACCACACTGACATATTCTTCTACGTTATTTCCGGGATACATTTTGCGCAACCCTCTTCCCAGGGTCTGTTCCGGCAGAATGTTGCTCTTGGCGGAGTAAGCACGCAGCCCCACAATCGTGGTAACATTTTTAACATCCCACCCTTCTTTCAGCATCAATACTGATACAATGGCTTTGTAGGGACTTTTCCAGCTGTCGATCTCATTGGATTCTCTGCGCAGCAGGTCAAGCTCATCTTTTTTTTTCCCGCTTTTGGCCTCGCTGATCTCTCCGTTGTTTTTCGTATGAATAACCAGGACCGCATCTTTTAATTCAGGATATGCGGTTTCCAGATATTGAGCCACATCATCACAATTTTTCGTATCATCCGTCATGACAAACAGGATGGCTTTTTTATCCAGCTTTTCATGTTCTTTGTAGGCCTTGCGCCACTCCTCCACACCCAGATGCAGATAGTCGGCATACTTTTCCGTGTAACGGGAGCTTTTCCGTTCCGACAATTTTGCACGGGATGCGGAATCTGGCAGTACCGGATGTTTCACCACATTCTGAGAGATCGCTTCAACCAATGGATAATCAGATACCGTCTGAACAAAAATGGCACCGTTGTTGTGTTTGGGGGTTGCTGTCACATCCACCTGAAGGGAAAGAAAGCGGTCTTTATGCAGCAGCCTGTGATGAATATCCTCTATGGACTTGAACCAGGCCAGGCGGCTGTCATGAATATGGTGCGCTTCATCGTTGAGGACAACCAGCTCTTCAATATCCCGGACAATATCCCCCAGATCAACCGATGAATCTGTGGTTTTCCCGGAAGGGCGCCTTCCCAGAAAATAATCCATGGTATTTTCATCATCGGCCGACGGCTCCGCATCCGTGTCCGAATAAACCCGGTGGATATTGGTCAAAAAGATATTCCCGGTTTTCCGGGTAATATTGACCTCGTCCTGGATGTGCAGGGTCAGTTGAAAATCATCCCGCCAGTTACGTCCGTCAAATCCGTTATCCGGCAGCACCGGGTCTTCAAAAAAAATCCGCAGTCCGTCAAAATCGGTCCGAATACGGTCCAGGACAATAATATTGGGGGTAATCAAAAGAAAATTACGGGCAAGCTGTGAATCCTCCTCATACAATTTATGGAAGAAGCACCAGGACAGGATCAAGCTCATCACCTTTGTTTTTCCCGAACCAGTGGCCATTTTTATGACAAATCTCTGCCACGATTCATCAAACATGTTTGCAGAAACAGCACCCGATGAATCAAACCGGATCAAGTCGTATTTATCTTTCGTTTTGATGGCATCATAAAGATAGACAACGGTTTCAACCGCTTCCTGCTGGGCAAAATAGTACTGGAATTTTGCCATGGTGCCATCGGATTTGGGCAGCAGATGCTCATGATGAAACCACCAGTTTAAAAGACTGATACTGGTGGTTGATGCGCCGTCATACCCGCGTTCCCGCCATGCCTTGACGTTTATGCGCAATTGGTGCACCAACGGTGGCAGCAGTTTTTCATAGGCGGTTTCCCGCAGCGCTTCATCAGCCGGAAACCATCGGATATCAGGATCAAGAAGCGCATGGGGAGAATCAGGAAAGTCAGGATGCAAAGCCATTATTTTTTGTCCTCTAATTTTTCGATGCCGTGGTCGGCAACCAGCAGTTTCATCTGTTCGATGGCAATGGTATTCAGTCTTTTCAGCCGTTCTTTCTGGGGCATGCCGTCATTGATAAAAAGGGCGTTGAGATTTTCCAGATTTGAAAGGCAGACCAGTTGGGAGACATTGGCATAATCCCGGATATTCCCCTTATGTTCGGGATTTTCATCCCGCCACTGTTTTGCAGTCATGCCGAACAGCGCCACATTCAGCATATCGGCTTCAGAGGCATACACGAAATTGATCTGGTTTTTTGACAGTTCCGGCGGGATCAGGTTGTTCTGGATGGCATCGGTGTGGATGCGGTAATTGATTTTTGCCAGATTCCGTCTAATATCCCATCCCAGCTGTTTTTGTTCTTCCTCTTTGAGCCGCTGGAATTCCTTGATCAGATACAGCTTGAATTCAACGGAGATCCAGGAGGCGAACTCAAATGCGATATCCTTATGGGCATAGGTCCCGCCATACCTGCCCGGCTTTGAAACAATACCGATGGCATTGGTTTTTTGTACCCATTGTTTGACTGTCAGGACAAAGCCGTTTGATCCGCTTTCATTTCTAATGTTACTGAATTCCGTAACATTAAAATCAGGATTGTGGATTTTTTCCCATATACCCATAAATTCCACCGTAAACCGGGTGCTGAGCCAGTGGGAGATAATAAGCCCCGTTGTTTCGGCGTTTTTATACTTTGCAATATCGGTAATGCAGATATAATCCTGCTTATCCCGGTAATAAAGGCTTACTTCCTTGTCCAGAACCTTGATCTTTGCCATCTTCTGTCTCCCCGGCAACTGATTATAGGGTTACACGGTCACCTCAATGATTGTCATGGTATCATTGCCGAAAATATCCACCACTTTCACGGCAATTTTGCGGCGGCCAGGCGGGCATTCTACAAAGGCGCTTTTCAATTCCAGATTCCTGTTTTTTTTGGTCCTGAAGGACTGCCATTCATTTTCAAACACATAATCACCACTCCAGACTTCCTCGGCTTCCCCGGTTTCCGGATTGTTTACCCGCAATATTTCCCGTTTGGATTCAAAATCAAAATCCACAGACCAGTAATCGATCCAGTCCGACCATTTTTGGGTCAGCACTTCACGATTGACAATGCCGTCCCTGTCCTTACTGATCTTGACCACCTGGCCCTTGTCCACGATCACTTTAGATTTTTTGTTGGCCAGATTCACGTCTGCATCTGCAGCATCCTGGGAATAAAACACAGAAAAATCGGTCAGCTCAATGGCAATATGATGTTTTTTCTTCCCCTTGCCAAAATGGGGTTTGACTTCAATAAAAGAAACATCATGAAACACCACCTGGTTCTTTTCAACGGCCCGTTTGTCAAATACATCCCTTGGGATATATTTCATGGCAAGATCAATGCCCTTGGCTTTTGCCTCTTCCTGGATATTGGGAAACAATCCCATCTCAAATTCAAACCCCAGGATATCCACCTTGGTAATATGCTTCTGCCGGCATTCCAGAATGATCTCTTCCACAAACAGTCGGGTCACCGGCAGATTCACCGGCCCCACCGCCACCAGCCGCCCCGCCTTTTTCCCCTGGAAGCAGTTGAACTGGCTGACCCCTTCGGCCCGGTAGGCATGAAGGATCAACTCCAGAAACGCTTTTTCCCTTTCCCGCAACTGCTGCTGTTTTTCTTCTTCCCTCAGATCCGGGTTGATGCCGATATAATGCTGGCGCTCATATTTGCCCAGGTTCAGGATTTCAAAGGCCCGCCAGCTTTTGTTCTCCGCCTTCAGGCCGCGCTGCACCCCGATCATGCGTTTACGGGTTGTGTGGATGGCGAATTTGCCCAAATCGGAACAGATCCATTTCCGATTCAGTTTTTCAGCCACAGCCGCTGTTGTGCCTGAGCCGCAGAAGAAGTCGGCAATGAGATCGCCTTTTTTGGAAGAAGTTTTTACCATTCGTTCGATAAATTGTTCAGGTTTTTGGGTAGGGTATTTTGTATCTTCCAGAGCTTGAGAGTTGATAGGTCTTATATCATCCCAAAGATTTTGTGCTGGTTTCCCCTCACTTTCATCTAAATATTGCTTTCTCTGGATTCGCTGGTTCTTATTATCAGGAAAATATAGTTTTCCCGCCTTATCCCACTCTTTCATTGTATCCAGCTTAAAAGACCAGCCATTAGCTGGAGGTTTATAACCTTTGTATTCGTAAATTAGGGAAGGGCTATAGGATGGGCTATTTATAGCATGTAGCCGGTATCGCCTACCATCTGAATCTTTATATACAAATTTTGTTTTCACATAGTTATCATCATCAGAGTATGGAATGTATTGCTGTTTGAATAAATACTTGTCTGAATTTTTGGCGTAAAAATAAATCGAATCAGTTGAAGACCCAAATTTTCTGCTTTGGTTTAATATGCCAGTCCTTCTTCTCCAAACAATCTCATTAATAAAACAAGAAGCACCAAAGACTTCATCGAGGACCAATTTCATATAGGCGGAGACTCTGTAATCGCAATGTACATAAATACTGCCGTCCTCAGCCAACAGGTCCCGCATCAGCACCAGGCGTTCATAGATCATGCTGATAAAGGAATCTGCTCCTTTGCCCCACGTGTCCCGGTAGGCGATCTCTTCCAGCACACTGGGCTTTTTGGTCAAGGTTTCGCCCCCGATTTCAATGTCCATGGAAAAATCGGCCCCCACATCAAAGGGCGGATCAATATAGATCAGCTTGATGCCGCCCTGGGCTTCAATCTCTTCACGCAGCGATCCGTTTTTCAACGAGGACAGGATCAATTTGTTATCGCCCCAGATCAGCTTGTTGTTCCAGCCCGTGACCTGACGTCCGGTCTGCTGGTGAAAAATGTCCATCTGCAAGGCCCTGTTCTCTTCGGCCCGGGGCTCATCCACCTGCTCAATGACCTGAAAAGGCAGAACAATATTGCAGACATCACCGGTTTTACCGTTCCAAACCAGCTCGACTTCTTTTTTGTCTTCAAACAATAAAAATCGGTATTTCTCAGGCAGGGGTTTTCCTGCCTCAAGATGACGGTTGATGTCCCTTATCTCATTGTCGGTCAGTTTCATTTTCTTTACCTGGTGCTTCTTTTTTTGAGCGTATTTGGTAATTGATATTTTTTATTCCATTGTCAAAATCTGATAGCCTTTGAAAAGACTTCTGTCCTGAACGGTAATTTTGTCGATCAGTTTTTCAAGTTTGTTCTTTTACCGGATGATTCTTAAAGGTCCAATAATATACTGCGTATTTTGCATACGGTAATTCGTTATCAAAAGACTTCATCGCATCTTCTTCTGATCCTCTCATAAGCTTAAAAACTTTTGACATTCGTATGGATAGTGCAATTGATATAAACTCTTGAGAATAATTGAGATTGTTTTGTGAAATCATTTCCATCGTTTGTAAAACATCTCGACCTTTAAATTCGGGTTTTCCGACAGTATAGAGCTTTGTTTTATGTTTTTTGGGTAAAAAATAAAAATCCTTTACTCCTTCATAATGGCTTAACTCATCTCTCCAGTCGATGGTAGCTTGAATCCAATGGTCCTTATCTTGTCGAATCAAATTAATCATATCTTCAATTTCTTTTGATTCAAAAGATTTATTATTTTTTAATTGATTCAGACCTTTAATTATTGAGTCACCCTTGTTCTTGTATGTTCTAGTCGAAATGCAATCGTTACCTAAAATAGGGGGTATTAATTTTGTCAGGATATCCAATGAGCTTTTGATTTGAAAAAAAAATGCTTCCAATTCGAATATTAGCTCAAATGCTTCTTTTACTTCATTTTGATTGATCTGAATTGCTTCAATTGCTCCAAATTGAAATTCTTTTTCAATTTTCCGATAATTGGCTAAATGATATTTAATAGCATGTAATTTGTGCATCAATGATTTTAGATGCTTAAAAAAAGTTTCTTTCTCAGATTCATTTAAACATCCTCCTATATTCAGACGTAGAATTTGACAATATATTTTTCCAATGATTTCTTGGTCTCGCCATAATTTATTAAGAATAGTTCTTTTTGTCATCACTTCTCATCAAATAACGTTGAAAAAAACGCTGCAAATGGAGTTTAGCGGAATTTGCATCCGAGTTAATTTGCCTTGTTGGAAACTGTGCTTACTAACCGACAAGTGCATTTATCTTGGTTGCCAACGGGTTCAAATCTATGTCATTACGTTCAACGTAGAACATTACGTGTTGGGGTTTTCGGTGCTTTTGCCGAGCTGCCGGAATACCTAAAAAATCCTCAAGGTCTTTTTGGAAGGTATCAACCCCCTTGGTAAGAGGGTTAGTAGCTGCTTGTATAGTGACATCTATTGCCGGGTGACGACCATTATCTGCGTCATACAAGACATAGTGCTTGATACCAAAACACTCAAAAAGCCGCATGAAACGATGAATATTAAATTTCCCTATGGTATCCATGATGACCACACCATTGCAGTTGGGTAGTTTCCCTTGATCACGCATATAGGAAAAAAGTGCCGTTTCCGTTGGGCCTTCGACTAAAAGGACTTTTTCTGAAAAAAACGCCGCACTTCTCTTTGAATCTAACCATAGTGCATATTTAACAGCTTCCATATCAGTGAGAAGGTCATCAGTATCAATAGTCATACCTGCCGTTTGCCAAGTTTGCGTATCTTGTTGATTGCTAACCAGCACAGCATCCAATTGCTGATTTGAAATTTGATAGGAGGACGTTTGACAATTATCTCTTTGTAGACGGCAAATTGAAGAAATTTCTCTAATGCTATGAGTCGCGAACAATGGATTGTGGCTTGACAACAAGACTTGTGAACTTCCAGATTTTCCAAGGGCACGTAAGTCTGCACTCAACACACTGATTTGTGTGGGATGTAGAAAAGCCTCTGGTTCTTCAAATAGGATCCAAGTTAATTCCGGAACAAAATCCTTCTTCTTCGCGGAAGGTTTCTTTGTACTATATTTGGCTGCAATACGGATTAGACCATAAATTAAACTTCTTTGAAATCCTTGTCCATAAGAACTTATTGGCTGAGAGGTTCCAAGGTCTTCATCAACTATCTCATGGCTCACAAGTCCTTTAATAATTTCGTCTATACCAACCGGATTGATGTTGAGTTTAAATCCAGCGCCCCAATTAGACAATTCCTCTGAAATGTCGGTTTCTATGGTTTGTATCGAATGCCCTTCAGCCGTTGCTTCGGTTTTAATAGCCCCTTCAAACTGTGAGAATGATGCATTGAGTGCTTGATAAGCGACGGATTGTTCCATTACTTTGGACAAAACCGTATTCAGTAGATCACGCAGGGCCGATGGGCCGGTTAATTTTGTGTGTTCATCTACCTTTGAAACAGCAGGAATGTAAATTATTTCCCCAAACTTTCCTTGGCCTACGTTCTTGAAACCGTAGAATCGTTCATCAGATAGATTCCCACCTATATAAGCGTATGGACCAGAGCGTGCTTTGTTTTCAGCATCTTTTTGGTCAGAAAACAGATAATTTCGGACTCTGAATGTCCGGCGATCGGTTTTATAGTCATCTTTTAGATTAACGAATTCAGCTTGATTTGGTTTAAATTCGATTTCAACCCAAGATTCATTATCTATGGCACCTCTGTGCGGAAAGTCACGACCTTTTTCGAATTTAATTCCCTTGCCGTAAAATGCTCGAATTGCGTCAATAACTGTGGTCTTGCCAGCATTGTTTGCTCCAACAAGCATTCCGCAATCCGATAGAGATATCGTCGTGTCGCAGATAGAACGGAAATTGTGAATTGATATTTCTACCGCTTTCATTTTATCTCCCTTGGTGCCAACAACATAATGTCTTGAACTGTGAATCTTTCATTCAAGTTTTCCGTATCAGTAATCCCCGAATATGTAAAGAAATATTGCCTGCTCGGATTGGATGATCAAGTATGATAAAATGGACATCGGCTTTCAGAATCTTGAAACATGAGGCTTCATCCCTTAGCGGTGTACCATGGTAGAATAACTAAATCGGTTTTTTAAAGGAAATGGAGCACTACACGAGTTTCTCCCCCAACCGCCCCGCTTTTTCCATTAAAGATGAAGCGATTTCCTTTGATTTTTTGGTCCCGGGTCTGGTTATCGTGCCCACGACCTTGTACCCGCCATAGTGAAGGACTTCTTTAACCGCCCGGATTGCGCCCCGGCTTTCCGGAAGAATGACATTGAAAGGCCATGGAGTGGTGCAGGCCGTCACGATGACAGCACGTTTGCCTTTCTGCCTGGGTTCCGGCATTCCCTTGGGGCTTTCCCCCATGAACACCGGCACGTTGCGGTCGAAAAGAAGTTTGAGCGGTGCGCACATATTGCCCCAGTGGGTTGGGGTGCCGATAATCAGTGTATCGGCTTCTTGAATCTTTTTGCCCACCCGGTGCGCATCATCTTCCGGCAGGACGCAGGTTCCTTTGTCCCGGCAGGCCATGCAGGCGGTGCAGAATTTCATGTCAAGTTTGCACACATCGATCCATTCGGTTTCATGTTTGTTGGTGATCGGCTCAGCCACCGCTTTGAGGAGTGTGGCCACGGTGCCGTTTTTCCGGGGACTCCCGTTGAGAATTAATATTTTCATTGTCAGTGTCTTCTTTCAGCAATATCGGCTTTCCCGCCGACTCGTTTTTGATTTTTATGAATGAATTGCATCCCCGAGCAGGTCTTTTACGCATTGATTGAGGCTCTTTCCCTCTGCTGCCGCCCTTGCTGCGATCTGTGCATGCAGTTCTGGGGACACCCGCAAATTGAATTTGCCGGAATATTCTTTCAGCGGTGGAATTCCCTCCTCTTCGCACATTTCAAGAAAAACTTTCAGAGAGGCTTTTCCCTCTTTTTTGAGCGCTTCAATGGTGGTTGCGTAAAAGTCAGCGCCCCCATTGAGTCCTATAAACTCTCCCCGAAATTTGTCTAAAATCGGATCATAATGAATGATCGCTTTATAACCGTTTATCGTCATCAGGTTCATCATGGTGTCACCCCATTTCTTTCCAGCCATTTTCGAATACTTGACACAGCTCCTTTGTCGGTGTCCGGTGATGGATGAGGTCGATGAAAAACTTGAATCTCGCCAAATAGAATCACACCGATTCTCGAGCCTTCCCGTTCTTTGATTGTCGCACCCAGGCCTTTGAATAATGATTCAATATCATACCATTTGATATTCCCGCTGACCGGACGGGAAAAAATTTGCTCCAAAGTCTTTTTGTGCTTTGTTTTCATAGTATATATAGTACCGCTTTTTGGTACTATGTCAATACGCTTTTATGGGATTCTGATATACAATGTCATTATGGATTGCATGGTGCTCTTTTTTGTTTGTGCCTGGGCCGGCTATAGCGAAATTCTCTGTAGGAAAAATGATGGAAAAAAAAATGAAAACAGGATAGACTGCAAAGATTGATTTTAAACGGTTGAGGCAAAGAATGGGTGTAATTAAGGACTGGGTTCGACGGTATTTTTCAGACCCCCAGGTGGTGATTCTGGCAGTGTTTCTGGTGGTGGGACTGGCCACGGTGTTGCTGGCCGGCCGCCACCTGGTGCCGGTGATCGCCAGCCTGATCATTGCGTATCTGCTGGAGGGGTTGATCCAGCCGCTGCAGCGGGTGGGGGCGCCCCGGATGCTGGCGGTGGGTATTGTGTTTCTGGTGTTTTTTCTGGTGCTGCTGGCCCTGTTGTTCTGGCTGCTCCCGGTGTTGACAAGACAGGCCACCCAGCTGCTCCAGGAGGTGCCGGACATGCTCAGTGCGTCCCAGACCCTGATTCTGTCCCTGCCGGAAAAATATCCCAATATTTTCAGTGAGGTGGAGATCGAGAATGTGCTCAATCAGATCCGGCGGGAAGCGGGCCATTTCACGGACCGGATGTTGCGCCAGACCCTGTCGTCGGTGGTGGGGGTCATCACCCTGGTGGTGTATATCGTGCTGATGCCGCTGCTGGTGTTTTTCTTTCTCAAGGACAAGGACCAGCTCATGGGATGGATCCGGCGGCATCTGCCCCGGGAACGGGGCCTGGCCAGCCGGGTGTGGCAGGGCGTGGATGTGCAGCTGGGCAATTTCATCCGGGGCAAGTTCTGGGAAATTCTGATCGTGTGGGGCGCGTCTTACCTGACATTTATTTTCATGGGACTCAGCTTTTCCCTGCTCCTGGCGTTTCTGGTGGGGATTTCCGTGCTGGTGCCCTATATCGGGGCCGCGGTCATGACTTTTCCCGTGGCCCTGGTGGCGTATTTCCAGTTCGGATGGACCGGGGATCTGGCCTGGATCATCCTGGCCTACCTGGTGATCCAGATGCTGGACGGCAATGTGCTGGTGCCGCTTCTGTTTTCCGAGGTGGTGAACCTGCATCCCATCGCCATTATCGTGGCGGTGCTGTTTTTCGGCGGGATCTGGGGCGTGTGGGGGGTGTTCTTTGCCATTCCTTTGGCCATTCTGCTCCAGGGGGTGCTCAGCGCCTGGCCCAGGCGGCCGGACGAAGAAACGTCCGTGCAGTGAAAGGCCTGTAAATCCATGAGTCTGTTTCATCTGAAATCATCGTTTTCTCCCACCGGAGATCAGCCCAAGGCCATTGAATATCTGACACAAGGGGTGAAGGCCAATGAACCCCACCAGGTGCTTTTAGGCGTGACCGGGTCCGGCAAGACATTCACCATGGCCAATATCATTGCCGAAGTGGAAAAACCCAGTCTGATCATTGCCCCCAACAAGACCCTGGCAGCCCAGCTGTACAATGAATTCAAGCTGCTGTTTCCGGACAACTGCGTGGAATATTTTGTGTCCTATTACGACTATTACCAGCCTGAAGCCTATGTGCCTTCCAGCGACACCTATATTCAAAAAGATTCTTCCATCAACGACATCATCGACAAGATGCGCCATTCCGCCACCCGGTCGGTGCTGGCCCGGCGGGATGTCATTGTTGTGGCGTCGGTGTCCTGCATTTACGGGCTGGGGGCTCCGGAAGACTATCTGGATCTGCGCATCACCCTGGCCCGGGATATGGAGATCTCCAGAGATACGCTGATTCGGAAACTGGTGGAGATCCAGTACACAAGAAATGATACCGATTTTCACCGGGGCGTGTTCCGGGTCCGGGGCGACCGGGTGGAGGTTTTTCCGGCGTATGAGGAAGACCGGGCCGTGCGCATCGATTTTTTCGGGGACGTGATCGAGGAGATCTGCGAGATCGATCCCTTGAAAGGAGAAATCCTGACCACGTTTGACCAGACCGCCATCTATCCGGCCTCCCATTATGTGACCAAAAGCCAGACCCGGAAACGGGCTGTGGAGGCGATTTTTGCGGAACTGGAAGAGCGGCTGGCCCAGCTCCGGGCCGACAACCGGCTGGTGGAGGCCCAGCGTCTGGAAGAGCGGACCCGGTATGACATGGAAATGCTCAACGAGATCGGATACTGCACCGGCATCGAGAACTATTCCCGGCATCTCACCGGGCGGAATCCCGGGGAACCGCCCCCTACTTTGCTGGATTATATGCCGAATGATTTTCTGCTGTTTTTTGATGAAAGCCATATTTCCGTGTCCCAGCTGGCAGGCATGTACAAGGCGGACCGGTCCCGGAAACTGACTCTGGTGGAATACGGGTTCCGCCTGCCTTCGGCCGTGGACAACCGGCCCCTGGCTTTTCATGAGTTTTCGGCCCGCACCTCCCGGATCATTTATGTGTCAGCCACGCCTGCGGACTATGAGCTGGAAAAGTCCGGCATCCGTGTGGCGGAACAGATTGTCCGGCCCACCGGGCTTCTGGATCCGAAAGTCCAGGTGAGAGATGCCACAACCCAGGTGGATGACCTGTACCAGGAAATCATCAAACGGGTGGAAGCGGATGAACGGGTCCTGGTGACCACCCTGACCAAACGCATGGCCGAAGATTTGACTGAATATTATGCGGATCTGGGCATCAAGGTCAAATACCTGCACTCGGACATCGTGACCATGGAGCGCATCGAGATCATCCAGGATCTGCGCCGGGGGGTGTTTGATGTGCTCATCGGCATCAATCTGCTCAGGGAAGGCCTGGATATTCCCGAGGTGTCTCTGGTGGCGATCCTGGATGCGGACAAGGAGGGATTTCTGCGCTCGTTCCGGTCCTTTATCCAGATTTTCGGCCGGGCCGCCCGGAACGTGTACGGCCGGGTGATCATGTATGCGCAAAAAGAAACCAAGTCCATGAAAAAAGCCCTGGCCGAGACCCGGCGCCGCCGGAAAATTCAGCAAGCGTATAATGAGGCCCATCATATCGTGCCGGCCACCATTCAAAAACAACTCAACGTGTTTAAATACCCGGCATCGGATACGGCGGGTTCCGGGCAGGAAACGCCTTCGGTGCATGAAGATATTCAAGCCTATGACGGGGATGACATCGATCTGGAAGATCTGATCCGGGATCTGGAATACAAGATGAAAAAAGCCGCAGAAAATCTGGAGTTTGAACAGGCGGCGGTGTTTCGGGACAAGATCCGGCAGCTCACGGACATGGTGCCGTTTTAACGGCGGATAACCGGTGATGCGCGCTGATCTGACACAAAAATATCATCAGACCCCCCATGCGCCCGGGGTGTATCTGATGAAAGACGCCCGGAAAAAAATCATTTATGTGGGAAAAGCCAAGGACCTGAAAAAACGCCTGGGATCCTATTTTGCCCGGCAGGATCACACGGACGGCAAGACCGCGGCCCTGCTGGCCATGGTCCGGGATTTCGATGTGATCATCACAGCATCGGATCACGAGGCCTTTATTCTGGAATCCAATTTGATCAAGGAATACCGGCCCCGGTATAATGTGCTGCTCAAAGACGGCAAAAATTATCCGCTGCTGCGCATTGACATGAATGAGCCGTTTCCCGCAATCCAGCGGGTGCGGCGGATCCAGAACGACCAGGCCCTGTATTTCGGGCCCTATTCCTCGTCCCGGAGTGTGAACCAGACCCTGGGCCAGATTCAGAAAATTTTCAAACTCCGGAAATGCCGGAACACCCAGTTCAAAAACCGGTCCCGGCCCTGCCTGAACTATCAGATCAACGCCTGTCTGGGACCCTGCTGCCTGAAGGTGGATGAACAGGAATACAAACAGCATGTCAAAGATGCGGTGCTGTTTCTCAAGGGCCGGTCCGGTCAGGTGATCCAGAAACTCAAAGCTCAGATGCAGGCCCATGCCCATGCCCTGGAATTTGAAAAAGCGGCCCAGAAGCGGGATGCTGTGACCGCCATGACCCATATTCTGGAAAAACAGGTGGTGGTTGCCGCAGATCTCAAAGACAGGGATGTTCTGGCTTTGGCCGTTGAAAAGGAGATGGCCGTCATCACCATGATGATCGTCCGGTCCGGCCGGCTCATCGACACGGTGCATTATCCGGTGGACCCGGGATTCAAGGAATCCCATGAAATTTTGCGGGCCTTTTTATGGCAGTATTATGATGTGACCCGGTTTCTGCCCGATGCCGTGCTTCTGGACAGAGAAATCGAAAACATGGATGTGCTGGCATCCAGGTTGTCTGAGCAGAAGCATCGAAAAGTGACCGTGCATGTCCCCATGAGAGGGGAGAAACGGCGGCTGGTGGAAATGGCTGATGTCAATGCCGCCCGGGAGCTGGAAAAATTGCGGATCAAGACGGAAGCGGCTCAGTCTGCCGTGACCCAGGTTCAGGCGCTGCTGAAAATGGACCGGATGCCGGACCGCATCGAATGTTTTGACAATTCTCATCTGGCCGGACAGGACCCGGTGTCGTCCATGGTGGTGTTCACCCGGGGCCGGCCGGATAAGAATGCGTATCGACGCTATATCCTTCGGGATATGGACCGGCCCGATGATTATGCCGGCATGACCCAGGTACTGACCCGGCGGTTTTTAAAAACGGAAAAAGAGATGGATTTTCCGGACCTGCTGGTGGTGGACGGGGGGAAGGGCCAGCTGGGCATGGCCGTGGCCGTGCTCAAAGAGCTGAACCTGGCGGGCCGGTTTGCCGTGGCAGGTCTGGCCAAAAAAGATGAGGCCAAAGGGGAGGATATGGACAAAATCTATGTGCCGGGCCGGTCCAATCCCTTGAACACGGCCTCGTTCAAGCAGGGCCTGTTTCTGCTTCAGCAGGTGCGGGACGAGGCCCACCGGTTTGCTGTCACGTTTCAGCGCAAGCGCCGGAAAAAAAGGAGCCGCCTGTCGGTGTTCGATGCCATCCCCGGTGTGGGGCCCAAAAGAAAAAAACTGCTGCTGCAGCAGTTCAAAGGTCTGGAAAACCTTAAAGCCGCATCTGTGGATGAATTGACATCATTGCCCGGAATTACCGAAAAACTGGCAGAACAGATTCTGGCCCGGGTCAAAGCGGAAGGATCATAATTGTTTTTTTGCTTTACACCCGTGCGTGTAAAGTATAGTTAGTCAGGCAGATGTTCATAAACCGCCTGTTTGGAGAAGATGCATGACGGAAAAATTTGATGAGACCCCGGATCAGGATGACGGGGAAATGAGCTTTGAGGAACTTTTTGAATCCTATAATGACAACCTGGGCCAGGAGCTGGCCCCCGGGGATATGGTGGAAGGTAAAATCATATCCGTGGGCCGGACCCATGTGTATATCGATACCGGCACCAAAAGCGACGGTGTGGTGGAAAAGCAGGAACTGCTGGATGAGAACGGTGAGTTCCCATTTCAGGCCGGAGATGTTTTGACCCTGTATGTGGTGTCTTTGAATGAGAGTGAGATCATCCTTTCCAAGGCCATTTCCGGGGCCGGCAAAGTGGCACTTCTGGAAGATGCGGTGCAGAACCGGACCCCGGTGGAAGGCAAGGTGACCGAGGTGATCAAAGGGGGATTCTCCGTGGATATTCTGGGGAAACGCGCCTTTTGTCCGGTGAGCCAGATGGATGTCAATTATGTGGAAACCCCGGAAGATTTCGTGGGCCAGACCCTGCGGTTTCTGGTAACCCGGTATGAGGAGAACGGGCGCAACATTGTCATCTCCCGAAGAAGTCTGCTCAACGAAGAGATCAAGGCGGCCCGGCAGGCGTTTTTTGCAGATGTGTCCCAGGGGGATACGCTTCAGGGCAAGGTGATCCGGCTCATGCCTTTTGGTGCGTTCATCGAACTGGCCCCGGGTGTGGAAGGCATGGCCCATATTTCCGAACTGAGCTGGTCCCGGGTGGAAAAACCGGATGAAGTGGTGAAACCGGGAGATACCGTGCTGGTGAAGCTGTTGAGCATCACACCCCAGGACGGCCAGGACCTGCCCAAAATTTCTTTGTCCCTGAAACAGACAGCCACCGACCCCTGGGAAAGCGTGGATGCCGCGTTCAAACCCGGAGACCAGGTGAGCGGCAAAGTGATGCGAATCACCAATTTCGGGGCGTTTGTGGAGATTGCCCCGGGGGTGGACGGCCTGGTGCATATCAGTGAGATGAGCCATACCCGGCGGGTGACCCGGCCCGAAGAGGTGGTGGAAAAAGGGCAGGACGTCCAGGTGGTGATCAAGTCCATTGACATGGATGCCAAACGGGTGTCTTTGAGCATCAAGGATGCTCTGGGAGATCCCTGGACCGGGATCAGTGTCCGGTACAAACCCGGTGATATCATGGAAGGCCGGCTGGAAAAAAGGGAAACCTTCGGCCTGTTCATCGGGCTGGAACCCGGGGTCACCGGCCTGATGCCGGTATCGGTCCTTCGTAATGCCGCAGATGCCAAATTGTATGATGCGCTCAAACCCGGGGATGCGGTTCAGGTCCTGGTGCAGCAGGTGGATGAGGAAAACCGGCGCATCTCCCTGGCACCGCCGGACCAGAAAGACATCGAAGACTGGAAACAGTTTGCCGGCAATAAAAAAGACAAGCCTTTGGGCACCATGGAACGTGTTCTCATGGAAGCTTTGAACAAAAAGAAAAAATAGGCTTGTGACGGACCGGCACCTGTTTGTCACCGACCTTGACGGGACCTTGTTGACTGATGACAAGACCGTCTCGCACCGGGACCTGGATACCCTGGCCCGGTTGAGAGCCAAAGGCGTTGTGGTGGTTGCGGCCACGGGCCGGAGCCTGTATTCTTTTCAACGGGCCCTGGCGCACATCGGCATGGATACGGATTCATGGCCCCTGGATTTTCTGATCTTTTCCACAGGCGCGGGTGTGCTGAAGTTCAAAAAAAATGAAATTATCCGGGACCTGCCCATTTCCCGGTCGGATGTGATGCACATCACCGCCTGTTTTGAACAGATGCAGCTGGATTATATGGTTCACAACGCCATCCCGGACACCCACTATTTCACGTTCCGGTCCCATGGCCGGGACAATCCGGATTTTTTTCAGCGGATTGTTCTGTATCAATCCTTTGCCAGCCCTTTGACCGCGGACACCCCGGTATTTGAAACCGCCACCCAGGTCCTGGCGGTGTTGCCCCCGAAAGTGTCTCTGGCACAGGTGGCGGAAATACAGGCCTCATTGTCCGGTTACAGTGTGGTGCATGCCACATCTCCTTTGGATCATCAGTCCGTTTGGATCGAAGTGTTTCATCCCCGGGTCTCCAAAAGCCATGCCGCAGCCTGGCTGGCCCGGCAGTTGGATATCCCGCAGTCCCGGGTGGTGGCGGTGGGCAATGACTACAATGATCTGGATCTGATGGACTGGGCCGGGCAGAAATTCTGGGTGGCCAATGCCCCGGCGGAGTTTGATACCGGGGTCCGGATGCCGGTGTCCAACAACGCGCATGGCGTGACCCGGGCCGCAGTTCTGTCCGGACTGCTGGATTGAAAGACCTGCAACATTACACAGGGGCCTGCCCCAGATCCTGGATCAGCTTTTTCATATCCCGCACGGCCCGGTCCATACCGGTGAGCACGGCCCTGGATACAATGCTGTGCCCGATGGAAAACTCCCGGATTTCATGAAGCCCGGCAAAGGCTTTGATGGTGTTGTAACAGATGCCGTGACCGGCATTGACTCCGAGCTTGAGCTTGGTCCCGATCTTGGCCGCGTCTACGATGCGGTCGAATTCCCGCCGGGCTTCAGCCCGGGTTTCCGCGTCACAAAAGGCACCGGTGTGAATTTCGATCATGTCCGCATCGATCTTGTGGGCGATCTTGATCTGATCCAGGTCCGGGTCGATGAAGATACATACCTGAATCCCGGCGTTTCGCAGGGTGGAGACCGCATCCTGGATATGATCCTGATGGGTGATCAGGTCCAGCCCTCCTTCCGTGGTCAGCTCTTCTCTTTTTTCCGGCACCAGAGTGACGGTATCAGGCATGATGTCCAGGGCGATTCCCAGCATTTCACTGGTGGCGGCCATTTCCAGGATGAGCCTGGACTGGACGATCTGCCGGAGCAGACGGACGTCCCGCTCCTGGATATGGCGGCGGTCTCCTCTTAAATGGACCACAATGGCGTCCGCACCTGCGGTTTCCGCAGCCACCGCCGCAGCGACTGGGTCCGGATAGTCAATGCCCCGGGCCTGGCGCAGGGTGGCCACATGATCTACATTTACAGCCAGTTCTGCCATTTTATTCTTCCTTTCCTGGTTTTCACAATGCCGCCGGATCTTTGGTTAAAATGCCGCCAGATCCGGATTGGGCTCAACCAGTCTTAACAGTTCACAACTTTTTGTTTCCATGTCATCCGCGTCCGCCTTACTTGTTTCATGATCAAATCCCACCAGATGCAGGATGCCGTGGATCAGCAGCTGGGACATTCTTTCGTCCAGGGTGATGCCGGCTTCCTGTGCTTCTCTGGCCGCGGTCTGGGCCGAGATGACCACATCCCCCAGCAGCCCGGGGGTGATGTCTGAAAATTCGCCTTCCTGCATGGGAAAGGACAGCACATTGGTGGGACGGTCAATGCCCCGGAAACTGTGGTTGAGTTCTTTTATCTGTAGGTCATCCATGATCACGATGGAGATTTCATGATGGTTACAGCCCAAGGCGTTTAAGATCTGTTCGGTCTTTTTGCGAAGCACCGGCGTGGACACCATTGGTTTTTGACGGTTCTCGATCAGTATCTGAAGTGCTGTCATTTTTTTCTTTTTTCTTTTCCTGGGGTTTGTCTGTATATTCAATACGGCTGTGATAAATACTGGTCAGGATATTGTTGAAGCTTTTGGCGATCTGGTGCAGGTCCTTGAGGGTGAGCTCACATTCCTCCAGCTGGCCGTCGGCAAAAATATCGTTGATCAGTTCCTTGACCCGTCCCCGGATTCTGGCGGCTGTCGGCCGGTCCAGGGCCCGCACTGCCGCTTCCACCACATCCGCCAGCATGACAATACCGGTCTCCCGGGTCTGGGGTTTGGGGCCGGGATACCTGAAATTTTCTTCATTAATATTGTCTTTTCCGCTTTTTAACGCCTTGTTGTAAAAAAATTTGATCAACGAGGTGCCGTGGTGCTGGGTGATGCCTTCGATAATTTCATTGCCCAGTTTATGGGTTTTGGCCAGCTCCACCCCTTTTTTGACATGCTGGATGAGAATGAGCGCAGACATGGAGGGCGAGAGTTTGTCGTGCCGGTTTTTGCCGTCCGCCTGGTTTTCAATGAAATACATGATCTTGTCCAGCTTTCCGATGTCATGGTAATAGGCCATGACCTTGGCTTTGAGACTGTTGGCATGAATGGCGGACGCAGCCGCTTCCGCCAGGGTGGCCACGATCACACTGTGGTTGTAAGTGCCCGGGGCCTCGATCATCAGTTTTTTGATCAAAGGCTGATCCAGATTGGCCAGTTCCAGGAGTTTGGCTTCCGTGGTATAGTCAAAAATGATCTCAATCAATGGACAGAACCCGATGGTCAGCACAGCGGAAAAAATTCCGCCGCAGAACGCGATGATTACTTCTCTTGCCAGGATCACCGGATCGGGCTGGGTCAGGGAATAAAAACCAAGGGCGATTGCCAGAAATGAATTGAAAATTGCCAGTTTGACGCCGGTCATGATGAAGTTTTTACGGGTCTGCCGGGCCTGGGCCCAGAACGCGGCCATACTGCAGCTTAACAGAAAAAAGATGAATGCTTCGAAACTGCCGCCAAAAGAAATACTCGCCAGAACGGACAGCACCAGGGAAAAATAAATGGCGATACTGAATCCCAGAAACAGGCAGCAGATCATGGCGGCGGCCGGCAGGGGGATGGCCATGAAAAAAGAAGCGGACATCAGGTCCCATGCCTGATTCGGATCTGCGGACTGAACCAGATAGGAGGACAGTTTGACCGCGCCCAGATACAGGACCAGCCCCAGGGCCAGAAAAATCATGTGTTTGTTATGGTCGTTTTCCAGGGCGGCATGATGTCTGAAAAATAGAAGGTATGACACCAGCAGCAGGGTGAACGTGATCAGCGCAACCCCGGTGGCGGACACATAAACCGTTTTGACAACGGTCTGTTCCAGCAGGGCATTGAGCTTGATAAGCCGGGTTTTGTCGATCCGTTCGCCCTCCCGGACAATCATTTCTCCGGCCTTGATCTGGTACATGACCGGATTGATGGTGGCCTGGGCCGCCAGGATCCGGGCCTGGGTCTCGTTTTTGTTCATGAAGATGTTGGGCTGGAGCAGTCGCTGGCAAATGTCCACGATCAGGTTTGTCAGGGTGTAGTTGACCTTTTTGAGCAGCGGCTCTCCCTCGATTCTGATCATGGCCTTGGCCTGATCCGGTCCGTAGAACACCTTGAGGTTGTTGACGACCTGTTCTTCATTGGATTTGATGTTTCGCAGGACAATCCCTTTGTGTTCCTGTTCCAGCAGAATTTCCTTGTTCGCCACCACCCCGTTGGAAAGCACCTTTCCCATGATGGTCTGAATTTTTTGGGTGATGTTTGGATCAAACCGGTGTTTGTGCAGGATGGAATATGCCCCTTCACTGATCACGATGCCCAGTTTTTCTTCGAATAGGGGTTTGGTTTCCAGGACCATGGCAAAGGTGGGGTCCGGGGTGTCTCCGGCCGGCGTTTCATCTTCAGTTTTTCGGGTCGATCCCGGTTCAAACAGGGATCGGCCGATTTTCATGGCATCTTCGACACTGGCCTGAATCCGGGGCAGCAGGTCCGCATCCAGATCGTACACGATGCGTACCATATCCCGAGCCTGATTGCGCCGTTCGTCAGACACTTCCCGGTCTTCCACCAGGATGTCTCTGGGCGCTTTGATATCCCGCTGGGCCACATCTCCGATTTGATACGCATCGGTGATCTGCTGCTGTTCCGGTGTCTGGGAAAAAGTGAACAACAGCGTAATGCCCAGCAACATGGCCCACAACAGGTAGGGGGTGGACAAAATAAAGTGTCTGGCTGAATCCAGCCAGTTATTAATCTTTGTTTTTTTCATAGGCATCGATAATATCGGAAACCAGCTGGTGCCGGACCACATCATCCCTGGAAAAATGAATGAATTCGATTCCTTTGATGTGGGAGAGAATCTTTCTGACTTCCACCAGACCGGATTTTTTGCCGCCGGGCAAATCGATCTGGGTGATGTCTCCGGTCACGATGGCCTTGGAACCGTATCCGATTCGGGTTAAAAACATTTTCATCTGCTGGGAGGTCGTGTTCTGGGCCTCGTCTAAAATGATAAATGCATTGTTCAGGGTTCTGCCCCGCATGAATGCAATGGGGGCGATTTCAATGATTTCCTGTTCAATATAGGTCCGGGCTTTTTCAAATTCAAGCATGTCATACAACGCGTCATATAAAGGCCGCAGATAGGGATTGATTTTTTCGGCCAGATCACCGGGCAGAAACCCCAGTGCTTCGCCGGCCTCCACAGCCGGGCGGGTGAGGATGATTTTTCGGACATCCCCTCTGGCAAAGGCCGCCACAGCCATGGCCATGGCCAGATAAGTTTTTCCGGTACCGGCCGGGCCGATGGCAAACAGGATGTCTTTGGTTTCAATAGCCTTGACATACTTGACCTGGTTCAGGCTTCTGGGCCGAATCGGTTTGTTTCTGGCGGTCGTGTACACCGTGTGCATAAACAGGGTTTCCAGCCGGGCATCCGGATCTTTTTTGATCAAAGCGATGGCGGCATCCAGATCTCCGGGTTCCATTGAAATTTTTTTCGTAAAAATCAAATACAGCTGGGTCAGCAGAGAATGGACCTGGCGTACTTCCGGTGCCGGCCCGGAAAGGGTGACGGAGCCGCCTCTTGAATGAATGGTGATCTTGAACCGTTTGGCAATTTTTTCCAGGTGGGTATTGTGGAATCCAAACAATTGCCGGGCGATGGATATGTTGTCAAACTCAAGGGTTGTCATGGGTGTTAGGGTGCATTTAATTTAAAAAAAGGTCAATAAAAATCTTGACGGCAAACCAGCGGAGTTGTTATTTGTTGACACGTCATAAACATGCGATTGAAAGGGGACCCATGAACGGTTTTGATCTGATGGTTCTGGTGATCGTTCTGTTCTGCATGATTCGGGGGGTGTTCCGGGGATTGATCCGGGAAATGTCCGGGATCGTGGCAGTGATCGCCGGATTTTACGGGGCATTCACCTATTACTGGATTTTGTCACCCCATCTGGCTTTTCTGGTTCAAACCCCTGCAATCCGGCATCTGATCAGTTTTGGTGTACTGTTCTGCGGTATTGTAATTCTGGTGGGACTGACGGCCGCACTGATCCGCAAATTGATGCATGTGGTGTTTTTGGGGTGGGTGGACCGGACATTCGGCCTGGTTTTCGGCACAGCCAAAGGCGTTTTAATCGTTTCGGTGCTGTTCATTATGCTGACGACGTTTGTGTCGGCCGGGTCTTCCGCCATGATGACCCGATCTGAAACCGCCCCGTATCTGGCGAAGATCTCCCGGACCATGACCCTGTTTATCTCCAGAAATTTTCGGATTGATTTTCTGGAGCGGCTGAATAAAACCAACGTGGAAAATGCACAGACAAAGGAGGAAGATCCCATTGGAATCATTGGCCCCGGTTCTGGAAGTGATCCGGACATTGCGGGGAAAAAACGGGTGTGAATGGGATCGGCGCCAGACCCCGGTCACCATGTGGAAATGTCTGGCCGAAGAGGTGTATGAACTCCAGCAAGCCCTGGCTGAGAAGGATCTCGAGAACACCTGTGAAGAGATGGGGGATGTGCTGTTCCAGATTGTATTTATCATGGAAATATTTCATGACTCCGGACAGATTCCCATGTCCCGGGTGATGGACACGGTTAAAGAAAAGATGATCCGCCGGCATCCCCATGTGTATGGCGATGCCGTGGTAAAGACCCGGACTGAATTACTGGATCAGTGGGAACAAATCAAGACCCGTGAAAAAAATGGAGATCTTCGTTTATCCGCCATGGATGATGTTCCCAAGGGCATGCCCGGGCTTGTCCGGGCCATGAAGGTGTCTAAATCCGCAGTTAAAAAAGGGTTTGACTGGGAAAATATTCACCAGGTTCTGGACACGGTGAAAAGTGAGATGGCTGAATTTGAATCTGCGCTGGAACAAAAAGACGAAGACGCAATCATGCTGGAGTTCGGTGATATTTTATTTTCTCTGGTGAATGTGGCCCGGTTTGCCGGGTTCCATCCTGAAACAGCCCTGGCCCGGTCCACAGCCAAGTTTGAAAGCCGGTTTCGTTTGATGGAAACCGATCTGGCTGAAAAAAACATATCCCTTGGTGCCCTGTCCGCATCGGAAAAAAATGTTTTCTGGTCCCGGGCCAAAAAAGTCCATGACAACAATCAGTCGGTAGAGAAAGCATGACGACCCGGATACGGGTGAATGTCTTTGGCAGTTCGCAGGGTTTGTGTGTTATGCCGGTCTATGAGCAGGTAGGTGAAGTGTATTTTGTCCCGGTTATGACCGGGCTTCCCGGCAGACAGAGGGATCTGTCTGCCGGTTAATGGATTCGGCGGCTCTGACGCTGCCGCTTCTGAGATGATTTTTTCCACAATTCCTGCTGCGACTTTATCGATAATGGTTTGCCGGGTCCCTTCCGAGGAAATCGTTCGGGGTGTGTCGGATGACATCACAAAACGGCCTGATTTTTCCAGGATTTTCCCTTCCCCCAGCTGCCTGAAATAAAGCCGCAATACATTTTGAATCTGATAGGCTGGTATTTGCAATCACATATCTCCCAGGCGCCTTAATCGTCAAAATCCCCTTCAGGGCCTTTGTTTGAACTGATCGTTACCGCATTTTTCCTGATTTTTTCTTCGGTCCATTCCTCGATGGATTCAATGGTTTCCGATTTAACCCCGGGATCATGGGACCGGGTTTCCAGAATATGGGACAAAACAATGTTCGCCGTGTCAGACGCATTGAATACATCCGTGAGCAGTGTATACACAAACGCCTGAACGCCATTGGCCATGCGGTCACGGATCTCTTTGGGCTGGGCCAGAAAACGGTTTTCAAACGGCGCATTGAGTTTTTTGAAATTGCCGCCGGTGAGCCCCTGGTCTTTGGCATAGGTCAGCATCTGCTGCCAGATGGCTTCATCCACGCCTTTGTCCGGCTGTTTGATAAACCGGCCGGCGTCATCTAAAATGGCATTCCCATAGTCATTGACCTGAACCCCCCAGGAAATCATTTGCAGGGCCGTGGCCACATTGGCTTTGGTGGTGCGGGTCTTTTCAGCGATCTGCCGGAGCCGGTCCGAGCTGTTGCCCGAGGTGCCGTGCTGAGCCCCGGATACCTTATAAGGGGCCAGGGCCTCATGGATCTGTGCGGTCAATGGGACGTCAATGCCGGCATCGCTTTGCTCGATGCCGTGGGTGGTCCCGTTGTTCAAAGCGATCCAGTCCGGAAAAATGCCGTGGGCGTTTAATCCCTGGATCAGGAACAGGGCCTCCTGGGCCGTGGATAAGCCCAGTTTGCCTTTGATTTCTCCCACCTCGGTTTCCAGACCGGCCCAGTTCGGGACAAACGATGCCAGTTCCAGATTGGCCAGCAGGTTCTGGTCATCGGGCATATGGGAGGCATCAATGGCAATGGAAGTGATGCCTGCATCAAACAGGGAAGTGATTTCGGTTTTGCCCGGCTCGATGTCCGCCGGGGTCTTGATCCCGAAATGATCCGCATGGATGGCCACTGGTATGGTGATGCCCAGCTCGTTCATGAATGCATCGGTCTGCCGGGCGATATTCCACAGATTGACGGCGCAGTATGCATTGGTGCCGCCTTCGGACCGGGCGATTTCGATGATGATGGCGGCATTGGCCTGCTGGGCCGCAGCCAGCGCGCCCCGGATAACGAATGCATTTCTGCCGTTGGCCGCAATGGTCATGCATCTGCCTTTTTCGAGCATGGCCTGGTCAATGTATTTGCCGCTGACAATCAATGCCTTGGAATGGGGAAACAGCTTTTTGATATTGGGGGGGCGGCCCACATCCAAAGCGGTTTGAAAATCGGGGGTGTGATGATGTGACATGGTTTTTCTCCCATTGGTTTGTGGCGGTTGAAAATAAACAGCCTTCTTTTTTTTGGCATGAAAATGTGCCAAAAGCAAGGAATATTAATGAATGAATTAATATTCATTTGAAGAAACACGGGTCATTTTTTGTTTTACCATTGAGCTGGAATCCATCTTTAATTATAACTATTTGTAAAAAAAGATAAAAAATCAAAAGCTTTTTAATATTCTTCTGCGAATCCTTTCTTGACATTTGCAATCAACTGTTGTTAGATAATGAATTAATATTCATTTTAGAACCAGATGCGAGGTGGGTTTGCAGAAAAACAAATCAGAGAAATATCTCAATATTCTCAACAGTGCCGGGGCGGTGTTTGCAAAATACGGGTTCTACAAGGCCACCATCTCCCAGATTGCATCCCGGGCCGGCGTGGCGGACGGTACACTGTATCTGTATTTTAAAAACAAAGATGATATTTTATACCAGTATATCAGTTATAAAACCAGCATTGTGTTTGAAAAAATGAATGATGCCGTGGCCGCCGGAAAAACGGCGGAGGAAAAACTCAGAAACCTGATTCGCTGTCATTTGCAGGAATTCCAGAGCGACCGGCATATGGCGGTGATTTTTCAATCCGAGGTCCGGTATCTGCGGGATATTCAATCCCAGATCAAAGATATTTCTAAGATGTATCTGGACTTGTTGTCCGACATCATCGAACAGGGACAAATCGAGGGTTCCATCCGCCAGGATCTGTTTGTGGGCCTGGTAAAAAGGTTTATTCTGGGCGCTGTGGAAGGGGTGATCTCCACCTGGGTGTCCGCCGGGAGCCGTTATGATCTGGTGGCCATGGCAGACCCTCTGGTGGATTTGTATCTGAATGGCGTGAAAGAAGAATAAATGCCATACAGTGTATAAACGGCAGCTATTTTTTAAATGGATTTGAATTCGGGATTTTGCTTGACGGGAATCGCCATCTTTATTAAAGCTCAGTGAGTTTAAATTCATAATCAGCTAAGAATTTTTTGGAGGAAACAGTATATGACTTCAATTATCGGTCCGGCAAGTTATCAATTTTTCGGGATTTTTCCGGCAGCCATTCTGTCTTTTATTCTGCCTGTGGTGGGGATAGGCCTGTTCGCTTACATCATGGCCCGGCGCCTGGCCCCCCTGGTCCGGGCCGCTCCGGATTACCGGATGGACCGCATTGGCCAGCGCATCATCCGGCTGATCACCATCTGGCTGGGACAGATCAGACAACCCCGGTACATGCTGGCAGGGGTGCTGCACATTGTTATCTTTGCCGGTTTTCTGATTTTATCCATCCGGTCCGTGTCCCTGGTGATTATCGGTCTTTCCGATGGATTTGTTCTGCCGGGGTTCGGGGGCTGGCTGGGAGATGTGTATAATTTCCTGAAAGATTATGCCGCCACCTTTGTGCTGATCGCCTGTATTGTGGCGGGTATCCGCCGGGGAATTTTCAAACCTGCCAGGTATGCGGTGCCGGAAAAATACGGCAAGGACCATACCGCAGAGGCTGTATTTGTGCTTGGCATCATCGGTACCCTGATGATCTCTGAAAGCCTGTTTGAAGCGTCTGAACTGGCCTTTGCCTATCAGCAGACCGGGGAATGGCATTTTGTGGCGCCCTTGTCTTTGGTGTGGCTCTTCACGCACATGCTGACCGGCGCATCCCTGAATTTTCTTCAGGGGCTTCATATTTTTTCCTATTTCCTGCATGACCTGACTTTTTTCTTTTTTCTGTGTTTTTTGCCTCTGGGCAAACATTTTCATGTGATCACTTCGATCTTCAATGTGTTTTTCATGCGTCTGGACAAAGGAAAAATCAAACCGGTCAGATACGGGGTCTCCGACGAACAACTGGATGATCTGGAGTCTTTCGGCGTCAAAAAACTGGAGGATTTCACCTGGAAACACATGCTGGATTTTTATTCGTGTGCCGACTGCGGCCGGTGTTCCGACCAGTGTCCGGCCAATGCCGTGGGACGGCCTTTGTCGCCGAGGTTTATCACCATCAAGGCCCGGGATCTGATTTTCAAAAATTATCCGTTGTCCGGTGAAATCTACAAAAGCAAGATGCTGGTGGAAGACATCTACACGGAAGATGAAATCTGGTCCTGCACCACCTGCGGGGCGTGTGAGGAAGAATGTCCCCTGGCCATTGAATACATCAACAAGATCGTGGATCTGCGGCGCGGCATGGTGGATGAAGGCCTGGTGCCCCAGTCTCTGCAAAAACCCTTGAAAGCCCTGGAAAAACGCGGTAATCCTTACGGCAAGATGGAGAAAAAACGGGCGGACTGGGCCCTGGAAAAAGAGTTCAAGGCGGAATATCCCATCAAGGATCTGGCCAAGGAATCAGCCGATACCCTGTATTTTGTGGACAGCATCACATCCTATGATGACAATATCCAGGAAATCGCCCGGCGCACCGCCATGATTCTGAATCGGGCCGGGGTGGATTTCGGGATCCTGGGCAAGGATGAAAAAGACAGCGGCAACGAGGTGCTCCGGTTCGGAGAAGAGATGCTGTATCAGGATTTGAAAGCGCAGAATACCGAAGCGATCCTGGCCACGGGTGTCAAACAGATTGTCACAGCCGACCCCCACGCGTACAACGCGCTGAAAAATGATTATACCGGTCTGCCGCCGGTGCGGCATATCAGTCAGGTGGTGGCGGAAAAGATCACCACCGGGGTATTGTCCCTCAAACCCTGCCTGCATCCGGAAAAAACCTATGTGTATCACGATCCCTGTTACCTGGGACGGCACAACGGCATATATGAAGATCCCCGCCAGGCCCTGGATGCCATTGACGGCCTGACCCGGGTGGAAATGGAAAAGAGCCGGGATCGGTCTTTCTGCTGCGGCGGCGGCGGGCTCATGCTGTTTTATGAGCCGGAAGAGGAAACCCGCATGGGGGTTTTGCGGGTGAACATGGCAGCGGAGGCTGGTGCCAACGTCATTGTGACGGCCTGCCCCTTCTGTCTGGTGAATATCCAGGACGCCATCAAGGTCGCCGGCAAGGAAGGCGAAATGGAAGCTCTGGATTTTACGGAACTGATTGCCCGGCATTTAGCATAACGGTTTACAAAAATAACGCAGACGGCGGAACGGTCAAAAACACGTTCTGCCCGCACAAGTAAAGGAGGTAATAAATGGAGATTTTAGTGTGTGTCAAGCGGGTTCCGGATACAGCGGAGAACGAATTTGAACTCAATTCAGCGGGAAACGATCTGGACCGGGACGACCTGGTTTATTCGGTGAATGAATGGGATAACTATGCGGTGGAAGAAGCCATTCAGATTGTGGACAATGTGGGCGGGTCTGTCACGGTGGTCACTGTCGGGGATGACGAGTCTGAAGAGGTGCTGCGCCGGGAAATGGCCATGGGTGCCAACAATGGGGTTCTGCTCAGTGATGACGCGTTTGAAGGATCCGACGGCAAAGGCATTGCCGCCATCCTTAAAGCGGAAGTCGAGAAAGGCAAATATGATCTGATTCTCACCGGGGCCCAGGCCGATGAAGGGGCCGGCCAGGTGGGCGGTATGCTGGCAGCCATGCTGGATTATCCGTATGCGTCGCTGGTGAACAAGATCGAAGTCAAAGATGATACTTCCATTCATGTGGGCCGGGAGATCGAAGGCGGTAACCAGGAAATGAATGAAATTCAGCTTCCCTGCGTGCTGTCTATTCAGACCGGTATCAATGAACCCAGGTATGTGGGGATCCGGGGGATCCGCAAGGTGGCCAGTGTGGATGTGCCGGTGAAAGGTGCCGGAGATCTGGGCATCGATCCTGCGGCCGTGGGTAAAGACGGCGCCAAAACCCGGCGGGTGGATTATTTTGTGCCGGATCTTGGAGACGGTGCGGAAATGCTGGAAGGATCCACGGAAGAGATCATTGAAAAACTGATTGAAAAGCTGAAAGCCAAAGGAGGACTTTGATCATGACACAGATGTTTGCATATATTCCATTCAAGAACGGGGCTGCAGAAGATGTGGCACTGGAGTATCCGGATGCGGCAAAAAAAATAGACCCGTCTGCTGAAGTGACCGCAGTTGCGGCAGGAACGGGTGCGGATCTGGACAAAGTGGCCGATGCCATGACCCGGATTTATAAACAAGTCATTAAAATCGATCATGCGGATCTGGCGTATCCCAACGCGGAACAGGTCAGAAAAGCGCTGCTGGATGTACTTCCCCATGATGCAATCATTCTGCTGCCCCATGATACGTTTGGCATGGATCTGGCACCGGGACTGGCCGTGAAAATGGATTCCGCGTATGCAGCGGATATTGTGGATTTTGAAGGCCTGGACGGCCAGGATCTGAAAATGATCCGCCAGGAACTGGGCGGGGCTGTATACACCCATGTCACATCCGATGTTTCTTCCGGTGCGGTGATCACTGTCCGGCCGGGATCTTTTGCCCCCACCGAAGACACTGCTGCCGGCGGCTCTGTGGTGGACAAATCCGGTGACGTGAAAGATCTGAGTGCCAAAAGAAAATTTCTGGAAGTGGTGGTGGCTGAAGTCGGTGATGTGGATATTACCAAAGCCGATGTCCTGGTATCTGTGGGCCGGGGGATCGAAGAGGAAGAAAACATCGAGATTGCCCAGGAACTGGCCGATGCCATGGGGGCTGTGGTGTCCTGTTCCCGGCCTATCGTGGATGCCAAATGGCTGGAAAAATCCCGCCAGGTGGGAACTTCCGGACAGACCGTCAAACCCAAGGTGTATATGGCCATGGGGATCTCCGGATCATTCCAGCATCTGGGGGGTGTCAAAGGCAATCCCTTTATCGTGGCAGTGAACAAAAACCCCAAAGCCCCGATTTTCCAGGTGGCGGATGTGGGAATTGTGGAAGATATTCTGGAGTTCATGCCTGAACTGACCGAAGCGGTCAAAGCACTTTAAATCCATCCCGGCCACATCCCGTGTGAATCCGGGATGTGACCGGAAAAATTAAAGACAGATTAAGGCCGTGATGGGCATCTGCAAAAGGTGCCGTCACGGCCTTTTTTTATGATGTTTCGGCCGGGCACTCCCAGTAGAATGGATTTATGGTTATTTTAAGTAAGCATTGGTTAGTAATAATCAATAAAGATACTTTTCATTGACCATCAGGATCTAAAAGTGTATTTTTTTCTAAAAATAACACTTGAATAGGAGCGCTTTGTATGAAACGCCTGTTAAAATTGGTTGTGATGGGGATGATATTTTGTCTGTTCACTGTTCCGGCATGGGGGGAATCGGTTCGCGCGTTGATGATGGCCACCACCACCAGCACCGACAATACCGGCCTGCTGGAATACCTGGTACCTGAATTTACCCGAGATACGGGGATTGAGATGAAATGGGTGGCCACTGGAACGGGCAACGCCCTGAAACTGGGAGAAAACTGTGATGTCGATGTGTTGATGGTCCATGCACCGGCCGCGGAAAAGCAATTTGTGGCAGACGGCTTTGGCGTAGACCGGAAAGAGATCATGTACAATGATTTTGTGCTCATCGGTCCGGGGTCCGACCCCGCCCAAATCAAAGGCAAATCAGTCAGTGCCGCGTTGAACAAAGTGGTGCAGACCCAGGCAGGGTTTGTCAGCCGGGGGGATAATTCCGGTACCCATAAAAAAGAACTTTTTTTGTGGCAATCCGCCGGACTGCCCATCCCTGAAGCCGAATCCTGGTATGTTCAGGCCGGGCAGGGAATGCTGGCCACCATTAATATGGCCGGGGAAAAAAACGGCTATACCATGACGGACCGGGGCACTTACATCAAATATGAACACACCGCCCAAGGGAACCCGAAGTTAAAGATTCTGGTGGAAGGCGATGATTTTCTGAAAAATCAATACAGTGTCATGGCCGTGAACCCGGATCGCTGCGAAAATGTCAATTATGAGGCAGCCGTGCAGTTTTCCGACTGGATCACCGGTGAGAAAGCCCAAAATATGATCGCTGAATTCAAATTGCTGGATAAGACTTTGTTTATTCCCAATGCCAGGTAGATAAGCAACCCGGCATTTTTAAAGGATCCCCCCGGCTGATAAACACCGGGGGTTTTTTTGTCTAAAAAGACTTCTTTCAATTAAAGACATTCCATATTGCCAGCTGAAAAACGATCGGTATTTTTTGAACAATCAGAATTATGGTTTTCATCTGTATTTTTTGATAGTTTGGGCAGGCGATGCAAAGAAATTTAAAAGCTGTGATATGTGCTTTGAAATCGGCAAAAAATTTGATATATATCCCTATTAATAACTGGTAATGTAAAAAATTTTTTTGTTTACTGAAGAAAATTATTATCAAAAACAATGACCGATCGATTAGAATAAAAGTTAAGAGATTTCGAATGGGATATAGAAAAAAAACAGAACAAAAAATCATTCAGGCGGCAATTGAGCTTTTTGTCCGTAAGGGATATCATGGCACATCCATCAGCGATATCACCAGCAGAATCGGATTGACAAAGGGTGCTTTATATGCACATTTCAAAAGTAAAGGGGATTTGCTGATTCGAATTATTCATGAATATGAGATACAGTTCATAGACCAGTTGATTTTGACTGTTGACGCGATCGAGGGGGATGAAGTCGAGAAATTGAACGGTGTCATCACTTTCAGTTCAAGATTTGCGCTTGAAAATTATGAACTTTGTGTATTTTTGACAGTTCTTACAAGTGAGTTGAATGCCAATATTGATTTTCAACCCATTCTCAAAGCAACGTATAGAAAGCTGCAGCAATACATTAGTGAAATAATTCGAAAAGGAATTCTTAAACGTGTCATTGACAAGCAGGTTGATCCGGACCTGGCAGCACTGACTTTTATGGCTATTCAGGATGGGATACTGCATCAGTGGACGTTAAACCGTGATTATATCGATGGCAGACAGTTTGTCAAAACATTCCGGCACCTGTTCATCAAGGGAATGCTGCCATAACCGCCGGAAGAATCCTTTGCCTTGCTCTCAAAATGATCCGTTATCCATGACGCCTCAACAGATTCAAGTAGGACCCATGAAGGTATGTTGTTATCTGCTCGGGTGTGAAAAGACTGGCGCAGGCCTGATTATCGATCCGGGTGGCGAGGAGAGTCGGATTCTGGATATTGCGGAAAAATCCAATCTGCACATTGAAGCCATTGTCAACACCCACGGACATCCGGATCATACCTGTGGGAATGCTGGAATAAAAGCTGTAACATCGGCAAAGATCTATATCCATGTCCTGGATGATTTGTTTTTCACTTCCCCGGAATCTGTAAAGACCAGAAAGCGTTTGGGATATTCCCCCGCCCCTCCAAGCGATGTGACTGTGATTCAAGGGGACAAAATTTTTTTTGGTCACAAGTCTTTGACCGTTATTCATACTCCCGGCCACACCCCTGGAAGTATCTGCCTGCTCATGGGCAATCATTGTTTTACCGGAGATACGTTGTTTGTCGGATCTGTGGGTAGAACTGATTTTCCAGGAGGATCTCCAAATTCGATGCAGGACTCCATTTATAAGAAAATTGCGAAGCTTTCCGGTGATACCATCGTATGGCCGGGTCACCATTACGGAAATCGGCTGTCTTCCACGATCGCCGATGAAATGATTCGCCTTCGCTTCAGCATGGGGGCCGGATAACCAACCATCGTAGTCGTTTGCGTGAGATGCCTTTTATCAATCTGATTGTTCTTTGGGGGTCATTTCTTTAATCCTTGTTGTTTTCATGTCGCTGATAAAGTGCACCAAAACTGGTCGTTTCGTGGTTGTAAATACCAACCGATTGGTATTTCTGTTTGGCTTGCTTTGAATCCATCTTTTCTTAAGGTGTTTTGTTGCGGTGTTTTTTTGGAGAAAAATTCAGTACAGCAAAAAATTTATATAATTATATCTCATTATTTCAAATAGTTATTTTTATAAGTAACTTTCCCAATAAAACAGTGTATTCAAATCTTCCAGGAATTTTTAAAAAAATGCTTGACATCAATTTTTTTTTCATGATACTGAAAATACTAACCGATTAGTATGTTTGATATGGTTTGGTTGGTTGGAAGGTCTCAAGACTCATTTTTTAAGCAACAGAGGCTGTGACCCAGTTTCAAGACTGGGGAGTTCACAAAAAAAAGACTGGAACAGGCTTTTTTCGTGATGTTTAAAAATTCCATCTTCAAAAAAGGAGACAGTGAAATATGAAGGAAATAGTGATAGTCGGTGCATCCAGAACGGCTATAGGTGATTTTGGCGGTGCCCTGAAAAATGTGCCGCCCATGGATCTTGCTCGGCATGTGATTACATCAGTATTGAAAAGATCAAATGTCCAACCAGGCTGGATCGACAAAGTGATGTTCGGCTGTGCATTCAGCCCTGTTGATCAAAATATAGCCCGCAACGCCGCATTTAAAGCCGGAGTTCCTCAGGAAGCTCCTGGATTTACAATTAATGGTACCTGCGGGTCGTCTCTTCAGGCCATCATGTCTGGGGTACAGTCCATCTTATGCGACGAATGCGATGTCGTTTTGGCTGGGGGCGTGGAAAGCATGAGCAATGCGCCGTTCATTATGGACTCAGCTCGTTGGGGACAGCGTCTCAGACATCTGACGGCATATGATTTGGTCTGGAAAGGGATGCAGGAACCCTCTATTGGCGTTGGCATGGGGTTGACTGCTGAAAATCTGGCGGAAAAATATGAGATATCCCGGGAGGAGCAGGATGAATTTGCCTTATTGAGCCATCAGCGGGCCGCTCGGGCGATCAAAGACAAGAGATTCATTGAGGAAATAACGCCTTATCCCATTCCCAGCAGAAAAGGGCAGCCTGTTTCTTTTGATACAGATGAGCATGTGCGAAGCAATGCAACTCTGGAGGGAATGGCCAAATTACCGGCAATTTTCAAAAAGGGCGGGACCGTTACCGCGGGAAATGCCTGCGGCATGAATGATGCTTCTTCGGCAATCATCATCACGCATCGGGAAAAGGCAGATGAACTGGGGCTCAAGCCGTTGGCAAAGATCAGTGCTTATCATGTTGCTGGTGTGGATCCTGACTATATGGGGATTGGACCGGTTCCCGCTATTCAAGGGGTTCTGGCAAAATCAAATTTTGGTGTCAACGATATTGACCGGTATGAAATAAATGAAGCGTTCGCCGCACAGTATCTGGCCTGTGAAAAGGTGCTTGGATTGGATCGCGAAAAAACAAATATCTATGGCAATGGTATCGCTCTGGGTCATCCGGTGGGTGCAACAGGGTGTCGATTGGTGGTGACGCTGTTGTATCAGATGCAAGATCAAGGGTTGGAGTCCGGGGTTGCTTCCCTTTGCGCCGGGGGAGGGATGGGATTCGCAGTTCTTCTGGAAGGGGTATCATAAATATGAATTACACCGATATCCAATATGAAATTAAGCAAGGGATTGGTTATATCACATTGTATGGTCCCAAAAAACTCAACCTGCTGACCCGGGAGTCGATTGCTCATCTTGCACAGATTCTGTCAACATGTCGGGAAGATAAACATTGCAGGGCCGTTATCCTTACGGGTTCAGGTGAAAAAGCATTCAGTGCTGGAGCGAATATCGATATTTTTAGTGAAACCGGACAGGAGGCGGTCAAAGCAATTGATTGGTCGGTCTATGGCCAGGAAGCCTTTGGTATCCTAAGGAAACTTGGCAAACCGTCCATAGCGGCTGTCAACGGTCTGGCTTTAGGCGGTGGTTTTGAAATCGCGCTGTCCTGCACGTTTCGTCTGGCATCGCAGAATGCAAAACTGGGACTGACAGAGATTACTCTGGGATTTCTTCCCGGCTGGGGTGGGACTCAGCTTTTGACCCGTCTGGTGGGGAAAACAGCCGCCATGGAACTTATCCTTTCCGGAGATATTATCGATGCTGAGACCGCATATCGTCTCGGCATTGTCAGTGAGGTGGTTCCCCGGGAAAACTTGATCAGCAGATGTGAAACACTGGTAAACCGGATTATAAAAAACAGTGCGATTGCCGTCAAAAACGGGATGGAGGCAGTTGAGTATGCTGCAGATCTTTCTTTAAATCAGGGCCTGCTGCTCGAGTCAAAGCTGGCTGGTATTTCATGTGCTACAGAAGAATCAAAAGAACGGGTTACCGCTTTTCTGGAAAAGCGGGCAGGAAAATAAACCGTCAACTAACTAATAAACACGGAAAATAAATGAATCAGCTTTAATTGAAAAGGGGAGGTGATGCGGGGTTAAGGAAAATGATCAACGGTAATTTGATTCAATGTTGGCACCGACAGCGTTGGAATACGGCAAAAGGCAGTGAGGGGTAATAATTGAAGCATAATTGATGCTTCACGGCAAATCAATCAAACAGGGAAGGGAGACGCACTGACATGGCATATGACAAATTATTTGAACCGATCAAAATTGGATCAACCGAGCTTAAGAACAGATACGTAATGGCCCCGTGTAATTTTCTGTTTCCGGACTGGACTGGGATGATCACGGAAACGGACATCGCATATTATGTGGCCCGGGCAAAAGGCGGGGCCGGCCTTTGCATCGTCGGTGCGATTCTGTGTACGGACATCGGCAAGCCGGTGGCCAATATTCCCTGGCCCTATCTGACTTCCATCGAGCACATTCCCGGGATGTCCATGCTGGCGGAAAGTATACGAGTGGCCGGATCCAAAGCCATTGCCCAGATTCTGCCGGCCAGCGGCAGCCGGGGCAACCCCATGCGGGATGACGTGCAGCCGTTCGCGCCGTCCGAAGGTATCGATTATAAGTTCGGCACGGACCAGTCCCACGGCCAGGCGGAAACCATCATCACAAAACGGATGAAAGGCAAATGGCTGAAGGAAAAATACATGCGGCATCCCAAGCCCCGAGCCATCACAGTAGCGGAGATGGAACAGCTTATCGAAGAATCGGCCCGGAATGCCAAGCTGGCGGTACTGGCCGGGTTTGACGGGGTGGAACTGCATCTGTGCCATCACTATATTCTGGACCAGTTCCGTGATCCCCGGTTCAACTTGAGAACCGACAAATACGGCGGGAGCCGGGAAAATCGGAACCGGTTCATACTCGAATATGCTGAAGCGGTCATCAAATCCCTCCGGGAAGAGCGGGAGGATTTCACGATTGGTGTGCGTGTGGGCAGTGAGTGCGGCGGTGAGGGAGGCTATACGCTGGATGACACCAAGTGGCTGGCGGTCAAACTCCAGGAACTGGGCATCGACTATTGGAGCACGACCATCGGTTTTCCACCCATCCCAGAGGCCAAGATGGACAGCAAGGTCGACGGGGGATACCTGAACTGGTCAAGGCAGTTGAGAGATGTGGTGAAGGTTCCGATCCTGACACCCAGTGTGCATTCACCGGATCTGGCCGAAGAAGCAGTCACAAAAGGATGGACAGACATGGTCGGACTGGGACGTCCGCTGGTGGCGGACCCGGATCTGGTCAACAAGGTCAGGGAAAACAGGGTCGCCGATATCAACCGGTGTAAAAAGGACAATCTGTGCTGGGTGGGCTTTGACTTATGTCTGCCGGGCAGGTGTTCCGCCAACCCGGGACTGGGAAGGGAAAAATACAATCCCAGATACATGCTGACAGAAGGGTTCAAAGGGGCAAAAATGCTGCCCCATGTTCTCCGGAAATAATCTGAAAAATCTTTTTCACATTGGATAAAAGGGGTAACAGGCCATGAGATGGCATCAAGGGAACAAGGAGATCAACCATGTATAAGGCGTGTATTGACATAGGCGGGACGTTTACCGATTGTGTTGTTTCGGACGAACAGGGAAACTTTGAACAGTTTAAGGCGCCGAGTACTCCAAAAGAGTTCTCTCAAGGCGTGCTGGATGTGTTAGGAGTGGCAGCCAAGGGGTATGGCAAGGATAAAGAGGCGTTTATCAGCCAGCTTGGGTTGATCATACACGGCTCAACCGTGGCGACCAATGCGGTGGTGACACGAAATATTTCGAAAACGGCGTTGATCACTACAACCGGGTTCAGAGATATTCTTGAGATGCGCCGAGCTCTCAAAATTGAGACAAAATCAATGTATGAAGCCATTATTCCACCTTATGAACCGATCGTCCCCAGATATTTAAGATTCACGCTGGAAGAGGAAACCCGATTTGACGGGGAGGTGAGCAAGCCCATCAACCGGGCGGAACTGAAGCTTGTCATCGAGAAATTGAAAAGAGAAAAAGTGGAGGCGGTCGCTGTCTGCTTTATTAATTCTTATGCAAACCCTCAGAATGAAAAGGAAACGGCGGAACTTTGCCAAAAATTTCTGGGTGAAGACGTGTTTGTGACCTATTCCTGCGACATTCTTCCAACAATGGGTGAGTATGCACGACTGAGCACTGCGGTGATCAGCGCCAGTATTGGACCCATCGTATCAAAATACATGGGAAAATTGGAGAGAGGTCTGCAGAAGGCGGGATTCAACGGGCAACTGTTGATCATGCAGGCCAACCAGTTTGCTCAGTCCGTGGAAGCAATCAAACGAAAACCCGTCTACCTGATCGGTTCAGGGCCGTCTGCTGCACCGGCCGGCGGTGCATTCCTGGGAGAAGTTTTAGGCGAATCAAATTTTATCGGTGCCGACATGGGCGGTACGACCTTTGATGCCAGTTTGATTAAACAGGGTGAGGTGACGTTGACTCCAGGTGTATGGCTTAACGACGAGCGACTGGGAGTGAAGGTGGTTGATGTCCAGAGCATTGGGGCAGGAGGGGGGAGTATTGCCTGGATCGGTCCATTGGGATTGTTGCGTGTTGGTCCGCAAAGCGCCGGTGCTGATCCTGGGCCCTGCTGTTTCAACAAAGGCGGAACAGAACCGACCGTGGCCGATGCAGCGGTGATTCTCGGATATATCCCGACAGATGGGTTCTGGTATGGCAAAATGGAGTTGAATGTTGATTTTGCCAGAGCCGCCGTAAAAAAAGTTGCGGAACCTCTGGGCATGACCATTGAAGAAGCTTCCCAGGCCATAATGACAACAGTAAATTCATCTATGGCCAACGGAATCACGGAGATCACCACCAAAAAAGGGGTGGATGTCAGAGATTTCAGCATGCTGGCATTTGGGGGAGCCACGCCGCTTTGTTGTGCATTTATTGCCGATCTGCTGAATATTGATAAGGTGATCATTCCCAATTATGCGCCGTCGTTCAGTGCATGGAGTATGTTTTCTCTGGATATTGGTCGGGATTATTTAAGATCCTATATTTCTAAAATAGAAAATGCCGACACAAATGAAATCAACCGGTTATTCGAAGATATGATAGCGGAGACGCTGAGCGAGTTCGAAGTGCTGGATATATCCAGAAAGGATCTGACGCTCACCCGGTCTGCTGATGTTCGGTATGTGGGACAATATCATGAAATAGAGATGGGACTTCCTGATGGTGAGATAATCGGTGCGGATATTGAGAAACTGACAAATGAATTTCATCGGAAACATAATGATCTTTACACCTTTTCTCTGCCATGGGTGTCGGTTGAATTTCGAAATCTGCGGTTGATCGCAAAAGTGAAAAGACAAAAGATCAATGTAAAAAAAGTGGAAGCAGGTACGGAAGATGCTTCTTCAGCGATGAAGAGAATGCGCCCGTGTTATTTTTCCGAAGGATTTATTGATACACAAATCTATGATGGCAAAAAGCTAAAAGCCGGAAATATGATTCTTGGACCGGCGGTTATTGAAGAGCCTTTGACGACGGTGGTGATACCTCAGAATTTTCAATGCAAAGTGGATGATTTTGGTAATTACATTATGAGGAGAGTATAAACATGGAAAAGATCGATCCCATTACTATAGCGACGACCTGGCATGCCATACAGCGGATTTGCAAAGAAATGAGAGAAACCATTGAAAGAACGGCGACCAATGTTCTGGCTGTCACGCTTCATGATCTGGCTTACGGCATCTGGGATGCAAAAGGAAATGCCATCGCCATTCCGGAAGGATTTCCCTGCCGGTTGATTTCAAGTTCGTTCCCGATCAAAGCGGTGAAAAAGCAGTTTGGGGACAACATTCATCCCGGTGATGTATTTATGACCAATGACCCGTTCAATGCCGGAGCCGTCCATCTTCCGGACTGGGTGTTCATCTGCCCGATATTTTACGATGATGAACTGGTCCTGTTTACCTGTATGGGAACCCATGTGCCGGACAATGGCGGTTCGTTTCCCGGTGCTTATTATATCGCACATGATTCCATTGCAGAAGGGCTTCATATTCCGCCGATCAAATTGGTGGAAAAGGGCGAGATGAGAGAGGATTTGCTGGGCTTAATTCTTGCCAACAACCGATTGCCCGATATGATGCGGCGGGAGATAAAATCGCTGATCGGCAGCACCACGTTTGCACAGAAAAGAACCGTGGAATTGCTGGATAAATATGGCAAAGACACGGTATTTACCTGCATTGATGAAATGATCAGACGGACGGAAAAGGCGGTGCGGGAAGAAATTTCCAAGTGGCCGGACGGCATATATGTTGCGGAATCAAATACAGATGATGATGGCATTGAAATGGGAAAACCCGTTACCGTCAAATGCAAATTGATCATCCAGGGTGATGAAGCAACTTTTGATTTTTCAGAAAGTGATGATCAGTGCAAAGGTTTTGTCAATATGGGGTATTCTGTTCTCCAGAGTATGGCCGTAGCCACTGTGTTTCTTTTTCTGGATCCGGAACTGGCCGCCTATCATAACGAAGGAAGCTTGAAACCCTTACACATCGTTTCCAGAAAAGGATCAGTCTGTGATTGTACAGATGGCAGTCTGGTAGCGGCGGCGCCTTCCCTGGTTGGCGGCAGAGTGGTGGAGTGCGTGTTGTCGGTACTTTCCCAGGCATTACCGGACCACGCCATTGCATCTTATGCAGGCCCCAATGAACTGATGTTTATCGGCCATGATCCAAGAACCAATGAGCTGTATGTCGATGTATCATTCTGTCCGGATGCGGGTGCCGGAGCCGTGTATGGTTATGACGGGTATCAGTGTTTTGCCTGCGGTGGGACCTTGGGCGTCGTCAGTAAGGCGGATGCTGAAGAGGAGATGGTCCGGTTTCCCTGGCGTGTGACAAAATATGAATTCATGACGGATTCACACGGAGCCGGTAAATGGCGAAGCGCTCCTGGTGTGCGATGGGAAGCGGTGAACGAAGGGTCTGACTGTATTTCCAATTTAGGACCTTGTGACGGGTGGGCAACACAAGGTCCGGGTCAGCAGGGTGGACAACCGTCCCGGGTCAACGAGGCCTATGTGATTCGGGGGGATGAACGAGTTAAAATCAGACACCCTCATGTCATTCAACAACTGAAATCAGGGGATGTGTACGTCACTAAGACGGGCGGTGGTGCAGGCATCGGACTTCCTGAAGAGCGGGATCCCGAGGCGGTGAGGATGGACGTTAAGAATGAACTGGTCTCGGTGAGAATGGCCCGGGAAGTGTATAAGGTGGTCATTGATCCAGAAACATTTGAGATTTATGAAACAGCGACCCAGAAACTCAGGGGAGCGGTTTAGCATTCAATAATCAGTACCCTCGGCAGATTATCTTAATTAGACGGTTGATAGTATTTTCGGTAAAAAAAGAGGGGGAAGACAGCAAGTATGAACAAGGTATATAAAGATATACAGCAGGCTTTGAACGATGTGGAAGACGGCATGGTCATCGCGGTGGGGGGGTTTTTTACCGCCGGTGTTCCCAGAGGGCTTTTAAAGGCTCTGGTGAAAAATGGTTCTAGGAAACTCACCCTGGCTTGCGGCTCCGGTCCCCTGCTGGGGGCTATAGAAGAGGCACAGACGTTGATGGACAATAATCAGATTGCCAAAGTGATCGATTCCTATGCCCTGCCCCGTTCCATCAGCAAAGGGCTGGACAATGCCTTTGAACAGCACGTCAGAGACGGCAGTATTGAATTGGAAATTTATCCCATGGGGACACTGGCAGAAAAATATCGGTCCGCCGGAGCCGGGATTCCTGCGTTCTATACTCCGACCGGTACGGGTACTCTGGTCAGAAATACTCGGATCACAAACAGTCAGACCTGCTGTGCCGACAAGGAAACCCGGATCATTGACGGCAGGGAGTACGTGCTGGAATATGCGCTTAAACCGGATATCGCTTTTGTCCATGCGTATGCTGGTGATTCAGAAGGCAATCTTCAGTACCGGAAAACGGCCAGAAATTTCAACCATGTCATGGCCACTGCCGGAAAAATAACTATTGCTGAAGTGGAAAACCTGTTGGAACCCGGAGAGATTCTGCCGGATCAGGTGCACACCCCGGGGATATTTGTTCAGCGCGTCGTCAAAGTACCCCGGTCGCAGATTTCAATCGGTATATAGTTGGAAAGGACAACAATGAAAAAATTTGAAGGTCTTCCAAGAGAGATTATCGCCATGCGCGTCTGTAAGGATATTTCAGATGGGTCCTATGTCAATCTCGGGATCGGCATTCCCACGCTGATCGGCAACTGGATTGAGGGCAGAGATATTGTTTTACAATCGGAAATCGGTATGCTGAAAGCTGGACCCCTGGCATTTGAAGAGGATGTGGATCAGGACCTGGTCAATGCCAGCTGTCAGCCGATCATGGAAATGCCGGGAACCGCTTATTTTGATATCTGTGATTCGTTTACAATGATCAGAGGTGGACATGTGGATGTCACGGTGATGGGCGCTTTTCAAGTCAGTGCCAGGGGGGATTTCGCTTCCTGGAATAATCCTGACCGGGGACTTGGGAATGTCGGAAATATTGGCGGTTCCATGGATCTGGCAGCAGGTGCCAGCAACCTGTTCATTGCCATGGAACATACGACATCCCAAGGAGAGAAAAAAATTGTTGAAACCCTGACATATCCCGCCACCGGTGTTTGCAAGGTGAAAAAAATTTTTACTGACCTTGCGGTTATTCAAGTTACGCCACAGGGGTTGGTGCTGGAAGAATATTTTCCCGGAGTTACGCCGGATGAGATTCAATCGGTGACAGGAGCGAAATTAATTTTTTCTCCCGATTTAAGAGAAATTGAATTATAATGTTTCCAATGGAACAATCCAAACATTTAAGGAGGACAAAATGGCGACTGAAGTCGGTAAACGTTATTTATGCAAGAAATGCGGGGCAGAATATGTCGTGACCCGACCGGGCAAAGGAGACCTTTGCTGTTGCGGTCAACCTGTAGAATTAAAAAAATAAATATCAGAAGGGGAGTCAGATGTGTCAACTCGGTAAACGGTATCATTGTGAAACCTGTGGTGCTGAAGTGCTGTGCACCAAAGCGGGAGAGGGTGCCCCCGAATGCTGTGGGAATAAAATGAAGCTCCAGGAACCGAAACCGCTTCCATCCTCGGATTGAGCAAAAGGATCAGCCATGCATTATCAACCAGAGCTGCGAATTGATTTTGACGCGATTACGGTGCTTTTCAGGGAGGCGGAACAGCAGGGACGCGAGATATTGTTTGAGCATGAAACATATCGCCTGCTGGCGGATTCGGGTGCTGAAACACCACCTTCCGTCAATTTTGTGGCTAAGGGAAGTCAGCTCTCCAATGAAACGATAGATGCCATGCCCGGAGACAAGGTGGTTTTGAAAATTGTCTCTCCGGGAATTGTTCATAAGACAGAGGCCAGTGGTGTCCGAATTGTGGAGAAGAAGGCCGATAAAATTCGATCGGCCATGCGGCGCATGATGTATGAAGTGCCGGACACTTTGATAGATCAGATTGAACGGCAGAAAATTCAAGCGCCGGATGCGTATGAGGGATTGTCTGGCGATGATTTGAAAAATGCCATTGTCCAGGAAATTCTCGGTATTTTGATTGTTCAGTTCATGCCGCCGGATTCAGAATCTTTCGGTAATGAATTGATCGTCGGGATTCGAAATACCCGGGAATTCGGCATGGTTATCAGTGCAGGCTTGGGCGGGACAGATACGGAACTCTACGCGGAACGATTCCGCAAAGGCCAGGCCATTGTCACTGCATCCACTGCCATGACCGATGGATCTACCTTTTTTCGTTTGTTCAAAAAAACCATCAGTTACAAAAAACTGGCAGGATTGACCCGGGGGCAGCGGCGGATTGTTACGGACGAACAACTGGTCGAATGCTTCAGTTCTTTTGTGGCCATGGCAAATTACTATTCACCGGAAAATCCGCAGGCGCCCTATGTCATAGAGGAACTGGAAATAAATCCCTTTGCATTTACCGATTATCTGATGGTACCGCTGGATGGCATGTGCCGATTTTCCAGACCGGTTCCACTGCCGGCTAAACGGCCGTTTCATAAAGTGGGGCATCTGCTTCGTCCGAACAAGATCGGTATCATCGGGATTTCCACCGGAAGAGTGAATTTCGGCAGACTCATTTTGAACAATATTTTAGCCAATGGGTATAACTCGAAAGATATCCGTATTGTCAAACCCGGCCTGGATGAGTTTGAAGGGATACGATGCGTGCCGGATTTAGCCGCCCTTGATACGAAACTGGATCTGTTTGTAGTGGCGGTGAATGCCCAGCAGGTGCCTGATCTGGTGGATGAGATCATTTTACAAGATGCCGCCAATACGGTTATGCTTATTCCGGGAGGAATGGGAGAGACAGCGGAAAGTGAAGCGCGTGCCCGTCATCTTATGGATAAAATCCGTGACGCCCATTTAAAAGAAGGCGGAGGACCGGTGTTTCTGGGTGCCAATTGTCTTGGAGTGATCTCACATCCCGGTAAATATGATACCCTGTTCATACCAGAGGTGAAACTGCCCAAACGGCGGGGTGATCATAAAAGAAATACCGCTTTTGTCAGTCAGAGTGGTGCATTTATGATCACACGGTTGAGCAAATGTCCGGAAATTGATCCGGCATATATGATCTCCGTGGGAAACCAGAATGATTTGACGTTGGGAGATATTGTAAAATACCTCAAGGATGATCCGGATATCAGTGTTATTGCCGTTTACGCGGAAGGGTTCAAAGATCTGGACGGGCTGGAGTTCAGCCGGGCTGTGCGGGAAGCGGTTCAAAACGGCAAAGATGTGGTATTCTATAAAGCCGGACGGACTCCTGAAGGCAAAACCGCCACCTCCGGGCACACCGCATCCCTGGCCGGGGATTATACGGTCTGTGAATCCTGTGTGCAGCAGGCAGGCGGCATGATTGCACGGACCTTTCCCCAGTTTGAGAATCTGGTCATGCTTTCCCAGCGGTTGCATGACAAAAAGATCCATGGAACCCGTCTGGCAGCAGTCAGCGGGGCCGGTTTCGAAGCCGTCGGCATGGCGGACAATATCCGGTCTGATGATTATACCCTTCAGATGGCTGGATTCACTACCGAAACGACCCATGCACTTAGCAATTTCTTGGCTACCAAACGTCTGGACGGCTTGGTGGAGGTTAAAAATCCACTGGATATCAATCCGGCGGCTGATGATGAAACTCATGTCACCTTAGTGAAATTTCTGGCCGAAGACCCTAATGTCGATGTGGTAGTGGTGGGCCTGGATCCATTGTCACCGGCCATGAGGACCCTTGCCGAATGTGAAGCCAAAAAATATAACATGGATGACAAGGAAAGCATTGCCTTGCAGATGCCGAAACTGGCGTCTGAGTTGCAGAAGCCCGTGGTGGGCGTGGTGGATGGCGGATTTCTGTATGAACCACTGGTCAATGCACTTCTGTCTCAGGGAATGGCTGTGTTCCGGTCGTCGGACCGAGCGATTCATGCGCTGGCAGTCTACGTAGAAAGCCGGCTGTATGCAGAGCAGATTCGTTACACAGGCTGATAGAAAACGGCCTTTCACCTGCCGTGTTTTTCGATGAAAAACACGGCAGGCTATTTTTTGTCCGGTCTGATCAATGCGTTGGCCACGACAGACCGGTTGACTTCCAAACTCCCGGCAATGGCGGATGCGCCGGCAATGGCCCGGTACAAGCGTTCGACCTTGTAGGCTTTGGTATAACCATAAGCACCATGGATTTTTCTGGAAGTGTCCACAATTTCCATGGCTGCTTGAACCACAAAGATTTTTGATGCAGCCGCTTCACGGACCCAGGCGGGATCATTCACATCTTTGCGAAACGCTGCGTGATAGGTGACCCATCTACATGCCTGGAGCCGGGCATACATTTCAGCGATCATAAACTGGACACCTTGTAGACGATGCTGAGGGCCTGTCCGTAGGGCACGGGAAGCGGAATAGCTGATAGCCTCATCCATGGCTGCCTGGGCAATTCCCACACACGCGGCGTTCTGAAGTATTTTTTCGATGGCAATCCAGTACAGCAGAATGGCAAAGCCTTCGCCGCTGGACTCTAATACGCTGTCTTCCGGCAATCGGACATTGTCGAGATACACATCCACCGCTTCAATCCCGCCGCTGCCCATCAGTTCATATTGGTTGCTGCACGAATAACCCGGGGCCAGTTTCTCCATGACAAATGCCGTACATATCTCATTTTGATCAAGGGCATACAGGATTGCGTTTCCGGGCCGGGATCCAAAAGTGCTGAATCGTTTCATGCCGTTGACGATATGCCCATTGTTGTCTGGAACGGCGCGGGTCTGGAGCATTCGGGGGTCGGCACCTGTCTGGTCTTCCGTGAACTGGATACTGGGGATCTGCTTTCCTTTGATCACCGATGGCAGATATTTGCTCTTTTGTCGCTTGGTGCCATAAGTGGAAATGCAGTCGAGCAGACTATTGGTAAAGGCGGCATACCACCAGGCCCCACATCCGGAATAACTCAATTCCTCAATGGCAAGCGCACAATCAAAAAGGGTTGAGCCACTTCCCCCATAATCTTGAGAAACAATCATCCCAGGGAGGTGTAGGGCCACCATTTTTTGGATCAACTCATCGGGAAGGTACCCATTTCGATCCGTCTGTTCGGCGACCGGCTCCACCTCCCGGCGCACAAACTCTTTGATTGATTTTTTGAGAATTAGCTGTTCTTTGCTCAGATTGAAATCCATTTGAAATCCATGATTTTCCTGTGTTTGTTCAGCCGATGATTCCCTGTTGGATATAATCGGCAAATTCAGTTTCAGACAGTCCCAAAAGATTGACAAATATGGACTGATTGTCTTGCCCCAGCAGAGGCGAACTTTTCAAAGTGGCCCGGGGCATGTTTTTGAACCGGATGGGTGATGTGTCTGCGGAAACGTTTCCCAAAACCGGATGCTGCATCTGTGTGAAAAATCGCCTTTCACGCAGATGCGGGTCGATTGCCAGGTCATGGGCATCTTTAACAACGCCAGCGGGAATGCCCGCCTTTTGGAGAGCTGAAACAACCGATTCAGCGTTTCGAACAGCTGTCCATTCCCTTATGTGTGCGTCAAGTTCATCCGCATGCGATATTCGGGAAAACAGGGTGGTGAATTTTTTTTCCCGCATCCAGTCGGGATTGTTGAGCACCTGACAGAACGCAGCCCATTGATTGTCATCAAAAACAGCAATGACACACCAGCGGTCAGTGCCACGGCAGGGATAACACCCATGAGGGGCTGCCGGCGAATTTCCGGACTCATTTCCCCATGAACGGGGAAAAAGGTCCGGCTGGTTTGCCGCCATCAGCTCCGGTCCCAGCAGCGAACACATGACTTCATACTCTGAAAGATCGATATGCATCCCCTTGCCGTTGCGGGTTCGATATTCCAGCGCCGCCATGACGGCGATGGCACCATAAATTCCGGAAACAATATCTGCATATGCAAAACCCGATCCCACAGGCGTATTTTCATCGTATGCCGTAAGATGTGAAAATCCGCTCAAGGCCTGAATCGTGGCCCCGAAGGCGACATGATTTTTCCACGGGCCGGTATGGCCCATTCCAGAAAGGCTCAGCAGGATGATGTCCTTTTTCAGCAGTTTCATGTGGGGGTAGTCCAGTTTCCAGTTCTCCATCACCCGGGGTGAAAAATTTTCCACCACCACGTCACTGACGGCAACCAGTTTTTCGGCCAGATCCCTGGCTTCAGAGTGGGCCATGTTCAAAGAAATGCTTTTTTTATTCCGGTTCCAGGCCCCAAAATATCCTCGGGTATTATCTTCCGCACCGACCGCTGTTTTTTTAGACTGCACCTTGATGACTTCGGCGCCGAAATCTGCGAGCATCCGCGTACAGTAAGGCCCAGCCACAACGCGCGTGAAATCGGTGATTCGAATATCTTTGAGAAGACCCATGGCGATCCTTTTACAACACCCGCTGGCGGGTCAGTTTTCTGATGGTTTCTTCAGATAACCCCAGAAGGCCGCCAAAAATTTCATTGTTGTGTTCTCCGGCATCCGGGGCTTTCGGCTGAGGATCACACAGCGATGGGGTCAGTTTAAAGGGGAGTCCAGGATATGTGACCGCAGGGTTTCCTCCGGCAGGTATTTTTTTGAAGAACTGTCTTGATTCCAGTTGCGGGCTGTTTAACACTTCTTTGGGATTGGTTACAGGCGCCCACGGAAACTGCATGAGTTGCCCCATGTTGAAAAGTGATTCACTGGTATGGGACAATGTCCATTCAGAGACCACTTCAATGATATGCTGAATGTTATTTTTGCGATACTGAGGATCTTTCCATGCTGCTTCAGTCAGATCCGCTGCCATACCCTCACTGTCCATCCATCCCACCAGTGTGTCCCACTGTTCCAGAAGCGTCAGCTGAATCCATCCGTCTTTGCATGGCAGAATGTGAGTAAATCCGTTCCAGTGCAGACAGCCCTGTCGTTGAGGGATCACTTGTTCGGTGAAATAGCGGACCATGACGTGCTCAAGGGTGGCGGTCACGGATTCCTGAAGTGAAATATCGATATGATCCCCTTTTCCGGTGATCCGGACCTTGCGAAGGGCGATTAGAATCCCGAATGCGGCAAACAGAGATCCTGTCATGTATGACTGGTTTCCCGAATGTTTCAAGGGAGGGGCACCAGGTTTCCCGGTCACATACATCTGACCGCCGGTAGCGGCTGCCACCAGATCACAGGAATGGTCCCGGCTTGCCGGGCCGGTCTGCCCGAATCCGGTGACCGATACCAGGATCAGTTTTTGATTTTTTTCAGACAGTGTTTCATAATCCAGGTTGATTTGTTTCAGATACCCGGCCGGGTAAGTCTCAACCACAGCATGGGCATGTGGAACCAGTTCCAAAAAAAGTGCTTTTCCCCGGGGATGCTCGATATCCAGTGTGATTCCTTCTTTGTGGGTGTTGTTGAACAGAAAAGAAAGACGGGTGGATCTGCCGGAAAAATGGCTTCCATACCGGCTGTTTTTTCGGGGGCCGACCTCACCGGGTTTTTCTATCTTGATAACCTGCGCCCCCATTTGAGCCAGCACTTTTGTACAGAAACTTGCTTTTTCATCGGCAAGGTCTAAAATCCGGATTCCAGATAAAAGGGATGTCATCATCAAATACTTTGCATGTTTTGCAGGTAACTCAACAAATTATGGAAGTCACGGGTTAATTGTGTCATCACCTCTTTAACAGACACCACCTGCTTTATCAAGCCGGCCGATGTGCCGCAATATGCCTCACCCCGTGTCAAATCCCCTTGAATCTGTGCCGTACGGTTGGACCGGTATCCAAGATATGTCAGAAGCTCAGACTGGGAGCAGTTGCGTTGTTCCATTTTCAGAAGGGTTGCAGTGAAAGGTGCTTTCAGGCTCCGGGTGGGAATCAGTTTCCGGCAGGTTACCACAGTGCCGGTGTCTTTGGACTGGCAGATGGCCTGCTTGTAGTTTCCATGGGCGATGTTTTCCTTTACGGCAACAAAACGGGTTCCCATCTGAATCCCCTTGGCGCCTAAACAGAACGCCGCAGCCATTCCCCTGCCATCGACAATCCCCCCTGCGGCAATGACCGGAATTCCAACGGCATCCGATACCTGAGGGATTAAAGAAAACAGCGGTAGTTCATCCACACCGTTATGACCGGCCGCTTCAATACCTTCGACGATGACGGCGTCCACGCCGGCGGATTCCGCGCGCACCGCCTGAGAGACATTGCCGACAACATGCAGTACCCGGATCCCGCCGGATTTCAACAGACCGGTAAAAATGAACGGATCCCCGGCTGCCGTAATCACGATGCCAACAGGCTCATCCATCACCGTTGAGATCAGGTTTCCGGCAATGGAAAGGTCCAGGGGAATGTTGACGCCAAAGGGCTTTGATGTAAGCCGCCGGGTGGCGGCAATCTGATTTTTCAGATTTTCAACGGGATTTCCTTGTTCTGCCATGGCCGCCATGGGGCTGATGATACCCAGACCGCCGGTATTGCTGACTGCGGATGCCAGTTCGGCACTGGCGATCCAGAGCATTCCACCCTGGAGAACAGGGTGGGAAATGTCCAGCAGTCGGCAAACCGAGTTCTGATTCATCACAGCGAACTACTTTTGAGGCGGGCGTTCCGCCTTAAGGCGGGCTGCCAGAATCTTTTCAAGGTCAAGACCGTCAGGCAGTGAGCGGTCCATCCCTTTGACAACCGCCTGTTTTAGATACCTCACCGCAAGCGGATCGTATGCGGCAATTTTTTTTGCCCATTCCCAGGCTTGATCATAAAGCACGTTCTTGGGAACTACCAGGTTCACCAGATGGTTGTCTTTTGCTTCCTGTGCATCGATCCATCGATTGCTTAAAAGCATTTCCATGGCTTGGGCCCGTCCGATGACGCGTGGAAGCGTTTGGGTGCCGCCGGCCGCCGGAATGATGCCTAGAGCCACTTCCGGTAATCCGAACCGGGCATCTTCCGAAGCAATGCGAATGTCACAGCATAGCGCCATCTCGATTCCCGAACCCAGGACATAGCCGTGCAGGGCCGCAATAAAAGGTTGAGGCATTCTTGTAAACAGGCCCCAGACATCTCTTTCAAAACGGATCTTGCGGGATTGAACCGGGGGAGGGGCCGTCAGAAATTCAGACAGATCCGCGCCGGCACAAAACGCTTTTTCACCGGCACCTTTCAACACGGCCACCCTGACGTCATCATCATCCCTGATGGCTTCCAGGACACTATAGAGATCATCACGCATCTGTATGCTGAAGGCATTCAACGCATCCGGACGATTGAGGGTGATTTGAGCGATGCCCCGTTCTTTTTCATACTGCAAAGTTTTGAAAGCGTTCATCTGAACCTCTTATCGGATGTTATTTTCCGGAAAAATCGGGCGGTCGCCGTTCCTGAAATGCCTTGATCCCTTCTGCGCGGTCATTGGTGGTATGCAGCAGATAATACAGGTCGGCTTCCAGTCTAAGTCCCTGGGCAAGGGTCAGGTCCATCCCTTTGTTGACCGCTTCCTTGATGTAGCCCATGGATAACAGACCTTTTTCACCCAGGGTGTCACTCAATTTCATAGCAGACGGCACCAGATCGCTTTCCGGAAGCACCCGGTAAAGCAGCCCCATTTCCTTGGCATCCAGGGCATTGATCGGTTCACCGATCAAAAGCACCTCCAATGCCTTTCCCCGGCCGACAATTCTGGGCAGCCGCTGGCTGCCGCCACACCAGGGAATCCACCCGTTTTTGATACCGGGGATGCCAAAGCGAGATCGAGTCGTTGCAAACCTGATGTCACAGGCCAGGATCATTTCCAGGCCGAATCCAATTGCATCCCCCTGGATCGCAGCGATAACCGGTCGATCCAGTTCTGAAAGAGATTCAATCATCACCTGTATCTGACGCTGTATCAAATCCGGCAACCGGGCGGTCTGCTCAATGATCTCTTCCGTAAAGGAGAATGCGCTTCCTGATCGATCGATGATCGTCAATACATGGATGTCCGGGGTCACCCTGATCTGCCCACACAGTTCCGTCAGTGCAACGCAGAAATCCATGAAACCACTTGGGTCCGGTACGGTATTCACCAATTCGACAACCGCTGTCCGTTTGTCAATTCGAAAGTCAAAAAACGCATTATTCATGACAGCTTTTCTCCCCCTTATGATCGTCAGCTCCCTGATCATTTGGATAGTAACGTATCACGTGTCAAAGGCCAAATAATTTCTTTGCTTCAGCCTTGAGTTCCGGTTGAAAATCCGGATGAGCAATTGAGATTAATGCCTCTGCCCGTTCCCGCAGGTTTTTACAATCCAGGTTGGCAACCCCATGTTCAGTGATGATGTAATCCGCATAAAACATGGGAATTGCCACGACAGCTCCCGGATCCAGCCGGGGCATGATTCGGGAGACCTTTCCGCCCAATGCCGTTGACGGCAGGGCAAATATGGACCGGCCATTTTTGGCGTAGTGGGCTCCCAGGCAGTATTCAATGGAACCTCCCGGGCTGCCGATGGGGTTGGGACCCACATGGGTCACCACGATCTGCCCCATCAGATCGACAGCCAGCGCATTGTTAATGGCAACCATATTATCCTGCCGGGCAATCCGCGGCACATTGCAGATATATGAAATGTCCCGGAACTCGAATCCCGGATTCTGGCTGATGTATTTCAATGCTTTCGGAATGTCGGGATCAGCACCTGTATAGGTCCGGAAACTGGATGCCACACTTTTTCCGCGATCAATATTTTTCCTTTTGTCCGTAATGATGCCCCGCTGCTTCATGTCAATCAACTGACGGAATATCAGTTCCGTATCGATCCCCAGGTCGTTTTTATCGTCCAGGAAATTGATCACCGCTTCGGAAGCGGTTCCCGTGCCGATCTGGAGTGTGTCGCCATCCCTGATCAGAGACGCTGTGTGGACACCGATCACCTGGGACAGCTCCCAGTCCTCCGTGGAAGTCGCTGGAGCGTGATCCACTTTGGCAGCGGGTTCTTCCATGGGTGCTTCCACCAAATAATCAATGTCATCCATGTGAATATACTCACCAAATACCCAGGGAATGTCCGGATCTATTTCTGCAATAACTTTTTTGGCTGTCTTGCAGGCACTGGGTGAATACCAGGTCTGGTGACCGAAACTGCAGTAACCGGACGAATTGGGCGGTGCCACCTTAAGAAAGAAGAAATCCTTGAAGTGATAGAGGCTTCCGCGGTTGTTGTCCTTTTGTCTTTTGCCGTCACTGAGTCCGAAAACCGTGGGTTTGTAGTCGACCTGGTGTTCTTGGACTTCTTTTCGGGTGTGTCTGAGTGGAAACGCATCCTGAATTGAGAATACTTTCGTCATTTCAGGATGTTTCTCCGGATGCAAAAATGGATAATCTTCCACCCAGTGAGAGGTGATGGTGACATTTTCCAGTTCATTATATCGACTGGCCAATGCATGCCCGATATCCATAGGTTGATTCATCATGGAAAAAAGCACCTCAGAACCACTGGTCACCAGACCGGCTGCCTGTTCAGCCGTCAGCAGTTTTTTCTTGTATCTGTCCTGCCATCTCATGGTCATCATCCCCCTTTTATCCAATGTGGAAAATATTTTTCAGATTATTTCCGGAGAACATGGGGCAGCATTTTTGCCCCTTTGAACCCTTCTGTCAGCATGTATCTGGGATTGTATTTTTCCCTTCCCAGTCCCGGGTTGGCGGAACACCTGCCCGGCAGACATAAGTCAAAGCCCACCCAGCACAGATTGTCCTTTTTACACCGGTTGATATCGGCGACCCTGTTTTCCCTGACCTTATTGACCAGATCCGGGTCCGCCACCAGCGGACGTCCCAGTCCGACCATGTCTGTCCATCCTTTTGTGACTGCTTCTTCGGCCAGATCCGGTGAATGCACACTGGCTGTCAGAATCGGTACCTTGACAACATCTCTGAGCTTTCTGGACCATTGCAGAAAACCGCCGTCCTCTTTGCTGTCCATTTTGCAGCCCGGTATCGGCGGGAATCCCGCGGTGGTGCTCCAGTAATCAATGCCCAGTTCCTGGAGCTTTTCAGCCAGCCACTTGGTGTCATCAATGGTATATCCGCCTTCACCGCCGCATTCACTGCCCACACGCACGCCGATGGTAAAATCTTCCCGCTCTTCCCGCAATGATTTGATGACCGCTTCAGCATATTCCAGAATGAACCGGTGCCGGTTTTCCCGGCTTCCCCCGTACTTGTCGGTTCTCAAGTTAAACCGGGGATCACGGAACTGGTCCAGAATATAGTGATGGCACAGATGCAGTTCCACCCCGTCAAACCCGGCCAGCACCGCCAGCTTGGCATTCCGGGCCGATTCTTCGATGAGCTGTTCCATCTCCGCCACTGTGATGGCTCGGGGCTTGGGATGCCGCATGTATTTTTCCTTAAGCCATTTGCCTTTCATCCGTTTTTTGATGATGTCTTCGGCCTGGCCGTGGGACTGGTCCGTGCCGAACACATAATCGATGTCTTCGGACGGGGCAAACGGCTGCACGTCATCCCGCATGGGATTGCCCCGGCTGCCGCTGGCCGGCAGAATCTGGGCAATGGCTTTGGATCCGGCCACCCGAATGCTTTCCGCCAGCATGGACATCCCGGGAATGTGCTCGATGGAAGTCAGATAGGGCCAGGGAATATTGGCCACCGGCTTGCCGATGTCCGTACACAGAATCGCACCGACGATGCAAAGGCCGGCCCCGCCTTTTGCCCGGGCCACATAATATGCGATGTCCGTTTCCGTGATCATTCCAGTCCAGTCCGGAAACAAAAAATTACACGGGGCCATTACGTATCTGTTCTTAAGCTCGGTTGATCCAATCTTGATCGGTTCAAATAATTTGTCATATGCCATGTTTTGAAACTCCTTTAAAATTTTGAGATTTATTTTGTTATTCGGCAATTTGAATCGGATGTGCCACCATCAGTCCTTTACTGGGAAGCGTATTCAGGATCTGAACGCCGTTGTCGGTGACAACTACCATCTCTTCCACCTTGATTCTGCCTAAAGAGGGATCAATGGTGTCCAGCGCCTCAACCGCTATGGTCATGCCTTTTTCATAGGTCTGTGGATGGTCCAGTGACCAGAGTCGGTTGGTTACCGGGTATTCATACAGCGACAGGCCGATGCCGTGGCCCATATCATCACACCAGGCCGCCTCTTCGGATGTGAACCCTTTCTGGTCTGCCGGTTCCCAGAGTCTGGCCACCTCGGCGGTTGTAACGCCGGGTTTGATGGCATCTAGTACCTTGTAAAGCCGGTCATTCATCCGTTTGTATTTGTCCATCTGTTGGGCCGAAGGTTTTTTTCCGACAACGGTATTGCGATACCAGCAGGTGTTGTAGCCCATGTAGGTACACCGGACGAAATCAACGGTGACCACGTCTCCCACCCGAATAATTTTATCCATAACCTGGGGAGGTCCCCCAGAGCTGAGAATGACCATCCATATGTCTTCGATGCCTGCTTTATACATGGCTTCATGGGCTGCAGCCACCAGGTCGCAGTCCCGAACCCCCGGCCTCAGAGCGTCGTATATTGCGCACCAGCCGATTTCGGTGATAGCTACGGCCATTCTCAGGCAGTTGAGTTCGTCCTGGGTTTTGACAGCACGAGCTTCCAGCATGACGGGCATGGCGTTGACTGTCTTTATTCCCGCTTCCTTTAGTGCCAGCCGGCCTGGTTCGTCAACGGTATCGATACCTATCTTTTCTTTTTCCAGCCCCTGGGTTTTTAATTCCTGTTTAATGGAATCAGCGAATTTTTTGGCCGACTCCCAGACAGCGGTCGGGCCGCAGGCCTGATTGGCCCAATGAAAGGACTGCCGGATATTTTCCGGATTCACCCAGGGATGTATGCCGGCCAATGTACCATGCGATTCATAAAAAATCGGCTCATTTTTCTCGGTGATCAGCGCATATCGGCTTTGGTCGATGAAATCCAGTCCTCTGCCGGCAGTTGCGTATCGAATGTTTTCAGGTCTTGTCAGCAGACATGCGGTGATATCGTTTTGTTTTAACGCTGCATGGGTTCTGGCCAGCCGGTCTTTTCTCATACGGCTGAAATTGATACCTTCAGTCCAGTCGGCCGCCCTTGTGCCAAACGTGAGTTTTGGTGATGCCTCTATCATTTTGGGTCCTTTCTTTCAGTTTCCGATGTAATGACTGAAATCCACAAAATTTTCAGTCCGGGGTAAAGAGGTTATCTGTTGGTCACCGGTTCTTTGAAATCATTCAACCGTTCAGTCAATAATTTTCGATGATAAAGACTGTCTCCAAACATCAGTCCCCCGACTTTGGCCGCTTTGAAATACCGGTGCATGTCATAATCGGTGATAAGACCGCTACCCCCGTGAATCTGTACCCCTAAGTGAACCACCCGCTTGTAGGCTTCACTGGTCCAGGATTTTGCCATGGCTGATTCGACAGCATAGGGCATGTCTTCACTGATCCGCCAGGCGGCTTCATAGGTGATCATGCGTGAGGAATCCACATCTGAAAGGATATTGGCACAGTGATGTTGAATGGCCTGAAAACTGCCGATAGGGCGGTTGAACTGTTTTCTTTTTTTTGCGTGTTCTACACTCAGTTCAAGAACCCGTTGGGCTCCACCCACCATTTCGCAGCATTTTGCGACTGCGGCCCGGTCCAGAATCTTTTGAACATCATTCCACGCGTCACCGATCGTGCCTAAAATATTTTTTCCAGGAACTTTGACATTTTTAAAAACAATTTCGGATACGATGTCGTCGTTTAGGGTTTTCTGATGTCGACAGCTGATCCCCGGGCTTTTGATGTCAACAATGAAAAGGGTGATTCCTTCTGCGGGTGACGTATTTTCACCGGTTCTGGCCACGCAGATCAGATAATCAGCCACATGTCCATCAGGCACAAGAATTTTGGAACCGTTCAAAACAAATCCATCCCCGGACTCAACCGCCCTCAGGTGGATGCCGGACGCGTCATATTGCGCAGTGGTTTCCAAAAGTGCCAGTGTGACAATGGTTTTTCCGGCAGTAATTTCAGGCAGATACGCCTGTTTCTGATCCTCATTCCCCAAATCAAGGACCGGCAGTCCACCCAGAATGATGGTGGAAAAAAAAGGGCTGATGGGACGGATCCTGGCGATTTCTTCCAGCATCAATGCCAGATCAAGAAAGGACATCCCGGCACCATCGTATTTTTCTGGAAATACGATTTCCATCCAGCCCAGTTCCGCTATTTTATCCCAGGTTTCTGGAGAATAGCCCAGATCCCCCTCATCGATCTGATCAATAAGATCTCTGGTAAATTTGTCCCGCATAAAGTCACGAACTGATTTCGTGAGCATTTTCTGTTCTTTTGATAATGCTAAATCCATTGAAAAATCTCCTCACCCCTTAGATCATTTTGCAGGCAGCTTCAGCCCTCGAATCGCCATGATATTCCTTTGAATCTCCGATGTTCCGGCAACGATGCTCCAGCGCGGACTGTCCAGATATCGAGGCAGCATGGTCTGATCCAGATCCGTATATTTGGACCAGTCACGCAGCTGACCGTATGGTCCGATGCTCTGCATCACGACGTCAAACAGGTGCAGCCTGATCTGGGATGCATAGAGTTTTCCAAGAGAGGCTTCGTAAGTAATCGGCAGCTGTTTGTCCTGCAGGTAAGCCACCCGGTATATGAGCCACCGCCCGATTCTCAGTTCCGTGGCCAGCTTTACCAGTTCTTCGTCCAGCCACGCCTCGTCACAAAAAAGCTGGCCGTCGCTTTTGGCCTTTTTGACGTAGTCCACCAGTTCATCATAACCGGCCTGCAAGTCCCCGACTGTACCGCCCCGCTCGTAGTTGAGCGCCCCGACAATGTATTCCCACCCTCTGTTCTTTTCCCCTACCAGACGGGTTTTGGGGATTTCCACATTGTTGAAGAACACTTCATTGGTTCTCACTCCGGCAAAGGTATACATGGGACGTATTTCGATGCCCGGGGTTTCCATGTCCAGAATAAATACGGAAATCCCTTTGTGTTTGGAAACTGTTGTGTCCGTTCTTGTGGCCAGCCACATATAATCCGCATAATGCGCATGAGTATTGAATACCTTTTGTCCGTTAACGATGAATTTATTATCTGTTTCTACAGCTTCCAAAGCCTGCAGCTGCAATGACGCCACATCGGAACCGGAGTCCGGCTCCGTATACCCGGTCGCGAACTCCAGTTCACCGTTGGCAATCCGGCCGATAAACTCTTTTTTCTGTTCTTCTGTGCCATAATGCCGGATTCCGGGCCCGGCCACTTCGATACAGCTCAAGGGATAAGGCCCGTGATGATAAGCCAGTTCTTCACTGAGAATAAATCTGGTTACCGGGGACAATCCGCGTCCGCCGTACTTTTTCGGCCAGGCCGGGGCAAGCAGGTTCTGCTCTCCCATCTTGCGGAGCAGCGCTCGTGAAGCTGGACCCAGTCCCTGACCGGATTCATGTTCGTGAACAACTTCCTGGGTGCATTTCATGTCCAGAAATTCCCGCACTTCCTTCTGATATGCTTCTTCTTCCGGTGTAAACCTGAAATCCATAGTTCTCTCCTCTATTGTCTGTGCACGGATTCAAATTCATGCATCAGGACGCACGCTGATCATTTTTTCAAGATAACGATGCTGCAATTGCCGCCGGCTCCCGAAGCCTGAGCCATTCCGATCTTTGCCCCGGCAATCTGACGTTTTCCGGCCTCTCCTCTGAGATGCCATGTCAATTCAGCGATCTGGCGCATGGCCGAGGCACCGGTGGGTTCTGAACAGGAGAGCAGGCCACCGCTTGGATTAACAGGAATATCACCTCCCAGTTCGGTCCTGCCTTCGTCGATGAGGCGGCCGCCTTCACCGATCTCACACAATCCGAACTGCTCGTACAGGATAATCTCAGAACTTGAGTCCGTATCCTGAAGCTCCACCAGATCCAGATCTTTGGGACCAATACCCGCAGACTCATACGCCTGTCGTGATAATTTGGTTGCCACTTCTTCATTATGGATTACTGCACTTTGGCCCATGCCGCCGATACCGCCGCCGCATCTGGATGTCCCGTATTGTGCGACCCCAATGCAGGACGCAGCCACCTTGACAGCCCTGCCGGAATTGTACTGACGGGCCACTTCTTGAGTGCACAGAATGGCGGCCCCGGCCCCTTCCCCCGGAGCGGCAAATTCCAGCAGCCTCAACGGATAGCAGACCATTTTTGAATTCAGGATCTCCTCCAGCGACATCTCTTTCTGATACATGGCATAGGGGTTCAAGGCTCCGTTTTTATGACTTTTGACAGATACCTTGGCGAGCTGTTCTTCCGTGGTCCCGAATTCGGCAATATGCCGGCTGGCTCTCAACGAGAATTCAAGGGGATTGATGGCCAGGCCGCTCAGGGTCTGCCACTGCGGATAGGAAGTCATCCGCATGAATCCCCGGGGCATTTTTTCAACCCCGATGGCAATGGCGACATCACAAACGCCGGCCGCAACCTGCTGATAAGCCAGTGTGAAGGCCGTACTGCCAGATGCGCATCCGGTTTCCACATTGACAATGGGTATTCCCGTCATGCCCACTCGTGCCAGTACCCGGTGCCCGGCCCCTGTTCCGCCGTGCATGGTACCGCAGAAGGCTGACTGTACCTTTGTCCATGGGATATCCCCCGCATCTTTTAACGCCGCCTTCACCGCCTCCTGTCCCAGGTCCTCATAACTCTTGCCCTCGAACCGGCCAAAAGGGTGAACTCCGACTCCCAGAACCATTACATCTCTCATGACAGCCCCCTCCACTTGAAACCAATTACATTGTTGCCCTCGTCATCCACGAACAGAGGTTCAATCACCAATTTCATGTCCATCCCGATTTTCAGCTTGCCGGGATCATGTTCGGTGATATACGACATCACCCTCACCCCATCGACTTCCACCACACCCACCCCATATGGAATCGGCCCTTTGTACCCTTCCGGAACCGGATTGTTGACGTTGCTGAAGGAATATAATTTTCCCCTTGAACTTAAGAGCAGCTCTTCCGCGTCACCGCCGCAGTTGGCACACCAGGGCTGTTTCGGGAACGTGACTTCACCGCAGTTGTTGCATTTGCTGCCAATGAGGTGCGGCTCTTGCGACGGTGATTGGGGAGGTACAAACAACCCGTCGCCTACATAGATATCTTTGCCTGAAGATTTCTCTTCCATGCCGGTTTTCTCCTTATTTTTTTGACATTGATGACTAACATCCCAATTTTTATTGCTTTTTGCGATCACCGTACCCGAAAGAGGGTGTTGGAACCGCTGCCGGATATTTCCAGCAGCGGTTCCGTCCCTTTCGGTAATGAAGATGGTTTTTTAATCTTCATTCAACCCCTCAGGGGTCAACAAAATTGTCTGGGTTCTTTTTTTTCCATCCCGGTGTATTGATAAAAGCCCCGCCCGGATTTGATGCCGAAATCTCCGACATCCACCAGCCGTTTCAAAAGGGGTGGCGGCGCATATTTCTGATCATGATATTCTTCAAACATTTTATTACCGGCTGTAACCAGAATATCCAGGCCAATCATATCGCATAAAGCCAGTGGTCCCATGGGGTGTCCACAGCCAAAGCGAAAGGCATTGTCGATCTCTTCAACGGTACACAACCCTTGAGAAAGGGCCTTGACAGCATCAAACAGAAAAGGGGTCAGGATGTAGTTGACCACAAACCCTGCCTGATCCCGAACGACCACCGGTTTTTTTTGGATGGATTTCACGAATTCCACAACACTTTCCAGTGCCTGGGTGGATGTCTTTACCGTTTTGACGATCTCCACCAGATTCATGATCGGTACCGGATTGAAAAAATGCATGCCGACGATATTCTCCATCCTCGATAGTCCGGAGCCCAATTTGGATATGGACAAAGAGGATGTGTTGCTGGCGAGGATCGTCTGCTGACTGCAAACCTGATCCAGTTCCTTGAGAATCGTTTTTTTGATTTCCTCGTTTTCAAACACCGCTTCAATGACCAGGTCGCATTGAGACAGGGAAGAGAGTTCTGTGGTGCCGACTATTTTTGATGCGGCCTCGTCAGCCAGTTTTTGATCCAACCGGCCTTTCTGGGATAACTTAAGAAGACTATTCTCAATTCGTTTGATACTGCTGTCAACAATTTCCTGTTCCTTATCCACCAGGATGACCTGATATCCGGCCGTGTAACTGACCTGAGCGATACCTCTGCCCATCACTCCCGAGCCGACAATGCCGATGGATTTGATTGGTTTTGCTTTTGACATGGTTTTGTTACCTTGGCTTTTTATGCGTTTATGCCGTATTTGCTCCAGTTTTCCCGGACTTTTTTCATGGTTGCATCATCCGGGTAGGCCAACGGTGCAAACCTTTCACCGAACCATTCGTCCGTCCGTGGCCAATCCAACGGTTTGGTACAGTCAAAGAGCAGACGGTTCCCTTTTTTCACCGCTTCGTGGACCCGGTCTTTCGGATGTATGGATGGATCCAGAGGGGATATCCACCCGGGGAATTTGATGATGTCTCTGTCCGGATTGAGCCGGTACCCGATGGCCCACATCACTTTGTTCAGATCAAAAATATCCACGTCCTGATCGAACACAAAAATATTTTTTCCGCACATTACCGAAGTCATGGAACTCCAGATATTGGCTGCAACCTGATGGACCTGGCCGATATAACTGTTGTCGATCTGGACAAACACGTTGGACCATGCCGTGCTCGGGTCCACGTTGACCGCCGTGACGCCCCGCATTCTTTCATCCAGAAGATCCCGGATGGAAGCGGAGTGACCAATGGCCTCAATGTGGTGATCTTCATTGATGGGCACCCCTTCCAGGGTTCCCTGGAGAATCGGATCATTCCGATGAGTGATGCATGTCACATTAAAGACCGGACGTGTGTGGGGAACGCTGCAATAGTAGCCGGTATATTCGCCGAAGGGACCCTCCAGCATGAAACTGTCCTTGTTGGTGTCAAGATATCCTTCATACACGATTTGTGCGGAGGCCGGCACCAGCAGGTCATTGGTTTCGCACTTCACCAGTTCCACCGGTTCGCCCATGATACCGCCCATGACATCATATTCACATGTGCCGATCCCCTGATGGGAACAGGATACCGCCGGCAAAATGGGGTTCCATCCGACCGCCACCGCTATGGGGACATTTTCACCTTTTTTGCTGTAACTGCGCCAGTGAAGCCATGCGTGCTGCCCGACGGTGAAGGTGATACCCAGCTGTTTCTCGTTATGGATCGCCCGTCGATACAGCCCCACATTGATCCAGTCTGAATCGCGGTCTTTGGTGACCACCCCGTCAAACGTCCCGATGTAGCGATGGCCATCCAGTTCGTGCCAGAAGGGGGCAGGGAACTGAAACATGTCCACATCCGCTTCCTTGATGATATTTTCTTTCACCGGTCCTGTTTTCACAACCTTTGGTTTGATACGCCGCTTGGATCGTTCCCGCCATACATCGATCAGTTCTCTGTAGGGAGTATCCTTGGGGAGTCCCAGCATCAAGGCGATTCTGGAAAAACTGGCCAGGGCCCCGGTGAAAAATTTACGGCATACCGTATTTTCATGGTCCTTTATATTTTCGAACAACAGGGCCGGCCCTTTTCTGTCGAAAGTTTCCTGGGTGATGCCACCCAATTCCAGATTCCAGTCCACCTTTTCCTTAATCCTGGCTACTTCCCCTTCTTTTTCAAGCTGCTCAATCCATTCGTTTAAATCAAGGATCGCCATTTTTAATTCCTTTCGGTTTATGATTTTTCTATATTAAAATCTGCGCACAAATGCGCGTTACCTGATTCACACTCTTTTTTAAAGGAAGCGGGTGAACAAATACCACTGACAAAGATATGGTTAAATGTACGGATATATGCCTCGGCATCGATATATTGACTGCTGTCCAAGCGCCACCAATGATTGAATACCCCATCATTGAGCGCCATAAATGTCAGGGCGGTCAAATCCGGATGCAGCTCTTTTTTAAAGATCCCTTCTGTGATTCCCTGTTTTATCAATAGGCTGATGAACTTTTGATAGTTCTGATAAATACGTCTCAATTCAGGCTCAAAGTCGATATCCGTATTCAATTCAGGAGATTGAAACGTCAAAAATACACAAAGATCTTTATTTTCTGTGCCGAATTTTACAAGAAAATTGAAAATGCGATTTATTTTTTCCAGGGCATTTCCTCTTAACGCATCGATATCTGCCACCATATTATCAAAAAAATGTACTTTAAATACTTGTATCAGCATCAGAAATAAAACGCCCTTGCTTTCAAAATGACTGTAAAACGCACCCTTTGTCATTCCTATCTGTGCCATGATGTCATTGATGGAAGTGCCATGATATCCTTTTCTGACAAACAGCTTCAGTGCTGTTTCAAGTATTTTTTCTTCAAGATCGCTTTTGTTTCTCAATCGAATCGCCTCATCAATACTAAACGGTTAGTATTGAATCGTTATCATGATTGAAAGTTTGGTGTCAAGAATTTTTTTGGACATTTGAAATATTTTCTGTTTTTCATCCGTTGGTGTCACCTCCTCTCAATCTAAGTTTTCCTATGATAAGGTGTCTTTAAGTAGGTTTGAGTAAAATTCAATATGACCGGACCCTGTTGAAAGTATGTTCTAAGCCAACAGGTGTATATTGCAATTTAATACTGATCGATTGGTATTTTATTCTTGACATTCAGGCTGTTAATTTTTATTGTAATCCATAAACAAGCCAGCTGGATGACCGATAGAGCACCTCGCCATGAATCCGATAAATAGTTCAGGGGCAATATGAGGTATAAAAACCTAAATTAGAAAATGGGCGGAGAATGTGTATGAAAAGAATAATTGTGGGTATGTCCGGTGCTTCCGGCGCAATTTATGGGATTCGGCTTCTGGAGGTTCTTTCTGAAATGGATATTGAAACGCACCTGGTGATTTCAGAAGCAGCACAAAAAACCATTGAAATCGAAACAGCATGGTCTGTGGAAAAGGTGAGAAGTCTTGCAAACACCTGTAGTGGAAACAAAGATATCGGTGCAAATATCGCCAGTGGATCTTTTCTTAACGAAGGGATGGTGGTGATTCCCTGCGCTATCAAAACACTGTCCGGTATCGCCAATTCCTATAATGATAATTTGATGGTTCGTGCTGCTGATGTCACTCTCAAAGAGAGGCGTAAACTGGTCATTGTCCCCAGAGAAACTCCTTTTCACAAGGGGCATCTGAGGCTGATGATGGCGGCTGCCGATCTGGGAGCCACGATCCTTCCGCCGGTTCCGGCATTCTATTGTCAGCCAAAGACAATTGATGACATTGTCAATCACCTGGTAGGCAAAGTGCTGGACATGTTTCATCTTGAGCACAATTTGTTTCGTCGCTGGGGAAGCGAAGAAACGTCGGTGGTTTAACTGTTGGATTCCAGGAAAAGAAGCTTCTTTCTTCAAGAGGAAGAATGGGTGATAACGTAATCTTGTCTCAGAAAGATGACCCAAGAGGCGATCAGATTTCACAACGTAAAGATGATCACATCAATCTTTGTCTGTATAAAGATTTAACATCTTGCAAAAAAACGGATTCGAGCGGTTCGAACTCAGGCTGTCAGCGCCGGTGTGAAAATGTCATCAGATGACCGGTTTGAAAATGTATAGTAAAAATAGGCCGGCCAGGCAGAATTGCTGGCCGACCCTTTCCCGTTTATTCTTTCGCTGTTTTCCTCATTCTATAGCTGTCACCCTCGATTACAACCGCTTCTGTATGGTGTAGAAGGCGATCCAGTAAAGCGGAGGTCAGCGTACTGTCATTGTTGAAGATTTCCGGCCACTCCTTGAACACCCGGTTTGTGGTGATCACAATGGCTCCCCGTTCATATCTTTCACTGATGATCTGGAACAACAGATCGGCACCGTTTTTATCAATGGGCAAGTACCCCAGTTCGTCCATGATCAGCAAAGAAGGCTTGAGATACGTTTTCAGCTCCTGTTTCAAACGCCCCGTATGCTGGGCGGCGATCAGATTGTTCACCGCATCAATAGCTGAGGCAAACAGGACCGTATGATTTTTCAGGCAGGCCTGATAACCAAGAGCGGTGGCAATATGGCTTTTTCCCACGCCCACGGAACCGATAAGGACGATGTTGCTTTTTTCCTCGATACACTTGAGGCGGAACAGATTCTTTACCTGGGCCTGGTTGATCTTTTTCGGCCAGGACCAGTCAAACTGATCCATGGTTTTGATGACCGGGAACCGTGCCTGTTTGATCCGACGCTGGATAGACCGGTCCCGGCGCAGGTTGGACTCCTGTTCCACCAGTTCCGATAAGTATTGAATATGGTCCCACTGGTTGCGGGCTGCCGTTTTTCCCATGACTTCATAGTTTTCACGGATAAAGGGCAGTTTCAGATATGACAGAAAATCAGTGATATCTTTCATTTGTCACCCCCTAAATCGTAAATGGACAGATCCGGTTGCTGGATGGTTAAATCCAGAAGGTCGCTGTTCCGGGTCAGGTGAAGCGCACCCGGTTCTTCCACCTGCCGGGACCGCTGCTCCAGAAGGTTGGCGATATAATCGCAGGAAAAGGCTTTAAAATGAAGGGCATCATCGATAGCCCGTTTTACCTGTTCTGAAGAGTAAATTTCGGACAGGGCAACGATCTGGCGGATATGGTGGAACGGATTCATCCGGCGCTGTTCCATCTGCCGGTAGTACTCCTGAGATTTGTCAGACAGACTTAAGAAACGCATGAATATCTTCTGATCCCTGGCTTTTCTCCGTTGAGCCAGAAGCACCTTGGGATGATCCGGATGTTCATAATCGCAGCGGCGGTCATAGCTCCTGACATGCCGGGCCACCAGCTTGTTGTCGTGGTAAAAACACAACCGGTCGGGATACAGTTTTACTGTCAGCCTGACTCCGGCCAGCTGGGCCGGCACACTGTATCGATTGGTATCGATGGTCACCCTGAACTGACGGTTCGCCCGGGCCTGACTGACCGTACCAATATCATACGGTTCCACCGGCAGCGGTTGAAGACTTACTTTTTCTTCTGTGAACATATCCACAGGTCTTTGGCCGGTTTCTCCGTGGTTCCGGACATTGGCCACCGTATCAAGCCAGTGCCGAACAAGCGGTTTCATGATTTTAAAATCAGAGATATCCAAACCATTGAGCAGGTTCTTTTTGACATATCCGACGGCATTTTCAACAATGCCTTTTTCATTGCCTTTTCCCACATTACAGGGAACAATTTTAAACCCGTAATGGTTGGCAAAGTCCATATACCGGGGATTGAAGACCGGTTCCTTGCCGATGCCTCTTTTCAGTACCGCTGATTTGAGATTGTCCACCATGATCTTCTGAGGCACACAGCCAAAAAAATGAAAGGCATTCTGATGGCATCCCAAAAAGTGCTCCATGGTCTGGGACACGGTGAATTCCACATACATCATGCGGCTGTGGCACAACACCATGACAAAAAAACTCAACCTTCTGCTGGTGGACCCCACCCGCACATTGCCAAAGCTGCCCCAGTCCACCTGGGCGCACTCGCCGGGAGCAAACACCAGTTTTAGATACGGCGTTACCCGGGGCGGCCGGATTTTACGCACATAATCGTTCACAATGGTGATGCCGCCGTCAAAACCATTCTCCTGTATGCGCTGGAACACCTGTCTTCCAGTATAAGAATGCTTTTCAAGCATCCGTACGATATCGTTTTTAAAAGGGTCCAGTTTGCTGGCTTTTCTGGCCGATCGTCTGGGCAGATACTGTTTTTCATTGGCCCACCGGGCAACTGTCCGGTGATCCAGCGCAAGTTCCTCGGCAATCTGACTGTAATTGAGTCCATCCCGGGTAAATAAGGTCCTGATCCGGACATAGGTTTCATAATCAATCATTTGCACCTCCCAGGATGTCTTTCAGGCTCATCATTGACCTTGAACGGTTGTCTCGGCATCTCGGTTCAAGGGACAATACCTGATAAACCGGTTTCTGCCATGCAATCAGGCTTTTTCTGATCAGGCCGGACCTTGCCTGATCCAGGGTGGCCTGATCCATGCTCAGATTTTTCATGAGAGCCGGGTCGCCGTAATAGCTTAACCCCTTGTCATCGGCCACACATACCAGGAACAGGTATAAAGCCGCCTGGCTGTGGTTCAGATTTTCAATATGCCGGTCCCTGACCAGCCGGTGATCGACCCAGCTGAAGCTTTTGGGCACCTTGCGGATACGCTGTTTTAAAATCGGGGATTTGACAATCACGTGCTCCTCCTTTTTTTCGGGGTTTCAGACATAAAATGTCCTGCCCGGATTGTTGCATGGCAAGAAGGGTGTCGGCGATGTCATCTTGTAACGGTGATCCGATGAAATTGGAGATTAATCCTATGATAACAGGTGGTTGTGACAATAAGAGATCTTGTAACGCATCCGCATTAATTTGATCATTATATTCTTTGTTTTCAACTGGTTGCGTGATTAAGGAATCTTGTAACGCTGTTTGGGATACGGCACACTTCCAGTACCCGGGATTTTTCTTTCTCCATGCCCGGACCCGTTCCACGTTTTCAGGGCCTTTATAGTAATCCCTGTTTTCCGGTTTATTCAGCCATCTTTTCTGGCTGGCCGTTTTGCTGGCTTTTCTGCACAAAAGCCTTGAACAATAGTGCTGCCGGTTCTGATTCCGGGGATCAGGCACAAACAACCGTCTGCAATGACGGCACTTTCTCTTTTTAATTCGATTCATCCACAGTCACCTCCAGGTTAAGGTAACTATTGATGAATACAACTTTTATGGAAAGAAAAATATTTGGCTGAAGCCAAGAAAATGGAAGAATATGGATTTAAAATGTCTTTTTTTGAAGAAAATTCACGGAAGAATATCTATACAGTTTCACACCGATGCTCTGGCTGCATTTTTACAACGGCCATGAGACAGGCATAAGGCGCTTCGGGAGCTCAATCTGGCTGACATTGATATTTCAACCACATTTTTAGGGAAATCTTCTTCGGATCTGTTCGCAATCTCGTTTTCCGGTCATGGTTAAGGAAACCGGTTGCGGAATCGACGGTGAATCTGCCCATCATCTGGCATCAACATGTGTGGCATGCATTGATGTGGCTGGAGCAGGAGGGATTTCTTTCACCAAAGTGGAATTATGCCGAAGGGCCGATCAGGGCCAATCCCGATTACAGAGATTGGAAGAGTGGAGCATACTGACGGCAGACTCTTTACAGCAGTGCCGAAGTGTTACCGGTGGTATCCCTCTAATCGCCTCCGGCGGCCTGCGCACCGAGATAGAATGTGCCAAGGCTATTGTCATGGGCGCTTCGCTGGTGGGATTCGCCTTGCCTTTGCTTCGGGCGGCCAGTCAGTCGGTCGATTGTCTTTCGGTAGTGGGGGAGGAATTGAGAAGAGTGATGCTTCTGGTGGGTGCCAAAGATCTTGCAGCTCTCAGAAAAGCAGCGCTGGTGCCGTATAATTGATACAAATTGGCGGATCATAAAACGTGATCCACCAATTTGTTTTTTAATCTGTACTGATGGTCCGGGCAGTCTGAATCCCGGTCTCGGACGTCAAAACACCTTGAATTAAATTATGATTTTGTTTTCAGATACATGAACAGGCTCATAAAGCCGGATAGAAATCCGCTGATAAGTCCGCTGATCCCGTTGTTGATGCCATTTGCCATCACGGATTCCGGGAAAGGCACAACAAAATAGTTGGCTAAAAAGCTTAAAACAAAGCAGATAATGGCACTGGTAATTCCGGCTTTGACAGCTTCCCCTGTATTTGATTTTCCATTCATACGTTCACTTCTCCTTAATTTTTAAAAATTGTATTCAGAGCCTCTGTTTATTTTTCCAGAAGGGTGAGTGTCTTAGGCGTTTTTCATGCGTTTCAAAAAGGAATAATGGTACGAAAGAAAACCCCTCTTCCTTCTGTGCGGTTTTCAACGCCACTTTCCCAGTAAGCTTTTAAAGAAAAGATAACGGGTGGTTTTTTCGCACCTTCCGGGGTATGTACATACCCGATCCCGGGGCCGATGGCAAAGACCTTTTCTTTGGAATTCGGGATGTCAACTCCATCTATTTGATCGTTTGTGAGCTGCTTTCCATAATAGCCGACAACACCCAATCGAAGTCTGGGGTCTATGAAATCGAGTGATTTTGAGAACGACCAGTTAAAATGCCAGAGATCGCCTGGTTCGAGATCATGTTCATTGAAATCACCTGTAATCGCCGGATTCATATAATCCTTGTTTTTGGAATTCCAGGTATAATGCTGCCGGGTACTGAATTCAAACCCATGCGGCATCTGGAGTGTCATCGCAATAAAAGGTTCGAATGTCCAGAAATTTGCGCCAGGATTAATTGCAGCGTTTTGATCGTAAGAACCGGTCGGTGCGTATACGTCGAATTCGGCAAACCAGTGAAAGGCCCAATCTTTTGCCAGGGGAATCGAACTGCCGATAAAAGGACCTGCACACAAATCGCCTATCAAATTGCTGTCTGAATTAAGACCGATATCGGAATTGACATTGAGGGAAACGATCGGCATCAATGCCTGTACCCCGAATTTAAGGTTATAGGGCAATGGAAGTTTCGGGATATAAATGAGTTGAGGGATGAATGCAACCAGATCCAGCTCGTTGTCTCCCGGCAGACTCTGCCCGTTTCCGTCCTTGAATTCGCCGCTATACATCAGTGTTTTGGGATTAAAAATCCATCCATATCCAGGATTCAGCGCATCCAGAAAATCGGTGCTTCCCCAGTTGAGGGTCGGGTTTTGATGGTTGGCCATTATTGCCGATGGTGTTGTGCAGAGCAAAATCAATAAAATCAGAAACGCTCCGCCAGTTTTTTTCATCCTTTGCACACTCTTCTTTTTCATCCTTCTTCCTCCTTTTGTGAAACGGCCTTAGTACCATGTTTGAGTAAGTGCGCAGCAGGTTGCCTCTTCTTTCCGGAAACATGCCGGCGCAGCTGTCTGACGGATCCGTAACAAATGATTTAATGCTTGTAAAAAAATACCAATCGATTAGTATTTTTTTAATATATTAAAATATTTTGGATGTCAAATGGTTTATTTTTTATATTTAAATATTTATTTTAATTGAAATTTTTATTTTTTTTTAATATATTTCAATTTTTATTTATTTTAAATAGTTATAACCGTACAGTATTTAACCTCTTGTTGTTATTGCCAAGACACGGTACAGTATTCAAGACTCCGGCTTTGTCCATGACAGTCCGCCTCTTTTGTGATAATTTTTTACACGGACCTGATCCTATGTTGGATGCAAAGAAATAAAATGCGTAATGAAGAAAGTCTATCTCAGGCAGCTGCCGATAAATTGTTCACTCATGATTTCGTTCTTGTGTTTGTTGCGTTTTTTCTTTTTCAAACGGCTTATATGGCGATGATCCCGACCTTGCCTGTCTATTTTAACAAATTGGGTTCCAATGAAAACGAAGTGGGCCTGCTTGTGGGTATCTTGGGGATTGCCGCGCTTGTCTCCCGTTTTTTTGTCGGAGCCATCCTGACTGTATATTCAGAAAAAAAGGTCATGCTGACAGGCATCACCCTCTTTGCGGGTTCTCTACTTTTGTTGATCGTTTTCCGTCACTTCTGGCCACTTTTCATTGTGCGAATTGTTCAGGGAATCGCCTTTGCCGCCGTTCATACGGCAGCCTTTACCTATGCAATGAAAACCGTATCACCTTCTCATCAGGGTCAGGGACTGGCTTATTTTACATTGTCGACCTATCTGGCCATGGGAATATCTGCACCGTCTGGAATTTCTCTTGCCAATCGATACAACTTCATTGTTTTTTTTGTGACTTTTGCCTGTCTGTGCCTCTGTTCATTTTTACTGGCCTGTATGATAAAGAATCGAAAAAAAATGGATACTTCTGAACAGAACTTCAATTCTTATTTTGTTCATCTGATTGAATGGCGGATCGTTGTTCCCGCCATTTCAGCGATGATTCAGATGTTTATTTATGGAGCGGTCTCCGCTTTTTTCCCGCTTTATGCACTTATGTGCGGTGTGTCAAATCCCGGTCTCTTTTTTTCTGCTTGCGCGTTGGTGACAATTATGAGCCGGGCATTTGGCGGGAAGATTCTTGATATATACAACAAGGAAACGATGATTGAGGTTCTCATTCTAATTATGATGGCGGCATTGATATTGCTTTCCGTATCAAAAAATCTTCCCATGTTTATTTTGGTCGGATTGATATACGGAACAGGTATGGCTTTTTTTATGCCGGCATCCATGCTGCACGCCTTTGAATACTCAGGTGCTTCTGACGGGCCCGCAGTGGCAACGTTTAACGCATCCTACGACATCGGTATGGCTTTAGGCCCGGCAGTCATGGGTTTGATTATTCCTATCACGGGGTATCCAATCATGTTTCTCTGCCTTGCTTTCATCTGTATCATCGACCTCTTTTATTTTCAATTTTGCGTGAGGAAACATGACAGTACAAATTTTTTATAATCTCAATGCGATTACCTGTGACGATAAAATTCCCAGGGCAAAGCTGGTCGTTGTCAAAGACGGTTTTATCCAGGCAGTGTCGGGTAAAGACCGCTTGGTTGAATTTCAATCCAGGAAAACGATTTTTATCGATTGTAAAGGGCGCACTCTGCTTCCCGGATTCATAGATCCTCATTTTCATTTTCATGCATTTGCAGCCAGTCTGGTGTCTATAGACCTCTCGTCAAAGGAAGGGGTCAGATCCATCAAAGATATTCAGTCGAAAATTAAAGCCTGTCGGTTGCAATCACGCCCCGGTTCCTGGATCCGTGCACAGAAATACTGTGAATTCGATCTCAAAGAAAAAAGACATCCAAATCGATGGGATATTGATCAGGCTGTCTGCGATTTTCCGGTAAAGCTGACGCATCGGTCAGGTCACGCCCATGTCCTGAACAGTCTGGGGTTGACACTTGCAGGTATTTCAAGATCTACACCGGATCCACCCGGCGGAATGATCGACAGAGATCTTCACACCGGAGATCCCACCGGACTGCTTTACGAGATGGGTGGATATTTATCAAAGTGCATTCCTCGCCCGGAAGCCGATCAATTTGAACACGCAGTCAAAATGGCCGGAAATGAGCTCATTGCTTCTGGTATCACCTCATTTCAGGATGCTTCAATAGGAAACGGCACGGACGAGTGGCATGCGTTTCATAACTGGATTCAGAAAAAACTGATACAACATCACGTGACCATGATGTTGGGAGCAGATACATTTGACATTCATGGCAGAGATATCTTTTTCGGTTTAACGGCCGGTCCAAGACTGCAGCTGGGAGGTGTAAAAATCATCCTGGATGAAACCACTGGATCACTTCATCCAGAGCAGAGACAGCTCAATGAGAAAGTTCTTGAAATCCATCGGGCGGGGCAGCAGGTAGCTATTCATGCCATTGAGGCAAATGCGGTCGAATCGGCGTGCCTGGCCATTGAGCATGCGTTGAAACGGTTTCCAAGAACAGATCACCGGCACCGGATCGAACACTGTTCAGTGTGTCCATCCCAGCTGGCCGGACGTTTGGCCTCAGCCGGTATCTGGGTTGTGACCCAGCCTTCATTTGTTTATTTCAATGGAAAGCGATATCTTGAAACCGTTCCCCGACAGCAACATGCATTTCTCTACCCAATTAAATCCCTGCTGGATAAGGGCATTTCGGTTGCGGCAGGTTCAGATGCCCCTGTTGCCCCCTTGGATCCGTTTGCAGGGATTTATTCGGCCGTAACCCGGTGTTGTGAAACCGGTGAACGCATCGGGGAAAATAACGCCATCAGCGTAATGGATGCCCTTGCCATGATGACGATCAAAGCGGCCATGGCATGCCGTCACGAAATGGTTAAAGGGTCCATTTCTCCGGGTAAACGGGCAGACATGATTCTTGTGGATCAGGATCCGACAAAGGTCGACCTCGAAGATCTCAAAACACTTAAAGTGCAAAAGACGATTTTGGGTGGAGAGTTCTTTGATACTTGTTTATGATCGAATGCCCTCAATGAATATGCTGCTGAATGTCTGCAAATAGGCCTCGCCATCAATCAACTGGTTTTGATTCAATCGCCACCAGTGATTGAACACTCCATCGTTGAGGGCCATGAAGGTCAGGGCGGTCAAGTCTGGATTCAGCTCTTTTTTGATAACTTTTTCTTCGATTCCCTGTTTGATCAAGCGACTGATGAACTGCTGATAGTCGATATAAATCCGCCGAAGTTCAGACTCAAAATCGATATCCGTATTCAGCTCGGGAGAAAGAAACGTCAAAAATACACAAAGGTCTGTATGGTCTTTTCCGAATTTTGCAAGAAAATTGAAAATCTGATGAATCTTTTCCAGGGAATTGCCGTCATACTCATTAATTTGAGTGATCATTGTATCAAAAAATTGATCTCTGAACATTTCAATGAGTCTTAGAAACAGATCTCCTTTGCTGTCAAAGTGGCTGTAAAAGGCCCCTTTTGTCAGACCGACCTCTACCATGATGTCGTTGATCGACGTGCCATGATACCCTTTTCTGACAAACAGCCGGAGGGATTTTTTCAGTATTGTTTCTTCCGTAGTGTTGTTTTTGTTTTTCATAGAACACCTTTCAGTGATCCCAAGGATTGAATGTATCTGCCGTTATGTGCTCCGGTCTTGTAACGGGTGGGCCAACGGGGGTTTGATTTTGCAGAGCCTTGGGAAAAGTGCCGAAGCATTTTTTTCAAGAATCTCATACCTGTTCTGGCAACTGATCTGTGTAAAGTTTTGGATTGCCTCAAGGCATTCGGCTGGCACGGCTCTTCCGGCAAATGGATAATCGGTTCCAAAAATAACGCGGGATGCGCCGGCATGTTTTATCAGGCAAGGAAATGCATCCGGGCCGACAATGGCTGAATCGTAATAAAATTGATTGAGATACTTGTCAAAGCCTTTTGGCGCATTTTGGGTAAAAGATTTCCAAATGTGCGGAACCATTTTGCCGATCCGATAGGACAGATAAGGCAATACGCCGCCGCCATGGGAGAGGATGAAGGTGATATCCGGATATCGCTCCATCACACCGGAACAGATAAGGCTGACCGCAGCCCGGGTTGCGTCAAACGGTGCATCCATAACAGCGGCAGGAATACCGAACTGTACACCGGGCGGATCTGTTGGATGCACATGAACAACCGCATTTCGAGCGTTTAAGGCTTTGTGGACCGGTTCAAAGGATGCATCTCCCAAATATTTGAGGTCATAGTTGGATGACAATGCTACGCCGTCAAGCGCAAGCTCATCCATGGCATATTCAAGCTCTTTTAGAGCGCCGGATAAATCTTCAAGAGGGGGTAGTGTGGCAAATGCCCCATACCGGCCAGGTTGCGCCTTGATGGTCTGCGCCATAAAATCATTACAAAATCTGGCTAAATTGCGGGCGTTTTCGATTCCGGGCACGTTCGCGCCGGGCGAGCTGAAAGACAGGATCGCCCGTTTTATGCCGAGCCGATCCATTGTCTTCAGATCTTTTTCAATGGTCCAATCCGGAAACAAGACGCCAATGCTCTGATGGACACCTGAATCGGCGAGTGCTTCAAGATATGCCTGGGGTAATATGTGGTGATGCACATCAACAATGGCGCCGTAAAACGCTTCAGCTTGTTTTAGCCGGTCTTCTTTTTTTTTGGAATTCAGTTCCAGAAATGATTTCATGAACCTCCTCTCTGTTCATCAATATACCAACCCTTAAATTATAGATGTTGATCCTGGCAAGTGCAAGAAGAATCATGACAGTATCATTCAAGGAGCTATGTCGGACAGCCTGAGACAGAATTGATTAACATCTCTTCCTGGAGGGCCTTTTTTCCAGAGGATTGTCCGTTTGTTGCAATTTGTTTGTCACTCCTCAAACAAAGGGATCTGCATCACTTTATCCTTGAGGTCTGCTTCCAGTTTCAACGGCCGGCCCCCGGTGTCGGCAATGACAAAGGTGACATCCGCATCCACAGATACGGTGCCGGTGGTCTTGTTCAGTATCTGCTGCCGGATCACCGCACTTTTGTTGCCGGTTTTCTTGAGTCCGGACCGGATTTGAATAATGTCTCCCACCCGGGCCGGGCTGCGGTAGGAAATGTTGATATTGACAATAAAAAATGACAATTTTCCTCCCGTAAATGCATTCACGTCCAGGTGGGTTTCCATTAGCTGCCACCGGGCTTCCTCCAGAAATTCCAGATACCTGGCATTGTTGACATGCTGGTATAAATCGGTGTGATATCCTCTGACTTTTATCTGGGTATCCATTTTCAATTCCTTTGCATTTCAATTGATTCACAAGCCGGGTATAGTACCATCGGATGTTACTTTTTAAAAGCTTTATCCGATTTTGGGGACCTGAAAAAAAAGCCTTTGCGTGGGAAGGGTTGTGTCTTGACTTGACAGCGGATCTGGGTCGGTTATGATGCACAGGAAATGGTTTGAAAGTAAAAGGAGAAAAAATGCAGATATTTCAGATTATCAGCCCGGACGGATATATTTCCGATATGCATGATCAAGAGGAAAGCTCCGGGATCCTGTCGGCCCGGTTTCATTTTCCCCTGGTATCCGATTATATCCGGTCCGCCATCAAGGAAGGCAAACCCTATTTGTTCACCGGCCGGAGCGGCAACGCCCAGATCGGTATCAAAACCGATCTGGCCGAAGGGGCCGAACCGGTGGTGGAAGAATCAGATATCTATGTGCAGGGCCGGCTTCAAAATCTGAACCCGTTGCTGGGCAATGCCCTGGATTTGTTCAAGAAAGGGGATGAGATCGGGCGTCTGGCTGTCATGGATCCGGAGCTGAGAATCAAGGATGTCCGCCATTATCTGCACAAGCGGCTGTTTGTGGGAAAAAAGACCGGTAAAGGGTTTTATGAAGGGTTTGAGATCCGTCAGGAAGTCGATCCGCACACCGGTCAAGCCTGTGATTATATCGCCATGGAGCTGGAGCCGTATCAATACTGCTTTGAACCCTATGCAATCACCTCGGCCGGCATCAACGCAGTGATCAAAAAAGGGCGCAGTGCCCTCAATACGATCCGGTCCCGCATGGCTTTAGACCTTGACAATACAATGCTTTCCCCCAACGATCTGTTTGTGGGTGCCATTAAAATTTCTTTGGGTGATATCTACGGCATCATCGACGCGGTCACGGATCCGGAAACGGCAAAGATCGAGCATCTGCCGGCCCGGGTGCTGGATCCGTTCAGAACCTTCAGGGACCGCCAGGTGGAACTGTACAACTTTGGCACAGATGCCGTACCTCTGACCGATATCCGGATCCGGATCCGGTTTTTCCGGGCCAAAAATCCTTTGACCGTGCCCCTGGAAAAGAGCAAAGTCAAGGAAGGGTATCGTCTCAGTGATCTGCTCACCAATGCCGAGATCGCCAATCTGTTTGCCGCCATGGATGACACGGCCCTGGGAATGATTTTGAACAAAGCCAATTTCATCCCCATTCCCAAAGCCCTGGATCCTTTGGGTCAGGCCCAGCTGGAGATCATCCGTAACGCGATTCTTGCCTCCACGTTTCGCAAAAATATGCCCCGGGTGCCGGAAACAGGAAACGGAAAATTCAAAAATACCCTGGAAAAACTGTCTGTGCTGGGCGGGGTGAATTCCCGGGTGTTCATCGGCCGGGATTTTCCGGACATGGATGTGGTGGATGCCTTGAGAACCAGTGGATTACGCACATTTCTCATCCAAAGGGACAACCCGTCCTTTGCGGATGAGTATGTCAAAAAAATGATCCGGCTGACCCATTCGGAACAGGCCGCTTGTGAATTTCTGCGGTATGATCCGGACATTGACAAGCTTTATACCTTTTATCACGGGTGCTTCATGGAACCGGACGATCGGGACCGGTTTGACCGGGTCCGCTACTGGTTCGCTTTTTACGGATCCCACACCAGTGAAGCGGACAACCGGCTCACCATCGATTTGATCAATCAGCTGGCCCCGAAACTGGGATATGAAATGGGCATTGTTCACGGCGGAGGGCCCGGACTCATGAAGGAGGCCAATGACCTGGCCCGGCAGCACAACCTCATGAGCGTGGGCATTGCCATTGATCTGGAGGGAGAGAATCAGGCATCTTTAACCACCTGTGACGGATTGATTAAATACAATGAAGGCCTGCGCCTGGCAAGACAGGACCATCTCCAGAAACTGAGCAATCTGCCGGTGGTCAATACCGGAGGGTACGGCAGTGCGGAAGAGCTGGCCATCACCATTACCTCCATGAAACTGCATGAAAATCCGCTGGCTCCCATTATTCTGCTGGATCCGGACAATCTCTGGGACCATGCCCGAAAACAGACCCTGAAGATCGCTGAAAAAAAATACGGCCCCGAGTTCATGCCCCGGCTGGTTCACTCATGCAATACGGCCCGGGATGCGGCCGATATCTTTCTGGAATTTCTGGAAAACCCGGATGCATGGTATAAAAAGCGTCAGATCCCTTCAGAAAATGTGGAAAAAGCCCGGGCCAAAACCGGCCGGATCCGGCAGGCCGCCCTGGGCCAGGCTGTGGTGGAGACCTTTGACCGGCCTAATTTCCGGCTTACACCGTAAATTCCGCCTTCCGGGATGCCACCGGGTCGGTGCCGGTTTCTTCGGCCAGCAGTCCCACATAATGGAACTGGGGAACCCCGGGGGCGAAGAACTGGATGGTTCGGGCCGTGATATAGGCCTCGGCATCATATCCCGGCTCCATGTTCTGATGCCTCACCAGGCCATGAATACTGAACATCTGAATATACAGTCCGTGGTCAGAAGCCATAATGATCCATCCTTTGGTTGAATTCCCGGTAAATATGATCGTCTTTCGGCAATACCCCTTCCAAGGTGCAGATATGGGCGGCAAATTCAAACGCCCGGTCGGCAGATTGCCGCTTTTGAGTAAGGTTTTGACACCGGATACAAAAACCTGATAAAGAAAGCCTGTCATTTTAAACTGTAGATGGGAGATTTCCGTATGGAGGATCAGCTTTCCAGATTCCAACACCTGGGTCAACTCATGCAAAGTAACGGGTTGGATATGATTTCATCCCTGTTAATTTTGATTATCGGCTTGATCTCTACCAAATGGGTCGTAAAAAAAATACGTATCCTGTTAAATAGATTCATCAAAAACACCCCTACGGTCTCCGTTGCAGCCAATTCAACGGGAGTGGTGCTTCTGGGATTGGTGATCACTGCGTCCGCCATGGGGATGGGCGCCAACCCCGGCCCGCTGGTGACCCTGATGATGATTATCGTTTTGGTTGCCATCGGCGTTATCCTTGTTTTCCGTCCTTTGATTCCCACCTTGCCCTTTAAAGTGGGCAATTATGTCAAAGTTGGCACTCTTTTGGGAAAAGTGGAGGCCACCACAGTCTTGAATACACGACTTCGCACTTTTGACGGAAAAACATTTTTTGTCCCGAATCGCCAGATTTTAGATGATATTGTCATCAATTATCATTATACAAAAACCCGGCGGGTGAAAATTGATGTCACCATACGGTATGATCAGGATCTCATCAAAGCCAAACAGGTGCTTGAAGCAGTGATGATTGAAGATGCCAGGGTGCTGCCCAAACCCAACCCACAGGTTTATGTGCTTGAACTGGGTTCCAACGGCGTGCGGCTGGGGGGACGTTGCTGGGTAAACAACCTCAAATTCTGGGTGACAAAATGCGATCTGCTTGAAAAAACCAAAGTGCGTTTTGGCCGGGAAAATATTGAATTCGCCCACCATCAGCTGGATATCAATTACAAGCGGATCCAGGAAGAAACTGCCGAAGATATGACCGAACCAATGCCGGGAGAATAAAATGAAACTTGCCAAAGGAATGGAACTGATCGCCCGGGACTGGGTTGTCAAACCCAAAGGATTCAGGGTAAAATTTCAGCAAATGACCCATGGAAAGCTGGTAACCGGGTATTCACCGTCCCTGGAGGAAAACTGGCTGGATTCCGATGTCACCGCGTGGCGGTATGCCTGGAAACTGGCGATGGCGGCAACATCGGATGACAACCGGCCTGTGGAGGGAAGTCTTGTGAATATAACAGTGGTGGATGAAAAAGACCGGTCTGTAAATTATTATGTGACTGGCAAGCCCCAGGTGTTTAATGTTTTCTGCGCCAGGCCTTTTTAAGGCTTTGGTTGACAAAACCGGAAAACCTGTCCTATTCTCTGGTCTACAGCAACAGCTGTCCGGTGTTGGAAGCATTTGATGCTGTGTTAGAGAAATTTTCAACAGATCTGGAGGAACAATGCAAATAGAAGAAACAATGCAGAACAACACCTGTGTGGTGTGCGTGACCGGGCGGCTGGATGCCACAACAGCCCCGGAACTGGATCAGGCGGTGACGCAGATCATCGAGCAGGGCAAACACAAAATGGCGTTCGATCTGACCCATCTGGAATATGTGTCCAGTGCCGGGTTGCGGATATTTCTGGTGGTGGCCAAAAAATTGAAAGGCTTGAACGGCGAGTTGAGCCTGGCCGGACTTCAGGGCAACATCAAGGAAGTGCTTGAGATTTCAGGCTTTCCGTCCATTTTACCCTGCTACGACAGCATGGACGACCTGCCGGCCTGAAAATTTCCGGATTCAGTTCTATCCCTGGTTAACGGTCACGAAAGGGACAAGCGGAAGGTGAGAATGTTTTTGTTCTCTTTCCGGGCATACCAGACCGCGTCAGTCATCTGTTTCATGAAAAAGATGCCCAGGCCTCCCACGTCTCGGTCTTCCAGGGACAGGGTCGTGTCCGGGTCGTCAACACAGAGGACGTCAAAGGCTTCTCCACTGTCTTCAAAAGAGATCAGCAGTTCACCGGCTTTCTGGTGAAAACAGCGCACCGTGACATCCCCGGGCGCATCATCCGGATACGCATAGCTGAATATGTTCATCAATGCTTCTTCTGATGCCAGCTGGAGTTTGAGAATCCGGTCTTCAGGTAGCAGATACTGCCGGGCGCAGTCGGTGATAAATTCCTGAAACGAGTCCAGGTTTTTGAGCAACGCCTTCCGGGTCAGGATTTTTTCAGTCTGTGCCATGGGATGAATCCACCATGACTTCCCGGACCGGCACCGGCTGGCTGACATTTTTCAACTGGATGGGGATGGGATCGGACAATGCCACCCGGTCATGAATATGACGGGAAGTTGAATCGGTGACCAGGATCTGTCCGTTCCGGGCATGGGAGCAGATCCGGGCCGCAATATTGGTCACCGGACCGGATGCGGTATAGGTCCACCGGTCACCGGCAATGCCGTTGAACCGGGTGGAGCCCACGGATGCGGTGCCGGAATTGATTCCCATGTTGACGGACACCGGAGCGAATTTCCCTTTTAGAGAATGGTTGATGGATTGGGTTCGTTTTTTGATGCCCAAGGCCGCGGATACCGCGTTGAACGCATGGGTTTTTGGATCCTCATCCTGAAATAGAATCATCAGTCCATCCCCGGCGGTTTCGTTGATGTCGCCTTTGTTTTCAACAATAATATTTAAAAATTCACTGAAATAGGTTTCAATCAGATAATTCATCTTCTCCTGGGAGGTGGTTTCACTCATTTTGGTATACCCGGCAATGTCCAGGAAAAGGACGGAAAGATCTTTTTCATGTTTGTTCAGATCCGGGTTTTCCGGATTGTTTGAAATCAGGTCCTGAACCGATTGGGGGACAAATTTTTTCAGGTGCATTTCAATGCTTTCCAGAAGCTGAACCCGGGCCAGGATTTCTTCCAGTTTTTTGTTTTTGTCCTGGATTTTCTGGAGCAGCTGCTCCAGGTTGTATTCTCTGGATTCCACTCTGACGATCATCATGCCGAAGGCTTCCGCCAGTTCCGCCACCGTGGGCGGATACTTGTCCGTGTTGGTCAGTTCCATGAGCTGATCTGCTTCATCATACGCCCCCATGGATACTTTTCTGGCGGCATCGCGTAAAATCTCAAACAATTTGTCACTGCTGTCATGCATAAGTATCACCATACCGTATCAAGCGCTCTGTTTTTCAAGTGTTTTATGTTATTACGCTTTTTTTTTATGAAAAATCAATGAATTTTGTGTTGATAAAAGGATTGGGTATCCGATATAAGAGAGATCAGACCATCAAACATATGGAGACTGCCTGTTTTGAAAGAAACCGATCCTGTTAAAAAAAAAGTGCCTTTACTCAATTCTATGCAGTCCAAAATTATTTTTCTGGTCATCGCCATCATGGCGGTGACAGCCATACTCATCATCACCATCTCCGGCAAGGAAATCAACCATGCCATGCTGGCCCAGCAGGAACGGTTGTCCCAGCACGTGTTGTCTCTGATCAGTCTCAATATCCGCGGGGAATACAACAACCTGATAACCGATAAGATCGATTCGGTGACACGGTATAAACAGATATTAAAGGGCCGGACCGACCTGGTTGTCAAGCTGATCGAGCAACAGCATCGATACAGCCGTGAAAATCGGTCTTCCATGGACACAGCCCAGCAGATGGTGCTGGACTGGGTGATGAACAGCACGGATCAGGAAACCCATGGCACTCTTTTTATCGCAGATAAAAACCTGACCGTGCTCGCACATCCCGACCCTGAATTCGTGGGACAGGATATCAGCGGATTCATGGACATGAAAAGCAACACCCTGGCCCAGAACCTGGATGCAGCCGGCATCAGCCCGGATCCGGTTGTCTCGGTGGTGAGCTGGCCGGACAGAAAAGCATACCGGGCCAGATATCTGACCTGCATTCAGACCTTCAGTCCCTGGGACTGGGTGGTGGGAACCGTTGTCAATATTGAAGATATCGAGGTGGAGGCCCAGGAAAAACTGTCCAAAATCGTGGAAACTCTGGGAGAAACCTTTGCCGACATCCGCATCGGCAGGACCGGAATCGCTTTTCTGTTTGACAACGCGTTTTCCGTGCTGGCCATGACCGATCCGGACCTTGCAAGTCAATTTAAGCAAACCGTCAATTTTCAGACCGGCAATCTCCTGGTTCAGGATATGGTGACCCGGGCCATTCAAGGGGGGGGATTTTTGTCTTATCAGTCCGATCTGTTTGAAAAACAGGAGATGATCGCCTATATCCGGTTTTTCAAACCCTTGGGCTGGTATATCGGGGTCACGGTGCCGGTGTCGGAGATCCGGGCGCCGGCCAAAGAGATTGTGTTCAAACAAAGCGCATTGATCGGGCTGATTCTTTTGTGCAGTCTTCTGTCTGCGGCCTGGATGGTGTCCCGGATTTCCAGACCCTTGAAATTTCTGGCGGATCGTGTCAAGGCGTTTTCATCGGCGGATCTGACCCGGGATGAAACCCAGGACATGTATCTGGATCAACTGGCCCAAAAAAACAGGGATGAAGTGGGACTTCTGGCCAACGCGTTTGTTTTCATGAAAGGGCAGCTGAAGGAAAATATCCGTCAACTGCTTGAAACAACAGCCAAAAATGAACGGATCCAGGGAGAACTCAATATTGCCAAAGATATCCAGCTGGGGCTGCTTCCCAAGATTTTTCCCCCGTTTCCCGACTGCAAAGCCATGGATATCTTTGCCTCCCTTGAACCGGCCAAAGAAGTGGGCGGGGATTTATATGATTTTTATTTTGTCGAAGATCACAAACTGTGTTTCACCATCGGAGATGTGTCCGGCAAAGGGGTGCCGGCCGCTCTAATGATGGCCATTACCAAGACGTTGATCAAAACATCCGCGTTCAAGAAAATCAGTCCGGGTGCCATCATGACCGAGGTGAACGATGCCATCTCCAGTGACAATCCCCAGTCCATGTTTGTGACATTGTTCATAGGGATACTGGACCTGAATACCGGTGTGATCACCTATGCCAACGGGGGGCACAACCCGGCCGTGCATATCATGGGATCCAGACAGGCCGGGTACCAAAAAGCGATCAGCGGTCCGATGGTGGGAATCATGGACGACATTTGCTATAAGGATCTGTCGCTGACCCTGGCGCCGGGGGAAGCATTGTTTCTGTATACGGACGGTGTCACCGAGGCCATGGATGATCAGGAGCGGTTTTATTCGGAAAAAACCCTTCTGGACCGCATTGTCTCAAAGGCACCGGTATCTTCCCGCACTCTGGTGGAATACATCAAAGGCGACCTGAAATCCTTTGCTGCCGGGGCACCCCAGTATGATGACATTGCCATGCTTATGATACAATACAAAGGGGTCTCATGAAATTACGATCCCGGATCATGATCGTCACTTTTCTGATTATTCTGTTTGTCCAGGGATTGAACTGTTTTCTTGAAATCGGTTTTCTGACCGGCAACCTGGAAGAAAGCAATCTAAGGAAATACCGGATCATCGGCAGCCAGATGCAGCGCAAACTCAACAAATCGCTTTTGTTCGGAAAACCTCTGGACCAGATCGATTATGCCCGGCTTTTGACGGACATCATTCCCGGAGACATTGACAACCTGCATATCATCGATGACCAGGGAACCGTGCTCTTTTCCGCCAGACCCGATACCTCCCCCGGGGAGTTTCACATGACCCGCACCTTTGCCATGGATAAGAAGCCGGACGCGTTTCAGATCCATATTCCCCTGGCGGACCGGACCCGGGTCAAAGGAAACATCGTCATGAAGGTGTCTCTCCGGGAGATCCGGGAACAAACCCTTTTGCTGATAAGGCGGTCGGTGGTGACCTTTCTGGGGATGCTGGCGGTGGGATTGCCTTTTCTCTATCTGGTGCTGACCTGGTTGATCAACCGGCCGTATAAGCGGTTCATTCACGAGATGGACACCTGGATTCAGACCGGGCAGTATGATCGGCTGCAGGCCCGGGGCATTGATATGTCTCCATTGTTCACCTGCAAAAAGCAAATTCAGAATATCCGGGCCGGACAATGGCTGTCCGTGGATCACCGGGATCTGTATGATGCTATCGACGGGGTGAGCATGGCACCGGACCCGGCATCGTGGGAAAAGGCGTTGTACAGACGTCTGACGGCACGATTGCGCATCAATTGATAAAAAAAGGCAGCCCATCATGCAGAGCAGACGACTGATTTTGATTGTCATGATTTTTGTGGGCCTTTCCCATGGCTTGTACATGTTTTTCAATGCCGCCATGTTCAAGCGCGCCTATGAGCAGCAGAATCTGTCCCAGATAAAAGAGCTGGGGCAGGTTTTGAAAAAAGAGATCGATTACGCCCTGGGTTTCGGGATTCCGATTCACCTGCTGGGGGGCATGACCCCTTTTCTGGAGGATGTGCTGGCCCAGACCCCGGATCTGGCCTATATCCGGATTGTGCAAGGCGACCATGTGCTGTTTTTTGCCGAAAAAAGAGATCAGGCTTCCCGGGAAATCGCTTTGCCGCTTGCAGGGGGTGATGCGGCAGCCCCGGATTCCCGGGTAAAGGAAATCCGTCTGGGCTTAAGCATGGAAGCGGACCGGAAAATGATGTCCATGCTGTTTGACCTGATCACCATTGTGGTGGCAGGCCTCATCATTGCCTATGAAATCATCCGGTTTTTTGCCTCCAGGCTGGTGGCCGCGCCGTTCCGGGAATCCATGAACACTCTGAACCACATGATACAAAGGGTGAACCCCTGGTGCGGGTCTGTGATGCCCGAAGAAATGAACCCGATCTCCGCCCGGATCCGACAGCATGTCACGGTTCAAAGACAGCAGATTTATCAGACCCTGGCCCATCTGAACCAAGTCTCATCCGAGATTTTGACTGCCATATTCCACGGCCGGGAACGGTTCCTTGGGGCGGTCAAAAAACAGCGATCCGCCCTGAATCACCTGATGGACCGGCAGGAACAGGTCAAAAAATTCAAGGACCCGTCCCAGATCCGTCCCATTGTGTTCATCTTTTTTATGGGGGCCAATCTGCAATCCAGTTTTCTGCCGATTTTTTCCAGAGAGCTGCTGGATAAACAAACCGTTCTGACCGGTGTGTTTTCCGATGAAATTCTCATGGGACTTCCCATTACCTGTTATATGATCACCGTGTTTTTTTTCATGCTGTTCATGGGCAGCAATCTGTTCAAGCGATGGATTCATCCGGATTACGGGATTGGCATAGGCGCCTTGTGTACCTCAGCCGGGCTGGTGCTCTGCGGCCTGTCCGGTGATATTCTTCAGCTGATTTTCGGCAGGATGCTTTGTGCCGTGGGGTTCGCTTTTATTGTCATTTCCTGTAAACAATTCATTGTGGCACGGTCGACCGCTGAAAACCAGGCGTTTCATCTGGCCGGTTTCACTGCCGCATTTTCAGGGGGATTGTTTTGCAGTATCATTATCGGCAGTATTCTGGTGGAATATTTTTCCTATCAATTCGTGTTTTTCACCGCTGCTGCCATGGTGCTGTTGATTTTTGTGTTCGACTATATGATTCTTGCGGACAAGGCCGATATCCAGCAGGCTTCCATAAACAACCCAGAACAGCATCCGGCGGACCAGACCGGTCTCACCGCTTTTTTCAGGCTGGGTATCCGGGACTTGAATCTGGTCTGTGTGCTGATGCACGGTATTTTTACCCGGATCATCTTTATCGGGTATTTTTATTATTCCGTGCCCATTTTGCTCAAACCGGATTTCGCCTATGCGGATATCGGCCGGATCATGATGTTCTATACGCTTCCCAGTGTGTTGTTTGCCGGTTTTCTGAACCGGCGGATCAAGATCCGTCAGAGCCGGATCTCTGTGGTGGCCTCCAATGTTCTGGTGGGCGGGGTCCTGATCCTGTTTTATTTTTTTATGGCAGGGCCAACATGGATGACGGCCCTGTTTGTGATCGTTTCTCTTCTGGTACTGGGTATTTCCAACAGCATTACCTTTCCGGCCCAGTCCAGCCTGTTGCTGAAAACCCGGACCGCCCGGAAAATGGGGGCTGGAACCGCTTTGGCTGTGTACAATTCCATTGAACGCATCGGCAGCAGCCTGGGGCCGGTTTTTTTTGGATTTTTTGCCGGCCGGTTTGACATCCAGACTGCCATCATGATGGGGGGCGGGCTGTGTGTTCTGGGAAATCTGATTTTCTGGATTTTTTTTAAACCGGAATCATGATATATTTTGAACTTTAACTGTTTGACGGGAATGGACACCATGTTGAAAAAATGTTTGATTCTGATTATCGGGATTCTGATATCCGGCTGGCATCCTTCAGGGGTACAAGCCGAAAAGTCCTATCGGATAGTGACGGTCCAGCATCAGACGTTTCAGCCCTATACCCTGTCTCTCAAAGGATTCAGGCAGGGGATCCAACAGTCTGAGGCTGCGGATAAAATCATCATCGACACCTTTAATGCAGATGGCGATATTGCGGCACTGGATGCGTTTGTGGCTTCTTTGGAGACGCGGCAGGATGTGGATCTGATTTTTTCCATCGGCACCCACTCCACCCAGCGGACTGTCAGGGAAATCAAGACGATTCCCATTGTGTTCACAGACCTGGGCGCACCGGAAACCTCGGGCGTGATCACAGACTGGCAAGGGTCCGGGGCCAATTATACCGGCGTGGAGACCCGGGATTATGTGGGCATCGGCATTCATCTGCTTCATGAGTTGATGGCGTTCCAGCGTATCGGAATGATATACCTGAAAGGATCGCCCAGTCATGAAGGCACCATCCAGAAAGTCACGGAACTCAGCCATGAGGCCGGGTTCGAATTTTTCAACGAAGGATTTTCCCTGCGGGATGAAAATAATCAGGTGCTGCCAAGGGAAGAAATCCGGGAAAATATCACTGCGGCTCTGGAAAAAGTAGCCCCTAAAGTGGATGTGTTTTATGTGCAGATTTCCAATGCATTTGATCAGAATTTTGATCTGTTTTTTGATTGTTTCAAAAAATACAGCCTTCCCAGTACCGGAGAGCCCATTTATATCACCAAAGGACTGGTGATCGGTATCGGCAGAGACAAGGAAAAGTTTGGACTTCAATGCGCGGAATATGCATTGAGAATTCTGGATGGCGCGGATCCCGGCAGATTACCCATGGATGTGGGTAAAGATTTTTCCATCTCACTGAATATCGAGGCCGCCACCGTGGTGGGATACAACCCGTCCATCGATATTCTGGGGGCTGCGGATCAGATTTTCCGGGAAATTGAGACTACAGACTAATCGGTTCTCCGGTCCAGGGATAGGTGTCGATGAGGTGGGGGATGGCTTTTTCCAGAATATCCCGGGCGGGAGCAAAACGGTTTTTTTCCAGTACTGCCAGAATTCTCGGACTGTATGGCGCCAGTTTGGTCTGCCAGGTATGAGGCGGTTCATGAAAGGTGTATCCCAGTTTTTCCATCAGCGCCAGTCTCGGGGCATTCAGATAAACAGGGCTGATCAAATGCTGGATGTGGTGAGTCTGGGCGGCCCGGATGCTGTAATAGCGTAACAGCTGGTTGAGTCCTTGTCTGTGGTAATCCTGCCTTGTGGCTGCGGAATTGAAGATAAGGCAGGGGAAATGGATGGCAATGGGAATGTCCGCTTCCAGGCGTTTGACGGCTTCCTGAAGATTTGCGACACGGATCAGCCGCAATGTGGCAATTATTTCCTGGTGTTCATTCCAGATTCCCAGAACCGTATGGGCATCATCGGTATGGTTCCAGTGCAGCAGTTCGGGTTTCAGCAGTTTGAAATTTTTGGAACGGTCGAATTCCCTGGTTCGAAGTGCGGTGACTTCTTTTTTGTCTTTGGCAGACGCAATGCGGATTTGTTTCATGGGTGGTGCTGACATGACCAAGGCTGATGGGTTAAAGTTTGATGAAACCTGTTAATTTAAGGAAAAAATAAATTTATCAATTTGCCATATGTGTTGTCAATCAGTATTCTTAAATCATTACTAAATATATCAGGAGAAATGCAAGATGGGAGACAATTATTTTAATACCCTGCCGCTGCGGCTGCAACTGGCGGAATTAGCCAAATGCCGGTTTATGGATACTTCGGAATTTTCCGGTGTGACTGCATTGAAAGGCAAAAAGATCGTGATTGTGGGCTGCGGAGCCCAGGGGCTCCACCAGGGGCTCAATCTGCGGGATTCCGGTCTGGATGTGTCTTATGCCTTGAGGGATGCGGCCATTGCTGAGAAACGGCAGTCCTGGAAAAACGCCACAGATCATGGATTTGTGGTGGACACATATGCGCGGTTGCTGCCGTCGGCAGATCTGGTGATCAATCTGACACCGGATAAGCAGCACACATCGGTTGTGACCGCGATCATGCCGTTGATGAAAAAAAATGCCTGTCTGTCATATTCCCATGGATTCAATATTGTGGAAGAGGGCATGAAGATCCGAGAGGACCTGACCGTGATCATGGTGGCGCCCAAATCACCCGGAACCGAAGTCAGGGAAGAATACAAACGCGGATTTGGTGTTCCCACACTGATTGCGGTCCATCGGGAAAACGATCCCAGAGGTGAGGGCATGGAACTGGCCAAAGCCTATGCTGCGGCCACTGGCGGCCACCGGGCCGGGGTCCTGGAATCATCGTTTGTGGCGGAAGTGAAATCCGATCTCATGGGTGAACAGACCATTTTGTGCGGTATGCTTCAGGCCGGATCTTTGCTGTGCTTTGACAAGATGATCGAAAAAGGCATGGATGAAGGCGATGCATGCCGGCTGGTTCAGTACGGGTGGGAAACGATCACCGAAGCCCTGAAACACGGGGGCATCACCAACATGATGGACCGGCTGTCCAACCCGGCCAAAATCCGGGCTTTTGATTTGAGTGAGCAGCTCAAACAGATTCTGACGCCGTTGTTCTACCGGCATATGGATGACATCATGTCCGGCAGGTTCTCGGAAACCATGATGAAAGACTGGGCCAACGATGACGTCAACCTGCTCACCTGGCGGGCTCAGACGGCAGACACGCCTTTTGAAAAAGCGGTGTCCCGGGAAACGGAACTGTCTGAACAGGCCTATTTTGATTACGGGATTCTCATGGTGGCCATGGTCAAGGCCGGGGTGGAACTGGCCTATGATACTATGGTTTCCGCCGGTATTGTGGAGGAATCCGCGTATTATGAATCTTTGCACGAAGTGCCCTTGATTGCCAATCTCATTGCCCGGAAAAAATTGTATGAAATGAATGTGGTGATTTCCGATACGGCGGAGTACGGGTGTTATCTGTTCAGCCACAGTGCGGTTCCCATGCTCAAAGAATTCATGGCATCCATTGATACGGATGTGATCGGCAAAGGACTTGATACCCCGGATACCGGGGTGGACAATATCCGTTTGATACAGGTGAACCAGGCCATCCGGTCCACATCCGTGGAACAGGTGGGCAAAAAACTGAGGACTTATATGGGCGCCATGAGACCTATTTTCTGATGCAGATCGTAACCAGCCATATGAATACGGATTTTGATGCCCTGGCTTCCATGGTGGCCTGTACTTGTTTGTACCCCGGTACCCGGGGGGTGGTGCCTTCCCATGTCACAGCCGGAGTCCGGGCATTTCTTTCCATTCATCAGGACCTGTTACGGATTGTTCCCCGAAAGGGATTTGATCTGGAAACCGTTTCTTCTCTGATCGTGGTGGACACCAATAACTGGAACCGGCTGGACCGGATGCAGCCGCTGAAGGACAGGCAGAATTTTGAGATTATCTGCTGGGACCACCACATGTCCGGGACAAATATCATATCCGGAGTTGAACACAGAGAAGAGGTCGGGGCCACCATCACACTTTTGCTGGAAGAGATGGAACGGCAGCAGACACCGTTCACTCCCATGCAGGCCACCTTGTTTCTGTTGGGAATTTACGATGACACCGGATGTTTGACGTTTTCATCGGCCACCCCCAGAGATGCCAGAATGACCGCGTTTCTGCTTGAAAACGGGGCGGATCTGAATATTGTGTCTTCATTTTTATCCAATGCCATGGATGATTCCCATACCCGGGTATTTTCAGATATGCTGGCAAAGGCTGACGTGTTGACACTGGAAGGCGTGAACATCGGCATCTGTGCCATACCGGTGCAAAGCGGCTTGACCATGCTGGCGTCGCTGGTGGAAAAATATAAGGAATTCAAAGGGCTGGACGCGGTTTTCGGCATATTTTCCACCGATCAGAACAAGGTGATGGTGATCGGCCGGTCCAACCCTGATGCTGTGGATGTGGGTGCTGTGGTGCGGGCTTTAGGGGGCGGTGGTCACCCCGGGGCCGGTTCTGCGGTTGTCAAGGAAGATGACCTGGCAAAGATCACAGAAAAGATAACCACCCTGATCCGGGAAACCGGCCGCAAATCATCGCTGGTGAAAGAGATCATGCTCCATGCGGCCCGGTTTGTTCTCCGGCCGGATCAGACCGTGGCCGAGGCCGGAGAAATCATGGCCCGTACCCGGGTCCGGGCCCTGCTGGTCTGTGATAAAGACCGGTTTCTGGGATTGATACCGGAATCTGCGGTGGTGCGTGCCAGGCAAAACAATCGGCTGTCCACGCCGGTCAAAGGCATGGTCAAACCGGATGTACCGGTGGTGGGGCCTGGGGATGATATCCGAACCGCTGCGGCACATATGAATCTGTCCCAGGAAGGAATGCTGCCGGTACTTGAACAAGGCCGTGTCGCAGGGGTTCTGACCCGGGGCAGTCTGGTGCTGCACATGTATGATATGTGAAACTATTTCGTGAAAACAGGGATCAGGTGTGTGGCTTCAGATCGGTTGATATCTGCAAAGATTGCAGGATCTCTTCCTGTTCGTCCAGAATCTGATCCAGAATACTCCCGTTGGTATAGGGATTCATGATCACGGATCGAAGAACCACCGCCGTGTATGCATCCGCTGGATGAATTTTCAGGCAGGTGCGGGACACAAAACTTTTACCGGCTTCCCGTTGAATCCGCTGTAAATCTGTGTTGATCTGATCCAGGCAGGCATCGATTTCCTGCTGCCGGGCCGGTGTCACACCGGCATCCATCTGTTGTTTCAACGCTGGGGGGATGGCCCGGTAGGTAAGAATGTTGAGTACCGGTATTGTGACCAGCTGAAACAGATCCCGGTCTTTGATTTTTTGGGCAAACAGCCGGGCCGTGTCAATACCGTGCTCGATCATCAATGCATACCCTTGGGATCCCATGATTTTCAGGGCACTGTCCAGGATCAGAGAACTGGCTTCCCTGGACCCTTCCAGGGTTTTGATGCCCAGGTCCACAGAGCCTTTCCGGTTGACATATCCGGCATGATAAATGATCCGGTCCAGCGCGGTGGGATCTTTGAAAAAGACCATGCCGGCACTCATGGGCATGTAGAACTGCTTGTGGCAGTCAATGGTGACGGAATCCGCTTCCCGGATGCCGTCCAGCAGGGGGGCGTATTTTTCCGACAGCATCACCGGCCCGCCCCAGGCCGCATCCACATGAAAATGAATCCCATGGGTTCGGCACAGGTGTGCCATCTCAGGCAGCGGGTCAATGGTGCCGGTTTCAGTGGCCCCGGCAATGCCCACGATGGCGGCGATTTTGATTTTTTTGTTCTGTGAGAACGCTTCCACCTGCCGGGTCAGTTCATTCATATCGATTTGATGCTGTTTGTTCACTCCCACGGCAATGATGTTTCTGTTTCCGATCCCCAGAATTCCGCCGGCTTTTTTTAGAGAAAAGTGCCCCCGTTCCGACACCAGTACCACCAGACGCTCCAGATCATGAGCCTTCATGGCGGCTGCCATGCCGTCCTGCTCCACACCGGCAAAATTGCCGGTTGCCGGGAGACACTGGTTTCTTGCCACCCACAGGGCCGTGATATTGGCCGTGGTGCCCCCGTTGGTGAACAGACCCAGGCAGGTATCCACATTTTGAACATGGGTGTCATAAAACGCGGGTTCCCGGTTGTAAACCATGCGGTGTACTTTGGCCAGTACCTGTTTTTCCAGGACCGACAGCACTTTGGACGTTTCCAGTTTGATCAGATTCTGGTTCAGAGCCGCAGTGATGGCTTTGAGGTGAACCATGAAAAACGGAATAGCCGAAGTCATGTGTCCGATGAAATAAGGTGAGGCCACATTCACGGCCCGGGGGGCGATTTCATTGATGATGTCTTTAATGACATCGGCCAGTTTTTTTTCCGGCTCACGGCGGATGGTCGTATCGGTATAGGATTTCGCCAGGGTCGCAAGCGGAATGGCTTCGGTCACCCCCACATGGGAGTTGAGAAATTCATGGAGACCGAACAGGATCTGTTCCATGTATTTGATCAGGGTCTGCCGGCTTTTTTCGTCCTCGGGCCGGATAAAGACCCGGTGGAGGGTCTGCCAGTCCGCCACCAGGTCTGAAGGAATGTTTCCGGGTGTTGAGATAGGGTTCATGGGAGCGGGGGGCTCTTAATTAACAGCCGATTCTCCCATGTGGATGCCCAGATCCAGAGCGGTCTTGTTCATCTCCATGAAATCTTTGGGGATGGTGGTTTCCAGCACCTTGAGGATGGATTCTCCCCGGACCAGGCGGGTGGCACCCAAAAGCGCTCCCAGCATGCAGATGTTGAACACAATGGGTTTGCCGATTTTTTCCATGACCGTGTCATACATGGGCAAAGCGAGATGCTTGGCATCGACTTTGTTTTCAATGGAGACAAATTTGCTGTCCACCAGCAGCAGGCCACCGGGCCGTATGATGCCTGAAAAGGTATTGTAGCTTTCCTGGGTCAGGCTCACCAGGATATTGGGCTGCACCACCTTGGGAAAAAAGATCTCCGAATCGGAAATCAGCACATCACTTCTTGTGGCGCCCCCCCGGGCCGCAGCACCGTAACTCTGGGACTGGGTGGCGTTTTTGCCTTCAAATATCACCGCTGCTTTGGCCAGGATGATGGCCGCTGTGATCACTCCCTGGCCTCCGGACCCTGAAAAAACCAGTCTTGAACGTTCCATTATGCGTTTCCTTTCATTGCGGTCTCGATGATGTTGTCATAGGCCTCACAGTATTCGGCTTTTTGGGTGTCTTCCACAAAAATGCCCCGCTGGATCAGTTCCGGGTTGGTTTCCAGTTTCTTGGACCCAATTTTGACAGTATTGTTTTTGTAAGATTCCATCATCTGGACTGCATCCCCTTCTTTGTTTTTCCGTCCGAAATAGGTGGGGCACTGGGTCAGGATTTCCACCACGGAAAATCCTTTGTGGGCGATGGCTTTTTTCAGCAAATCCTTGCATTCGGTGGCATGGAACACCGTGGATCGGGCCACAAAACTGGCGCCGGCGCTTTTTGCCAGTTCCACCACGTCAAACTGGTTGTCAATGGAAGAATACGGGGCAGTAGTGGCTTTTTTGCCAAGCCCGGACAACGGGGAAAACTGTCCCCCGGTCATGCCGTAAATCCGGTTGTTCATGACAATGGCCGTGATATCGATATTACGTCTGGCTGCATGGATGAAGTGATTGCCGCCGATGGCCAGGGCATCCCCGTCTCCCATGGGAACGATGGCGGTGATGCCGGGTTTGGCCAGCTTGACACCCGTGGCAAAGGTCAAAGCCCGGCCGTGGATGGTGTGCAGAGAATGAAAATCCACATATCCGGAGATCCGGGAGGAACACCCGATGCCGGAAGTCATGACGATTTCGTTTTTATCCAGACCCAGTTCATGAACCGCCCGCAGCAAAGACCCCAGCACAATACCGTGGCCGCAGCCCGGACACCAGATATGGGGGAAAAACCGGCTTCGGATATAATATTTAAAATCAAATTCTTTTGTGGTCATGTTACACCCCCTTTCCCTGGATCATTCGCAGGATGGTTTTGATGTCCGTGGGTGAGATCAGCTGGCCGTCGATGCGGTTGGCCAGAAATACATTGTTGGGATTGTCCACCGCGTTTTTAACCTGGGTGATCACCTGGCCCATGTTCATTTCCACCACCAGCACTGCTTTGGCATTGGCACATTTCTCCCGGACCATGTCTGCGGGAAACGGCCACAGGGTCTGGAGTTCCAGGACCCCGATCTTCACGCCTCTGGCCCGGCGGTTTTTGGCGATGTGAATGGCGGACCGGGCCGATGACCCATAGGACACCAGGATATAGTCGGCATCGTCCAGCCAGTATTCCTTGTACATGGTCATACTGTCGACGTTGTTTTCAATTTTGTCCACCAGATGGCGCAGCAGTTCGCTCACCACTTTGGGGTTGTTGCTGGGAAATCCCCACATGTCATGGAAAAGGCCGGTGACATTGTACCGGTGCTCGGCACCGAAATCCGACATGGGCAACCGCCCGTCCTCCCGGGGCAGATATGGATGGTAATCCACGCCTTTGGAAACCGATGTCCGCAGCCGGCTTACCACCGGAATCTCATCAACTTCCGGAAGCGTGAGTTTTTCCCGCATGTGACCCACCACTTCATCCAGAAGGATAATAACCGGTGTCCGGTAGGTCTCGGCCAGGTTGAACGCTTCCACTGTAATTTTGAACACATCCTGGTTGTTGGATGCGGTCAGGGCGATGATGGCATGATCCCCGTGGGTCCCCCACCTGGCCTGATTGACATCTCCCTGGCTGACATGGGTGGGATTGCCTGTGGAAGGCCCGCCCCGCTGGACATTGGTAATAACGCAGGGGATTTCAGCCATGCAGGCATATCCCAGGGCTTCCTGTTTGAGCGAAAACCCGGGTCCGGAAGTGGCGGTCATCACTTTTTTTCCGGTGAGAGAAGCCCCGAGAATGGCACCCATGGAAGCGATTTCATCTTCCATCTGGATGAATTTTCCGCCCTGCCGGGGAAGACGTTCCGACAAATGCTCCGCAATTTCCGTGGACGGGGTGATGGGGTATCCTGCGAAAAAATTGAGGCCCGCGTACAAGGCCCCTTCCACACAGGCTTCATTCCCCTGGACAAATCTGATGTTATCGTTTTGAGTCATTTTCCCCTTCCTGAATTTCTTGTATTTGTATTGCCAGATCAGGGCAACGAAGTTCACACAATTTGCAGGCGATGCAATCTTCGGGTCGGACCGCCCGGGCTTTGCCGCTTTTGTCCAGTTCCAGTACCTGTTTGGGACAGAAGTGAACACAGATACCGCACCCTTTGCACCAGTGGGTATCAATTACATGGATGACTGATTTGCCTTTTGCCATAATATCCTCATTTGTAAGTGATGCATATCCAAACATTCAAGGGCTTCATAAAGTGATTTGGATGGGATTGTCAAGGATTACTCAAAAATTAAAAAACAAAACCGATTATGGGAAAAATTTTAAAAAAAATCAAGGATAAAACATTCTATGATCCTGAAACTTCACATAATTTTTTAATTTTTGAAATGGTTGGACCAATTGAACATCATTGGGACAGCCAGACCCTTTCTTGTTCTCAGATTTTCAGGCGGGTCCTGTTTTGTCAAAAAACGTGAATCCGGTTTGTACAAAAAACAAAAGCCATGATATAAGTGATGGATCATGACACAGACAGATACGCCCCAGATCAGTGTGATTATTCCCAGTTTCAACCGGGCATGGACCCTGGCCCACGCCATTGATTCGGTGCTGGCCCAGACTGTTGCACCCAAAGAGATCATTGTGGTGGATGACGGTTCCACCGATCACACCCCGGAGGTGCTGGCCGCGTATGGAAACCGCCTCTGGATACTGAATCAGCCCAATCAAGGGGTGAGCAGTGCCCGGAATCTGGGTATCGGTCACAGTACCGGCGAATTTGTGGCGTTACTGGATTCCGATGATCAATGGAAACCGGAAAAACTGGCATGCCAGGCCGCTTTTTTTCAAGCCCATCCCGAAGCCATGATCTGTCAGACCGAAGAACTCTGGGTCCGCAACGGGGTCCGGGTGAATCCCAGAAAAAAACACAAAAAACCCTCGGGCCTGATTTTTGAACCGTCTCTTCACCTGTGCCTGGTCAGCCCGTCCGCGGTGATGATCAGAAAAACACTGTTTGAACGCAAAGGGATGTTCAGGCAGGATTTTCCTGTGTGCGAGGACTATGATTTCTGGCTGCGGGTGAGTATGGATACCCCGATTCATCTTATTGACGCGGCTTTGACCGTCAAGTTCGGCGGACATGCGGATCAGCTTTCCAGGCGGCATTCCCAGGATCGGTTTCGCATTGAAGCGATCCTGTGTCTGGTCCGATCCGGATCATTGTCCCATGATCAGCAAAAAGCGGCAAAGTCCGTGCTCAAAGAAAAATGCCGGATTTACGGCAATGGCTGTGCCAGGCGGGGAAAACAAGAGGAAGCACAGACGTATCTGGCACTTTACCATGAACTGGAAAAAGGAGATGTCAAATGAACGACGCACAGCCTGACTTTACGGATCTGTCCAGGCAGGACAAGGGCCGGTTGATGATGGATATGGTGTTTCGCATGATCATGCATTACGGATTCTGGTTTGCTGAAGTCCGGCACCAGATGGGGATGGATGCGGCATTAGATATGATGGATGCCGTGGTGCCCAGGGGCACGGATATTACCATGAAACGCATGGCCGATATTCTGGATTTTGAATTAAAAGACGGGTTGCCCGAAGCGGTGGCGGACATGGATGAAGACCGGTTGAATGAACTGCTCAAAGGGCTGGCCAAAAACTGGCTGGTCATGGACGGCGTCTGGTTCCAGGCCGTGGAAAAAACCCGGGGCATGAATGATGCCAAACGGTGTAATGATTCCTGCTGGGGCATGTTTTCACCCTATGAAGCCCATGCCATTAAACGGTTTTTAAATCTGGGGGACAGACCGGGACTGGAAGGCCTTAAAAAAGCCCTGAATTTCAGGATGTATTCTTTCATCAATACACAATCAATTGTTGACGAAAGTCCTAAAAGTTTTGTATTTCAGATGAATGAATGCCGGGTTCAGGCAGCCAGAAAACGTAAAAATTTGCCGGACTATCCGTGCAAATCTGCCGGATTGGTTGAATACACCTATTTTGCATCGGCATTTGATCCGAATATCAAAACAACCTGTATCGGATGTCCCCCGGATGCCCATCCGGAGGAATGGTTTTGTGCATGGCGGTTCAGCGTGGAATAGTCCGCCGTCAAAAATAGCCAATGAATGAACCAAAGGAACATGGAAGGACTTTTATTTATGGGAACCACAGCAGATAATATTCAGACCCTGAAGTGCAAAGAGCAGGAAATTTTGAAAATGGGGGGAGACGCTGCGTTGGAAAAGCGGCGGGAACAGGGCCGGCTCAATGCCAGGGAACGGCTGGATTATTTGTTTGACAAAGGCACGTTCCGGGAACTGGATATGTTTGTCACCCACCGGTGTACCAATTTCGGTATGGAAAAAAAACAAATCCCCGCGGACGGGGTGGTGACCGGCCATGGTAAAGTGGGCGGCCGGATTGTGTTTGCCTATGCCCAGGATTTCACGGCCCGGGCCGGGTCCTTAGGCGAGATGCAGGCCAAAAAGATCTGCAAGATCATGGATATGGCATTGAAAGCCGGGGCCCCGGTCATCGGCATGAACGACTCAGGGGGTGCCAGAATTCAGGAAGGCATTGATGCGTTGTCCGGATACGGGGAGATATTTTTCAGAAATTCCGCGTGCTCCGGAGTGATTCCTCAGATCTCCGCCATCATGGGGCCAACCGCCGGCGGGGCTGTGTATTCCCCGGCCATGACCGATTTCGTGTTCATGGTGAAGAAAAGCAGCTATATGTTTATCACCGGTCCCAACGTGATCAAGGCGGTCACTGGTGAAAATATCTCCTTTGAAGACCTGGGCGGTGCCATGACCCACAACGAAAAATCCGGCGTGGCCCAGTTTGCCTGTGAATCCGATGAAGACTGCATTGCGCAGATCAAAACCCTGTTGTCCTATCTGCCGGCCAACAATATGGAAGATCCGCCTTTTATCCCGCCCAAAGATGATCCCGCCCGCACGGACCCGGCCCTGGACACCTTGATTCCGGACCGCCCCAACCGGGCGTATGACATGAAAAACGTGATTAAATCCATTGTGGATGACGGGGTGTTTTTTGAACCGCATCAGTATTATGCCAAAAATATCCTGGTGTGTTTTGCCCGGCTCAACGGCCGGTCCATCGGTATTATCGCCAATCAGCCCAGTCATCTGGCCGGGTGTCTGGATATCAATGCGTCGGACAAGGCCACCCGGTTCATCCGGTTCTGTGACGCCTTTAACATCCCCATGCTCACCATTGCGGACGTGCCCGGGTATCTGCCCGGCTCCAAGCAGGAATGGGGCGGCATCATCCGCCATGGGGCCAAGCTGCTGTGGTGTTATTCCGAGGCCACAGTACCCAAACTGCTGCTGATTACCCGCAAGGATTACGGGGGATCGTATCTGGCCATGTGCTCCAAACACCTGGGCGCGGACATGGCATTTGCCTGGCCCAGTGCGGAGATCGCGGTCATGGGAGCGGAAGGGGCCGCCAACATCATCCATGCCAAAGAGATCAAGGCGGCGGATGATCCGGTGGCCAAACGAAAGGAAAAAATCGCGGAATACAATGAGCGGTTTTCCAATCCCTATTGTGCGGCAGCCAGAGGATATGTGGACGCGGTGATCACACCTTCTCAAACCCGGCCCCGGCTCATTGATGCGCTGGAAGCGCTGGCCAGCAAACGGGAAATGCGTCCGGCCAAAAAACACGGGAACATTCCGGTATGATAAAAGGAGAGATCATGGACCGCAAAAAAAAAGTGGCTGCCATGGCAGCGGTCATTGCCCACATCAAAACCGATGAAGACAGACAGTCGTGCCGGGAAAATAGCGGTGCCCCTTTTCCGGAAGGGCCGGTATCGGTAAAAACGTTTTCAAATGCTCCCAACCTCTGGGGTCTGACCGGACGGCAGGCCATGATGCAGGCCAACACCATGATGCAGCTGCGCATGTTTAAATAAACTCAATTTTTGGAGAAAATAGTTATGACGGAACACACTCAGCTTGAAACGACTCAGATGAATTATGGCAATGACCGTCCCCCGGCGAAAAATCCGTTAAAGGTGGAAGATCTTTCCCTGCGGGATGGTCACCAGTCTTTATTTGCCACCCGAGGCAGAACTGAAGACATGATTCCGGTGGCTGAACGGATGGATGATATCGGGTTCTGGGCCGTGGAGGTCTGGGGCGGCGCCACCTTTGACACCATGCACCGGTTTTTAGGGGAAGATCCCTGGGAGCGGCTGCGGACGCTGAAGCGGTATTTTAAAAAAACCCCGTTGTCCATGCTGCTCAGAGGGCAGAACCTGGTGGGGTACCGGAATTATGCCGATGATGTGGCCAAATTGTTTGTGAAAAAAACCGTGGACAACGGGTTGGAAATTTTCAGAACGTTTGATGCACTCAATGATTACAGGAATTTTGAAAGTGTGGTGCCGGTAATCAAGGAATGCGGGGCCCATTTCCAGGGATGTATCTGCTATACTTTGACCGAGCCCCGTTTGGGCGGCGAGGTCTACAACCTGGATTATTATATTAAAAAAGCCAAAGACCTGGAAGCGATGGGGGCAGACTCCATCTGTATCAAGGATATGGCCGGACTGATGGCACCCTACGATGCCTATCAGCTGGTAAAGGCGTTGAAAGCCAATGTCAAACCATTGATTCACCTGCACAGTCATTTCACCTCGGGCATGTCTCCCATGACCCATCTCAAAGCAGTGGAGGCCGGGGTGGATATCGTGGATACCTGTGTGACACCCTATGCGTATCGGACTTCCCATGCGGCCCTGGAACCGCTGGTCATGGCGCTACTGGGCACCAACCGGGATACCGGATTCGATATCAAGGCCCTGGCCGATATCAACGAGATCCTGGAAAAAGAGGTGATGCCCAAATACAAACATCTGCTGGATGACACCAAGGTGTCTTTGATCGACATCAACGTGCTGCTGCACCAGACACCCGGCGGGATGCTGTCCAATCTGGTGAACCAGCTGCGGGAGATGGATTCTTTGGATAAGATCGGCCAGGTGTACAAAGAACTGCCCCGGGTGAGAAAAGAACTGGGTCAGATTCCTTTGGTGACGCCCACCAGTCAGATTGTGGGCACCCAGACCGTGAACAATGTGCTGTTTGACACCAAAGAAGAGCGGTACAAGATGATCTCCGGCCAGGTCAAGGATCTGTGTTACGGCCTGTATGGAAAGACATCGGTTCCCATTGATCCGGAAGTTCAGAAAAAAGCGCTGAAAGGATATCCCCGAGGAGAAGAACCCATTACCTGCCGGCCGGCCCAGGTGCTGGAGCCGGAGCTGGAAAAAGCAAAGCAGGAGATCAAGGATCTGGCCAAAAACGATGAAGACCTGCTGCTGTATGCGCTGTTTCCCGTTACCGGCAAAAAATTCCTCAAGCAGAAATACGGGCTGGAAGAAATGTCGGATGTCCTTAAACCCGTTTCATTGGAGGATGTGAAAAAACAGGATGCTTTGATTAAAAAAGCAAAGGCCGGGGAGCTGATGGAAAAACCCTGTTTTGAAAAAACTGAAAATACCCGGATGTTCAACGTGTTTGTGGATGGCGAGTGTTTTGAGGTCGGAGTGGAAGAACAGGGGGGAGAACCGAGCATTTCCCATGTGGCACCGGCAGCCGGGACTTTACCCACCTCCCGGACTTCAGCACCCGAGGCCTCTCCGGCGGCACCCGAAGCACCGGTACAAGTCAAACCCGAACCAGGGCCTGTAAAACAGGATGCGGAAAAAACAGGTTCAGCCTCTGATACCGGCACCCCGGTGACAGCGCCCATGCCCGGCATGGTGATCCGGCATGAAAAACAGGTGGGAGATGCCGTGGAAGAAGGAGAAACCGTGGTGGTCATCGAGGCCATGAAAATGGAAAATGCCCTGCCGGCCCCAAAAACCGGGACTGTTTCCGCCATTCATTTTGACACGGGCGATGCCGTGGCCAAAGGAGACGTGCTGGCAGTGATCGACTGATCATTGATTGACAAAGGCAGGGGGCTGATTACTATGATTGACTGAAGCCGTCAGACAATCATAAGGAGATAAAAAATAATGGCATTTGAAACAAAAGAAGAACTGCTGGACAGATATATCCAGATGGACAAACCCGTGTGCCCCCATTGCAAAAAAGAAATGGTCCTGTGGGAAGTGCCGCCCATCAATTTTTCCGATGGGCTCGGATGGGGAACCCCCTACCTGTTTGTGTGTTTCAATGATGACTGTCCGTCTTACCGAAAGGGGTGGGATCATCTTAAAGACACCATGGAAGCCCCTGCGTCTTACCGGTGCATCAATGAGCCGGGTCAGAAGAATTTCGAATACATGCCCGTGTTCAGCCCGGTGGGGGGCACCGGAAGTAAGTTGGATGACGAAGCGGTGATTCGTCAGAATGAACTCAAGGAGAAAACCAAACAGGCGTTTTCCATTCTCACGGATTATTATATGTCAAAGGACTGGGACGAGATTTTAAAAATGCTGCTGGATCCGGTGATTCCCAACCGGGCACGGCTTAAAGCCGCTGAAATGGTGGGAGAACTGGGCGGTGTGGAAGCCATCGAGCCTCTGATCAACCATAAGTTCCCCACCCCGGTGCTGGAAACCGGTGTGAAGGCTGCTATTGACCAGCTTCATGAACGCCATTTTACAAGAGAATGTCCTTTTTGCGCGGAAATCATTAAAAAAAGGGCCAAAATCTGCAAGCACTGCAACCGGGAACTGTCATAAAATCAACGATTGATTTTTTCCATGTTAAAGGAGCGGTAGATGATCATCTCCCGCTCCTTTCTGTTTTCATCCAACGGTTCAAACACAAGGTCCGGCAGTTTTTTTTCCAACTGTTTCCGGGACGGCACAGCTGCCAGCCCCTTGCCGATGGTTTTGCCCGACCGCGTGTCCATGACCACGGCATCTTTGGCATCCGTGGACACGGCAAAGGGAATCTGATAGTTTCTGACCAGCCGGGCCCCGGCCAGAATTTCTCTTTCATATGAGCCGATGGAACCGGCCACACAGGTCACGGCCATGACGGCCCGATCTTGGACACAGACCACCAGATCAATGCAAGAGATATAATCTTCCCCTTTGAACTGAACAGTCAATGGTTCGTTCACGTGAATTTCCTGTTTTTTGTACCCATTGGTTTCCACCAGAAATTTTTCAAAATTCTGCCGGCTGATTTCAGGCCCGACCAGGTTGATCTCATTTCCGGTGATATAATCTGTAATCAGTTGTGTTAAGGTCATGAGAGGTCCTTTGGCGGTTTTAAAGCCGTTTCAAAACCGGACAGGTCCAGACGCGAGGTGCGTCGCTCCACAGGCCTTCCAGATCATAGAATGCTTTGGCTTTGGTTTCAAATATATGGATGATGCGGCTGCCGTAATCCAGCAGAGCCCATTCCCCTTCCTTGATTCCTTCAGTGCCCAAAGACAGGATATTTTTTGCCTTCAGTCCGGTGACGATGTGTTCGGCCAGAGACGTCACCTGACGGTGGGAACCGGCTTCGACTATGATCAGCGTGTCGGTATATGAGGTTAAAGAACGGACATCAATGGCAGTGACCGAGCGGGGTTTCCGGCTGAAAACAGCACTCAGGTAGGGTGTCAGCTCTTCTGAAGGATCTGTCATAAGTATAAATTCCTTTCATTGATAATTTTTTCCACCGGTGGCGGAACCAGTCCTTTGATGGAAAGGTGCTGTTTCACCCGGTTGCGTATCAAAGTGGAGGATATGTCAATTCGGGGGACAGGACAAATGCGGACCGGCTGCAGTCTGTCATGTACGAATTGCCGTTCCTCCTGATGCCATGTGTACCCTTTTGCGATATGTTCGTCAAGAAAGGATCGGATATCCGGGTCTGGGCCGGTGCCCTGTCTGGGCATGACAACGATGGCAACCGCGGCAAAAATATCTTTTTGCCTTTTCCAGGTCGGCGTGTCAAAAAACGCATCTGAGCCCATGAGCAGATAAAACTGATGCGATTCACCATAGTGCCGCTTAAACGCGTGAACCGTGTCGATGGTAAAGGATGGCCCTTTGCGATTGATTTCAATATCAGACGGTTTCAGCCCTTTTTTGTGTGCCAGGCTTTTGACCACCATGTCATAACGGTCTTTTGCCGGTGCCAGATCGACTCCGGGTTTATGGGGCGGGGTGGCGGAAGGAAAAAAAAAGATGGTGTCCAGTGCCAGGCATTGTTTCACATGTTCGGCAATCCGGATATGTGCCATATGAAGCGGGTTGAACGTGCCGCCAAAAAGCCCGGCTTTCATTGAATCACTCTTTTTGAAGGCGGGATGCCAGCAATTGGATCAGCTTGTCAACCCCCTGCCCGGTGGCGGCTGAAATGGTGTGGACCTCAAAATCCGGTACTGCCCGGCAGAAACTGGCCACCCGGTGATCGGTCCCGGCCAGATCGATTTTGTTCAGCACGATGATTCTGGCTTTGTCTGCCAGAGTCCGGCTGTAAAGAGTGAGCTCCTGGTTGACGACGGTGAAATCCGCCAAGGGTTCCTGGGGATCGATGGCACCGGCATCGATCAGATGAATCAGAATGCCGGTCCGTTCAATGTGTTTGAGAAATTTGATCCCCAGTCCGGTTCCCTGGTGGGCACCTTTGATGAGCCCCGGGATGTCGGCAACGGCAAACGGTTCGCCAAAAGGCGGTGTGACCATGCCCAGGGTCGGGGTCAGGGTGGTGAACGGGTATGCCCCGATTTTAGGCCGGGCTGCGGACATGGCGGCAATAAGCGTGGACTTTCCGGCATTGGGAAGTCCCACAATGCCCACGTCCGCCAAAAGCTTCAGTTCAAGCTTGAGTTTGCGTTCAACACCCGGAAGTCCGGGTTGAGAATATCTGGGAGCCCGGTTGGTGGATGTGGCAAACCGTTTGTTGCCGCGGCCGCCTTTCCCGCCTTCAGCGATGATGTATTCATCCCCTTGCCGGGTAAGATCCACAATGGTTTGATCCGTCTCTGCATCCCGGATCAGGGTACCTGCCGGCAGGTTGATATAGCAGTGGTTCCCGTTTTTGCCATGCTTCTGGCGGCCCATTCCCGGAGCGCCGTTTTGAGCCCGGTGCATCTTCTGGCGGTGAAGGTCATACAGGGTCCGTTTACCCGGATCCACTTTTAATATGACATGGCCACCGTCGCCGCCGTCACCGCCGTCCGGTCCGCCCCGCTCGATGAACCGCTCTCGTCTGAAAGAGGTGCATCCAGGCCCCCCGTCACCGGATTGAATGGTGATAACTGCCTCATCAACAAATTTCACGCGGCATAAACACTGACTTTTTTACGGTCACGGCCTTTTCTTTCAAAGGTCACCACGCCGTCGATCATGGCAAACAGGGTAAAGTCCTTGCCCATACCCACATTGCTTCCCGGATGGATTTTGGTACCCACCTGCCGGACAATGATGTTGCCGGCTGAAACTGCCTGTCCGCCGAATTTTTTCACGCCCCGGCGCTGCGCATTTGAATCCCGGCCGTTTTTTGAACTACCGGCTGCTTTTTTATGTGACATGTGTCAATCCCCTTTTTGTGTTTTGCTTAAACGGATATGGACGCAATTTTAATCTGGGTGTAATGCTGCCGGTGGCCCTGCATTTTTCTGTACCCTTTACGCCGTTTGTATTTGAAAACCAGCTGTTTTCTGTCCCGGCCCTGTTCCACGACATGGGCCCGGACCACTGCATTTTCCACCACGGGATTGCCCGGGGTGATGGTTTCTCCGTCTGAGTACAGGAGCACATCGTTGAATTCAATTTCCGAACCTTCGGTTCCCGCCAGTTTTTCAACCTTCAGGATCTGGTTCTCCTGAACCTTGTATTGCTTACCGCCGGTTCTGATCACTGCGTACATGGTTAAACTCTCCTTATCAAATCAATGCTTCTTGCCACGTTTTATCGATTTTCATAATCCTGTTAAAAAACTCTTAATATTATAAATTTTGAAATTGTTTGTCAATCTAAAAATGAAACAGGACCGGGAATCCGACAACGATCTCATCTTAAGAAAATAACACTTGCAAAATCACAATGTCAAAGATAAAAAAAAACATGCTTCAAACAAAATCTGACATGTCAAAGACGTTATGAATTATTTGCCTGTTCTGGACATGATTCATAACCTGACGTTATTGCTTGCCACGGCCTATGTGTTTGATCTGGTCACGGCCCGGTGGCCCCAAAAAAAAACAATTCACACCCAGGTATTTTTCGGCATCTTTGTCGGCGTCATCGGGATGGCGGCCATGACCGTTCCCTGGGCGGTTGCCCCCGGGGTGATCATTGACAGCCGATCGATTCTGCTGAGCATATCCGGGCTTTTCTTCGGATGGATCCCCACAGGTGTGGCCATGGGGATGGCCGGGGTGTTCCGGATGTATCAGGGAGGGGCCGGGGCCTGGACCGGCGTGGCTGTGATTGTTTTTTCCGGGTGCATCGGGATTGTCTGGCGACGAAATCTGAAAACACCGCTGTCGGATATGTCCTGGCGCCGGCTCTATGGTTTCGGGCTGACGGTTCACCTGGTCATGCTGGGACTGATACTGATGCTGCCCCAGGGTATTGCCAAAGCAGTGCTGCTGAAAATCACCTTGCCGCTGATCATTTTATATCCAGGAGTGACGGTATTTTTAGGTATGCTTCTGGTCAACCGGCTTCAGCAGGACCGGATACACCGGGAAGTGAGGGAATCCAGACAGTTCGCATTTGCCACCATAGACGCGTTGAGCGCCCATGTGGCAGTGCTGGATGAAACCGGCAGGATTATTGCGGTGAATCTGGCATGGCGGGAGTTTGCCGCATCCAACGGCTCGGGCTCAACCCATGTCTGTGAAGGGGCGGATTATCTGGCGGTATGTGATGCCGCAGTCGGTGAAGACAAGGATATGGCCCGGGATTTTGCTGCGGGGCTCCGGTCAGTGCTGGCGGGTGAAGCCCAGACATTTGCCATGGAATATCCCTGCCATTCTCCAGATGAACAGCGCTGGTTCATCGGTCGCGTCACCTGTTTTTGCAGTTCAGATGCGCCACGTCTGGTGGCGGCCCATGAAAACATCACCGATCGAAAGCAGGCGGAACAGGCCCTGGCCGATCACCGAAATCATCTGGAGGACCTGGTCAAAAAACGGACCCGGGGCCTGGAACAAAAAAACCGGCAGCTGGTGCAGGAGGTTTCCAAAAGGCGGCAGGCGGAAGCCAATATCCGGGAAAGTGAAGAACGGTACCGGGTCCTGGTGGAACTGACACCGGATATTATCTATCGGATCACGGAAGACGGGACCATCGATTATATTTCTTCGGCGGTCCGGCAGCTGGGATATGATCCTGCTGAACTCAAGGGGAGCCCCATGGCGGATCTGCTGCATCCGGAAGATCGTGAACGATTCGGCCATCACCTGGTGGAGCGCCGGATCGGGAAGCGGCGACAAACGCACCTGGATGTCCGGTTGATGCATAAAAACCACGAGTCTCAGAATTATGCTCTCAATTTCACATTTGTCCAACTGTCTGCCCGGGGATACTGGGATGTGCCGGACAGCGAGATTTCACGGCCGGACAAGCAGTTCCTCTATACCCTGGGCATCGCCCATGATATCACGCTGCGCAAGCAGGCGGCACAGGCCCTGGAAGAGAGCCGGAAAAAACTGCGGCTTCTCAAGGATGTGGCAGCTGCCGCCAACGCGGCCGGAACCTCGAATGAAGCCCTTCAGGTCGCCGTGGACGGTATTGCCCGGTTCATGGACTGGCCGGTGGGGCATGTATATGAAGCGGATGATGAAAAACCGGATCACCTGATTCCCACAGACATCTGGTACCTGGAAGATGACAAGCGGTTTGCCTCATTCAGAAAGATTACCGAACGCACGGGTTTCAGACCGGGTCAGGGAATGATCGGACGGGTGATGACGGCAAAAAAAAGTGTATGGATAGAAGATCTGGCCATTTATCCGAAATTCCCCCGGGTCCGGCATGCAGGCGAGATCGGGCTTCACGGTGGATTTGCATTCCCGGTCATGGTGGGGGACCATGTGGCGGCGGTGCTGGAATTTTTCAATCCTGAAAAGCAGCGGCCTGATCCGTCCCTGCTGGAAATTCTCGATGAGATCGGCAACCAGCTGGGAATTGTCATTGCCAGAAAACAGTCGGAAAAGGAACTTGAAAAACTGGCCACAGCGGTTGAACAAAGTCCGGCCACGGTAATTATCACGGATCTTTACGGAAATATTGAATATGCCAACCCCAAATTCACCGAATTGACCGGCTATACTTTTGAAGAAGTAAAAAGAAAAAATCCCAGGATTTTGAAATCTGGTCATCATCCGCCATCGTTTTACAAAAAACTGTGGCAGACGATTACCTCGGGCAGACCCTGGCACGGTACGTTCTGCAACCAGGATAAAACCGGAACCATTTACTGGGAGCGGGCCTCCATATCACCGGTCCGGGATCCCCAGGGATATGTGTCTCATTTTGTGGCGGTCAAGGAAAATATCACTCAATTGATGCAATATGAAAATGAACTCAAACAGGCCAAGGAGTCGGCAGAGCGGGCCAATCGGGCAAAATCCGATTTTCTGGCCAATATGTCCCATGAACTGCGGACCCCGCTCAATGCCATCATCGGGTTTTCCGAGGTGCTCAAGGAGCAGTATTTCGGGCCTCTGGTTGACAAACAGCAGGAATATGTGGATGATATTCTGGACAGTGGCAGACACCTGCTCGCACTGATCAATGATATTCTGGACCTGTCCCGGGTTGAGGCGGGAAAAACCGAACTGGAGCTGTCACAGGTGAACGTTTCCCAACTGATTGACAACAGCCTGGTCATGATCAAGGAAAAGGCGGCCAAACACGGGATTGCCCTTGAAAAGGCGGTGACCCGGGAGATTCAGGAACAAGCGATCACGGCGGATCAAAGAAAACTCAAACAGATCCTGTACAACCTGCTGTCCAATGCCGTGAAATTCACCCCGGACGGCGGTGCCATTACCATCCGGGCCGAACAGGTTCACAGCAGGACCCGTTTGGGTTTTGAAACCGGAACGGATGCGGCCTGTGTTGAAATATCCGTCACCGACACCGGCCCGGGCATTGATCCCGCCTATCATGAAAAAGTGTTTGAACCGTTTTTCCAGGTTCACGGCACCCGGCAGGATAAGAGTCCCGGTACCGGTCTGGGACTGCCTCTGACACGGGATCTGGTGACGCTTCATGAAGGAAAAATGTTTTTAAACAGCGACGGGCAGGGAAAAGGGTCGACTTTTTCTTTTATCATTCCGGTGAATCAGAAAAAAAATCAAGGCCCGTCACATGCTGACATCGAGGATGAAGGATCGCTCCCATGATGGACACAAAAAACAGAACCATTTTGATTGTGGAAGATGAATTACAGAACCGGAAGCTGTTTCGGGATGTGCTTCAATACAGCGGTTACACCGTTTTTGAAGCCATGAACGGAAAAGAAGGCGTTGCCCTGGCAAATCAGCATCTGCCGGATCTTATTCTTATGGATATTCAAATGCCGGTTATGGACGGCCTGTCCGCCACCCGGATTCTCAAGCAAAATGAAACCACCCGGGATATCATGGTGGTGGCCCTGACGGCAAATGCCATGCCCGGAGATAAGGAAAAAATACTTGAGGCAGGGTGTCATGACTATATCTCAAAACCGTTTCGTCTGCATGAATTTTTGGAAAAAATCAAGGAATACCTGCCTGAAGATTCGGTATGAAATCAGTTGAAAAGGAATAATGATGAGCGATCAGTCAACCATACTGGTGGTGGATGACGAAGACCGGAATTTGCGTCTGATGGAGGCCATGCTGGTGCCTGCGGGTTATCATGTATTGACAGCAGGGGACGGGGAACAGGCACTGGACTTGGTATCCAGGGAACCGGTGGATGTGATTCTGCTGGATGTCATGATGCCGAAAATGGATGGATACGACGTGACCAGGCAGTTGAAATCCGATCCTGAAACAGCCATCATTCCCATTGTCATGGTGACGGCCCTGCATGCCAAAGAAGATAGAATACGGGCCATTGAAGCCGGGGCCGATGATTTTTTGACCAAGCCGGTGGACAAGACCGAATTGCGGGCACGGGTGGCCTCTCTGATCAAAGTGAAAGCCTACAATGACCATATGCGCAATTATCAGAAGGAGCTGGAATCCGAGGTGGCCAGACGGACCCGGGATCTGGAACAGGCGTTTGCGCGCATCAAATCCGTGTCTCTGGAAGCGATTTACCGGCTGACCCGGGCGGCGGAATACAAGGACGAAGACACCGGGGCTCATATCCAGCGAATGAGCAATTATGCGGCAGCCATTTCCCGGAAAATGGGGCTTGGAGAAAGGGTCACGGAATCTATTCTGTATGCGACCCCCATGCATGATATCGGGAAAATCGGGATTCCGGACCGCATTCTTTTGAAACCGGGCAAACTGGACCCGGATGAGTGGGCTGTGATGCAGCAGCATACCATTATCGGGGCCCGGATTCTTGAAGGCTCCACCACCGGGATTATCCGGCTGGGGGAGACTGTGGCCTTGACCCACCACGAAAAATGGGACGGCTCCGGGTATCCCAAAAGACTGAAAGGAAAGCAGATTCCCCTGGTGGGGCGCATTGTCGCCATTGCGGATGTGTTTGATGCCCTGACTTCCAAACGGCCTTATAAAGAGGCGTTTTCCCTTGAAAGATCCTATGAAATCATCCGGCAGGGCCGGGGAACGCATTTTGATCCGGCAGTGGTGGACGTGTTTTTCTCAGCACAAACAGACATTTTGAAAATTAAGGACGCTTTTCATGATGATGCGGATTTCATCAACCAGGCACCCATGATCATCCAGAACCAAAACAGGCGAAAATGAAGACGGTTCCCTGCATTGTGACGGTCCGGCTGAATGCATCTTTGCCTTCAGATCTGCCGGAGATACTGGCAGACTGGCCGGAAAAAGGACTGAAAATGATCCGGTGGCAAAGCCCCGGGAATCTGACATCCATGCCCGCCGAACAGCTGTGGCAGGCCTCAAAAGCAGGTATCTGGAACCATGTTTCCGGGCCGGATCTGTTTGACAACGGCAATGAAACCGTGCCGGTGCGATATATCCTGGACCATCCCCATGTGGTGCATTCCTTTGACCTGCCCCGTGACCGCACACATTTGCCTGCAATGTCACATGCCTATGATAAAATAGATCCCCTGCCGGGCATCCCGTTCTGGCAGACACTTTCAGGTCATGAGGCCATTTTGTCTTATCTGGCCCGGTATCCGGCTTCTTATCTAATCCGCCTCCGATGGGACAACCATACCCGGATCATCCTGGGAAATGATGTGGTGTTTTATTTTGAACCGCCATCGGCGCTATCACCGGAGTTTCTGAATCAGGTCTGTGCCATGGTGATTGCCGGCGGATCCGTGGATACCACCCATGTCCGGTCCAATCTTGAAAATGCGTTCCTGATCGGTTATGCCATGGAAAACCAAAAAATGGTGGGCTGCTCCTGTCTGAAACATCCCCGGACCGCTTTGATTCTTCGGCTGAAAAAAGCCACGGGCCTGGATTTTTCCGGGTGTGTGGAACGCGGCTATACCTCGGTGCGGCCCGAGTACCGGTCTTTGGGTGTGGGACGTCGTCTGCTCGAGGGATTGACGGCCCGGGCAGGAAAATACAAAATATTTGCCATCATCGATGAAGACAATCTGGCCACCCAGAAAATTGCCCGGTGGAACAACACCCGGAAAATCACCACCTATTTCAGCGAGAAAACAAACAAGCCGATGGGCATCTGGATGCCCGCCCATATGCGCCCGCCAGAAAAGGAAACCGGTTCAGATTCTGAGCAGTCCCATGGAGAAAACATCCAATGAAAATCGGTGTTCTCACCATCCATGGTCTGGAGTTCCATCCCAACGGCCGGCTGGACCAGGCGGCCCGGCACAGGGATCATCACCTGATGCTCATCAATCCCTATCAGCTGGTCTGTGTGCTGGAAAATCAGGGGCCGGGTATTCATGACTGTAACGATGCGGTGACCAATGATCTGCCGGATGTGGTCCTGCCCCGCCAGGGATCGCCCATGGGCGAATATGGGTTTGTGATACTCCGGCAGTTTCAGGCCATGGGGATACCGCTGGTCAACGGCCTGGAAGGGGTGACCATAGCCCGGCATCAGTATATCACCCTTCAGTCTCTGGCGGCGGCCGGCATCCCGGTGCCGGATACCTGTTTTGTTACCCGAAAGGCCTTGTTTTTTGATGCCGTGGACCGTGTGGGGGGATATCCGGTGGTGGTCAAGCAGCCCAGCGGTATGGGGGGAGACGGGGTGTTTAAAATCGATGATCCGACCCAGGCAGACACCTGTGTGAATGCCCGGCTGGATCCGGTAAAAGGGTTGCTGGTACAGCGGTTTTTTCCTGTGTCCGGGCGGATGGATGCCCGGATTCTGGTGGTCGGCGGCCGGGTGGCCGGGGCCATGACACTGTCACCGGCCCCGGATGATTTCAGAACCAATATCCATCGCCGGGGCCGGGCTGCGGCGTTTGATCCCCCCGCACTGTGGCAACATATGGCAGTGGCGGCGGCTAAGGCCTGCGGTCTGGATATCGCGGGTATTGACATGATGGGAAAAAAAAGCGGTTCCCCGTGTGTGGTAGAGGTCAACTATTCACCGGGGTTCAGGGGGCTTGAAGCGGCCACAGGCATTGATATCGCCATGGAAATCATTGATTTTGCCGTGCATAAGGCCCATGCAGCATCCACCAGATAAATTGCCGTTCATGAACAGGATCCACAGATTTAAAAAAGAGATTTATCCATGAAAATTACCCAGATTCAGTTGGAACACGATGCCGGTTTTGCCACAGCCTCAGCCCGGGTCATATTTGAAGACAGGGACTTGCCTGAAAAAACCGTATTTATAAAAACCCCGGAAGATCATGCCCAAGGGTTTGACGCCAACCCGGATGCGTTTCTGGTGGGGTGTCTGCTGCCGGCCCTGCATCTGGGAGAAAAACGCATATTTGTGGACGGACCGGTATGTCCGTTCCTCAAAGAAGGGGTGCACGTGGCCATGCACATTCTATCCCACTGGACCCAGGACCGGTATACCCCGATTTTAGTTGAATCCGCATCCGATGCCCACCAGGTGCCGGTAAATCCCGGCAGAGCCGGCATGGTCATGTCCGGCGGCATGGACTCTCTGGCGGCCCTGCGCCTGAACCGGCTGAATTATCCAAAGACCCATCCGGCCTATATTCAAGATGGATTTTTTCTCCATGGCTTTGATATTGGCGGGGTCAGGGAACGGGGGGCCAAGCTGCATGTATTTGACCGGGCCGTGACCGCCATTACCCGGATCACAGAAGATGCGGACACAACCCTGGTGCCGGTGTACACCAACTTACGTCACCTGTGCGATGAACGGGATCTGTGGCTGAACAGTTTTTTCGGCGCGGTTTTAGCTGCCATGACCCATGGTTTCAGTCATCGCGTCAACCTGATGTTCATCGGTTCTTCCTATGATATTCCCAACCTGCATCCCTGCGGGTCTCATCCTTTGCTGGATCCCGAGTATTCCAGCTATGCCGTGAGAATCCGGCACCGGGATTATGAACTGTCCCGTCTGGAGAAAATTAAAATCGTGTCCCGGTGGGATACGGCTTTTCAGAACTTCCGGGTCTGCCTGGCCAATGTGCCGGATCAACTGAATTGCGGGAGATGCGAAAAATGTGTGCGCACCATGACCGAGCTCACGGCCCTGGGGCTTTTGCACAAAACCCGGGCGTTTGAAGCGGATGAGGTCACCCCGGCGGATATTTCGCAATTCGATATCACCATCCGGGTAAGGCCTCCGTTTTACCGGCCCCTGATTCCCCTGCTCAGAAACCAGGGACGGGATGATCTGGCAGATACCATTGTCAGGTTGCTGAATCGATCTGAATCATGACATGACCGGTATCATTGTTTTTCCTGAACCAGGGAATGCAGATGCCGGATGCGCTGGCTTAAAACCGAACAGATCTGCAGGGCGATGCGTGGAAATTCCATGGCGGTTTCCTTGAATTCCTGTTTATGCAAGGTCAAAAACCGGCAGGGGGTGATGGTTCGAATGGTCGCGGATCTGGGTGAATTATCGATCAATGCCATTTCTCCGAAAGCGGCACCGGAATCCATCTGATCAATTTCTGCCTGGTTTCCGTTTTCTTTTTCCATGATCACCGACACCCGGCCTTCAATGATCAGATATACGGTTTCACCAATGCTGTTCTGCTTGATGACTTCCTGGTCTTCGGCAAATTCGGTTTCTTCGGTCACCGATGAAATGGCGGCCAGCTCCGAAGCTGTCAACCCTGAAAAGATGTCGATTTCCTTTAGAAGAAGTATCTTTTCTCCTAGCGACAATTTGGCCGAAACTTCGGTATCTTGCGTTGATTTCTTTTTTTGCAGGATCATTTGGACTTCCTTTGAAATATGCGGGTTCTCGGATTGTTCCAGGTCCTGGATACAATCCGATGCCGGTTGCAGGTCATGGATTTCCCCGATCAGTCCCAGTCCCAGAATCACATCCACCCAGTCCGGGGAAGACAGCAGTTCAGATGCCGCTTGTTTGCCATCGGATGAAAATCCGGGAATTTTTACCAGTTTTCTACCGTCAGCCAGAGCGACTGTGGTATTGGGACTTTCCAGCAACGGCAGCATGGTGTTGAAGGTTTTTCTGTCCAGAATATCATTGAGCAGCTCAATGGCATTGGCCCGTTGCCGCGCGTCTGCGGAAAAAATTCCCTGCCAGGCGGTCCGCATTCGGCCGGTTTGATCATGGATCGCCAAAACCCGGACAATGTTTTCCAAAATCAGTTCTTTTCTTTCCACCAGGTGCGATATTGCCAGGTCCCGCATGGGTCCCTGGGGCAGGTTTTCCAGAGATGCAGCCATGGCCAGGTATTCATAGGATTTCGCCAGGTTCTTTTTGGCAAAGATCAACACATCAAATTCTTTAATGTCCAGCGTATCCAGCAGATTGAAAAGCCCTTTGCGTATCCGGGTGGACGGCAGGCCCAATGATTCCACCAGCAACCGGGGATTCTGATGGTCGGCAGTCCTGATTTTATCCTTGGCAAATTCATGAATTTCATCTGATGGATCACCCATCAGATGAATGGTTTTCAGCAGGGTGTCGTCATCAACAATGGCCAAAGCGTCCAGTGCTGCCCTGCGGACATCTGCCCGGTCATGGGACAGATAATGCAGTGCCACCGCATTGATCTCATCGGCTTGAAGCCGGGATAAAGCGATGATGATATCCGGAATGACCGGGTCGATTCCAGGGATATTGAGCATGTCTTTGAGTTCAGGGATCCATTTTTGACTGCGGCTCAGGCCGGCACAGATAATGCCGGCCTGACAGGATGCCGGATCTTTTTCAGTCAGCCAGTCGGCAATGAGCTGCTGAAGATCTTCTGAACGGTCGCTGTGAATACAGGCCCCGGCAAATCCTTTAATCACGGGATGTTCGCTGGCAACCAATTCGGATATGACCGGATAATCACTTGTGTCCATGCCGTGCTGGTTGATGAGTTTGAGTATGGCAATGGTCGTCTCGGGTCGTTTCAAAGACATCAAAGGGATCAATTCTTTGGCGGCCCGGGGTCCGGATTCTGGCGTGATCATTTTAATGAGTGCCACCTGAGTGGCCTCATCCTGGTTTTCCAGGTTCTTGATAATCATCTGATCCAGCCTGTCGGGCGAAAAATTTTTCAACAGTTTTGCATACCAGACGGCATCTTTTCCCCGGGCTGACAGAAAAGAAGTTTCCAGGCTGGACAGGGTTTTTTCCTGGTTGAAGATCTGGCCCAGTTCTTTTTGATCCATGCTTTTGATATCCAGCATGTTGTTGGAAATCAGGTCCAGCAGAATTTTCGAGTAATTGGATTTGAGCACAAACGGGGCCACCACCCAGGCAATCATGAACGGCAGGGCCACCAGGGTCAGATACCGGGGATGAAATAACGGGGTTGACAGCAAAATCAATGTCGAGCCCGTGAACAATGCGATCCTTACCACTGTCCCCCGCAGAAAAGGCCGGATCATGTTCCGGTAGGATTCGGGAAACAGGCCGATGAGAATGCTGTTGGCCGGCATGTTAATGGTCGTGCGGATAATATTGGTGGACATTCTGGCATACATGGCCGAAAACACGTCAAATCTGAACAAAAAGGCGAAAAATGCCAGCATATAGTTGAAGGGATGAAACATGAGTGCCACCGGCAATCCCCATTTGCCGTATATCCGGCCCACGAACAAAAGAATGAACAGACTGACGATGTACAGACTGCCTCTGAAATAACCGAAAAAATGAATCATGGCACTTTCTGAGGCAAACTGCTCATTGACGGCATAATTGAACTGATAGTTCATGATGGGGATGACCACGTTCGGCATGAATGTCAGGACCAGGACGATTTTGACCAGAATGGAATCTTTGACCAGCGGATAGATCCGTTTGATTTCTTCCATCATGGGTGGTTTTTTCTTGGCGTTTTTCCCTGTTTTTTCCGTGTAAATCAACGTGGCGTAGCTTCGTCCCATGGCTTTTATCAGCAGCGCCCCCATGATGGTGGTGACCAGATACAGGTATAACAGGTTGTCCAAGCTGAAAAGGCCTGCAAAATAAGGGGTGCCGAAACTGCCCAGGATCAGCCCGATCACCCCGCCGGCGGTGAGAAGCGGGAACAGTCGTTTGGACTGGCGGGTATTGAAAAGATCGTTGCACATGTTCCAGAACAGCAATGCCTGCAAAAGTTCAAACTGGCTTTTGAGCATGAACAGCAACGGATACAGCAGCTCAATGCCGAAAGGAATGAGCAGACGGATGACCGTGACGATGATTCCGGAAAAAATGAAAATATAGTATAACAGCCTGGCCCCGGAGGTCTTGCTTAAAAAGACGGTCAGAAAACCGGTGATGAAGAATGTGGCCACGGCATTGATCATGTTGACCACCGGCATGAATTCCACACCGTATCTTTTCAGAAAAGCGGTTTCCGCATAATTGTTCAGGATAATGCCTGAACTCCGGATAATAAAAAGAAGGGCTGCCGTCCATAGAAACAGGCTGATCTCTTCTTCATAGATTTTCAGGAAACTTAAGAGTTTTGCCCGCATCAATCCACCTCAAGAACCAGTCGGAACCCGGTTGTCTGAAACCTGGCACCGGGATGGGCATAGGTGCGGTTGGCACTGCGCATATATCTGCCGTACAGGTACCAGCTACCGCCTCTGCGAACCCGGGGTCTGGTGGAAAACAGATCATAGGTATTGACGCCGGGAGCCCTGATATCATCCGTATATTCATCCTGGCACCATTCCCATACATTGCCGTGCATGTCGTAAAACCCCCATGGGTTGGGCGGAAATGAAGCGACCGGGGCCGGACTGTTGACCGGCAGTCCCATGGATCGGTAATATGAACTGCATTCTCCGTGTCGTTTCGGGGTATTGGCATACATGGCCAGGGCGCAGTCCGGGTCGTTCCCCCAGCTGTAAGCCGTGGTGGTTCCGGCCCGGCAGGCATACTCCCATTCTTTCTCCGAAGGAAGCCGGTATCGGGCGGTATCTGTTTGGTTCAATTTTCTGATGAATTTCTGGCAGTCATAAAAAGACACCCGGGTCACCGGGGTCCGGGGGCCTCCTTTTTTTTTCAGAAGAAACGCCTTTCCCATAATATCCTGCCATTGTTCCAGAGTGACTTCGGTTTCCTGAAGGTAAAAAGGTTCGGTGATTTTGACCGGGTGATGTTTTTCATTGGTTTTCCGGTCGGTTTCAGTCTCAGGGCTTCCCATTTGAAAAGTACCGGGTTCCACACGGATGAAAGTCATGCCCAGATGATTGGTGATTTTTTTTTCCTGGGCAAAACCGCTGGCTGTCATGTGTGTGAGACATAAAACAACAATAAAAACACAACACCCGCACACCCTGAATATGTATTTCAAACCTGGTATCAGGCATAACCTGTTTCGCATAATTCAATCATCCTTCAAACAACCTGTTGGGGCAAGATACACTTGAAAAGTGAGTTGTTTGGCATACAATTATATTTTCTGTTCATTGTCAAGCAAAAAGACAGAACGGGCGTTATTCCCCGATGATTTTGACCAGGACCCGTTTTTTTCTCCGGCCGTCAAACTCCCCGTAGAAAATCCGTTCCCAGGTGCCGAAATCCAGTTTTCCGTCTGTGACGGCGATCACGCTTTCCCGGCCCATGATCTGCCGCTTCATGTGGGCATCGGCATTGTCTTCCCCGACATTGTGCCGGTAGCCGGATACCGGTTCATGGGGGGCCAGTTTTTCCAGCCACAGGTCATAGTCATGGTGCAGCCCTGGTTCGTCATCGTTGATGAACACCGAGGCGGTAATGTGCATGGCATTCACAAGGACCAGTCCCTCCTTGATTCCGCTCTCGTCGATGCACTGTTGCACATCCGGGGTGATATTGATGAACGCCCGCCGGGACGGGACATTGAACCACAGTTCTTTTCGAAAGGTTTTCATAATACTCCTCAATGTTCGGATTTTCCAGCAGTTTCATATCGTTGTCTACCGCAGACGGTTCTTTCATACCTTGCCATGGTCCGGGAATGCAAGTGCTTTCTTCCGACATGTTCTCCGGCCGGGAGTCAACCAATCCCCTCCGGAGGCTCCGCTGTGCAAGCCGATATTCGGGAGCAGTTTTTCCAGAACAAAAATATACAATTATGAAAAAAGTGCCTGCCCGTTATCTTCTTTTCAGATACAATTGCGTGATTTATCAAGGCCCTGAAAAATTTCGGATACCATTGCAATCTAAAACCTGATATTATTGATTGTTTCTGCCAAGGTGCTGTTAAACCGCTGGGAGCAGGTGAAGCTTGCCAGGCCATGGGAAAAGCGGGGACAATTTGCCGGAAAGAATACATTGAAAAGCGTTCCTGATTACATCATCCCAACAAAAATTATTCAAACAGTTAAACATTTCACGCAACAGGATCTTGATCATGGATCGATCAAAGCGGTACACCGACTATAACAGCTATCTGCGGGGTATGTTCGGCGAGCGGGTTCAAAAAATTGCCGTGGATGCCGGGCTCACCTGTCCCAACCGGGACGGCACGCTGTCGAGCAAAGGCTGTATCTACTGCAATGCCAAGGGGTCCGGTACCGGGGCCTTTGCCCGGGGTATGGGTATCAGGGAGCAGATCGAGGCCGGCAAGATTCCCATGATGAAAAAATACAAGGCAAAGAAATTTCTGGCTTATTTTCAGTCGTTTACCAATACCTACACCTCGGTTGAAATTATGCGGGCGATGTATGATGCCGCGTTTTCCTGCGAGGGGGTGGTGGGCATGGCCGTGGGCACCCGGCCGGACTGTGTGGATGAACGAAAGCTGGATCTGATCGGGTCTTATGCGCAAAAATATCTGGTGTGGCTGGAATATGGGCTTCAGTCGATTCATGACACCACGCTGGCGTTTATCAACCGGGGGCACACGCTGAAAGATTTTGAAAACGCCGTGGCCATGACCCGGGGAAAAGGCATCCAAATCTGTGCCCACGTGATTCTGGGGCTGCCCGGAGAAACCCGGGACATGATGCTGGACACGGCCCGGTATCTGGCGGACTCCGGTATTCACGGGGTCAAGATCCACCTGCTGTATGTGATCAAAGACACGCCGCTGGACCGTCTGTTTCTGGCGGGAAAGTATCAGCCCATGACACAGAGGGAATATGTGGAAACCGTGTGTGATTTTCTGGCGCTTTTGCCCGAACAGATGGTGATTCAGCGGATCACAGGCGATCCCCATGGCAGCGAGCTGCGGGCCCCGGCATGGGCCGGGAGATACCGGGAAACTTTCAACCTGATCCAGCAGGCCCTGGCACACCGGGATACCTTTCAGGGGAAAAAATATCAGCCGAAGAACCCGGCCTGAAAATCCGGTTTGCGGATAGACGGATCACTGGACAAAGGTGTGAAAACCTTGGGATGCGATCTCTCTGAAGCCGTCCGGGGTTTTCTGAATGATCAGGCATTCCACATTTTCCAGGGAGTCCGCCAGGGCCAGGCTGTCCTCCGGGGCCATCACCATGAAGGCTGTAGCCAGGGCATCGGCAAAGGTGCAGGTGCAGGCAATGACCGACGCGCTCACCACCTGGTTGTCCACGGGATATCCGGTTTTGGGATCAATGATGTGGGAGTAGGTTTTGCCCCCAAATTTAAAAAAATTGCGGTAATCTCCGCTGGTGGCAATGGCCCGGTTTTCCAGATTCACCACTTTGTAAAAGCCGGCATCAGCCCCGGTTTTCAACGGATGGGTAATGCCCACGGACCAGGGTTTTTTATGGCGGTTCTTTCCTGAGCCGTAGAGCTCGCCCCCGATCTCCACCAGAAAGTTATCAATCCCGGCCCGGGTCAGGACCCCGGCAATGGCATCCACGCCGTATCCCTTGGCAATGGAGCCTAAATCCAGGGTGATGCCGGATTTTGTCTTTTTTACATGGTTGTTTTCAAACACCAGGTGATGAAATCCGGTCAACGCGACGGCCGCGGTGATAGCACCCGGTTCCGGCAGGGAGTCGGTAGGCTGCCGGGTCCCGAACCCCCACAGATCCACCAGGGGTTTGACCGTGCCGTCCCAGGCCCCGTCCGTCAAGGTGAACACGGTTCTGGCCGTGTCCATGACCCGGGCGAAATCATGGGACAGCCGGAAGGACCGGCCGGGCTCTGTTTGGTTGAACCGGGACAGGTCACTGTCCGGATCATACATGGACAGCCCGGCATTGACCTGTGCCAGCCGGGTGTCGATCTGTTTCTGCCACAGATCCATGGACTGTTTTTGGGATGACACCAGCTTGACCGTATAAAACGTGCCCATGGTGCGGCCCTGTATTGTGTATTCTTTTGCCTGGGAAATCGAAGGGACCCAGAGGAAAATGAGCCAGACAATGCTCATGGCCATGCCTGTCAGGAATCGTTTCATGATAGTTCCTTATTGTGTTTGTCCATTGTTTTGAAGTCGTTTTTTTAATCATCATACCGGAGCGTTGCCTGATTCTCAAGTGGAGAGCTTTTTTTCGCTGCCAATCCGTTGATCCGTGACTTGACGGCCCGCGTATGATAACTTAGACAGCTAAACTGCTGATCCCTGGACTGAAAATGAAAGGAATTTTATGGCCGACCGATCGAAAACCGCGTTTGATATCCCCAATATCCGGTGGTTCATCGCATTCCGGGTCTTTTTCAATTCCCGGTTCTACTATCCGGTGTTCACCATTCTGTTTCTGGATTTCGGCCTGACCGTGGCCCAGTTTTCGGTGCTCAATGCGGTCTGGGCCGCCACCATCGTACTGGCGGAGGTGCCGTCCGGTGCGGTGGCCGACATCATCGGCAGAAAGCGGCTGTTGAACTTTGCCGCCGGCGTGATGATTTTTGAAATCGGTATCATCAGTTTCATGCCCCGGATCGATCCGGTGCTGATTTTTTCCGTGTTCCTGGTGAACCGGGTGCTCAGCGGCCTGGCAGAGGCGGCGGCCAGCGGTGCGGACGAGGCCCTGGCCTATGACAGCCTGAATGAGGCGGGCATGGCCGACCAGTGGGGCCGGGTCCTGGAGGTACTCATGCGGTATCAGGCCATCGGGTTTGTCATCGCCATGACCGTCGGGGCTGTGGTGTATGATCCTAATCTCATGGGCCGGCTGGCGGATCTGATGGGCCTGGGTGTCACACCGACTCAAGAGGTGACCATGCGGTTTCCGTTGTACCTGACCTTTGTGCTGGCCCTGCTGGCATTTGTGAGCACCCTGAAGATGACGGAGCCGGAACAGGCGGCAGCAGCGTCCTCGGAACGGTCCGTGAAACAAACCCTGGCCGTGACCCTGAACGCCGGCATCTGGATCATGAAAACCCCGTTTGTCCTGTGGGTGATGCTGTTCGGCATGCTGCTGGACGGCACCATCCGCATGGTCATCACCCTGTCCAGCCAGTACTACCGGATGATCGGCATTCCGGAATCCCTGTTCGGCATCATGGGGTCGGTGGTGGCGCTTATGGGGGTGGTGGTGCCGAAAATCGCCCGGCAGATTGCAGAAAACCGGTCTCCCCAGACAGCGCTTTTGATTACGGCGGGCCTGGCCGTGGCAGGGCTTGCTGCCATGAACGGGTTCTGGCACTGGGTGGGAATCGTGCCGGCTCTGGTAACCTTTGCCGCCATGAATTTCACCGGTTTTTTTGTCAGCTTCTACATCAACCGGGAAACCGATTCCCGGCAGCGGGCCACGGTGCTGAGCTTCAAGGGGTTGTCCTACAATGTTTCCTACGGGTTGCTGGGGGTGGCCTACGCCCTGGTGTTGAAACTGGCCAAAGCCGGGGTGGATCCGGCGGCGGGCCTGTCTGCGGAAACCATTGAAAACCAGGTGTTCGTGGATACGTTTTTCTGGTTTCCATTGTTTTTTGCAGTGAATTTTCTGGTGCTGGCAGCGGTGTATGCCGTCCGGTTCAAAGCAAGAAAGCAGCCCTAGCCGGATTCAGTCAAACAGGGTTTTGATCCGGGCGGGATCGTTCCAGATCCGGTCCGTATCCGCATACAGACGGGTCATGACCTGTTCCACGGCCAGCCGCTGGGTTTCAAAGGCTTGGGCATTCAGTTCTTCGGGTACATAAATGGGTTTTCCGAACCGGATGATCACCCGGGAAAAGGGTTTGGGTATCATGAACCGGTCCCAGGAGTTGAACACCCATCGGTGCCGGGCCGAGGTGATGGTGGGGATGATGGGCATGCCCGTGAACTGGGCAATGCGGATCAACCCGGGTTTGACCACACCGAAAGGGCCTGTGGGACCGTCAACAATATGGCCGACCCTGTAGCCGATTTTCCCCAGTTGTTTGATCTCTTTGAGGGCCTCTTTCCCGCCCCGGGATGAGGATCCCCGCACCGGATGCCAGCCCAGGGCTTTGACCACTCTTGAAATCATTTCTCCGTCCAGGCTTTTGCTGATGATAATGGTGATGGGTTTCCGGGTGGAAAAAAACGCGATCCCCGGAAAAAAACGCTGATGCCAGGACGCATAGATCACCCCGACATGTTTGTCGATGGCGGTTTGCTCCTTGTCCTGATCCATCAACCGGATCCGGAAGGTAAGATTCAGCAGTTTCACCAGCATCAGCCCGGCCTGGGGGATGACCCGCTGATATAAAAAATGTTTGAATCGGTCTTTTACCATATTTTTTTATTACCATGATGTTTTTTGATTTCCAAGTATTTTTGTGAAAGAAGGTAGAGATCGCATCCTCATTGACACTCTCCCGGTTCAGATGGTATGTTTTGACATCTGTTTACCCCCATTTTTAGGAGATCTGATGACGGCACGCACTGAAACTGACTTCATGGGAGAGATCCATGTCCCTGAAAACGTGTGTTGGGGGGCACAAACCCAGCGGGCTTTTGAAAATTTCAACATCGGTGATGAAACCATGCCCATTCCGGTGATCCGGGCGTTTGGATATCTGAAAAAAGCGGCAGCCCTGGTAAACGGAAGTTTCGGGTTGCTGCCGGATGACAAGGTTCGGATCATCGCGCAGGTGTGCGATGAGATCATTAAGGGAGATCTGGACGGTCATTTTCCGTTAAAAGTATGGCAGACCGGGTCCGGAACCCAGACCAACATGAACGTCAACGAAGTCATTGCCGGCCGGGCCCGGAAACTGTCCGGGCAAAAGCTGCATCCCAATGATGATGTCAATAAATCCCAGTCCTCCAATGACGCGTTTCCCACAGCCATGCACATGGCAGCCTATGATCTGCTGGTCACGACCACGATGCCGGCCCTGAAAGCCCTTTACCGGGAACTGGCCCAAAAGAGCCGGGAATGGGAAGCGATTGTTAAAATCGGCCGGACCCATTTCATGGATGCGGTGCCGTTGACCCTGGGCCAGGAATTTTCCGGATATGCGGCCATGGTGGAACAGGATATCCGGGTGCTGACGGATCACCTGCCTCTGCTGGCTCGCCTGGCCATCGGCGGCACGGTCCTGGGCACCGGCCTGAATTCCCCGGAAGGGTTTGATGTGAAAATGACAAAGATGCTGGCAAAATTCACAGGACACCCGTTTGTCCCGGCCCCCAACAAATTTGCGGTCCTGGCAGCCCATGACGATCTGGTGGCCTGTCACGGGGCACTTAAAACCGTGGCCGTGAGCCTCATGAAAATCGCCAATGACATCCGGATGCTGGGGTCCGGCCCCCGGTGCGGCATCGGCGAGCTTCAGCTGCCGGCCAATGAACCGGGGTCCTCCATCATGCCCGGCAAGGTGAACCCGACCCAGGCCGAAGCCCTGACCATGGTGTGCGCCCAGGTGATGGGCAATGATACGACCCTGTCCGTGGCCGGAGCATCCGGACATTTTGAGCTCAATGTGTTCAAGCCGGTGATCATTTACAATTTCCTGCAGTCAGCCCGGCTGTTGGGGGATGCCGCAGATTCGTTCACCAAAAACTGTATCCGGGGGCTTTTGCCCAATCAGAAAACCATTCAGGCCCATCTGGAAAATTCATTGATGCTGGTCACGGCCCTGGCCCCGGAATTCGGATATGACAAGGCCGCCGTGATCGCCAAAAAAGCCCACGCCCAAGGGATCACCCTGGAGCAGGCTGCCTGCGATCTGGGGTATCTGACCAAAGACGAATTCCGGCAATTGGTGAACCCCTCTGCCATGACCCGGCCGTTCAATATCGATAAATAGAAAGGGAAGGTATCATATGCTGGAAAATGTCACCGTGTTCAAGGGGTATCCCTTTAAAGTCGGACAGAAAATCCGTATCGAAGATTCTCCCCGGTCCGGAGACTGGGAAGTGATCCATGTGACCGATCACAAGGTCACCCTGCGTTGTCCCCTGTCGGGCAAAGAGTTTTCCTGGTCCCGGTTCTGTTATCAGGTGGAAGAATCTGAACGGCCCTGGCCGGATACACAGGCAGACTGATATCATGGAGAAACCCATGGAAGTGATTCTGCTCATGGCCATGACCGTGGACGGTAAAATCGCCAGAAATCAGATGGAACTGGTCAACTGGACCGGAAGTAAAGACAAGCAGTATTTTGTAAAGATCACCCGGAACGCCGGGGTGGTGATCATGGGATCCAAAACCTTTGACACCATCGGCCATCCTTTGCCGGGAAGAAAAAACATTGTCTTGACCAGGGACAAAACCCGGAAAAGTGATGATTCGTCCCTGGTGTTCATCGATCAGGCACCGGCACAGATACTGGCGGATCTGAAGCGCCAGGGGTTTGAGCAGGCCGCCCTGATCGGCGGATCGGTCATCAACTCTTTGTTTGCCAAAGAAAATCTCATCACTCAGATCCATTTGACGCTGGTACCGGCCGTGTTCGGCCAGGGGCTGTCTTTGTTCAATACGTCTTTGGATCTGTCTTTGGCATATGAAACCTGCAAAGAAATAGAAAAAGGGCATTTACTGCTCATCTACAAGGTGATACCTCATGTCTGAAAAAGAAAAGAAAAAAAACTGGTTGAAACGCCTGATGGAATGGATTATCCAGGGCAATGAAAAAGCGGCCCGGGAAGGAAATCTTTGCCCCTCCTGAGTCAAGAAGAATGACCGGCCGGGGGCCGGGTTGAAAAAATAATTTTTACAATATAAGGAACCGCATGCACTCCCAGGTTGAAAATCTGTTAAAGAAAATCTCGTATATTGAAACGGATATGGAACTGCACAAACACATTCTTTTTTCCATCCCATCCGACCAAAAAGAGGAAATGGAAAAGGTCATGCAGACCATTGCCGAAAAAAAGCAGCAGGTTCAGGACCTGCGCCGGGAAATTAAACGCAAGGATCCGGCCGCGTATGACCGGATCCTTGCCATTGAAAAAGGAACGGAATTGTTTAAGACCATGGCCCGGGATAAGCAGTTTGACCGGGTGGACACCCCGGATGATTCCGGTGCCTGCAAAATCACCCTCAGTGATGGTACTGATGTGGACTGCCTGGTGGCGGCCCTGGAAAAAAATGGTGACTGGATGATTCTGACCCGGGACGGTGAAGTGAAACAATTCCCCAAAGGACTGGTAAAACAAGGAACAAAATCATGAAAAAACAGGTCTGCAACCACAACACCATTTTCAAAGCGGTGATTTTAGCGATTGTCCCGGCAGTCCTCGGGTGGGGGGCTGTTGCGTTGTCTAATCCGACCCAGACATTGGACCTGGACCGGTTTATTGATCCGGAAACCTGTGCCGGGTGTCATTATGAGATTTTTGAGCAATGGTCCAATTCCATGCACAACCTGGCCCACAAGGACCCGGTATATAACCGGGTGGCCAATTTTCTGCGCCAGGGGCTTTTCGACCAGGCAGAGATCGACGAGGCGGAATCGTGCGTGAAATGCCACACCCCGGTGGGCGTGATCACCGGATTTCCGGAAAAACTGTCTGATGATCTGTCAAAGACTCCTGCTATCGCTGCCCATGGCATTCAGTGTGATTACTGTCATTCCGCCGTGGATGTGCAGAAAATGTTTAACAACGGGCTGGTGCTGGAACCCGGGTATGGGGAAGATGATCCCGGTATCAAACACGGGCCGTTTGACGATGCAGAACCTGATTTTCACGAGGCGGCCTATTCCCCCCTGCATGAGAGTGCTGAATTCTGCGGCACCTGCCATGATGTCAAACATGTGACGTTTGGCACGGATCTGGAAACCACGTACACGGAATGGAAAAACAGCCCGTATAATTCAGATGATCCGGATGAACGTATCACCTGCCAGGGGTGTCATATGTACCAGCGGCCCGGCGTGCCGGCCACCGCCACCACGGAACGGCCTGAAAACCCGGGATCTGCCGCAGATTACAGCATGGAAAGACCCCATATCTTCACCCATTATTTTGTGGGGGCCAATTCCGGCGTGCCGGCATCTTTCGGAGATTCGGAGAAACCGGATATGGCAAAGGCGCGCTTGCAGCATGCAGCCAACCTGGATCTGGATCTGTCGAATCTGGACAAAAATCAGCTGGGCATCATTGTTTCCAATACCGGGGCCGGCCATTCCCTGCCCACGGGTCTGGCGGACATGCGCCAGATGTGGCTGGAAGTCATTATCCAGGACAAGAACGGGACCCGGATTTTTGAAACCGGGATTCTGGATGACAAAAAGGAACTGCCTGAAAATACGTTGATTTACAGAACGGTGTTCGGGGACGGCAAAGGCAATCCGGTTCTCAACCTGGCCAAGGCCAGAGAAGTGCTTCATGACAACCGGATTCCGGCAAAAGGACAGGCAAAAGAAATGATCACTCTGGACCGGGCCCTGGAAAAAGGATCGGAAATTCAGGTCCGGCTGCTGTACCGGAGCATGCCCCAGAAGGTGCTGAATCTGCTTCCCGGTGAGCCGTTAGGCCCTTTGCCCGTGGTGGAAATGGTTCGGACGTCCCATACGCTGTGATCCAGTCGAACCGGGGTTTGATCCCGGAAGCTTGACTTTTTGAATCCATGAAAAAAAGGAGCATCCAATGACAAACAATGTGGTAATCGCACTGTCGTGTGGCACCAATGACACCAATCGGGCGACCCGGGCCATTCACCTGGCCACCATCGCGCACAAGGAAGGGAAAAATACCAGTCTGTTTTTACTGGATGAAGGGGTATATCTGGCCAAAGAAGGGATCATTACCCATGTGAGGGCTGCCACCGGGGATGTGGCCGATGACCTTTTAGCCTATCTTCAGGCCCATGAGGTGCCGATTCTGGTGTGCACCCCCTGTGCCAGTGCCCGCCAGATCAAGGAAGAAGATCTGATCGAGGGTGCACGCATGGCATCGGCTGCGGAATTCATTAATTTGTCCTGTGATGCCGCAGTGATCAGCCTGTAAATCAATGAACCCGTTGTCCAGGGATGGTTTTGAAAAAGGAGGGGCGTGGGAGCAGCGGACATTTTTCTGATCGCCCTGGGCCTGGGTATGGATGCGGCCGCCGTGAGTCTGGCTGCCTCAGCGGCGGGATATGCCGGCAATGCCCGGGCCGTGTTCCGGCTGTCGTTTCATTTCGGGCTATTCCAGTTTCTGTTTCCGGTGCTGGGCTGGTTCCTGGGACTGGGGCTTTTGGTGTTCATCCAGGCGTTCAGTCACTGGGTGGCGTTTCTTTTGCTCATGGTGGTGGGCGGCCGCATGGTGATCTCCGGGCTGGATCCAAATCCGGAATCCCATGGCAAAGACCCGTCCCGGGGCATGACCATGGTGATGCTGAGCATTGCCGTGAGTATTGATGCGTTGGCCGTGGGCTTGAGTTTTGCCATGCTGGGGGTGGCCATCTGGTTTCCGAGCATCGTCATCGGTGTGGTTACCTCGGGCATGTCGTTGCTGGCCATCCGTATCGGGCGGCATCTGGGGGCGATGCTGGGCAAGCGCATGGAGATCGTTGGGGGTGTGGTGCTCATCGGTATCGGTTTTCGGATCCTGCTGGTACAGCTTCTGGCGTGACACAGGTTGTTTTTCACTGGTTCCGGCTGGGCCAAAGACCCGTGTGCCGGGCGGCCCCTGTGAGCCTCACCCTCTGCCGTGTTTGACAGGGCGGTTCCATCTGCGAACATTGGCGGAGTCATAAGACCGGATCTGACCGCCACCGCTATCAAGTCCTTGGAATAATTATCAGCACTTTCACTTCAGCCATGAGGGTCGAGGCAGTGGTACACAGCCAAGTACGCATTGACACAGCAGTTGTTACAACCTGAGAAAAATTTCCTTTTTCTGTCTATTCAATCCGAAGGACATACTAAGAGCTACAATTTACATTACAACAAAATCCGACGACTATCGAAAACTTATGGGTGATGATTTCCCATTAAAACCCGAGATCAGCGACTGGAGCGCAAGAATCGTTAAGGTTGAAAAGATTGAGAACGATGAATCATCTATTCTATATGACTATGAAAAGAAAGGCGGAAATCTCAACGAATGGCCACAAATAACGATCTTCATGCACGGCCATGGCTTATTTTTCTTTCTTATCGCAGCTCCGACTTTGATCATCCTCTTTTTATATCTTCTAACGAAAGCCAAGATAGTAGATATCCGGTTGAGCAAACCTTTCGTATCTTCTCATAAAATCAAAGGTCTTGAAGAAAAAATAATGCTCAACCAGTCGGTCCATACAACTCCAGCCATCGCTCTGCGCTGACCTACGCGTATGACCTTCAAGTTACCTTTCTTCTCAGCTTAATGATAATTGTCCAAAGCAAAAAGATTCAGGCTTGAATTTCCTGAAGGATACCAATATTATTGAAAACTTGGTATGGTCGATTTGTCCAGGGATGGTGGTTGCAAAATGGTTGATATTTGACAAAGGGAAAAAATGCGGATCTGGTTTTGTTTGTACTATTCCAAAAATGGGAGAAATCAGATATATCGGGATAAACATTTCTGCACTTCTTCCATATTAACGCCTTACTCCTTAGTTTCTGTGAAAAAAACAAGAAAATGAAGAGGGGCACTTGGGTCGCGGGTTTTCCGCGTTTGGAGATCTTTTCATGGCAAGAATATGGTATGGATATGTCCATAATAGTGCAGCGAACAAGGGGAAAAGGATGTCCTTTATAATTTCACAAATCGTATCATCCTGCCTTACGCTGTTGATATTTGGATCAGCACTGTTTCTCACAGGGGGGTGTGCCAAAATGGATGCATCACAATGCAGAAATGCAGACTGGGAGATTATCGGTTTCGAAGATGGCAGTGCCGGAAGATTGCCGTCTTATCTAAGCAACTACCGGAAAGCATGTGCAAAATATGATATTATTCCAGAGCTTGATTTCTATTTGAGAGGCCATGCCAATGGATTAATCGAATTCTGTACCGAAGCGAACGGTTTTTTGTCAGGGAAAAAAGGACTGGAATATAATGGGGTCTGCCCGCGGGGGCTATCGGATAATTTTCTTGCAGGTTACCAGATTGGACTGCGCTTTTATATTGTTTCCAGCGCCATTGACAAGATGGAATTCTGCTTGCGAAACGAGCAGAAAAAGTTGAAAGAACTGCGAAAAGAGTTGAGACATAAAGAAGAAATGCTGATACAGGACAGCACTTCTGAAAGTGATCGTCGACGTCTTTTGAACGAAACCAAGGATGCCCGCTTGAAAATCGAACGATTAGAAAAAAAGATTTTCCATACAAGAAAAGATATTCAGATGAAACAGTATGAGTATGAACAGTTGAGCATTCAATATGGAAGCCAGGGATGAGGAATTTGCAAAGGATTTTGATTCCGGATATGCCATGACATTATCAACCGTGATGGTGTTGATGGGCTGCGGTACTACATTGACAAGGCCGTGACCCGGAAGCAGTCAGACCGGATTAACACATCCGGGTATCTGAAAACGCTTTTTGACATGGATCTGTATGCAGACGTGAAAGCGGCAAAAAAGGCGCTTATTTATCAACCACGAATCGCCCAATATGGCGCCTCAGCAGACGCAAAAAGCTGCACAGCTAAGCTTTTCGTTCTCTTCTCAACTATCCGAAAGGTGAGTATTCACGACTGTGAAAAATCAAGTATACCGATATCATCATTTATTTTGCTCCATGCTCTTTGAAATAGCCGGACCGCGATGCATATGTGGCAGCCATGCCTTCGCAGATCATGAGGCCGGACATGTTCCTGCTGGAAGGTGGGCATCATCAGCACAATTTTTAGGGTGACATCCCGCCTTTTTTCTGGTTTGATACCAGGCTTAAGGATCTACCTAAACCCGGAAAAGGAAAAAAAGATATGGTTGCTGTGTCCCCCAAAGTCAAAAAATGGATAGACGAAGAAAAAGACCCCAGGAGCGCCCACTGGCAGGCTGGGCTTGACAAGGTTCTGGACCTTTTTCTGCCGGATCTGGAAAAAGGTAAGATCATTCCGGTGAGGGGGATGGAGGACCGGGATCTTGGCCTGTTTAAAATGGTGCTGGAAAAGGTGGATGTCAGTCCGGCGGTTTATGCGGCCTTTTTTCCCCAGGCGATCGCCGATGCCATTGTTCCCCCGAATTCGGCAGAGGAGACCCTGCGCATTGAAAAGGGGAAAGCCTCATGTAAAATGATCTTTTTTAGACCGGGGGAAGAGGACCGGATCATCAGTGCGGAAATCAGTGAGCAGGCGTATAAGCCAGGCGCTGATATCTTCCAGTCCGGGGCGCTGCTGGGATCCTATGATTATGAAAATACCGAGGACTGCCTGGACGGCTTAAATAAAGTGGTAAAGACCCATCTGTGGAAAAAAGAGTCCTGGCTGAAAAAAGATTATCAAACCTATACCCTGAACTGGTTTGAACGCGTCCAATATCTGAATACCGCTAAGGTAAGTGTGGACAAGGCCTTTTCATTTTTTCACAGCCCCTCCCTGATTAAAACCCATCGGGTGGATGGATTGTTCCAGCTTTTTTTTCTTTTGCTCAATAAGCAGTATTCACAGATAGGTTACCTGGAATCCAATCCCGCATGGGTCCAAAAAGTGAAAGACCGGGATTCAGACTTCTGCAGGACCATGGCCCAAAACCATATTTTGAAGCTTCTAAATCTGATAAAGGACCTTGATCTCATGGATTTTGCCGGATTCAGCGACGGTGAGAACAAAGCGTTTCACACTGAATTTGCCAGGACCGAGGAGAAGCTCCGGGACCATCTCATGCACCTGAGTGTCAAAAAGGGATGAATGCATGGTTGAATTGAACATTGTCCTGTTGGAACCTGAAATACCCCAGAATACCGGGAATATCGGCAGGATCTGCAATGCCATGGGGTCATCGCTGCACCTGATCGAGCCCTTAGGATTCTCCATTGAGGATAAGTATTTAAAACGTGCCGGCCTTGATTATTGGAAAAACCTCAACGTCAAGTCATACAAAGATTATGGACAGTTTCTTGCCCAGAATCCCCAGGGCCAGAAAGTGTTTCTTTCAAAAAAAGCCGGGGTGCGGTGCGACCGCTTACCTTATTCAAATACGGTCTATCTGATCTTTGGAAAAGAATCCGTGGGCCTGCCTGAACAATTACTCCTGGAAAACAAAGACACCTGCGTAAGGGTGCCCATTTCCGTTTGTTCAAGATCCTTGAACCTGGCCAATGCCGTTGCCATTTTAAGTTATGAGGTCATGCGGCAGCATAGGTTCACAGGTCTCAAGGCCCAGGGAGATCTCTCGTTATGATACGGGCAGATTATCCGATACCGGAAATTTAACGTAAGGATTTAATAAAGCATACCAATGCAATTCAAAAGCTGATAATGTGGATTTCCAATGTAATCAGGGTGCAATGATTGTGATGTTTCAGAGACGAACAACAATGGAAACTACTATTGCTGATATTGAAGATGCGGCGCAAATTTTAAGACTCCAAAAGATGGCGTATCAAAGTGAAGCGGAATTATATCAGAATTACAACATCCCTCCCTTAACGCAAACTATTGCAGAAATCAGAGAGAAATTTGACACTCAGATTTTTTATAAAACGGTTGTCGAAAATAATATACTCGGTTCTGTGAGAGCATATTCTGATGAAACTTCATGCTTTATTGGCAGATTAATTGTTCATCCTGACATTCAAGGCAAAGGCATCGGAACAAGGCTAATGAATGCCATCGAAGAACATTTTTCTGAAGCTCAAAGGTACGAGTTGTTTACAGGGACAAAGAGTATTGCAAACATTCGTCTTTATGAAAGGCTGGGGTATAAACCGTTCAAGGAAATGGTAGTAGACAAATCCCTTTCATTAATTTTTATGGAAAAAGCGGGGAATCCCTTTCTGATATAATTTGTCATCAACGATTACTCAATGATAATCCAATGCATGAGAATTCATGGCTTTGAAAAACAATGAATACCAATACAAATCATGAGCTCAATACAGTGAAAGACCTGGATAGTGGAAGTGAAAATGATGGACTATGCTTTTCTGTGCCGGCAGTAAGGCACCTCCGCCAGGGGCGGTACTATGCCGACAGATATTCATCATGATTATTTTTTGCGGAGATACTCACTAAATGCTGTCACCGGATCTTCCCTATTACAATGACTCTGAAGGAGACTGCCTGCCATCCGGCATCTCCTGCGCCATCGATGCCCATGTGCATGTGTTTCCGGACAGCACTTTTCACGCAGTGCGGAACTGGTTTGACGCCCACGCCTGGCAGATCCGGTACCGGGATACCAGTGAGAATCTGATCCGGTTTCTGCTGGACAGGGGCGTGGCCCATGTCATTGCGTTGCAGTATGCCCACAAGCCAGGCATTGCCCGGGAATTGAATGCGTATATGGCCGGACTGTGCCGGATGTTTGAAGGACGGATGACCGGGATGGCCACGGTATTTCCCGGGGAAACAGGCGCTGCGGATATCCTGACCCGGGCCTTTGATCAGGGCTTGGGCGGGGTGAAGCTGCATGTCCATGTCCAGTGCTTTGATATGGACAGCCCGGACATGGATGAGATCTGTGCGGTGTGTTCGGATCATGGCAAACCCATGGTGGTGCATGCCGGCCGGGAACCCAAAAGTGACCATTACCGGTGCGATCCCCATGAATTGTGCCGGGCCGGCAAAGTGGCTTCGGTCCTCACCCGGTTTCCGGACCTGAAATTCTGCGTGCCCCATCTGGGATTTGACGAGGTGTCGGAGTATTCTTTTCTGATGGCAACCCATGAAAACCTGTGGCTGGACACTGCCATGGTACTTACCGATTATTTCCCTGCATCTGCCCGGCCGGATCTTAGGTCGTTTCCGCTGGACCGGGTCATGTATGGGTCGGATTTTCCCAATATCCCCTATGCCTGGGACCGGGAACTCAAATGGCTGGCAGGGGCCGGGCTTTCTTCTTGGGAACTGGCACAGGTTACCTGGAAAAATGCGGCCCGGTTTTTCAATCTTGACTTTGACGATTCCCTCAGCTACTAGACGGACATGACACACATTTCTTTTATCAGTCAGGATCTTCAAATATCTGAAAAACAGGTGGCTGCGGTGTTAACCCTGCTGGATCAGGGTGCCACCGTGCCGTTCATCGCCCGGTACAGAAAGGAACAAACCGGGTCTCTGGATGAAGTCGCCATCACCGGGATCCGGGACCGGCACCAAGCCATGGTTGCCCTGGATGCCAGAAAGACCGCCATCACAGCTTCTTTGACTGAAAGAGACCTGTTGACACCGGACCTGGCCCGGGCAATTCAGAAGGCTGCCACCCTGGCGGGTCTGGAAGACCTGTATGAAAAATACCGGCCCCGGCGCCGGACCCGGGCCATGGCGGCCCGGGAACAGGGGCTGGATCCGCTGGCGGATCTGCTGCTGGCCCAGTCTTTAAATACGGATATTACCCATGCAGCCCGGCGGTTTGTGGATCTCGGCAGAGGTGTGGAAACACCTGATCAGGCCCTGGCCGGGGCCAGGGACATTATTGCCGAGACCGTGAATGAAGATCCGCAGGTCAGAGAAGCGGTGCGCCAGATATACATAAAACAGGGTGTGATCCAGTCCCGGGTCAAAAAAGGTCAGGAACAGCCCGGCGACAAATTCCATGATTATTTCGACTGGCAGGAGCCCGCATTCAAAGCCCCGTCCCACCGGATACTGGCAATGCTTAGGGGAGCGAAACAAGGCGTGCTCACCCTGCATGTGGCAGTGGAGCCTGAGACAGCGGTCCGGACCATGGGGGCATTTTATCTGAAAAAACAGCCGTCCGCCTGCCGGGACCAGGTATCGATCGCCATTCTGGACGCGTACAAGCGGCTTTTAGGGAAATCTCTGGAAAAAGAATGTCTTCAGGCGTTGAAATCCACGGCAGATGATCAGGCCATTCAGGTATTTGTCAGCAATCTCAAAGACCTGCTCCTGGCCCCGCCTTTAGGTGAAAAACCGATACTGGCCCTGGATCCGGGGTTCAGAACCGGTTGCAAGGTCGTCTGCCTGGATGCCAAAGGGGATTTGTGCCACCATGGGGTGATATACCCCCATTTCAAAGAGGCGGACAGAGAAAAAGCAGGCCGCCTGGTGGCGGATCTGGTGGATCAATATCAAATCCAGGCAGTGGCCGTGGGAAACGGCACGGCCGGCAGAGAAACTCTGGCCTTTGTCCGGGAACTGGGTCTGCCCGATCGGGTCGAGATTTTGATGGTGGATGAAAGCGGGGCATCGGTCTATTCTGCCTCAGACATTGCCCGGCAGGAGTTTCCGGATCACGATATCACGGTAAGAGGGGCCGTATCCATCGGCCGGCGCCTCATGGATCCGCTGGCTGAGCTGGTGAAAATCGATCCCCGGTCCATTGGTGTGGGCCAGTACCAGCATGATGTGGATCAAAAACAGCTGCGCCAGGCCCTGGATGACACTGTCCAGATCTGTGTCAACCAGGTGGGCGTGGAGGTCAACACCGCATCCCGGGAACTGCTGGCCCGGGTGGCCGGGTTGAATGACACCATTGCCGCCAATCTGGTGCAGTACCGGCAGGAAAACGGGCCGTTTGACAGCCGGAAGGCGTTTTTGAAAGTGCCCCGGCTGGGCCCCAAGGCGTTTGAACAGGCAGCCGGATTTCTGCGGGTTTGCAATGGAAAAAATCCTTTGGATGCCTCAGGCATTCATCCGGAATCCTATGGTATTGTGGAACAGATGGCAAAAGACCAGGGGTGTGCCCCCAAGGACCTGGTGGGAAGTCCGGACCGGGTGAAAAAAATCGACCCCCGGGCCTATATCAGTGATCAGACCGGACTGCCCACGCTTACCGATATTCTGGCGGAACTCCGGCTGCCGGGCCGGGATCCCAGAAAATCCTTTCAAAGTGTTGCATTTGATCCGTCCGTTTCAGACATCCAGGATCTGGTCCCGGGCATGATGTTGCCCGGTATCGTGACCAATGTCACCGCGTTCGGGGCGTTTGTGGACATCGGCGTCCACCGGGACGGCCTGGTGCATATCAGCCAGATGGCGGACCGGTTCATCAAAAATCCAAGCGAGGTTGTTTCAGTGCACCAGGCGGTCCAGGTCAGGGTCCTGGAAGTGGATACCGCCAAAAAACGCATCTCTCTATCGCTGAAATCCGTCTGAAAAAAATCGTTAAAAAATGATAATGCGTTGAAATCGGCTCAGACCGCATTACATTATCTGAATCATGCAGCAGTAAAAGGAAAAACCGGTCTAAAAAGTTAAAACAAGTGGATTTCAATGAAATCCGCGGTTATAATAATTCATTTCAAATAAAAGGAGAATCCCCATGGCTTCTACCAAACTATCAGGCAATCCGGTCTCTCTGGCAGGCGAATTTCCAATCAAGGGTACGACGGCACCTGATTTCACCGCCGTGAATCAGGACCTGTCTGAAATCACGCTGAAATCCTTTGAAGGCAAACGCAAGGTGCTCAACATTTTTCCCAGCATCGACACGGATGTGTGCGCCACGTCCGTGCGTAAATTCAATGAAAAGGCAGCCGGCCTGGATAACACCCAGGTGATCTGTCTGTCAAAAGATCTGCCTTTTGCCCTTAAACGGTTCTGCGGGGCGGAAGGCATTGACAATGTGGTGGCCGCCTCTCTTTTCAGGGATGCGGAATTTCCGGGAAACGCCGGGGTTTTGATCACGGACGGGCCGATGAAAGGCCTGACCGCCCGGGCGGTTATGGTGCTGAATGAAAAAAATCAAGTCATATATGCCCAGCTGGTGGATGATATTACCCACGAACCGGATTATGACGCGGCCCTGGCAGCGCTGTAAACCGGTCAAAACACCCGGCGGGCACCACCTGAAAAATTTGTAAACTTGTTTTACTCAAGAAACAGGGGGAGTTATGAGTCGTTTGATAAAATGGGTTCTGGGAATCGTGGCAATCCTGGTCGTGTTAATGGTGACCGCAGTGGTGCTGGTTCCCATGCTGGTGGATGTCCAGCAGTATAAACCCAGACTGGAGGACCTGGTAACCAGGCAGACCGGCCGGTCTTTTACCATGGGAAATGACATGGATGTGTCCGTATTTCCCTGGGTCGGAGTCCGATTGTCGGATGTCCGCCTGGGCAGCCCGGAAGGATTCACTGCAAAGGACATGGTGGCAGTGGATCAGTTTGAAGTTCGACTCAAGGTGATGCCCCTGTTCTCCCGGCGCATCGAGATCAGTACCTTTGCGATGAATGCGCCTCAGATTTTTCTGGAACGTCGAAAAGACGGCCGGGCCAACTGGGAAGGACTGGGTAAAACAGATGCCCGGGACGGTGAAAAGAAACCAGCCGCAGAAAAGTCAGAATCAAAGGACTCGGGCTTGCCCATTGAATCGCTGATGGTGGAAGATTTCACCATCAGCGATGGGCAGGTTGTTTTTTCAGACAAGGCGGCCGGTCTGGAAAAGCAGATCACTGACCTGAATCTGACTCTGGGAGATATCAGCCTGGACAAGCCGGTACAGATCGATTTTACGGCCCGGATGGATGAAAAACCCGTATCTTTGAACGGAAACATCGGTCCGATGGGAAACAATCCCGGCAAATCAGACATTGATTTTGATCTGGTAATGAAAGCCCTGGGAGTGATGGATGTGACCCTGGCCGGCAAACTGCTGGATCCGTCCAATGACCCCCGGGTAGACATGGACCTGGATGTGTCCCCGTTTTCTTTGCGCAAACTCATGGCGGAGCTGGAACAGCCCTTTTTCATGGAAACGGCGGATCCGGCTGTGTTTGAAAAAATCGCTTTGCGTACCCATATTTCAGGTAATGCGTCTGCGGTGTCTCTGACCCGCGGGCAAATGACCCTGGATGACACTTCTTTGACGTTCAGTGGGGCCGCAAAAGCGTTTGACAAGCCGGATGTTGCATTTGATCTGGCCCTGGACCAGATTGATCTGGACCGGTACCTGCCCCCGGCACAGGAGAAACCCAAAGCCGGGAGCCCGTCTTCCAACGGAAAAAAAGGGGCCGCTTCCGGTTCATCTCCTGACTATGGTCCTTTGCGCAAACTGGTGCTGGACGGCAAACTGAAGATCGGGCAGATGACAGCGTCCAATATGACGGTTTCAGACATTACGACCCATGTGACAGCCAGAAACGGTCAGATTGCCCTGGATCCGTTCTCCCTGAACCTGTATCAGGGCAGCCTGGCTTCCACACTGGGGGTGGATGTGCGCAAAAAATCTCCTGTCACCCGAATAAACCTGGATCTGAACGGCATCCAGGCCGGTCCTTTGATCAGAGATGCCATGGAAAAAGATCTGATTTCCGGTTCATTGACCGGGGATGCTGTCTTGACCATGGCCGGGGATACGGCGGATCAAATCAAGAAAACCCTGGACGGCAAAGGAAAAATGACTTTTACAGACGGTGCCGTTGAAGGCATTGATATTGCCGGCATGGTCCGCAATGCCGCTGCCAAAGCCGGGCTGGGACAACCGGTCACTGAAAAACCCAGAACCGATTTTGCGGAGTTAAGTCTGCCGTTTTCCGTGGGGCAGGGGATTTTCAATATCATGGACGCCGGGTTGAAATCGCCGCTTCTGCGGGTCAATGCAGGGGGTCAGGCGTATCTGTTAAAAGAAACGTTGGATATCCGTGTGGAACCCAAGCTGGTGGGAACATTGAAAGGCCAGGGCGATACCGCGGACCGAACAGGGATTATGGTGCCGCTGCGGGTCACCGGACCGTTTGCATCCCCTAAAATCCGGCCGGATCTGGCGGGATTGCTGGGAGGCGGGTTGCCGGACAAGGAAAAGATTAAAGAGATGATCGATACAAAAAAATTGCCGGCCACAGACACAAAATCCCTGGAAGAAGAGGGGAAAAAAGTGTTGAAAGGGTTGTTGCCGGGCCTTCAAAATTGATGAATTACCCCAATTGAAGGGAAAATATGCGGATCTGCTGAAAAAAGTGTTTCAATAGCATCCATCGCAAACGGTCAATCACTGCCTGGCCCGGATCGGTCAGGCGTTAAATCAAACATACGGACAACCAAAGGAAGCGAGGCAAAAATGGAATGTCAATTTCTGGGCGGAACCGGTGAAGTCACCGGTTCCATGCACCTTTTGAATACGGGTCGGGATGAAATCCTTTTAGATTGCGGCATGTTTCAGGGGCGGCGCAAGGAAAGCAATGAAAAAAATCGTTATTTTCCCGTGGATCCGGCTAAGATTACCAACATGGTGCTGTCCCATGCCCATATTGATCATTCCGGCCGGATCCCCGTGCTGACCCAGGCCGGATTCTCCGGCCGGATCATCACCACCCGTCCCACCCAGAATGCATTGTCCTATATGCTGATGGACAGTGGACATATCCAGGAATCCGATGCCCAGTATCTGAATTACAAATCTTTGCGAACGTTTCTTTACCAGGAAGAGCAGAAAAAGAAAAATCAGCAGCTGACCAACAAGGAAAAATCACAGGTCAAGCGTCTGCTCAAAAAAAATCCATATGACCTGAATACGGATGCCATTGCCAAGCTTCAGAACCAGTATGGTCTTGACATCATTGCTCCGTTGTACACCCAGGATCAGGCCAGACAAGCCTTGACCTATATTGATGGGTATCCTTTCAACCATGAAATTCCCGTGGGCCGGGATACCACGGTTAAATTTTATGTGGCCGGTCATATTCTTGGATCTGCATTTTCCCTGTTCACGGTGAAAGATAACGGTCGTGTCCGCAAAATTCTGTATACCGGAGATATCGGGCGTTTTGACAAACCGATTCTCAAAAATCCGACCCTGGAATTTGATGAACAAGATACAAAAATCGATCTGATGATCATGGAAAGCACCTATGGGGCAAGAGAGCATGGCCCGGTGGCGGATCTGGAAACCAGCCTGAAAAAAGTGCTGCTGGAAACCCACCAAAGGGGCGGATCATTGATTATTCCTTCATTTGCCTACGGCAGAACCCAGGAACTGATTTATGTGTTTCATAAATTGTATGAATCCGGACAGGTGCCCCAGCTGCCCATTTATGTGGACAGCCCTTTGGCATCCAATCTGACCCGGGTGTTTGGCGAGCATCCGGAGACCTATGACAGGGAAACCCATGCCGCATTTCTGGAAAAAGGATTGAATCCATTCTATTTTGATAAGATCCGGTTTGTTCAGACGGTCGAAGAGTCCATGAACCTGACCCGGGATGAAACGCCCCATGTGGTGATTTCCGCATCCGGCATGTGTGAAGCCGGGCGCATCCTTCATCATTTGCGGTATAAGATTCACAACCCTAAAAATACGATTCTGATTGTGGGATATATGGCCCAGCACACTTTGGGACGCCGGATCGAGGAACTGGGTGAACAGGCAGCCGAAGCAAACGGATCAGCGGTTCCCGAGGTTAAAATTTTCGGAAAATCCTACCCGCTGGCTGCCCGGGTGGAAAAAATCGAAGGGTTCAGTGCCCATGCAGACAAACACGAACTGATGCGGTTTGTCACACAATCCAATCTGGATATTGACAAAATTGCCATTGTCCATGGGGAAGAATCCCAGAGCAACGCCTTTGCCGCTGATTTGAGGGAACACGGATATGACGCGTTCATACCCGCTCCCGGAGATATCGTTCAATTTTAATCGATGATTTCAGAAGGGTCACTGGCTTCTTGTTTTTGGCGATCACCCAGATGCCATGGTATAAGATTCACCATATCCTGCTGGTGGGAAAGAAAAAATACAGAATAATGTTGGACAACCCGCATTTCACGTTTTATGTTAATTTTCAGTTTCGTTTTCCCGGTCCGGGTACCAGGGAAATAAATATGAATAACCGGCTTTGGAATCCAAGAATAAAAGGCCGGCGACCGGGGTAAATTGATATATACCCTGAAAGGATTTTTTGTACAATGACTGATACCATCAAAGCAGGCGACACCATTTCTGTGGATTACACGGGAAAAAAACAGGACGGGACCGTGTTTGATTCATCTGAAGGAAAACAGCCTCTGAAATTTACCGTGGGATCGGGTATGCTGATCCAGGGATTTGACGAGGCGGTGGTGGGAATGAAGCCTGGTGAGTCCAAAACGGTGGAAGTGCCGCCGGATCAGGGGTATGGCCATCGACATGACGATGCGTTTGTGAACATTCCCAAAGCCCAGATTCCCGACGAGATCCCTTTAAGTGAAGGGCTTGTTCTTCAGCTTCAGGATCCCCAGGGCCGTCCGGTACCGGCGACTGTGACCGAAATCACGGATGAAAGTGTAAAAATGGATATCAACCATATGCTGGCCGGTGAAACATTGACCTTTGATATCACCGTCCGGGAAACCGGGCTGACTCCGGATACCCAGGACTGCGGATCCGGGGGATGTGAGTCCGGCTCCTGCCAGGGTTGCTGATGTCGAGTAATATTTAAACACAATCAGGTTCGGATTTTCCGGACCTGATTGTTTCATGATTCGCCTGAAGGATGTGAAAATGAAGATCGCCATGTGTCAGACCCGACCGGTGTTGATGGATGTGACCGCCAATGTCGAAAATACCATTGATCACATCAACATGTGCAAGGAAAAAGGGGCGGATCTCATTGTATTTCCGGAACTGGCCCTGACCGGATATTTTGTGGGGTTAGGGTATCATGAAGTGGCATTGACTATGGATTCCGCCCATATCCGCCGTATTGCCGCCGCCACCAAAGGCACGGCCGCCGTGGTGGGGTTTATTGAAGAGTCCCGGTCCATGAATTTCTATAATGCCGCTTTGGTGGCAGTGGATGGGGAGATTCAGTTTGCCTATCGAAAATTGAATCTCCCCAATTACGGGGTGTTTGAAGAAAAAAAGTTTTTTTCCACCGGAAAGCATATCCGGACTTTCCGGCTTCAGGGCCTGAATATTGCGGTGTTTATCTGTAATGATCTGTGGCACCCGTCATTGCCGTATCTGGGCATTACCCAGAAAGCGGATGTGTTTTTGACCCTGTTTAATTCATCGGAAGGGTCCATGGCGGATGAGTTCAGCAATATCGAAAGCTGGGAGATCATTAATCGGTTTTATTCCCGAATTTTTGGTATTTACAATATCTGCGTCAACCGGGTGGGAGAAGAAGGCCCGGCAGCGGTCCGGTGCCTGTCGGCAAAAAACGGGGAAACCGATTTTCCGGATGCATTCCGGTTGCCTGAATTGAAAAAAAAATATCATTTCTGGGGCGGCAGTGAAATTATCAACCCGTATGGCCATGCTGTTTACAAAGCGGTCCAGAATGAAGAAGATATGGTGATGGGCGCCATCTCCAAAGATATGCTGCGCCGCAAAAAGATCCTGTTGCCTTATTTGAAAAATGATGACCCGTATTTCACGTTTCGTGAATTGGGCCGGATCCTTTATACACAAGGAGATTCCCGGAAATGACGAATACAAAACGATTGATACTGGCCGTGGATGACAATCCCAAAAACCTTCAGTTTCTGGGAAAGTTGCTTTCCAGCAATGGATTTGAAGTGGCAATGGCCCAAAGCGGGCAGCAGGCGTTGAATTTCATGCTCAAAGAGGAACCCGACCTGATTCTGCTGGATATTATGATGCCGGAAATGGACGGGTACACGGTTTGTGAAAAAATCAAAGCCAATTTTTCCACCCGGCATATTCCGGTGATTTTTCTGACCGCCAAAACCGAAACCAGTGATGTGGTAAAGGGGTTTGACGTGGGCGGGGTGGATTATGTGACAAAACCGTTCAATGCCGAAGAGTTGCTGGCCCGGGTTAAAACTCATATTGAAGTCAAGATTCTCAGGGGGCTTCTGCCCATCTGTTCCCAGTGCAAGAAAATAAGAGATGATCAGGGATTCTGGGAACAGGTGGAACGATATTTTGAAACCCATGCCCAGGTAACCTTTACCCACAGCCTCTGCCCCGATTGCATGGACAAACTTTACGGAGATGCCGACTGGTATCGGAAATCACGAAAATAATTAATTCCTGCCTCAGTTTTCCTGCCTTTGGTTGCTTTTTTCCCGGATTGCGTTATCTTATTTCCATTATCATGTTATAATCAAATTTTTATGAAAGAACCATTTGAAATACAGGAGTGTTTATGAGTACTGTCATCGCTATGGCCGGTAAGGGAGGCGTTGGAAAAACCACGGTTTCCGCACTGATTTTAAGATATTTCACCCGGCATGTCCAGTCCCCGGTCCTGGCTATTGATGCCGATCCCAACAGCAACCTGGGGGAAACCTTAGGTATGACCATTGAAAAAACCGTGGGCGATATCCGGGAGGATTTCATGAGAGATCCCCAGGGGGTTCCCTCCGGGATGGACAAGATTCTGTACCTGGAAATGCTCATGAACCAGGTACTGATCGAAAACAAAAATTTCGATCTTCTGGTGATGGGCCGTCAGGAAGGCCAGGGGTGTTACTGCATGGTCAACAATATTTTGAACCGGTTTGCCGATGAGCTGGAAAACAATTACAAATACATGCTGGTGGACAATGAAGCCGGGATGGAACATTTGAGCCGGCGGACCTCCGGAAAGGTGGATATGCTGTTGATGGTCACGGATTACGCATTGCGCGGACTTCGGGCCGTGGGCCGGATCAATGGCCTGCTGGATGACCTGAAACTGGATGTGCGGCAGAAAGGACTGGTTGTCAATCGGGCACCGGATAAACTGAGCCAGGCGTTTCTGGATGAAGTGGCACAGATCGGCGTGCCATTGCTGTGCACCATTCCCCAGGATGACAACCTGCTGGAATTTGATATGGAAAGACGTTCCATGCTGGAACTGCCTGATGATTCTCCGGCAGTGCTGGCGGTGAACGATCTCATGGAAAAGGCCATCAAAGTCAAGGCGTGATCTTATGGGATATGTGTTTGATTTCAAAGAGGCAACCCATTATGATGCCTGGTTTTCTCAACCGGGCAACCGGCATTGCTTTGATCTTGAAATCAAACTGCTTCTGGATCTCATGGATCTGAGATCCGGTCAGCGGGTTCTGGATATCGGGTGCGGCACAGGCATGAGTCTTGTGCCGCTGCTGAACCGTGGATTGAGCCTGACCGGTGTGGACCCGTCCACATATATGCTGGATATAGCCCATGAGCGGCTGGGTAACAGCGTGGACCTGCACCGGTGTTCGGCCGAGGATCTGCCTTTTGAAGACAATGCCTTTGACACGGCTTTTTTTTTCACCAGCCTGGAATTTGCGGACCGTCCGGCCAAAGCGGTTGAAGAAGCGTGCCGGGTGGCCCGGGAACGGGTGGTGATCGGCGTTTTGAACCGCCATGCCCCCGTGAATTTCTGCCGCCGGTGCAAGGGATTTGTTTTTCCCAGTATCTATTCCCATACCCGGTTTTTCAGTATCTGGGAACTCAAACGGATGCTGTTCAGTATTCTGGGGGATGTCCCGGTTTACTGGCGGACCACGGGCCAGTTTCCGTTTATCCGGGGGCGGATCATATCTGCGGTTGAAAATAATTCATGGGTTCAGAGATCCATTTTCGGTACATTCATCGGCATGCGCATCAAGCCGGTGCCCAAGTTCAGGGTTCGGCCATTGCCGTTGAAAATCAAGAAACATAAAATACAGAACCGTGCCACCGGGCTGGCGACCTCCTCCCGGGCACGGTCCAGAGATTGAAATGGAAGCGTATCTGTATGACAAACTGAAAAACAGCCGGGTCCGGTGCCGGACGTGCTGTCATTTCTGTGTGCTGGAACCGGGCCATCGCGGGCTGTGCGGCGTCAGAGAAAATCAGGACGGCCGGCTTATGGTTTTGAATTATGACAAAATCATCGCCCACAGCGTGGATCCCATTGAAAAAAAACCCATTTTCCACCTCAAGCCCGGGTCCCGGTCCTATTCCATCGCCACCATGGGGTGTAATTTCACGTGCCGGTTCTGCCAGAATGCCGATATCGCCCAGATATCCAGTGAGCCGGGAACCCGGATCATGGGCAGACCCATGGCGCCGGAACAGATCGTGGACAACGCCCTGGCTGCCGGGTGCCAAAGCATTGCCTACACATATACCGAACCTTCGGTTTTTTTTGAACTGGCGTTGGATACGGCCCGTCTGGCCAAAGACAAGGGCCTGTTCAATATATTTGTCACCAACGGCTACATGAGCCCGGATCTGATCCGTCAGGTGGCCCCGTATCTGGATGCCGCCAATGTGGATTTGAAAGCGTTTGACGATGGGTTTTACCAGACTTTTTGCAATGCCCGGCTGACACCGGTGAAGGAAAACCTGAAGCGCCTGAAGCGGGCCGGGGTGTGGGTGGAGGTTACCACACTGGTGATTCCGGGACTCAATGACGATCCGGAGGAACTGACTGCTTTGGCCGGGTTCATTGCGGATGATCTGGGGCCGGACACCCCCTGGCATGTGTCCCGGTTTCATCCCACCCACCGGATGACGGACCGGGGTCCTACCCCGGCGGACACGGTGGAAAAAGCCTGGGATATCGGCAAAAAAGCCGGCCTTTACTATGTGTATGTGGGCAATCTGCCCGGCTCATCCCATCAGCACACCCAATGCCCCCATTGTGATGCAACAGTGGTGGAACGACGGGGGTATGACATCGTGAATCATATCAAAGAAAACGGTATCTGTCCCGGATGCGGCGCGTTGATATCAGGTATTTATTGAAAGATCGAAAAGCATGTTGAAACAAAAAATTCTGGATTACGGGAAAATGATCAAATTTTCCCATACCGTGTTTGCCCTGCCGTTTGCTTTGTCTGCCGTGGTTCTGGCCTGGCAGACCCATGTGCCTTCCTTATGGGAGTTGTTTCTGATTCTGGTGGCCATGGTGGGGGCCCGGTCTGCGGCCATGGGATTCAACCGGATCGTGGATGCGGATATTGACAAAAAAAATCCCCGGACCGCTGTCAGAGAAATTCCCAGCGGGGTGTTGACCCGGTCCCAGGCCCTGATCTTTGTGGGGATGTCATCGCTGCTGTTTGTGGGGGCTGCGGCGTTGTTGTCGCCTTTGTGTTTCGGGCTGTCGTTTCCGTTGCTGGGACTGCTGTTTTTCTATTCCTTTACCAAGCGGTTCACTGCCTTATGTCATCTGGTGCTGGGATTTGTCATCTCCCTGGCGCCGGTGGGGGCCTGGGTGGCGCTCACCGGAACGCTCAACTGGGGCATTGTCATGCTGGCGGCGGCACTCTGGTTTTATATTGCCGGATTCGATATCCTGTATGCCTGCCAGGACATCGATTTTGACCGAAAACAGGGGTTGTTTTCTCTGCCGGTTCTGGTGGGGCCGGTTCGGGCCATGCAGATTTCCACCCTGTTTCATGTTCTGTTTCTGGTATTTTTGCTGGGACTGTTTCCGGCATTTGACATGCACACGGTTTTTCTGGTTTTCTGGGCAATGATCGCTGTCTTGATCGTGCTGGAGCACCGTCTGGTCAAACCGGATGATCTGTCCCGCATCGATATGGCTTTCTTTCATGTCAATTCTGCGGTTTCCGTGATCTTGTTTGCCGGGATTTTCATTGAAACCTTTTTTTAAAGAGGGTGTATGACCCATCTTAAAACCATTGTTGTGCCCATGGATCAGACATTGTCTCCCCGGTGGAAGGAATGACAATGTCTGGGATGCCGGAACCGGTCCTGGAGATCCTGGGCCTGCTGCAACAAAACGGAATACCCGCCTTTGTGGTGGGCGGCGCAGTGCGGGACATGTGTCTGGGCCGGCAACCCAAGGATGTGGATATTTGTGCCGATGCGTCCGTTGATACCCTCAAGGCAGTGTTTGCCCATCACCCGGTCCGTGTTGTCGGCAACACGTTTTCCGTATGTCTGGTCCATGACATCGAGGTGGCACCCTCCCGGGCCGCATCCCATCAATTTCCTGAAGATGATCTGGCCATGCGGGATTTCACCGTCAATGCCATGGCATATGATCCCCTGGAGAACCGCCTTGTGGATCCCTTCAACGGCCGGTCGGATCTGGAAAACCGCATCATTCGATTTACAGGAGACCCCGCCGCCCGGATACTGGAAGACCCGGTACGCATGATCCGGGGATGCCGGTTTAAGGTATTGTTGTCTGCAAAATTCTCAGATGCGGCTCAGAAAGCGATTTATGACCATGCCGGTTCCCTGACCCCGGATATCCCCGGGGAGCGGATCCGAAATGAATTGATCAAGGCCATGGCCCTGCCCACACCGTCTGATTTTTTTCACTGCCTGCATGGCACGGGCCTGCTGGCCGGAATACTGCCCAGCCTGGACCGGTGCCATGGGCTGGATGGCGGTCCGTTTCACGGAGAAACCGTTTTTGAACATTGTCTGCTGGTGGGAGATGCCCTGCCTCCCGGGCAGCCCCTGCTGAGACTGGCCGGATTTCTGCATGATGTGGGCAAGGCAGATGCCCAGGGGATTAAAGACGGCCGGATCACATTTCACAGCCATGAAACCCGCGTGGATGCTTTGACAGCCGATCTGGACCGGCTGCGGTTTTCTGTTCGGGAAAAAGCCTATATCCTGGCCCTGGTCCAATGCCATATGCGGCCGCTGGCTTCCAAAACCCGTCCCAAATCTGTGCGCCGCCTTCTGGCCATGCTGGCACAGAACCATTTGAGTTTTCAGGATTTCATGCGAATGCGCATTGCGGACAAAAAAGGAAACCTGGCCAAATCTCCCTATACACTGGCGGATATCCGGGACCGGGTTGAAAAAGTGCGGCATGAAATGGCCCGGCAGACCGCATTCCATCCCGATGATCTAAAGATTTCCGGGCAGGACATCATGCAGGTTAAACAAATACCGCCCGGACCGGCAGTGGGCCGCATCAAAAACCGGATGTTTGAAAAAGTGCTGGAAGATCCGGCGCTTAATACCCGGGAACACCTGCTTGCGATGCTGCAGGACATGGACTGAAAGGACAGGATGTTATGGACGATATCGTACTGATCAACATCACCGGTAAGGATCGGCCCGGGCTAAGTGCCTGTTTTACCCAGATTCTGGCCCGGTATGATGTCCGGGTGCTGGATATCGGCCAGTCGGTCATCCATGAGTATCTTTCCCTGGGAATTCTGGCGGCTATTCCCTGCAAAAAAGATTTTTCCGCTGTCTTCAAAGACATGCTGTTTGAAGGGTATAAATCGGGTTTGACAGTGGATATCAAACCCGTGGATCCGGAAAGTTATGAACACTGGGTCCATGCCCAGGGCAAGGAACGCCGGATCATCACCATTTTAGGACAGGCCATCACGGCCCGGCAGATCGCGGCCGTGGCATCGGTCTGTGCCGACCAGGGCCTGAACATCGATTTTATCACCCGGCTGACCGGGCGGATTTCGCTTCAGCATCCCCAGTCCCGGCCCCGGGCCAGTATCCAGTTTTCCGTGTCCGGGACCCCGAAACAGATCGGGGCCATGCGGGGCCGGTTCATGGAAATCTCCCGGGAAACGGGTGTGGATATCTCGTTTCATGTGGACAATATTTACCAGAAAAACCGGAAACTCGTGGTGTTTGACATGGATTCCACCCTGATTCAGTCCGAAGTGATCGTGGAACTGGCAAAAATGGCCGGAGCCGGTCCCCGGGCGGAACAGATCACCCGGGCCGCCATGCAGGGGGAAATGGATTTCAAGGAAAGTTTCCGTCAGCGGGTGGCATTGCTCAAAGGCTTGACACAGTCGGACCTGGACCGGATTCTTCAAACCCTGCCTTTAACCGAAGGGGCCCAACTGGTCACTGCCACGCTCAAGCGCCTGGGCTATAAACTGGGCATTCTGTCCGGCGGATTCACTTTTGTGGGGGACTATCTCAAGGAAACCCTGGGATTTGATTATGTTTATGCTAATGAACTGGACATGGAAGGCGGGGTGGTGACGGGCCGGGTTAAAGGCGGGATCGTGGACGGTGAGAAAAAAGCCGCCCTGTTGCGGGAAATCGCCCAAAAAGAAAACCTGTCCATTGAACAGACCATTGCCGTGGGAGACGGGGCCAATGACCTGCCCATGATCTCCATCGCTGGCTTAGGCGTGGCATTCAATGCCAAACCCGTGGTGCGCAAGAAAGCGGCCAGCGCCATCTCCACCACGGGCCTGGACGGGCTGTTGTATCTCATGGGGCTTCATGAAAGAGAAATCCGGGAATCCAGCCCTAACCCCAGATAAGGGGATTAATATCTTGATTGATTTTTAATCTTGGCATAAGGCTGATCATATCACCCCTTTGCGCCACCTGCGCCACCTGGGCCACGGTGAACCCACGAGCCAAACCGGCATTTATTAGATTTGGCAGTGTTGCCATTTTTAATAAATGGTTGTGGATGGATGCCAAGGCCCATCTGGTTCACACCGCAAAGGTCGGCCATGTAAGCATCTACTGTCCGTCTTGCCCGGCCAATAGCTTTTTTGCCGCATACAACAGGGGATCATCCCCCGCCAGATCCCTGACCGCCAATCAAAAAAACACTTTGCTTTTACCTCCAAAGTTAGATAAGTATTTCCAGAGCATCGATACGACCCAAATGGCCACTGATCCAGGCATTTTGTTGTCGTATGATGGGCAAAGGTTTCAATCTGTCTGAGAATGTTCAATTCAACTGGAGCACCTGCTGATGGCAAAAAAGAAAAAGACCCCCGCCGAAGAACCCATAGAAAAACAACTCTGGAAAGCCGCCGACAAACTGCGGAAAAACATCGATGCCGCCGAATACAAACACATAGTCCTGGGTCTGATTTTTCTCAAGTATATTTCAGATGCCTTTGAGGCCCTGTATGACAAACTGAAGCAAGGCGAGGGGGAATACGCCGGGGCCGATCCGGAAGACAAGGATGAATACCGGGCGGAAACCGTTTTTTTTGTCCCTTCAACGGCCCGGTGGGGATTTCTTCAGACCCAGGCCAAACAGCCCACCATCGGTAAAACCGTGGATGAGGCCATGGATGCCATTGAAAAAGAAAATCCCTCATTGCGGGGAGTATTGCCCAAGGTATATGCCCGTGGCAACCTGGACCCCGCCAACCTGGGCGGTCTCATTGACCTGGTGGGGAACATTGCCTGGGGTAATGCCAAATCCCGGAGTGCCGATGTACTGGGCCATGTGTTCGAATATTTCCTGGGGGAATTTGCCCTGGCAGAAGGGAAAAAGGGCGGTCAGTTTTACACCCCCCGAAGCGTTGTGGAACTTCTGGTGGAAATGCTGGAGCCCCATCAAGGCCGGGTATTTGATCCATGCTGTGGTTCCGGCGGCATGTTTGTGCAGTCTGAAAAATTTGTACAGAGCCATCAGGGCCGGGTCAACGACATCTCCATATACGGCCAGGAAAGCAACCAGACCACATGGCGGCTGGCAAAGATGAATCTGGCCATCCGGGGGATCGACAGCTCCCAGGTGAAATGGAACAATGAAGGGTCGTTTCTCAATGATGTCCACAAGGACCTGAAGGCCGACTATGTGATAGCCAATCCGCCATTCAATGACAGCGACTGGAGCGGAGACTTGCTCAGAAAAGATGGCCGGTGGCAACACGGGGCACCGCCTGCCGGAAATGCCAATTATGCCTGGATACAGCACTTTCTGTATCATTTGAATCCCACGGGTCAGGCCGGGTTCGTTCTGGCCAAAGGGTCTTTGACGTCCAAAAGTTCCGGAGAAGGGGATATCCGAAAGGAACTCATCGAGGCCCGGCTGATCGACTGTATTGTCAATATGCCGCCCAAACTGTTCCTGAATACCCAGATACCGGCCTGCCTCTGGTTTTGCAGCAGAAACAAGGCCAACGGTAAATTCCGGAACCGGGTGGATGAAATCCTGTTCATCGATGCCCGGAACATGGGTCATCTCATCAACCGCCGGACCAAAGAGTTTTCAGAACAAGACATCAGGATTATTGCCGACACCTACCATAACTGGCGGAACCCGGATGGGGACTATGAGGATGTCAAAGGGTTCTGCAATTCCGCAACTATCGACCGGGTCCGGGACCTGGATTATGTGCTCACACCGGGGCGGTATGTGGGATTGGCCCTGGAAGAGGACGATTTTGACTTCAAGGAGCGGTTTGACATGCTGAAGGCGGAACTTTCCGGACAGCTGAAAGAGGAAGAACGGCTGAATGCGTTGATTTTGGAGAATCTGGGGAAGGTGAGGGTTAATGGCTAAAATTGAAGTTCAGGGAAGAGAAATTACCGTTATTTCAACGGATCAGCAGGATTATATATCTTTAACCGATATGGTGAGAAATATTGAAAATGGGCTTTCGCTGATCGAAAAATGGTTGAGAAATAAAAACACCATTGAATTTTTGGGCATCTGGGAAGAAATCTATAATCCGGATTTTAATTCCCCCGAATTCGAGGGAATTAAAAATCAGGCCGGATTAAACCGTTTTGTTCTTTCGGTGAAACAATGGGTAGCAAAAACAAATTCTAAATGAGGGCCTTCCCCAGAATACCCGGCTTGAACGACTGAACAAAATCGCCATTCAGCAGATACGGATATTGATGGGGGATGTGGGCATGAAATGGCTGGAAGAATAGGAATGACAATATATTTTGAGTTGGGCTTTGCGGTGCAGTTGAAAGAAGAAGAACGATTGAATGCTCTGATCCTGGAGAATTTGGGGAAGGTGAAGACGTGACCGATTATCTTTTATCAGAAATTGCAGAAATTGTGGATTGCGAGCACAAAACTGCCCCAAAGGTCGAAGTGAGTGAGTATTTATCGGTAAGGACAACAGATATTTCCAATGGAAGATTGAATTATGAAAACGCAAATAGGGTCTCCGAAAAAATATATTTTGAATGGATTAAGCGAGCTACACCCGAACCCGGTGATATCATTTTGGCACGGGAAGCCCCGGTTGGGGAAGCAGGATGGATAGATACAGGGTATAAGGTTTGTTTAGGGCAGAGAACAGTTTTAATAAAAATTCATCACAATGAAGTATACAAAAAGTTTGCTTTGTACTACTTGGTTAACCCAGAAACAAAATATGACCTTCAGTCCCGTTCAACAGGAAGTGTAGTCGCGCATCTTAACATGAAAGATATCAGAGCTTTTGAGATATCGCTCCCTCCACTCCCCGAACAAAAAGCCATCGCCTCGGTCCTTTCCAGCCTTGATGACAAAATAGACCTGCTGCACCGCCAGAATAAAACCCTTGAAGCCATGGCGGAAACGCTTTTCAGACAGTGGTTTGTGGAGGAGGCGCGGGATGATTGGGAGGAGGGTAGCCTTTTTGGAATTATTGATTTGCTTGGTGGAGGCACTCCCAAAACTTCAATACCCGAATACTGGGATGGAAGTATCCCATGGTTATCGGGAGGTGATATTGCATCCAATCATAAATCTTTTGTACAAGATACCCCAAAACATATTACAGAAAAAGGGCTGTGTAATAGTTCGGCGAAATTATTGCCGAAATATGCTACTGTAATTTCAGCGAGAGGGACTGTTGGAAAATATTGTATGCTTTCACAACCGATGGCTTTCAGCCAATCAAATTATGGAATATTGCCGAAAAATTCTGAGAACTATTTCTTTACATACTTGCTCATCAATCATGTTGTAGAGGAACTACAGTCTTCAGCGTATGGAAGTGTTTTTGACACAATCACAACGGCTACATTTAAAGAACTCGAAGTGTTGTTACCGCCTATGGAAGAGATTTTTCAATTTGAAAATTCTGTTTCATCCTTTTTTGAAAAAATGCTGTTGAATAATACCCAAATCCGCACCCTCGAAAAACTACGGGACACCCTCCTGCCCAAACTCATGAGCGGTGAGGTCCGGGTGAAATACGAGCATTAACACAGTGGAAACGCATGGAAAAAATCACCGAAAACGCCATTGAGGAACATGCCATTCAGCTTCTGGAAACCCAGGGATACGCCTACATCCATGGTCCTGCCATTGCCCCGGACAGTGACACCCCGGATCGACACTCTTTTGAAGATGTGTTCCTGCTGGACCGTCTGCAATCTGCCGTTACCCGCATCAACCCTCACATTCCCCCGGAAGCCCGAAACGATGCTGTCAAACAGATCCAGCGGCTCAACTCTCCGGAACTCATCGCCGACAACCAAGCGTTTCACCGGATGCTCACCCAAGGGATCACGGTCACATACCAGAAAGACGGACAAAGCCGGGGGGACCTGGTGTGGCTCATGGATTTCACCGACCCAATCAACAATGATTTTCTGGTCGTCAACCAGTTCACGGTCATCCAGAACAATGTGAACAAGCGCCCGGATGTGGTCATTTTTATCAATGGGCTTCCCCTGGTCCTGATGGAACTTAAAAATCCCGCCCATGAAAACGCCACCATTAAGTCGGCATACAAACAGCTCCAGACTTACAAACAGGAGATTTCCAGCCTGTTCACTCCCAATGCTATTATGGTCATATCTGATGGCCTGGAAGCCCGGGCAGGGACCATATCAGCCGGATTCAGCCGCTTTATGACCTGGAAGACCGCCGATGGGAAAACAGAAGCATCGCCACTCATCGGACAGCTCGAAACCCTGATAAAAGGCATGCTGAACCCAAAGACCCTCCTGGACCTGATTCGTCATTTCATTGTATTTGAAGCTTCCAAAAAAGAAGACCGCCAGACCGGCATTATCACCATGGAAACCGTGAAGAAACTGGCATCCTACCACCAGTACTATGCGGTCAATCTGGCGGTAGAGTCCACCCTGAGAGCGGCAGGATCACCGGAGACACCCGGAACAGCCGAAGACCCCGAAGCCTATGGGCTTGCAACGGTTAACTCCCAGCCCAAAGGGGACCGCAAAGGCGGCGTGGTCTGGCATACCCAGGGAAGCGGAAAGTCTTTGTCCATGGTTTTTTATACCGGCAAGATTGTTCTGGCCCTGGATAATCCCACCGTGGTCGTCATCACCGACAGAAACGATCTGGATGACCAGCTGTACGATACCTTTGCCGCCTCAAAACAGCTTCTGCGCCAGGAACCGGTTCAGGCCAAAGACCGGGACCATCTCAAGGAGTTGCTCAAAGTGGCCTCCGGGGGCGTGGTGTTTACCACGATCCAGAAGTTTTCCCCGGACAACGGCAATGTCTATGAGACCCTTTCGAATCGCAGAAATATCGTGGTGATTGCGGATGAAGCCCACCGGACCCAGTATGGATTTAAAGCCAAAACCATTGATGACAAAGATGCACAAGGAAACGTCATCGGTAAAAAAGTGGTCTACGGGTTTGCCAAATACATGCGGGATGCCCTGCCATACGCCACATACCTGGGATTTACCGGAACCCCCATCGAGAGCACGGATGTGAACACCCCGGCGGTATTCGGCAACTACATCGATGTGTATGACATTGCCCAGGCAGTGGAAGACAAGGCTACTGTGAGGATCTATTATGAAAGCCGTCTGGCCAAAATCAGCCTGAGTGAAGCGGGCAGAAAACTGGTGGCCGACCTGGATGCCACCCTGGCACAGGATGACCTGACAGAAACCCAGAAGGCCAAGGCCAAATGGACCCAGCTGGAAGCACTCATCGGCAGTGAAGACCGGATTGAACAGGTAGCCCAGGATATCATCGGGCATTTTGAAGCGCGCCAGGAAGTGTTCGAAGGAAAGGCCATGGTGGTCGCCATGTCCCGAAGGATCGCCGCGGATTTGTATGCCGCTATGGTGGCCATGAGGCCCGGGTGGCACAAAGATGACTTGAAAAAAGGCGTGATAAAGGTGGTGATGACCTCTAAGTCTTCAGACGGTCCTGAAATCTCAAAGCACCATACCACCAAAGACCAGCGCCGGATGCTGGCGGAACGGATGAGAGATCCAGAAGATGAACTCAAGATAGTCATTGTGCGGGACATGTGGCTCACCGGGTTTGATGTCCCCTGTATGCATACCATGTATATCGACAAGCCCATGAAGGGCCACAACCTGATGCAGGCCATTGCCCGGGTGAACCGGGTATACAAGGATAAGCCCGGTGGTCTGGTGGTGGATTACCTGGGGATTGCCTCGGATCTCAAAAAAGCCCTGTCGTTTTATTCGGACAGTGGCGGCAAAGGGGACCCGGCCATTGCCCAGGAACAAGCCGTGACCCTGATGCTCGAAAAGCTTGAAGTGGTCTCCCAGATGTATCATGGGTTTGCCTATGAGGACTATTTTGAGGCGGACACGGGCAAAAAGCTGTCCATCATTTTAGGAGCGGAAGAACACATCCTGGGCCTGGAGAACGGGAAAAAGCGGTACATCAACGAGGTCAATGCGCTTTCCAAGGCGTTTTCCATTGCAGTCCCCCATGAGCAGGCCATGGACGTTAAAGATGAGGTGGGGTTTTTTCAGGCGGTCAAGTCCCGGCTGGCAAAATTCGACGGGACCGGATCAGGCCAAACAGATGAAGAAATGGAGACGGCCATCCGTCAGGTCATCGACAAGGCCCTGGTGAGCGACCAGGTGATTGACGTGTTTGATGCGGCAGGAATCAAAAAGCCGGATATCAGCGTGCTATCAGAGGAGTTCCTGTTGGAGGTCAGGGACATGGCGCACAAAAATGTGGCCCTGGAGGTCCTCAAAAAGCTGCTCAATGATGAAATCAGAAGCCGGACCAAAAAGAACCTGATCCAAAGCAAGACCCTCATGGAAATGCTGGAAGCCTCCATCAAACGATACCATGCCAAGGTGGTGACCGCTGCCGAAGTCATAGAAGAACTCATCCAGTTGAGCAAAGAGATCCACAAAATGGACAAGGAACCCGCGGAAATGGGCCTGTCTGACTTTGAATATGCCTTCTACACCGCCATTGCCGGCAACGACAGCGCCCGTGAGGTCATGGAAAAAGACAAACTCCGGGAACTGGCCGTGGTCCTGTATGAAAAAGTCAAAGCCAACGCCTCCATCGACTGGACCATCAAGGAAAGTGTCAAAGCCAAACTCAAGGTCATTGTCAAGCGGACCCTGCGGCAGTTCGGGTATCCCCCGGATATGCAGAAGCTGGCCACGGAGACCGTTCTAAAACAGGCGGAAATGATCGCCGAAGAGCTGACTGGTCGGCGAAATAAGGCCTGACATGGGGGTTTTATCTGGGTGCATTTCGGTGTTCCGGAAACAAAAAACCCCTCCTTAAAAAAGGAGGGGCATTGTATTATCTGGTAGCGACGCAGGGACTTGAACCCCGGACTCTGCGGATATGAGCCGCATGCTCTGACCAACTGAGCTACGTCGCCAAAAAACCCAGCAAATATATCACAAAAAATTATTTTTTGTCAATCATTTTTTGATATTTCATATCAGTTCAAGGTCAACCCTGAGGAATCATTCTAAGGTTTCTGGCGGTAACAGACAGGCAGACGACCGGTCAGACCGGCGGTGATTTCATAATTGATGGTATTGGAGAGATCCGCCAGTTCATCCGCCGATATGGTGCCGTCCCCCTGGGTTCCCATCACCACCACCTCATCTTTGGGACTGACATCTGGGATATGACCCACATCAATCATGGTGAAATCCATGCATACCCGGCCTGTAACCTTTGCCCGGTGTCCTTTCACCAGCATGGGGGCGGTATCGGACAGACGCCGGGGGTAGCCGTCGGCATATCCCACCGGAACCGTGGCAATGACGGTGGGCCGGTCCGTGACATGGGTGCTGCCGTAAGATACGGCAAACCCTTTGGGCACCGGTTTGATCTGGGCGATTTTGGAAATAATGGACATGGCCGGGGTGAGGGGTGAGCCGTCCACGCCCGGGCCGGGGCACAGCCCGTACAGGGCGATGCCGGGCCGGACCAGGGTGAAATGGCTTTGGGGCAAAGTCAGGGTGGCAGCACTGTTGGCTGCATGAATAATTTGCGGCAGCCGGTTTTCAGCATCCAGGCGGTCCAGCAGTTCTGTGAAAAGGGCCAGCTGCTGTTTGGCATGGGTTTTGTCCACGGCATCGGCATTGGCAAAATGGGTGTAGATGCCCTCCACCTTCAGATGATCCATCTGCATCATGGACCGGATGTCCGCCAGGGCCTGGTCCATGTTCAGGCCGGGGCACAGGCCCAGCCGGCCCATGCCGGTGTCGATTTTGATGTGGGCTGTGACAAAAGTGCGGGCGGCCCCGGCAGCGGCATTGACGGCCCTGGCTGCATCCGGACCGGTCAGGGAGATACGGATGCCGTGCCCGGTGGCAGCCACGGCCCGGTCCGGCAACGTGTCGCCAAAGACCAGCACCGGGGCGTCAATCCCGGCATTCTTTAGCTGGACCGCTTCAGCCATGCGGGCCACGCCCAGCCATTTTGCCCCATGGGACAGAGCGGTCCGGGCCACATGAACGGCCCCGTGTCCATAGGCATTGGCCTTGACCACGGCCATCAGGGATGTCTGCGGGGTGCAGGCCTGTTTCAGTAGCCGGGTGTTTGCAGCAATGGCATCCAGATCCACTTCGATGCGGGTGGCGGGCACCCGGGAGAACAGGGTGCGGTTCAAAGGCCGGATCCCAGAAGCCATGGCACGGGTCCGGCCGGGATCATGGCTATAAAACAATGTCATCCAGGATCCGTTTTTTGATGTGCTTTTGCACCGGGGTGACAAACTCAGCCGGAGACAGTCCCAGCTTCACTTTGCCGTCCAGGGTCCGGACCGACAAGGTCCCGGTTTCCTTTTCCTTTTCCCCGATGGTGAGAATCAAGGGCACGTAATTGATCTGGGCTTCCCGGATTTTCTTTTTCAATGTTTCGTTGCGATGATCCACCTCGCACCGGATTCCGGCGGCCTCCAGGTCTGTTTTTACCTGGTCGGCATGATCGGCCAGGTCCTGGGTGATGGGCAGGATCACGGCCTGGACCGGGGCCAGCCACAAGGGAAATCTGCCGGCAAAATGTTCCACCAGAATGCCGAAGAACCGCTCCATGGAGCCGTAGATCACCCGGTGGATCATGATGGGCCGGTGTTTGTCGTTGTCCTGGCCCTTGTAAGTGAGATCAAACCGTTCCGGCAACGCCATATCCAGCTGCACGGTGCCGCACTGCCAGGTCCTTCCTAAGGCATCCTTGATGTGGATATCGATTTTGGGGCCGTAAAATGCGCCGTCCCCTTCATTGATGAAATATTCCTGGCCGTAGTGTTTCAAGGCTTTTTCCAGGCCGGAAGTGGCTTGTTCCCACTGGGCGTCCGTGCCGATGGATTTTTCCGGCCGGGTGGACAGTTCCAGGTGAAAGGTCAGGCCGAATTTGTTGTAGATCTGTTCCGCCAGGCGCAGGACGCCCAGCACCTCGGTTTCGATCTGGTCCGGTGTCATAAAGATATGGGCGTCATCCTGGTGGAATGACCGGACCCTGAACAGCCCGGACAAAGCCCCGGACAACTCATGACGATGCACCAGGCCCACTTCTCCGGCCCGCAGGGGCAGGTCCCGGTAGGAATAGGACCGGGTTTTGTACAAAAGCATGCCCCCGGGGCAGTTCATGGGTTTGATGGCATATTCCTCGTCATCGATCACACATGTGTACATATTTTCCCGGTAGTTGTCCCAGTGCCCGCTTTTTTCCCACAGTTTGCGGTTGAGCAGGACCGGGGTCTTGGTTTCCACATACCCGGCGGCCCGGTGGGCTTCACGCCAGTAATCCAGCAGGGCGTTCCACATGTCCATGCCTTTGGCATGAAAAAAGGCCATGCCGGGCGCTTCATCGTGAAACGAGAACAGATCCAGCCGGGTGCCCACTTTGCGGTGGTCCCGCTTTTTGGCTTCTTCAATGAGGTGCAAATACTGGTTGAGCTTTTTTTTATCAAAAAACGCCGTCCCGTACAGGCGCTGGAGCTGCTCTCTGGACTGGTCCGCCCGCCAGTAGGCCCCGGAGATTTTCATGAGCTTGATGCCCTTGATCATCCCGGTGTGGGGAATGTGGGGCCCCCGGCACAAGTCAATAAACTGACCGTTTTTATAAAGGGATATTTCCTGGTCGGAAAGTTCATGGATCAGTTCCAGCTTAAACGGATTGTCTTTAAAAATTTCCAGGGCCTGGTCTTTTGTCACCACCTGCCGTTCAAACGTGGCTTTGGCTTTGATGATTTTCTGGATTTCGACTTCGATTTTTCCTAAGTCATCTTCGGAAATGGGCGGCATATCAATATCATAGTAAAAACCGTCTTCCACCACCGGGCCGATGGTGAGTTTTGCATCCGGATACAGGTTCAGGACCGCTTCAGCCATGACATGGGCTGCAGAATGGCGCAGCACCTCCAGGGCGTTGTCATCGTTTACTGTGATAAATTCAATGGCGGTATCGGTTTCAATCGTCCGGCTCAGGTCCAGGAGCCGGTCATCGATTTTCATGGCCACGCAGTTTCTGGCAAATCCTTGGGAAATGCTTTGGGCCACATCCATGCCCGTGGGAAAATTGTCAAACTGCTTTATACTCTTATCTGGAAATGTTATGGTAATCATCTTGATTTTCCATTGTATTTAAAAGGTTTTAGATATAAAAATAAGGATTTTAAATAAAGTACTCCCAACAATCAAGGGAAAAGATGCTGCAATTTACCTTTATCGAGTCTGACGCGGACCTGGCGGACGCCTGTGCCCAAATGTCTGAATATCCCATTATCGGGGTGGATCTGGAAGCGGATTCCATGCATTCCTTTAAGGAAAAAATCTGCCTGATCCAGATCGCAACAAACGACGAGGCGTTTCTGGTGGATCCGTTTACCATTGACAACTTTTCCCCTTTTGTGGATGTTCTGGAAAATCCGGATATCATCAAGGTGTTTCACGGTGCGGATTTTGATGTCCGAAGCCTGGACCGGGAAATGGGCGCCCGGATAAACAACCTGTTTGACACGGAAATCGCATGCCGGTTTCTCAATGTCCGGGAGCGTGGCCTGGCCGCTTTGCTCAAAGATCATTTTGATGTGCATGTGGACAAAAAATTTCAGAAACAAGACTGGTCGAAACGCCCGTTGAAATCAGACATGGTGGCTTATTCCGTGGGGGATGTGGCCTATCTGATCGCCCTGCACGGCATACTGGTGAAGCGCATGGCTGCCATTGGCCGCCTGCACTGGGCCACAGAAGAGTTTGAAGCCCAGGCCAGGGTGCGGTATGAGAACAACCATGTCCCGCCTTTTTTCAGAAAAATCAAGGGGGCGGGCAAACTGGACAACCGCAGCCTGGCCGTCCTGGAAAATTTGCTGACCCTGCGCATGGATCTGGCGGAAAAAAAAGATGTGCCTTTGTTCAAGATCATGTCCAACCAGTCGCTGCTGGCCATGGCCACGGGACGACCCAGATCCCTGGATGAGATAAAGGAAAATAAAATGCTCAGTCCGCGCCAGGTGCAGATGTTCGGGCATTTGTGCCGGCAGGCCATAGACAGGGGCATGGCCTTGCCCCACAAAGACCTGCCTGCGTATCCCAAAACGGTGATGCCCCGGAAAACCCCGGAAGTGATGGCACGCATCACGGCATTGAAAAAAATGCGGGAAAAGAAAAGTGAGTCTCTGGGCATGGAACCGGGGTTTCTGATCAACAATGCCACCATAACGGCCCTGGCCCAGGAAAAACCAATCACCCACGCGGATCTGGATGCCATGGGTGTACTGCGCAACTGGCAGAAAGAGGCCCTGGGGGATACAATTCTAAAGACGCTGTAAACGGGGTCACGGGGTCAGGCCTGCGTTATTGTAGTTATTGATCCCAATAACTACAATAACGCAGGCCTGACCCCTCCCATCGGGAGGGGAGATGACACAGATTTTGTTTTCAAAAATGCAAGGGATCGGCAATGATTTCGTTGTCATGGATGACCGGGACGGGTCCATTGAAGCCGCCATGCCGTATCCGCAGCTGGCAAAAAAACTGTGCGACCGGCATTTCGGCATCGGAGCGGACGGCATCATCCTTGTGAAGGATTCAGAGGATGATGATCATGATATCCGGTTTGTGATCTATAACTCGGACGGCTCCCGGGCGGATATGTGCGGCAACGGCATGCGATGTTTTGCCAAATACCTGTATGAGAAAAACATCATTGATAAAAAACAGATCCGGGTGCAGACCGATGCCGGCACGGTCATCCCGGAGGTGGTGGCGGATGCATCCGGCCGGGTGACCTCGGTGAAGGTGGATATGGGGCCGCCGGTCATGTCCTGCCGCCAGGTGCCGTTTGTCTGTGACAAAGATACCGCCGTTGACGCGTCTGTTGACATGGCGGATGGTTCCACGGTCATCGTGACTGCCGTGGGTATGGGCAATCCCCATGCCGTGGTGTTTGTAAAAGATCTGTCTGAAGTGGATGTGGCGGCTCAGGGCCGGGCCCTTGAAATCCATCCCCGGTTTCCCGCCAAAACCAATGTGGAGTTTATCCAGGTCATGGATGACCAGACATTGAAAATGAAGGTATGGGAACGGGGTGCCGGCATGACCCTGGCCTGCGGTACCGGTGCCTGTGCGGCTTTGACTGCGGCCCATATCACCGGCCGGACCGGCAACTATGCCACCGTGGTGCTCGATGGTGGAGACCTGGCCATCTTCTGGGACAAGTCAACCAATCATTTAATCAAGACCGGCCCGGCCCGGCTGGTGTTTGAAGGCGTTATCCGTGTCAGCGCCGGGAACGGAGCTGACACGGAATTTTGATCGCCTTTAATTTATTTAAAATCTGACAGTGGCGGAGATGTAACCGTCCCATACTTTATCAGCGACAGGAAATAATGCGTTCAAGGCGTTTAATTCAGATATTTCTTCAGGTGCCCCCAGCGGATTGCCGCTGCCCGAGTATTTATAGTCATAGTATCTGGTACCCAGTTTGACGAAAAAGTTCTGTCCGAAAATCGGCTGGATATAATATCCTTCATACACACTGCCCCGGGTGGCCAGTTTGCTTCCAACCAGCGAATCTTCAGCACCGGTGAAGTTAAACCAGTATTTGGATCCCCAGTTGTATTCAAGCCCCAGTCGGCCGTTAAACGGCATGGGGAAAATGGCACCCGCATAAAGACTGTATCCGTCGTGGTCTTCCAGATTTCCGTTGGAGCTGAGCAGTCCCTGGCCCATGATTTCATAAAACGGATTGGCGGAAACCTGTGATGGAGACGTGTGACTCCAGGAAAGGGCCAGAAACAGGTCGATATCTTTTTCAAACGTTTCGTATAAATTTTTTCTCAACAGCAGTGATGCCGCATCCCAGTCCCCGATATCCGTGCTGGGCTGCATCCGGCTGATGTATCCGCCGGTGTTTTGTTCAAACGTATACAAGCCGGTTGCCGGATCTTTTGCAACGGTAAACGGCATGACCGTCAGACCGGTGAATCCGTCAGTGATATCCCAGGCATGGGCGTAATTGAGCACGGCGCTGGTGGAATCGTCATCAAACAGGGTGGCAATAAAGCCGAACATATGAACATCATCAACATCCGGCTGACTGGCTTCCAGAGAATAGGAATTGCCCCAGTCTCCTTCAAATCCGACGCCGTAACAGAATTTCAGTGCGGCACCATAGATGCCGGTGACCTCTTCAAGACCGAAATTCAATGATGCGCCGTCAAACTGCCAGTTGATGATGGTGCCCAGAGGCGATCCGGCTTCCAGGCTGTAGTTGGCGTACTCCAGAGGCGGTCCATAGGTGGATGGCCGCCGTCCCAGTGAGAAACTGATGGGGATGTTGTCCCAGTAATTGTTGTAAACAAAATAAGCCCGTTCCAGACGCAGGGTATCCCCGTGGGGCAAAGAGGATGTATTTCCGTCCATGGTGATATCGCCAAGACTGCCCTGGTTGAACTTTACTCCGGAGGAATCGCCAAATACCTTATAAGCTGCCATCCTGCCGGAAAAACTCAACTGATCGTTCACTTTGGCATGCATGTTTACATGGAATTTATTGGTGAATATCACATCATTGTCTGCATCGAATTCATCCGTGGGTGGAATCATGCCTGCCATGGCCATATTCTGAATGCGTTGCTGAATCTGCGTTAATGTAGCATTGTTGAATCCCCCGGATGTGTATGGGGTAAAGAAACCGTTCACCAGGGCAGGCGGTGCGGCCTGCATACCTGAATAATGCAGGGTATCGGCCCGGGACCGCAGTTCGATGCCAAGGGACAGCTTGTCCGTGGCGGTATGAAGTTCCGCCTTGTCCATTCGGTCGTTGAGATATTCGACCTCTTCAATCTCTTCCGCGTTCTTTTTTTCTATCTCAATGATTTTTTCCTGAAGTTTCTGAATATTCTGATTCATGGCTTCCAGCTGTTCTTTGAGCATCTTCACTTCATCAGACGCCTGAACACCGGGTACGGAAAATCCCGCCATAAAAGCAAGTACAAAAAAAACCGCCACTTTTTTTTTCATCATGTTTCTCCTGTTGCCTGCCGCCGTTTATTTACATTTTGCCGGGGTGGGGGAATCGGCCGCATGTTTGTACAGATAGGCATATATATCTGCAATGTCGCCCTCAGACAGCTGTGACCATTCTTCTTTGCACAGAAACTCCTCAAAGTCTTTTTTTTCAAACAGGCGTTTCCACTGGGCCATGGTTTTGCTGTCCGGACTTAAGGGCGGAATGGATGAATCAACTTCACCCCGCTGGGCGCAGGCTTTATAAACCTTTTTGTAAGTATATTTGCCTTTTCTGTCATTTCCGTCCGGTTCATTTGCCATGCCGACACCTGCGATTGAAACGATCAAGAGCATTGACAGCATGAAAAAAATTGATTTGCGCATTGGTTTCTCCTTTTAATTGACTGTTGTTGTATTATAAATACACGGGGGTGTGCCAAAGGAGATCATTGCAACCATCATGCCATTTTTCCTGCATGAGAAATCTTTGTCAAGAATATGGATAATAGAGTTGTTTCAGCATGTTAGAATGGCTTGTGTCTAAAAGGGATACGGGTTGATAGTTGTCTGTATGTTAAGGTTTTGTTAATAGAAGGTATTAACAGATTAGCACTGTTCAGATAAATCGGGATGATTTGAAAATTATGACAGAGGCACTCATCATGAATGCGGTTGTCTAACTGTTTTTTATTCATTAATATAATATGGCATTCGCCTCCATGGGGGCGGTAATGACCACTTACAAAACAGACAAGAAAGGACATATGGCACAGAAATATTCATCCATACGCATTACTACCGCCCAGGCAGCCAGGATCGCCCGGCAGTTGTATCAGGTGTCCGGGGATATCATGCCGCTGCCCGGAGAACTGGATTTTAATTTTAAAATCACAGGCGGCCGGCAAAGTTACATACTCAAAATCAGCCGTCCGGGAGTGTCTTCCGGCTATATTCAATTTCAGCAGGCTTTGCTGGACCATGTGAATACATCAACGATCCCCGTGGTCTGCCCGAAAACGGTTTTGGGCGTGGACGGCAAATCCATTACCAGCATTCTGGATGATGCCGGAAACCCACGGCTGGTCCGGTTGCTGACCTGGATTGACGGCCGGCTGTGGTCTGATGTCAACCCGGTCACCGATCAGTTGCTGAAGAGTCTGGGCCGCCAGGCCGGGCAGGTGACAAAGGCATTGCAGGGGTTTGACCATGACCTGGCCCACCGTAACCTGGTATGGGACCTGGCACAGGCCGGCTGGACCCGGGATCACCGGCATCTGTTTTCTGGAGAACAGCAGGAGATCATTGATTTTTTTTATCACCGGTTTACACAGATTCAGCCCGTTTATCAGGGGTTGCGTAAAAGTGTGGTGCACAACGATGCCAATGACAACAACGTGGTGGTGACAGAAGATCGGGTTTGTCCGGAAGTTACAGCCATTATTGATTATGGGGATGCCGTGTACACCCAGACCGTCAATGACCTGGCCGTGGCTGTGGCTTACGCGGTCATGGGCAAACCGGACCCGCTGGCCGCGGCCCTTTGTGTGGTCAAAGGGTATCATGCGGCATTTCCTCTGGAAGCACCGGAGCTGGCCCTGCTACATACTCTGGTGGCCATGCGCCTGGTGATCAGTGTCACGAAATCGGCCCTCAACCGGATCAAAGAGCCGGAAAACACCTATCTGCGGATCAGTGAAAAACCAGCCTGGGATCTGCTGGCACAGTGGCGGGCCGTGGATGAAGCTTTGGCCCATTACAGTTTCAGGCAGGCATGCGGCATGACGCCTCATCCCGGAGAATCCGGTTTTGTGAATTGGGCCGGCAGATGTGATACACAGTTTTCAGATCTGCTGGGAAATGGAAGCGCGGATTCAGGTGCCGCACCAGTGCCGGTTTCCGTGGATCTGAGTGTGGGAAGCCCATGGCTGGGGCATGCAAAAGATTATACAGATCCGGCCCGGCTGGCCTTTGAGCTGGGTTGTCTTTCCCGGCAGAAGAAGGGGGCCGTTCCGGCGGGCGGATACCTGGAGTGCCGGGCCGAACCGTTTCTGAAAACCCATGAGACCGGCATGGAAGCACAAGGGGCCGTCCGGGCCGAGGGCAACAGCGGACCGGTCTGCCGCAGCCTGCATCTGGGCATGGATGTGTGGGCCATGGCCGGAACCCCGGTCCACGCCCTGTTTGAAGGCCGGGTGGTCCACGTCCGGATGGAGGCCAATGACGGCCCTGCAACGGAAACTGAAATAGACACAAAAGCAGGAGGAGAAACGGAAACTAAAACGGCCACTGGCATTGGCGCTCCGGCGGGCAGTGCCGAGCTGGTCCTGGCACACCGCACCCCCGTCGGCATGCGGTTTTATACTCTTTACGGCGGCTTGGACCCGGAATGCCTGAGCCGGCTGGACAAGGAACTGGCTGTAGAAAAAGGGGAGACACTGGGAATGGTGGCCCCCCGGACAGCAGTCAACCCCCGGGTGCCGCATCTGCATTTTCAGGTGATGCTGGATTTGCTGGGGCAGGGATGTGCGTTTCCACGGGCGGTGTTTCCGGATCAGAGGGAGGTGTGGAAAAGCATCTGCCCGGACCCCAACCTGTTTTTCAGAAACCGGTGCCTGGCGCCGGCTCCGGCAGAGGACATGAACACGGTCCTGGCATACCGCCGGCAGCACTTAGGCAAGAGTCTGAGCCTGTCCTATGACACCCCGCTCAAGATCGTCCGGGGCAGCGGGGCATTTTTGATCGATGAAACCGGCCGGCGTTTTCTGGATACTGTGAACAACGTGGCCCATGTGGGCCATGAACATCCCCGGGTGGTGAACGCCGGTCAGGCCCAGATGGCCGTGCTCAACACCAACACCCGGTACCTGCATGACAGCATCAACCGGTTTGCCCAAGCCCTGCTGGCGACCTGTCCCGATCCGTTGTCCGTGGTGCATTTCGTGAATTCCGGCAGCGAGGCCAATGAACTGGCTTTGCGCATGGCAAGAGCGGTCACCGGACACCGGGACATGATCGCCGTGGAAGTGGGATATCACGGCAATACCGGGGCCTGCATCGATATCAGCTCCTACAAGTTTGACGGCAAAGGCGGGCAGGGGGCCCCGGCCCATACCCATATCGTGCCGCTGCCCGATGCGTTCCGGGGCCTGTACCGGGGGCCGGATACCGGTGAAAAATATGCCGCCCATATCCGGGAACAGATTGGGCAGGTTCACGCGGCCGGAAGAGGCGTGGCCGGGTTCATCTGCGAGAGCATCATCAGCTGCGGGGGACAGATCGAGCTACCGCACGGATATTTGAAAACCGCGTATGACGCGGTACGCCAGGCCAAAGGCGTATGCATCGCCGATGAGGTGCAGGTGGGATGCGGCCGGATGGGGCACACATTCTGGGCGTTTGAGCTGCATGGGGTGGTGCCGGACATCGTCACCATCGGCAAACCCATCGGCAACGGACATCCCCTGGCCGCAGTGGTGTGCACCCGAAAAGTGGCGGATGCGTTTGCCAACGGCATGGAGTATTTCAACACTTTTGGCGGGAATCCGGTTTCCTGCACCATCGGCCGAAAGGTGCTGCAGGTGATTGCGGATGAAGGGCTTCAGGAAAACGCACGATCCACCGGAGAATACCTGAAAGCCGGGCTGCGGGATTTACAGAAACGGTTTCCGGTTATCGGGGATGTGCGGGGCCAGGGGCTGTTTCTGGGGTTTGAACTGGTGGATGAAATCCTTCAGCCCCTGGGAAACCAGGCTGAATATCTGGCCGACCGCATGCGGGACTTAGGCATTCTCATGAGCACGGACGGCCGGGACCACAATGTGCTCAAGATCAAGCCGCCAATGGTGTTTTCCAGAGCAAATGCGGATGAGCTGCTGTTCCGGCTGGAAACCGTGCTGAGCGAGGATGCCATGGCGGTTTGAGACGTCTGGTGCCAGAACCGTTACGTGACCGCTGAGACAAACGCTTCCGGCATCCGGACAACCTTGTTTTCAAGATAATTGAAAAACACGATCCCGGTTTTGGCTTCCAGAACCAGGGTGTTGTCTGGAACACGGGTCACCCGGTAAAAGATATCGCAGCCGTATTTGTTGAACTCCCCGGCTGACATCTGGATTTTGAGCCGGTCTTTGTGCCGGGCCTGGGCTTTGTAAACCACGGCCAGGTCGGAAATAACGATGGCACAGCCTTCGATATCGGTTTCCGAATACCCCAGATAGTTGAAATACCGGATCCTGGCTTCATGCAGAAGTGAGACAAACGCATCGTTTCCCACATGATTGCCGTAATTGATGTCCTGAATCCGGACGGTCAGTTCGGTGAAATAGGCAAACGTGTCAGGCAGAGTCAGAGATATTCTGGCCATATGAATGATCCTTTTACAGCACCAGGCATTCCGATGCCAGGGCCGCCACGGTATCCACTTTCATGCCCAGCTCGTAATGGGTGGACAGTTCCCCCAGCTGCCGGTGGCAGGACAGGCAGGCTGTGGCCAGGTGTTCCAGGCCTGTGGCCCGCATCTGGTCCGCCTTGGGCCTGCCGGTGATCATCCGTTTTTTCGTGGTGTCGGAATCCTGGAGCATGCCGCCCCCGCCGCCGCAGCAGACCCCGTTCTCCCGGTTGGGCACCAGTTCCCGGACCCCTTTGCAGCACATGGCCAAAAGTTCCCTGGGTGCATCATAGCCGCCGGATTTCCGGGCGATGTTGCAGGGATCGTGATACGCGATTTCATAGGGATGGACTTTGGGATCAAATTTGAGCACCCCTTTTTTTGCATATTCCACACACAGCTCCGGTATGCTGATGATGCGAAACCCTGGTTCTCGGCCCAGTAATTTTGCGATCCTGCATTTGAGCACATGATAGGCATGACCGCATTCACTTAAAACCAGGGTGTCGATGTTCAGGGCTTCAGCCGTTTCCACCACCCGGCGGGCAATCTGTTCTTCAACCTCGTGGTTTCCGACAAAATAGCCCCAGTTGGTGACATCGGTGTGATCACTGGACAGGGTCCAGGTTTCTTTCATGGCATAGAACAGTCTGGCCATGGCGGTGAGATGCAGCGGATTGACGCCCAGTTCCCGGGGATTGGGGAGATACAGAAATTTGCAATCCGGCTGATCATGAAGAATCCGGGCTTTTGGGTCCTCCATGTCATCGGCAAACTCTTCATCGATCCATTCCACGGTGTCCACAAATTCCTCGGTGGTCAGGCCGTTGACATTCCTGTGTGCCAGCCGGTGGTCAATGCCCTTGCTGATATCTTCCGGGATCTGATTTCTGGCCGCAGCCAGACTCCTTCCCCGGGTCACCACCTGGTCCATGTCAATGCCCATGGGACAGTCCTGGGTGCACCGGTTACAGATCAGACAGTCCCAGAGCATCCGGGAGTCCACCAGTTCCTGTTCCAGTCCCAGTACTGCCATGCGAACGATCTGCCTCGGCACAGGGCCGCCTTGCTGGTCAAACCAGGTGCACCGGGAGTTGCATATCCCGCAGGTCAGACATTCATCAATATTGTCCCCCTGGGTCAGCCGGTTGAGCAGCCGGCTCAGTTCCGTATCTTTTTCAAGGATGGCAGTTTCCATAATTTAATATCCTTATTATAAAATCCGGGTGTTGGAAATGATGCGGGCGAATCTTTGTGGTTCATTGGCGGCCACTGAATGCCAGGTCACCTGGTCCGGGGTGATGCCGGGCAGGGTCTGCAAGCGGGAAACTTCTTTCCGGGCCTTGGTGCTGCCGTTCATGGACCGGCAGTTACCGTCATGGCACCCGGCCACGATCACTTTGGCGGCGCCGTTGACCAGCAGCTTGAGCATCAGATTCACACCGGCGCTACTGGCGCAGGGGACCGATATCAAACGAATCGGGTCCGGCAGGGCCAAGGAACCTGCCGCCAGTGCGGCCGACCGTTGACAGGCCAGCACCACCACCTGGCCTTTTTCGGCCTGTGCCGCAATCCGGTCCGGGGTGCATGATGCGGATTCAATGGCCAGGGCCGGACAGTTGACCACGCACAAATGACATCCGAAACAGGCGTTTGGAACGATTTCAGGCCGGTCTTTTGCATTGAGGAAAATGGCCTGGTGGGGGCAGATGCGCAGACAGGTCAGGCACTGGGCACATTTTTTCTGATTGATCTCCACACCGGTATTCTGAGCGGGACCGGGAAAGTCCAGATCCGCCATAATGCCGTCCAGTTCAGCTGACAGATCAGTATCATCCACGTCATCATGGGCAGGTCCCGCAAAATAGATGCCTTTTCGGGGGCTATGGGTCAGGCGGTGGCGGACATTGGGGGACTGGAGAAATCCTTCCCTGTCTTTTTCCTGCCTGAGCAGCCGGGCCGCGTTGTCAATTCCGGGGCCGGGCACAGGCGCTGCGGGGACCACCAGTTGATCGCAGTGCAGGGTGACGGACGTTCCGGGCAGGGTCGCTTCATCCAGAGTCAGGGAGAATCCGGTGTCTGTTTTTTGGATCTGAATATCTTTCTGTGCATTGTATCTGAGAAATTTGACCCCGGCCTTGCGGGCCTGATCGTACATCTGTTGGCCCTGGGCCCCGTGAACCAGCATTTTATTCATGATCACCGTGATTTTGCGGCCGGCGTTCCGGGCTTCCAGGGCTTTGTTCAGTGCGAGACGTGATCCGGCTTTGGTTTCAGGGGTAAAATAATCCAGCAGGATGGCGATCTGTTCCGGCAGTTGCCCGGCCGGGATGCGGGCGAACGCGGTGAGATCCAGGGCGCCGCTTAAAGCTGCCTGGTCGGCAGCAGTCCGGTATTCCGGTGCCGGGGCCGCGATGATGGCCCGGCATGTCAGGGTATTTCGCCCCCCTTCCTGTTCATATCGCACGGTGAAACGCCCGGCGGTGCCGTCCACACTCAGGATTTTGCCCGGATCCATGAACGTGAGCCCATCCGCCGCCTCGCCCCGGCCGAAACAGACCGTGGTGTGACCGTTTTCTGCCAGGCTCCGGGCGATGGGATCCGCCTTGGGGCCGTCCCCCCACACCAGGACATCCGCTTTTTGGGCAGGATCATGCCCCAGTTCTCTTAAAACGGCTGCCGCAGCTGTCCAGCCCTCTTGCCGGGACCCCAAAATATCTTTGGGACCGGCGGCGCAGCCGGCCACATGGATGCCGTCAGCCAGGGAGGCATCCGGGGTATTGAAAAATCCCCAATGGTTCGGACGGACATTCAATTGACCGGCCAACCGGTTCAGTTCGTCAGATGGGGACATGCCGATGGACAGGACAACCAGATCAAAGTTTCTGGCGACTCTGGTGCCTGCGTCCGGATCTTCTACAACGACGCGTAAGCGGCCCGTGTCCGGATCTGTGAGGATTTCCGCGGGAACTCCCTGGGCCAGGGTCATCCGGGTGGAAAGATCAGCCGCCAGACAACGGGTCTCCTTGCCGATGGTCTGCAAGTCCATGTGATACAGGGTGATGTCTGCGTCCGGCAGCAGATGCAGCAGCTTGTCTGAATGGCGCAAAGAAATTTTACAGCAGACCTGGGAACAGAAATCCCGGTCCAGTTTCCGGTTTCTGGAGCCGACACACTGGATAAAAGCGATTTTCGGCTGCGTGATATTTCCCAGAAAATCACTCAGGGTTTCCGCCTTGAGCATCTGGTTCAGCCGGGCCGTGGTGATGACTTTGTCCTGGTTGTCAAATTGAAGGCTGGACAGAACAGATGGATCAAACGGGGTGAATCCGGTGGCCAGAATAATCCGGCCAGGGGTCACCGTCTCTCCCGAAGTCAGGCGGGCGGCGAAACCGTCGCCGGTTTTTTCCAGCCGGTCCAGGGTGGTGTTCAGATGCACGGAAATATTTGTGTGACCGCCGGTCTGGTGAACCATGTCATCGGCCAGGCAGGCCCCGCACTGCCGGCATTCATCCGTGGCCATGCAGGCCCAGGAGGCGGCATTTCCCCCTAAGTGATCGGCCGCTTCCACCAGATGGACCTGAACATTGCTGTCTCCCAGCGTCTGGGCCGCCGCCATGCCGGCAATGCCTCCTCCTAAAACCAGAACACTGTCAGAAGAGTGTGTCATATGTGCCTCCAGGATATGTGTGACGGTTTTTTTCTTACACGAGTCTTATCACATTCCCGGGTGAAAAAAAAAGTCTAAAATCCATTGATGCGGTTCTGGCGAAAAAGGGCGATTCGTAAAATCAAGCGATTTAAAGGTATCTGTCGCAGAACGCTGCTGTCACTCCTGATGCCTTCCAGGTGATATTCATCAGTGGAGCCGATGATATCACCTGCAATGGCACCGATCATATGGGTTTCTCCTGTCGGGGCGTTACACCGATGACCAGGCGGCTGCCTGTCTTTTGGGTTTAAGCCCGGTGGGCAGCCAGCTGGTATGCTGGGGGCGACGATTTTTATCCGGTTTGGCGGGTGCGGATTTGCCCCGGTTTTTTTGGGGGGCTTGTCTGGGTTTTACCGGTTCTGAAACCGGTCTGCCCTGAGCTGTGGACTCGGATGTTTTCCGGGCCTCGGTAACCGGAGTCTGTCTGACCGGCAGCTGTTTTTTAAGCAGCCGCTGAATATTGGCCAAAAGTCCCTGTTCGTCACCGCTCACCAGAGACAGGGCTTCGCCTCTTTCACCAGCCCGGCCGGTACGCCCGATGCGGTGAATGTAATCTTCAGCCACATGGGGCAGATCAAAATTGACCACATGGGGCAGATGCTTGATATCCAACCCCCGGGCCGCAATGTCCGTGGCCACCAGCGTCTGAACGGTCCCGCTTTTGAAATCCGCCAGCGCCCGTGTCCGGGCGGCCTGGCTTTTATTGCCGTGGATGGCCGCTGCGGTAATGCCGTCGCTGAGCAGTTGTTTGGTCAGCCGGTTGGCCCGGTGTTTGGTGCGGGTAAACACCAGGGTCTGGTGCCAGGAGCCGTCCCGGATCAAACCGGACAGAAGATCGCGTTTGCCGTCCTGGGAGACCTGGTATACCTCCTGATCAATGGCCTGGGGCGCGGTGTTGCCGGGCGACACTTCAATTTGAACCGGGTTTTTCAGCAGCCCGTCCGCCAGGTTCCGGATTTCCCGGGTATAGGTGGCGGAAAACAGCATGCTCTGGCGTTTGGCCGGCAAACATCTGATCACTTTACGGATATCATGGATAAACCCCATGTCCAGCATGCGGTCCGCCTCATCCAGGACCAGGCAGGTGACCTGGGAAAGATCCAGGGTTTTTCTGCCCACATGATCCAGGAGCCGTCCCGGCGTGGCCACCAGGATATCCACGCCTTTCTGGAACTGCCGGATCTGGGGATTGATGTTGACCCCGCCGAAAACCACGGCCGTGCGAAGGGACAGAAAGCGGCCATAGGCTTTGAAATCATTTTCCACTTGAGCGGCCAGTTCCCGGGTCGGGGTCAGAATCAATGCTCTGGGCAGCCGGGTGTTTGTTTTGTCCTGGTCCAGGTGCTGAAGAATGGGCAAAGCAAAGGCCGCTGTTTTCCCGGTACCGGTTTTGGCACCGGCAAGGATATCTGATCCTTGCAGTACTTTGGGGATGGCTTTTTCCTGAATGGGTGTGGGGGTGGTGTGGCCCTGTGCCTCAACGGCACGGAGCAAAGGGGCGCAAAGCCCCAGGTGTTGAAACGACATAAATTGTTCTCCTCTTAATCGCCCGCCTGCACAGCGCAGAACCGATCCAGGCTGAAATATAAAATAATAAAGGATTGGGGTAAATTAAGAAAAGGAATTGACCGCAATACTCCAGGCACCGACCGGAGGGTGCCATAAAACGTTTATAATATCACAGTAAGAATTTATTGCAAGTAAATTTTTACTGGTCGTGTCGGAGATGGGGTAAGGCAAAAGCCTGATGAATGGTAGTAACGCCTGTCATCAGATCTTTAACCACGTTTCAGCAGAAAATGGGGCATGAACCGCGGGTCGATGCGGTCCGGGTGAACGGTGGCATATTCTTCCCGGATTTCGTTAACCAGTTCCCTGAGCAGATCCGTGACCGGATCCGGCAATTCGCTGCCGATGGTTTCAGATGCCCACAGAGCCAGGTCCTCGGCCCGGATGTCCGAAGAATGTTTGGGACCTGTGAGGTCCAGTTTCGTGTCAGGCTCACGGGATGCCGCGGGTTTCAGACCGGGATCGTTGGTAAACAGGGCCGTGAAAAACGGCTTGAATGCAGCCATGTCTATGGGGGACAGGTCCGGGGCCAGCCCTAAGCGGTCTTTGGCCCACAGGGTGAGGATCAGGCTTTTGTAAGTGAGAACCCCTTTTTTAAATGAGGAAATGTCCGGGTTCAGCCGGGCCAGGAGGCGATCAATGCCCATGATCCGGTCCACAGCCTCACGGGTGATCTGAATGTCGGACAAAGAGGCAAAATGCCGGTACAGTTCACCGGTCTGGTAATTGTCAAAATACAGGGGCCGGTCCAGCAGCAGACCGCCCATGACGCCTAAAAAAGTTTCTCCCAGAAAGCTCAAAGGCAGGTTCTGCTGAAGGATAAAACTGTGTCTGTACCAGTTGTGCACGGCGGTTTTCAGCTGGACCCCGGCCCGGGACCCGGTCCGGAAAAGATCTTCCAAATAATAGGTTTGAATCAGATCTGCCGCGCTTTCCAGGCTGATATTTTTTTCAAGCATGGATTCCAGTCCCAGGCTCAGAAAAGCAGTGGTTTTCCGGATGATTTTTTCCAGGTTTTTTGTGTCCCGGATTTTGAGGCGGTCTGCGGAGATCACCTTGTTGACCAAAGCGGCCAGTTCCGATTCCAGGGTGAGCATGAAATCGGCCGGTACCAGCGCCAAAGCTTTGACAAACAGGTCGTCACCGGCCAGAAATTGGGTAAAGCACTGGGGAGGCAGCGGCAGGTCCGGGTCAAAGGGGTCAGAAGAAAAAACTATAGTTTTCGGGCGTTTGCGCAGCGTGGTGAGAGGCGTGGGCTGGTAAATACCGATGGCCTCATGAAACGGCAGAAATCCTTTTTCCGCCAGGCGGATGGTTTTGAGACGAAACTGTTCTTCTTCGGTTTCTGCGGGCAGGACATTCATGGTTTCCAGCATCAATCCATGAAACACGGACAGGTCCATGTCCGCCAGTTTCCGGACCATGGCATCGATGAGTTCCGAAGCCTGGACCTCCTCGGATAAAGGCATCTCCTCATCCGGATCCGGATTTTCCTCTTTTGTTGTTTCAGGAAACCGGAAATAGAACTTGTCGTCCATAGTTATGTAATCGTCAAAGTCCTCTGGTGGGACCTCGTCATGCTCCCGGATCAAAATGTCCATGTGCCGGGACAGGTAAAATTCGAAATAATCGGGCTTTTCCATGATGATCCAGCGCAGGAATCGTTCCGGATCCGCCTTGAAAAGCAGATCAAATGCCCGGGTCATTATCCGTGTGTCCAGCCGGTCCCCGTCCCATACTTCCACATCCAGAATATATTCCCACTGCTCGGAAGCAGCTAAAGACAGCACCGGGATGAAATCCGAGGGTCCGATCTGGTGCATGAGAAAATACAGGTCCTGATCCGGAAATGACTGGATCAGGGTGGCGGGGGCCGGACCATCCAGAACCGCATCCAGAGCGGATTCTGAATCCATTTTCAAAATTTGGCTGCGCTGGGATCTCAGTTTGAGTTCCCGGTTCTGCCGGTTGGTCAGGTGATGGTCTGTGGGGGTGTTGACAGGTTTTTCATTCATGATCGGTTTCCAGTTCTTTTTGGCAGATGGCCAGATAATGCCGGACATCCGGATGTTGTTCAAAAGGGGACAGGCAGGCCAGAGCACCGGCAAACCGGTGCTGATTCATCAGGCAGATGCCTTTGCAAAGAACCAGGTCTTTGCTGCCGGGAAAATGATTCTGGCCCTGATCAAGAATCTGTAAGGCCGGATCCATTTGTTTGTGTTTGAGAAAAAGCATGCCCAGTCCCAGAAAGGCCCGGAGATCCGGGTGATAGGACAACGCTTTTTCAAACAGCGTTTGTGCCGTGCCGTCCGGATTTCGGATGCGGTCATCGGTGCTGTAATCGCCGTGGGAAAAGGTCATGCCCAGCCGGGATAAAAAATCCGCATGATATGGATACAGGGACGGGTCATTCATCAGTTCGATATTTGCGGCAAACTCAGGCAGATGGTCATAAAATGCGGATCTTAAGGCATTTCCGAACTGTTTGACCTGATGAAAATCCAGGTGGTCATCCACTTCAAACCAGGGCAGATCTTCAATTTTTTTATGCCAGATCTCATCGCTGACCCGGCCGGTTTTTTGGGCCTGTTCGTACAGCCGGGTGCCCGGAAATGTCACCAGCATGTAGAATATCGCGCCTAAAGGCTGAAGCTGCATCAGCAGATCAATGCTCTCCTGGATGGTGTTTTTTGTTTCACCGGGCGACCCGTAGATGAAATAGGCCCGGGGGATCATGCCGGCGGCAGCGGTCCGGCGGAATGCCTGCACCGCCAGAGAATTGGGAACCGGTTTTCCCAGGCGTTTCTTGATGGTATCTGACCCGGATTCCACCCCATAGCTGATTTGAATGCAACCGGCTTTGCGCATCATGGCCAGCAGGGGCGGGTCCACGCGGTCCACCCGGGAAATGGCGTGCCAGGTGATGTTTAAATCGGCATGGATCAGTTTTCGGCATAAATCCATGACCCGGTCCCGGTCCATGGTAAAGGTGTCGTCACTGATATAGAAATGGGAAATCCCTTTGCCGGCCAGTGTCCGGATCTCTTCAAAGAACCATTCCGGGGAATGAAACCGGACATTCCGGGTACCCCAAAACAGAGGGGATCCGCAGAACGTGCAGGCCCCCGGACACCCCCTTGACATGGCCAGGTGTTGAAACGCAAAATACCGGGACGGGTGCGCCAGCCGGTCCAGGTTTTGGATCAGCGGGGCCGGTCCGGTATCCGTGATTTTGTTTCCGTCCCGGAACACCAGCCCCGGAATCCGGCTGAGATCCAAACAAATCTTTGGACCAGTTTTGCCGGTCTCCCCGGCCAGGGTTTGAACCAGGGCCAGGCTGGTCTGCTCTCCTTCGCCTTTGACAATGACATCCAGTTCCGGGCAGGCGGAAAAAAAATAATCCGCCATGAATGTGGGGGCCGGCCCGCCGAACACGATCACGGTCCGGGGCCGAATCTGTCGGGCGGTCCGGGCCAGGGACATGGCCGAGAACCGGGTGGGATTGGTCACGGAAAAACCGATGACATCCGGATGTTGTGATTCAACTGCCGCAGCGAACACCGCCTCGGGATCCTTGACATCGGCCTGGGCCAGGTTGAGGATGGCCGCCTCATACCCGGTATCCAGCATCTGGGCCGCCAGGTAGTACAGACCCACAGGCACCACCGTGGCATCCGCATCTGTGATGCGTGGATCCAGACATACCGGATTGACAAACAGCAGTTTCATTTCACAGCCTTTTTACCGGTGGGCCGGAGACCGGTTTTTTTAAGAAAACGTTTTGAAAACCAGGGTGTCCAGGGACCGTTTGGGCACATGGTGGACCTGGTTTTCATCCCTGAAATACTTGATGCTCCCGTCCGGTCCTACCTCATCGATGGCCGCTTTTTCCACGGGTTTTCCTAAAGCCACCACCAGCTTGACCTCCAGGTGATCCGGAATATCCAAAACGGATTTGAGTTTCTTGATGTTGATGGCCCCGAACATGCACCCGGCCAGGCTTCTGGCCCGGGCCCCCAGCAGGAGGGTCTGGGCCGCGATCCCGTGGTCGCACCAGAACTTGTCGGAGATGGTGTGGTCTCCGGTGATCACGATATACGCGGTGGGCCGTTCGGATGGGTCCGGACCGGGCCAGTCTTTCAGATAGGTGGCCCATCCCAGACAGTCAAAAATGGCCTGATTGGTCGGCTCACTGGTAGACAGAATATATTTCAATGGCTGGTTGTTACCGGCAGACGCACAGTGCCGGGCCAGGTCCACCAGGTCGAACAGTTCATTCATACTGATTTTGACAGTATGGTCAAACCGGCGGCAGGACCGGTTTCCTTTTACCAGAGATTTAAAGTCTTCAAAAGATGTCATGGCGGTAATGTTCCTATTCTTTGCAGGGTACTTGTTCGAACCGGGGCATGTTGATATCGATCCATTCCAGAATTTTGTCCATTTCCTGGGCCACCTGCTTTAAAGCGGTGCCCCGGTGGCTCACCTGTGCCTTTTGTTCCATGGGCACCTGGGCAAAGGTTTTGCCGAATTTTGGGAAAAAAAACAAAGGATCATATCCAAACCCGTTGTCACCGGCCGGTTCCCGGGTGATGATCCCTTCGCACCGGCCTTCATAGGTCAGGGCGGCACCGGTGGGAACGGCAATGGAGATCACGCATTCAAACGCGGCTTTCCGATTGTCATGGGGTGCCAGTTCTTTGAGCAGTCTGGCCACATTGTCGGCATCGGTGGCATCATCTCCGGCATACCGGGCGGATTTCACCCCTGGGGCGCCGTCCAGGGCTTCCACACACAGGCCGGAATCATCGGCCATGGCCGGGTATCCCAGGACCCGGGCTGTGAACGCGGCTTTTTTATAGGCATTGTCATCAAAAGTGGCCCCGTCCTCGACCACCGGAGGGATGGGTCCGAAATCGGTCAGATTTTTGATATCCAGGGGAAAATCTTTTAAAAGGTCCCGGATTTCCCGGGTTTTACCTGGATTGGTGCTTGCCAGGACCAGAATCTGTTTCAATGGGAAAACTCCTGTTGCTTGAAATTTTTTATTCGGGCATTAGTATTTCAACAGTATAAGGCCAAGGCATGTGTTTGTAAAGGCAGCCTTGTTCATCACAGATGACATGATAAATAGATGTTAACCTGTCCCAACGGAGGTGTCGATATATGTTTGCCAATGCCATGGAAGTTTTCAAACTTCTGGATAAATCCAATTGCAGAGAGTGCAATGAACCCACCTGTCTGGCGTTTGCGTCAAAAGTATTTTTAGGGCAAAGAGATCTGTCCGACTGTACTCATCTGGACCCGGAGGTGATTGCAAAATACAGCCAAGCACCCAGAAAAGGATTCAAACCCGGGGAATCGGATTATGAACGGGAACTGGCCGCCATGCAGGAGCGGGTCAAAGAGATCGATCTGGAAGAGGCGGCCCGCAGAACCGGGGGCCGGTTTGACGGGAAATGGCTGACGCTCCGGATATTCGGCAAACCCTTTTCCGTGAACCAGGAAGGACGCTTTAAATCAGACCTGCATATCAATCCCTGGATCACCGGGCCGGTGCTCACCTATGTGCTGGAAAGCAAAGGAACCCCTGTTACCGGACAGTGGATGCCTTTCCGGGAACTGGCCGGAGCCCGGGAGCTGAACGGTTTATATATGAAACGTACAGAGGAGCCGCTGAAAAAAATTGCGGACGCTTATCCGGATCTGTTCGAGGACCTGGGCTTTATTTTCAATGGAAAAGAGATCGAAGAGCAGTATCAGTCCGATATTTCCATGGTGCTGTATCCGCTGCCCCTGGTGCCTGTCATGATCTGTTACTGGAAACCGGATGACGGCCTGGATTCAGACCTGCACCTGTTTTATGATAAAAGCGCATCGCACAACGGCGGCAGTGACATGGTGTTCCGTCTGACCGCCGGCATTGTTCAGATGTTTGAAAAACTGGCCAGGACTCACGGCTGGAGTGCAGCGGCTCAGGCAGCCGACCGATGACATTGGGCTGGTATTTTTAACGGCAATGTGGCAAGGTAAAAATCTGTGATAATTTAAAGTGGAGTTGTCGACATGAAGGTGATTCACTGGACGGAATGCAAGGAAAAACAGATCGAGCGGTTCCCATACAAAGGCGAGCAGCTCGATGTCATCGGCACCAGCATCCGCTGGCTGTCCCAGCACGGGGAGGATGAAAACGGAATTCCGGAATACGGGCTGCGGTTTTTCACCATCCAGCCGGGGGGACAGATTCCCATTCACAACCATTTTTACCACCAGACCATGTATATTCTGTCCGGTGAATTTGAATGCTGGGAATTTGATGAAAAAACCGATGAACTGAAGAAAAAAGTGGCGTGCAAGCCCGGAACCGCTGTTTATATACCGAGTATGCAGCCCCATGGCATGAAAAACGTGACAGACGAACCCGCCACTTTTTTATGCTGCATCTGCAATGTCTATGATGAGGATGCCGCGCTTTGAAAAGGGCGTAACAACGTCAACCCAAAAAGATTTCAGATCCGGTTGATCGGTACATTGGCCAGGTGTTCTTCAAGATATTCATCCATCAGCTCTTTGTACCGGGTTTCAGGAAAATTTTGGCCGCAGGACCTGCAGCAGAACAAAATCCGGGTTCAGGTCCGCCGGATATAAAGGTTTCCGCCGCAGGCCGGGCATTTTTCTTTGATCTTCATGGAGAAAGTCATACAATAATTGAGATGATTTTTCAAATTGCTTTTTACATAAACAGGAGATTTAAAAAAAATGACCCATAAAAAAATCACCCTGGTATATTTCAGTCCCACCGCCACCACAAAAACCGTGCTGGACGCCATCGCAAAGGGGACTGGGTATGAGGTGGACAGTTATGACATCACCTTGTCTGAAGCCAGAAAAAAAATCCCCCAGGACCTGGATACATCCGTGATCGTTTTCGGGGCACCGGTTTACAGCGGCAGATTGCCGAAACTGGCGGCTGATTGTTTTAAACAGGTGTCGGCATCCGGCATTCCCGTCGTGCCGGTGGTGGTTTACGGCAACCGGGAATATGACGATGCATTGCTGGAATTAAAAGATATCTGTGTTCAGTGCAAAGGTGTTCCCGTGGCTGCAGGCGCGTTCATCGGTGAGCATTCGTTTTCCACACAACCCGCGCCCATTGCCCCTGGCAGGCCGGATGAAAAAGATCTGGCATGTGCGGTTGAATTCGGACAAAAGATCAGCCGGTTGCTGGAAACACTTGATCCGGACAAAAAAACGGGTGACCTTGTGGTGCCGGGAAACGTTCCTTATAAAAAACCCTCGGCTGCCAAAGGTGTGCCGTTCATCGATGTGACCGATGACTGTACCGCCTGCGGCACCTGCGTGGCGGTATGTCCGGTGGATGCCATCGATGAAGATGACGGGTTCTGCACGCTTGATGATATCTGTATTCACTGCTGTGCCTGCATTAAAGCCTGTCCGGAATCCGCACGGATCATGAAGGACGGCCCGTTCAAGGACACGGCAGCCAAACTGCATCAGACCTGCGGGGTTCGAAAAGAACCGGAAACATTTTTTGCCCAGACTCAAAAATAACCACCGACTTGCCGGAAAAGGCCAGGGAAATGGCAGCCTAAAAAAGGAAAATAATGGTATTGATGGACGAATATCGTGTCAACACAGCGGATCTGGCCCGACAATGCCAGGATGACCCCTTTGATTTCACCACCACAGCGGATCTGGCGCCCTTAGACAGTGTCATCGGCCAGCGGCGGGCCGTGGAAGCCATCCATTTCGGGCTGAACATGAAGGGACCGGGGTATCATATTTTCATCACCGGTTTGGAAGGCACCGGCAGAACCACCATTACCCGGGAAATTCTGACCACCCATGCCAAAAAACGGGAAACACCCGAAGACCTGTGTCTGGTCAATAATTTTGAAGATCCTTATCAGCCCAGGGTCATGGCGCTTCCCACCGGATCGGCCGTGTTTTTTTCAAATAAAATGACCCGGTTTATTGAGGCCTTGAAAACCAATCTGCCCCTGGCATTTGAACAGAAAACCTTTGTTGAGAAACAGGCCCGGATCAAAAAAAAGATGGCAGATGTACAGGACCGCATCATGTCAAGGGTGGCAGCGGCGGCTGAAAAAAAAGACATTAAAATTGTCCGCACGGACGAAGGGTATCAAGCGGTGCCTTTGCAGGAGGGTGAACCGGTTTCTCCGGAAGCGTTTTCCGCCCTGGAACCGGAACGCCGCACCGCTATTGAAAAAGATCTGGCCCGGGTTCAGCAGCAGATGAAAGATGCGGTGGCACAGATTCAGCAGCAGGCAAAAAAAACACAGCAAGCGTATCAGGAACTTTTGGTTGAAACAGCCGGTGCCTTGTTTTCCCGGGAGATGGACCTGTTGTTTACGGACTTTGACGACCGGCCCCAGGCCCGCAAATTTCTTGCGGAAGCAAAAAAAGACCTGACAGACCATCTGCCGCTCCTGCTCAGTTCGCTGGATCCTGACACGGATCAGGGGACGGAAACCACTGAAATGCTGGAATTTCTGGATAAGCGCTACCAGGTCAATGTTTTAGTGGACCGGCGGGGGGAACACGGGGCCCCGGTGATTTTTGAGCCGGCCCCCACATTCCAGAATCTGTTTGGAAAAATTGAAAAAATGCCGGTGCAGGGTATGGTGTCCACTGATTTCACCATGGTGCAGGCCGGTTCGCTGTTGCGGGCAAACAAGGGGTTTCTGGTTTTGGAAATCGATGCGGTATTGCGCCATCCAGAGGTCTGGGAGACCTTGAAAACCACCTTGCAGAACAAAAAGATGTATATTCAGGATCCGCCGGATCAGTCCGGGCCTGCCATGGCATCTTTGCGGCCCGACCCCATTGACCTGGATGTCAAAGTGGTGCTGGTGGGCGGATATGAAATTTTCCGGGCGCTTCAGGGTGCAGATCCCAAGTTCAACCGGATTTTCAAGGTCCGGGCGGATTTTGATTATGAAGTGGATGTCAGTCGTGAGAACCTGTTCAATTACGCCCGGTTCATCGCCCGGGCCTGTGAAACTGAAAATCTGCCGGCTTTTACCTCCTGTGGTGTGACTGCCGTGGTTGAGTACGGCAGCCGGATGGCGGAAAGTAAATACAAATTGTCCCTGCGGTTCGGACGGATTCTGGACCTGCTCAAGGAAGCCGCTTTCTGGGCTGACCGTGATCAGGCAAAGGCTGTGACTGCGGAACACGTGGCCCGGGCCCTGAATGCCTTCAGGTTCCGGCATAACCTGTATGAGGAAAAGGTCCAGGAAAAATATGATGACCACTCCATTCTCATCGATCTGACCGGGTCGGTGACGGGCCAGGTCAATGCGCTGGCAGTCTACCAGGTGGGAGATCTGGCCTTTGGCCGGCCTTCCCGGATCACGGCGGAATCCTACATGGGAAAGCCCGGTATCATCAATGTGGAGCATGAAGCCGATCTTTCCGGCCAGACCCATGACAAAGGGGTGATGATCATTGCCGGATTCCTGGGCCGGATGTTTGCCCAGGAATATCCGTTGAGCGTATCGGTGAGCATCACATTTGAACAAAGTTACAGCGGTGTGGATGGTGACAGTGCCTCTTCCACGGAACTGTATGCAGTCTTGTCCAGCCTGTCCGGATATCCCATCCGTCAGGGGATTGCCGTGACCGGGTCCGTGAATCAGAAAGGACAGATCCAGTCCATCGGCGGGGTGAACGAAAAGATCGAAGGATTTTTTGACGTATGTGCCGGCCGGGGTCTCACCGGAGATCAGGGGGTGATGATCCCTTCCGCCAATATCAGGAATTTAATGCTCAGAAAAGATGTGGTGGACGCCGTGGACCAGGGGCGATTTCATATTTATCATGTGTCAACCATTGAACAGGGAATTGAAGTGTTGACCGGTGTGCCGGCAGGCCGGGCCGATGAGGGTGCCATGTTTCCGGAAAATACGGTGTTCGGCGCGGTTCAGCAAAAACTTAAAAAATTTCATGATCAAACCACACCAGGTCCCTGGTCTGGCCGATGAATTCTGTGAACAGATATATGGGCAATTCAACCCAGCACCTTTTTTTTAGGGTTGACAACGGTCCGGTTTCAATTAATTGTATGGGTGTGTTTTTCTGCCTTTTTTGATTGTAACGCAACATGAATTGATTGCGCTGATTGATCAGAGGCGGTATTTAATATGAACGCAAACAAAAGGAGGCCGATGATGCCAGCTGTTGGAGAGACCTACAAATGTGAGATATGCGGAAATGTCGTGGAAGTGAAAGAAGCCGGAGAGGGTGAACTGGTCTGTTGCGGACAGCCCATGGAAAAACAGTAATCCGGGATTTTTTTTGATCCCATCGCCTGATGTGACAAGAGCAGAAAAAGGGGGGAGCATACCTTTTTCTGCTCTTTTTTTTTGCTGTCCGCTCAATCGATGAGCGGGTCGAGCATATAAAGAATATCACTTTCCCGGGATGGATAAGGGGCCATGATATGGTCATTTTTGAGCCGGCTGACCGGGGTTTTATCAATCATGGCCTGTTTAAAGATATTGACCAGTCCGGTGGTGTTGTCTCCCAGAAAATGGGCCCCTAAAATACCGCCTTTATCATCCGTCAGGATTTTGTAGGCAGCATGGGTCATGCCGATCCGCCGGTAGGTGGGCCAGTTTAATTCGGTTTCATGGCTTTTTCTATAGGGTGTGTTTTCCTTTTGAAGCATCTCTTCGGTCTTGCCCACCATTCCCAGCTGGGGATAGGTGAACAGCACGGCAGGCACGACCGTGTAATCCATAACCGGCAGGTCAGTGCCGTTTTCCAGGGCCATGATGGACCGTGCCGCCACATGGGCCTCCATGTCCGCCACCCTTGCCAGCATCACAGTATCGGCGCAGTCACCGATGGCAAAAATGTGGGGAATCGATGTCTGCATGGCCGGGTTGACGTCAATGCCTCTTCTGGATGATTTAATGCCGGCAGTATCCGGAGACAGCGGTTCAATATCGGGAGTCCGCCCGGCACTGTTCACCACCAGATCCACCACCAGGGGGGGGCCGGATTTAAAATGAACGGTGTATTCATCACTGTTTTTTGTCACAGATGTTATGGATACGCCGGTTCGTACCTGAATGCCGTCTGCTTCCGATGCCCGGACCAGTTGTGTGACCATGTCCTGGTCAAAAGGGCCTAAGGTACGGTCCCCTGCCTCAAGGATATGGATATTCTGATTTCGGCTGCCGAGCCGGGCCGCAAAATGGGCGAATTCAAAAGAGATGAACCCACCGCCGATAAATGCGATGCGTGGGGGCAACGCGGTCAGATTCAGAAAATCATCACTGGTGATCAGATGTTGGGCCCCGTCAATGGGCAGTTGGGCTGGAACCGCACCGGTTGCGACAATCACATAGCGGGTTTTATAATCGTTTTCGCCGATACGCAGGGTGGTGGTATCCAAAAATTTGGCCTGGCCCTGCAGATACGTGATACCGCTGCCTTTGAGACCGGCAATGGTATTTTCAGGGACTTTGGAGGTAAACCGGGTTTTTTGTTTTTGTACCTGGTCCCAGTTGAACCCGGGTAGTTTTGTGATACCTTTTCCCAGCAGATGCCGGCTGCGGGCCACCACTTCCATGGTTTCATAAAACCATTTTTTTGCCTGACAGCCCCGCAAGGCACAGACCCCGCCGGGGGTCGGACTGTTTTCTGCAATGGCCACACGATACCCTTCTGCAGCCAGGTCATAGGCGGCTGTCTGGCCGGCAGTGCCGGTTCCGATCACGATCACATCGAATTGTTCCATGGTACCCCCCTTTTGAAAAAAATGCCCGGTGCCGCCTGTAAAAGGCCGCACCGGGCATGATGAATCCAAATACAGGAATCTTTGTTAACCAGGTGAAATTAACTTTCAATCACCCCGGCCCGGACCCCTTTCAGATAGCTCATGCAGTAGTTGTCATGGCCCAGCAGCATGTCTGCGGTTTTGATGGCGGCCATGATTTTTTTGTCCAGCGGATCGATAATGGCGGAATCCATGCCCGATGCCATCATCAGGGTGACAAAGGTGCGGTTGATGATGTGGCGCTGGGGCAGGCCGTAGGAAATATTGGACAGGCCGCCGGTGATGTGCACTTCCGGAAATTTAGCCTTGATGGCCCGCACCGCGTCCAGGATCATCACCCCTTTGGTGCTGTCCGTGGAAATGGGCTGCACCAGGGGATCCACATAGATGTTGGCGGTGGGTATCCCGATCTTGTTGAGTTCTTCCACCAGGGTTTTCGCCCTTGCCACAATGTCATCGGACTGGGTGGGCATGCCCCCGTCATCCATGCACAAGGCGATGACTTTGCAGTCCTTGCCTTTCAGAAACGGAATCATGTTGTCAAACCGTTCCTTTTCCAGGCTGATGGAGTTGATCATGGGGGTCTTTTCCACCATGGCAAATGCCATCTCCAGGATGGCCGGGTCCGGGCTGTCCAGGGCCAGGGGCACGGTGGCAATGGGCTGGATGGTTTCCAGCAGCCATTTCATGTCCGCTTCTTCATGGCCGATGCGGGCCCCGGCATTCACGTCGATAAACGCGGCACCGGCTTCCTGCTGCCTGGTGACATCATCGATGATGTACTGGGCGTTTCGTTCGGCCACAGCAGCCTGGACCAGTTTTCTGGAGGTGTTGATACGTTCTCCGATTACTTCAAACATGGGGATCTCCTTCTCCGTGTCCTTAATTAAGCAACCAGCTTTTTGGCCAGTTTTGAGGCAGACCCGGCATCGGCGGCAAATCCGTCCGCACCAATGTCATCGGCAAATGACTGGGTGACCGGGGCACCGCCCACCAGAATTTTCACCTGATCCCGCAATCCCGCTTCCACAATGGCATCTATGGTTTGTTTCATCATGGGCATGGTGGTGGTCAAAAGGGCTGACAGGCAGACGATCTGGGCATTGGTTTCCTTGATCTTGGACACAAAGTCTTCGGGCGGAATGTCCACACCCATGTTGGTCACCTGCATGCCCGCACTTTCCATCATCATGGCCACCAGGTTCTTGCCGATGTCATGCAGGTCGCCTTTGACCGTTCCGATCAGAACGGATGCGCCGGCAGATCCTTCGCCTTCGGCCAGCAGCGGCTTGAGAATGACGACGCAATTGGCCATGGCATGGGCTGCCATCAGCACTTCAGGGATGAACATGTCTCCGGATTCCATTTTTTCACCCACAATGTCCATACCGGCGATCAGCCCTTTGTTCAGGATCTCGTTGGCCGGCACGTTCTGGTCCAGGGCTTCTCTGACCAGGCTTTCGAGTTTGGCTTCGTCACAGGCCACCAGGGCTTCGGTAATCGCGTTGAAATCAGTCATTTTTTTCTCCTTTATTGGTTTTTGCGTTTTTCAACAAAATCAGTCAATTGCTTTTCAATATCCGGATCAATATCCGGCCGTTCATACGCAGCCAGCCGCTGGGCCACTTTGTCTTCAGCGATCTGGTAGATGTGCTGTTTCCCTGCCTTGGCCCAGGCATCTTTGTTTTTCCGGCTCATAAGGGAAGGCATGTAAAATTCAGTCCGGCACAGCTGAAAGGTTTTGGGATGGGTCAGGTACTGACCGCCGATTCCCACCTGTTTGATGATATCCAGATCAATGGCCTCGTCTGTCAACGCAACGGGTTTGATCATGTTTCTTACCATACCGCACAGCTCTTCGTCCACCAGAAATTTTTCAAAACTCATGGCAATGTAAGATCCCAGAATACCGCAGGCATGCAGAATAAAATTGATACCGCTTGTGGCGGCCGTGTAGAGCGCCAGAGCGGATTCGGCCCCGGCCTGGGCATCGGTGCACAGGGAGTCGGTGAGCCCGCCCCCGGATCTGGAGGGCAGGTTGTAGAATCGTGCCATCTGGGCCACCAGATGGATGTTTTTGGACAGTTCCGGTGCCCCGATGGACAGGGCCCCGGTTTTCATGTCCATGGCGGACGAGGTGGAACCGTAGATCACAGGCGCCCCCGGTCTTACCAGCTGGGCCAGGGTGATGCCGGCCAGTATTTCCGCGTTCTGCAGGGCTATCACCCCGCCCAGGGTTACCGGGCCGGATCCGCCGGCCATGATCAAAGACGCCACCACACAAGCCTGGTTGTGGCGGGCCAGTTCAATCAAAGACCCGATCATTTCATCGGAAAACTGCAACGGGGACAGGGAATTGATCAAAGACACGGACACGGTCTTGTCCATGATGTTTTTTTTGCCGCCCCAGAGAATACCGGCCATCTCGATGCCGTCCAGGGCACCTTGGCGGGATACCGGGCTGCCCATGAACGGTTTGTCGCACAACAGCATGTTGGACAGGTTCAGGTCCAGGTGAACGGTCTGGTGGGGCATATCCGCCGGTTCCACCATCATCCATCCGTTCATGTCGATATACGGGGAAGTCTGGATGAGTTTACAGAAATTGTCATAGTCTTCCATGCTGGCCTGGCGTTCGTTGCCTTTGGCATCCATGACAAACGGAGCCCCGTATCCGGGGAGAAACACAAAGTCGTCCTCACCGATCTCCACATTTTTTTCGGGGTTCCTGGCGTGGACCGTGAACCGTTTGGGTGCGGTTTCCAGGGCTTTTTGAACCGCAGATTCTTCAAAAAACACCGTGGTGCCTTCCACCTTGAACCCATTGTCCTTGAAAATCTCAAGGGCTTCCTTGTCATTAAAGGCCACGCCGGTGGTCTTCAACAGATCCATGGCAGCGTCATGGATTTTTTCCATTTCCTGTCGGCTCATTTCCTGCATTCGGTCATACATCATGATTTCTCCTTATCATGGACAGTATTGTCCAGTGGTTAATAATGGCGTTATGCGGTGTCGGTTTTTTTACATTGATTCAATCCCTTAAACAGGCCGAACAGTGCCACCAGCAGCAGAAACATCAGCGGGAATGCGGTGGCAATGGATGCGGTCTGAATGGCTTTGAGACTCCCGGACCCGGCCAGCACCGCCGCCACAGCGCCCAGGGCGATACCCCAGAAGGCCCTTAAGTTCCGGCCCGGATTTTCATGACCGGAGACAAACATGGCCAGAGAAATGGCGGCCGAATTGGCGGATGTCAGAAAGAAAGTGGCAATGAGAAAGATCAGGGCCACGGCCAGAAGCCCGGTCAATGGCAGGTTCTGGGCAATGGCAAAAATAGCGCTTTCCACCCCATGGGCTTCCAGGGTCCCGGTGACATCAAAATGGATGCCCGCACCCCCCACCACGCCGTACCACAGAAAATTGCCCAGAGACGGCAGGATCAGTGCGGCCGCCACGGTCTCCCGGATGGTTCTGCCTTTGGAGATCCGGGCGATGAACACGGCCACAAACGGGGACCAGCTCATCCACCAGGCCCAGTAGAACACGGTCCAGGATCCGATCCAGTTGCCATCGTATCCGGGGGCGGTGAACAGACTCATGGGAATGAAGTGCAGCAGATACTGGCCGAAAGAATTGACGGTCAGGTTCACCAGAAAAATGGTGGGGCCGAACACCAGTACGAAAAACCATACGGCCACAAATACCCACATGTTGACATCTCCCATCAGTTTCACCCCTTTCTGGAGCCCGGTGTACACGGACAGGGTGAAAATGGCGGTAAGGACCCCGATGATGATGTAGGTGCCGGACGGCCCCAGTTCCAGGCCGTACTGGTATTTAAGCCCGGCAGACAGCTGAAGGGCTACAAATCCGGTGGTGGTGGCCAGGCCCCCTAATGTGGCAAACACGGCAAAAATATCCAGCACCTTTCCCCAGGTGCCGTGGATCCGGTCGCCGATGGCATAATAGAATGCAGAAGAAAATTTCAGCGGCAGGTTTTGGGTGAAACAGGCATGGGCCAGGGCAACGGTGAGCAGGGCATAGATAGACCAGGCACTCAATCCCCAGTGAAAAAACGAATAAGTCATGGCGTTGGCTCCGGCCGCCGGGGTCAAAGGATCGCCGCCGAAATAAGGGGGCGGACTCATGTAGTGGTAAGCCGGTTCGGCCGGGCCCCAGAACACAATGCCTGCGGCAATGGCCGACCCGAACAGCATGGCGAACCAGGAGAAATTGGAAAATTCAGGCCGGTCTTGAGGCAGGCCCAGTTTAATGGATCCGTAAGCAGGACCCATGAGTACAAAGCATCCCATGACCAGAAAAAATACGGTGATCAGGTACAGCCAGGTCCACATGGTGGTGGTCCAGGAGAACACGGTATTGATCACGGATGCCATGTTGTCGGGAAACAGAATGGACCAGAGCACAAATGCGATGGTCACGCCCGCAGATATCCAGAAAATCATGGGGTCAAAGGGGCGGGCTGAAGCCGGGGTACGGGCCATGGGCAATCTCCTGAAATGGTTTGTTTGATTGTCGAAAGCCTGCCGTTGCATTGCAGGCAGTCCGGCGTTTGTTTCTTGAAGTTATCTGTCGCCATTTAAGATGCAGGATTGATGCCAGCATGTTAAGATTTCCGGGTGATGTATGAATCGCCCAGATGACAGGCAGATACGATATATTTCCTTTTAACGGATTTTACGGATCAGATTGGAAAAAGTGAAAAATTTTTTTCTTTATAACCGAATTTTATGAAAAATATTTTTCTTATGAAAATTATTTTTCATATTCGCGACATAAAATCAGCCCGGCAAAGCTGATATTTTTTTATTTTATAATGGAACAGCTGTCTGGATATGCCTAAGTGTCTGGCCGCCTGGGTCACATTGCCCCGGCAGGCAGCCAGGGCGTTTGTCACAGCGGTTCGTTCCTGGTCTGCCTGGATCTGGGCCAGGGGCCGGGAGGGGTCCGGCAAATCGGAAACCCGGGAGATGATGGGTTCAGCAAGTCCTTTTTTATCCGTCGGTGGCCGATCTTCGGGCGGGATTCGGGGTGCCGGAGGTGCCATGGGTTCCAGGGTGTCCAGTCCCGGGGTGAACGGATCGATACCCAGAATTTTCTCCTGTCCGGCCAGATTCATGGCCCCTTCAATGAGATGTTCCAGTTCCCGGATATTGCCCGGCCATTGATAGACCTGAAACAATTCCCGGACTTCCCGGGAAATCCCCTGGACATGGGTACCCAGGCGCTGGTTGTATTTTTTAATGAAATGAATGGTCAGTTCTCTGATACTGTCCAGCCGCTCCCGCAACGGGGGCAGCTTGACCATCACAACGCCAAGCCGGTAATACAGGTCCGTACGCAGCCGGTTTTCCCGGATGGCGACCCGGGGATCCCGACTCACTGAACTGATGATTTTTACATCCACCGGAATTTCCTTGACCGATCCCAGGCGGCGGACCTGTTTTTCCTGGATTGCCCGGAGCAGTTTGGCCTGCAGTTCCATAGGCATGGCCAGCAGTTCATCCAGAAACAAGGTGCCTTTGTGGGCGGTTTCAAACAATCCGGGCTTGTCCAGAGCCCCGGTGAACGCGCCCCGGGTGGTGCCGAACAGCATGCCTTCCATCAGATACTGGGGGATGGCCGCACAGTTGACCGCCACATATTTTTCCTTGTGCCTGGGGCTGAAATTGTGGATGGATTGAGCGAACAGCTCCTTACCGGTACCGGTTTCTCCCTGAATCATGATGGGGGAAGGGGATGCGGCCGCTTTCTGGGCGGTTTCCTTGACCCGGATGAAATCCGGGCTGGAGCCGATCAGGTCATCAAAGGTGTATTGGGTCCCGTTTCCCAGTGTGGACCGGCATTCGGATGCAGAAGGCACCGGCATGGATCGGCGCAGCTGCTCGTAGTCCTTGACAAAGCAGATGACGCCGGTAATGGTCTTATGATCGAACAGCGGATAGACCGAAGTGATGGTGTTGGCAACTTTCCCGGACACGGTTTTGTAGAAAAAAATCCGATTTTTGATGGCCTGTTGATGCCGGGCGCATTGCATGATCATGCTGGTGCGGTTGCTCAACTCATAGATTTCGGTCACTTTAAGGCCCATGGCTTTTTCAGGAGAAATGCCGTCGATTCTGGCCTGAGCCTGGTTGTAGTACTGAATGATCCCGTTGATATCGGCAATCACTACCCCGTCATCCAGATGATCCAGCACGGACAAAAAATTGATCTGGTTCATGTTCAGCAGTCCGGATGCTGCCTTGGAACTCCCCATACCCGATATCCTTGATGGTTAAAATTCTGCCAACGCGTTTTTTTGACATGGAACCATAAAATCAGGGATCGGTACAAGAAAAAAATAAAAAACCCGGGGGATACAGTCAAAAATCCCCCGGGTTCCGCCGGATACCGGCACCTTGTGTTAAAATGGATGCATCATGACGGGAACATGGTTTCCTCGATGTCGACCGCCGCGCTGCTGGTGTTCATCAACGCGGCAAACCGGCCCAGGGTCACCGGCAGCATGGTTTCGGTGAAAAACTGTAATGATTTGATGATACCCTGGTAGAACGGCTGGTCTTTTTTCTTGGCGGTTTCCAGTTTCCGGGCTGCAATGGTGGCCCGCCACAGCAGCATCCAGGCCATGACCGTGTCTCCGGCCGCATCCTGGAACGGATGGGCATTGGCAAATGCAGCCAGCACTTTGTCGGACATGGCGGTCTGACCCATGTGAATGGCCACTTCCGCCAGTTTGTTGACCGCTTCCTCCACTTTGACGGCATATCCCTGGATGGTTTCGATCTCCTTGGCCTGGGCCAGGGTTTTCTGCATTTCTCCGAACAGGTCCATGATGGGCTTGCCCTTGTTTAAGCCCAGTTTTCTGCCCAGAAGATCCATGGCCTGAATCCCGTTGGTACCTTCGTAGATCAGGGTGATGCGGCAGTCGCGGAGCAGCTGGGCCATGGGGTATTCCTCGATGAACCCGTATCCGCCGTATACCTGCATGCCCTGAGAACACATCTCAAAGGCCCGGTCCGTGACATACCCTTTGGCAATGGGGGTCAGAATTTCCACAAACCCCTGGTATTTGGCTTTTTCTTCGTCTGTGGGGGCATATTTGGCCATGTCTGAACAATAATGCACAAAATAGAGCAAAGACCGCATCCCTTCCACATTCACTTTCATCAGCATGAGCTGACGCCGCACATCCGGGTGCTGGATAATGGGTACGCCTTCGGCATCCGGGTTCAGGATTTCAGTCAAGGCCTTGCCCTGGATCCGGGTTTTGGCATAGTCCAGAGCGTACATATAGGCGGCCGTGGCACAGGCAAATCCCTGATACCCCACCAGGAGCCGGGCCGCGTTCATCATCAGGAACATGGCTTTCATGCCCTTGTTTTCTTCTCCCAAAAGTGTGCCGATGCAGTTGCCTTTGGACCCCAGGGCCAGTGAACAGGTGGAATTGCCGTGGATACCCATCTTGTGCTCGATGCCGGTGCACACCACATCATTGAATTCGCCTAAGGATCCGTCGGCATTGACCCGGATTTTGGGCACCAGGAACAATGAGATGCCTTTGGTGCCGGCCGGTGCGCCCTCGATGCGGGCCAGAACCGGGTGAATGATGTTTTCCGCCAGATCATGCTCGCCGCCGGAGATAAAGATCTTTTCTCCCACAATGGAGTAAGTCCCGTCTCCGTTGGGCGTGGCTTTGGTGGTTAAAGCACCGACATCTGATCCGGCATTGGGTTCGGTGAGCAGCATGGTGCCGCACCATTTGCCGGTGTACATATTTTTCAGATACAACTCTTTTTGTTCCTGGGTGCCGAAATGTTCCACCAGGTGACCGGCACCCTGGGTCAGGCCGGGATACATCATGAACGGATAATTGGCGCCGTTGAAATATTCCGCCACTGCCGATGCCACGGTTCTGGGCATGCCCTGTCCGCCCCATTCCGGGTCTTCGGTGACCGCCAGCCATTCTCCGTCGTTGAACAGTTCAAACAGCCGCTTGAACGCCGCCGGCGTGGTCACTTGGCCGTTTTCCAGTTGACATCCCTCCTGGTCTCCTTCCTTGCTGGCCGGCAGCAGTTCCTTGACTGCAAAATTCCTGGCTTCTGAAATCACCAGATCAATGGTTTTTTTGTTGAAATCCGCAAATCCGTCATAAAGTTTGGACAACGATTCTGCGTTGAGCTGCTCATGCATGACAAATTCGATGTCCCGCCGGTCTGAAATAACCTGTGTCATGATTGGATGATCCTCCTAATGTGAATGTCTGTCATGGGTTCTGAATAGTTGTTCATTGGGTTGATTCCTGATTTTTCAACGGGAATACCCGGGTAAAACCCATGAAAAAAGTTGCCTTATAAAATTAATATTAAATTATAATAAAAGGTTGCAATTCATTTTTAAAAATGATTCCGTAATAATTGCAAAGAGAATACCTGATTTCAATAAAATGAATACTCATTCATTACATGGAATTTTAACCGTGTCAATGATTATTTTCAAAATATTGATATTGCTTGACCCTGTGATTGTTTTTTGGTAATTCTAACTAGTTGGACAATGCAGGATAGTTAATGCCAGTGACATGCATATGTCAGGCGTTTTATGGATTTGTGATTAACACTAATTTGGAGGATGAGAATGAAAAAATTGCTACTGACTGTGTTAAGTGTTTTTATGGTCATGTCTTTGACGGTGTCTGCCGGTGCAAAAACGTTTAAGATGGGGCTGGATGCCGACCCGGTATCCCTGGATCCCCAGGTACAGTTGTCAGGCGGCATGCTCCAGCTGTCCCACTGGGTGTTTGATCCCCTGGTACGCTGGACCCAGGACATGGAGTTTGAACCCCGCCTGGCCACCAGCTGGGAACGGCTGGATGACCTGACCATGCGGTTTCATCTCAGAAAGGGTGTCAAGTTCCACAGCGGCAACGACTTTACCGCCAAAGATGTGAAATGGTCTTTTGACCGCATGCGCAAAAGCGTGGACTTCAAAGGCCTGCTGGAACCCTTTGAGGGATGTTACATCGTGGATGATTACACCGTGGACGTTAAAACCAAAAAAGCGTATCCTTTGGTGCTCAATATGGCCACCTATTTCTTTGCCATGGATTCCGAATTTTACACCGGCACCGATGAAAACGGCCAGCCCAAGGATGCCATTCTCAAAATCGGTGAATCGTTTGCATTGAACAACGCTTCGGGTACAGGCCCCTTTATTGTCACCAACCGCCAGCACAACGTAATCCTGGAAATGAAACGGTTTGAAGACTACTGGGACACAAACAGCCCGGGCAATGTCACTGAATTCATCCTGAGCCCCATCAAGGAAAACGCCACCCGGGTGGCAGCTCTTTTATCCGGCGGGGTGGACTGGATCTCTCCGGTGCCCCCCCAGGACTTTGCCAGAATCCAGTCCGATGACAAGGTCAAACTGGTGAACATTAACGGCGGCCGGATCATCACCTTCCAGATGAACCCCAACCGGGTGGAGGCGTTCAAGGATGTCAGAGTCCGCCAGGCCATTGTCCATGCTGTGAACAACGAAGGCATCGTCAAACAGATCATGAAAGGCACGGCCACGGTGGCGGCCCAGCAGGGTCCCGAAGGCTATCTCGGCTACAAGGAAAATCTGACCCCCCGCTATGACCTTGAAAAAGCCAAGGCCCTCATGAAAGAAGCCGGGTATGAAAACGGGTTTGAAATTTCCATGATGGCCCCCAACAACCGGTATGTCAATGATGCCAAGATTGCTGAAGCCACAGCCCAGATGCTGGGCAGAATCGGCATCAAGGTAAATTTGAAGACCCTGCCCAAGGCCCAGTACTGGAATGAATATGATGATAGAGCCGCCGACATGATGATGATCGGATGGCACTCTGACACCGAAGATTCCGGGAACTTTTCAGAATTTTTGACCATGTGCCCCAATGCGGAAACCGGCTACGGCCAGTATAACAGCGGATACTGCAATCCGAAAGTGGACGAGCTGACCATCGCTGCCCAGTCGGAGACCGATATGGAAAAACGGAAAGCCATGCTCCAGGAAATCGAGCAGATTCTGTATGATGATGCCGCGTTTGTGCCGTTTCACTGGCAGAACCATTCCTATGGCGTCAAAAAGAACGTGCAGGCGCAACCGGTCATCAATGCCCAGAATTTTCCGTATATCGGAGACCTGGTCATCGAATAGAAAATTTCGGTTGTCGATTTTTGCAGTTTAACCTGTCACTGCCGCCCGGAAAGGTTTTCCGGGCGGCAGTGCTTAAATCTGGAAACAACGGCATCACATGATTGCATTTATCATACGCAGAATTCTCCAGGCAGTGGTGGTCATGCTGGTTATCAGCCTGGTGGTATTTGCCATAAAAAAAGAGTTTGGTGATCCGGTCCGGGACCTGGTGGGAGAGCGGGTCACCCCGGAAGAGCGGCAACAGATCGCCGATAAAATGGGGCTTAATGATCCGTTCCTGATCCAGTACGGCCGGTTTGTCAAAAATGCCGTGACCCAAGGGGATCTGGGGCGGTCCTTTTTATACAACAAACCCAATCTTGAGGTGATTGTGAACCATGCGCCGGCCACCATCGAGCTGGTGCTGGGGACTGCGCTGATTATCATTGTCCTGTCTTTACCCCTGGGGGTTTACTGTGCCTTGAAGCCAAGAAGCTGGTTGTCCCGGTTTACCATGAGCTTTTCTACGTTAGGGGTGTCCATGCCCGTGTTTTTGACCGCCATCCTGCTTATCTATCTGTTTGCGGTGCACTGGCGGATCCTGCCCTCCTACGGCCGGGGGGAAACCGTGGATCTTTTCGGCAACGGCATATGGATGACCGGGCTTTTAACCATTGACGGGCTCAAACATCTGATTCTTCCCTGTATCTCTTTGTCCACGCTCATGCTGCCCCTGTTTATCCGCCTGATCCGCTCTGAGATGATGGAGGTGCTGGAAACCGAATATATCAAATATGCCTGGGCCAAAGGGCTGTCGCCCAAACGGGTCTGGCTGGTGCATGCATTCAAGAACACCCTGCTGCCGGTTATCACGGTGTTCGGGGTCCAGATCGGAATCATGTTTGCTTTTACCCTGCTTACGGAACTGGTATTCCAGTGGCCGGGCATGGGATTCATGTTCTTAGAGGCGGTGAACCGGGCGGATCTCTCATTGCTCATTGCCTATCTGGTGGTGGTGGCGGCCTTGTTTGTGGTGGTCAATACGGTTGTGGATATTCTTTATGGCTTTATCAATCCCACTGTCAGGATAGCAGGAACCAAATGAAAACAAAATTACAGCAGTTTAAAGAATCCTATTTTTTATACAGTTTCCGGCGGGACATGGTGGCCATGGCAAGCTTTGTGGTCCTGGTGTTTTTTTTGCTTATCGCGTTTGCCGCTCCCTGGATTTCTCCCATGAACCCATATGATTCCGCCAACATTGACATCATGAATTCGGAAATCCCCCCCATGTGGATGGACGGCGGATCAAAAGAATTTCCCCTGGGCACCGACAATCAGGGCCGGGACATGCTGTCCACCATGTTCTACGGGCTGCGCACCTCCATTATCATAGGACTTGGGGCTGTGGCTATCCAGGCGAGCATCGGCATTGTCTTAGGGCTTATGGCAGGGTATCTGGGAGGGAAAACCGATGCCGTTCTCATGCGCCTGGCAGATATCCAGTTTTCTTTTCCCTATCTCATGGTGGCCATCTTCATGAGCGCCATCTTTCAGGTGGTGTTTGGTGCCGGCAGTTTTGAACAGCTTGCCATACCGCTGTTGACCATCATCATTGGTCTGTCCAACTGGCCCATGTTCGCCAGGACCATCCGGGCCTCGGTCATGGGGGAAAAAAACAAGGAATATGTGGAGGCGGCACGGGTGATCGGCCTGCCCCAGAGGATCATCATGTTCCGGCATATTCTGCCCAATGCCCTGACATCGGTGATGGTCATTTCCACCATCCAGGTGGCCAATGCGGTCATGAGTGAGGCGGCCCTGTCGTTTCTGGGACTGGGTATGCCCGTGACAAAACCGTCTTTGGGGTCTCTTATCCGGTCCGGACAGGAATACTTTTTTTCCGGGTCCTGGTGGATTACGGTGCTGCCGGGGCTGTGGCTGGTGCTCTTTATCCTGGTCATCAACCTGCTGGGTGACTGGCTCCGGGATGTGCTTAACCCGAAATTATACAAAGGATAACACAAACTTAAGATGTCTTCTCTTTTAGAAGTCCGGGACCTTGAAGTGAAATTTGCCCTCAGGTCCGGAGATATTACGGCAATCGACGGTGTCAGCTTTCAACTGGATCCCGGAGAACGCATGGGTCTGGTGGGGGAAAGCGGGGCCGGCAAATCGGTTACGGGTTTTGCCATCATCAACCTGATTTCCAAGCCCGGGTATATTTCCAGGGGCAGCATTCATTTTGAGGGAAAAGAGATATCTGCCTATCCCCCGGAAAAAATGCGCAAAATCAGAGGAAACCGGATTTCCATGATTTTTCAGGACCCCATGATGACGCTGAATCCGGTGTACACCATCGGGTTTCAGATGATCGAAACCCTGAGGGCCCACAGGGATATATCCAAATCCGAAGCCCGGGCCATTGCCCTGGAAAAATTGAAGCTGGTCCAGATGCCGTCTCCTGAAAAGCGGCTGGCCCAGTACCCCCACGAATTGTCCGGGGGCATGCGCCAGCGGATCATCATTGCCATATCCCTTTTGGCCGACCCGGCCATCATCATTGCGGACGAGCCCACAACCGCTTTGGATGTCACCATCCAGGCCGAGATCATGGACCTGCTTCAGGAACTGTGTGAAAAAGAAAAAATGGGGCTGATCCTCATCACCCATGACTTAGGGGTGGTGTCCCAGGTGACCGAAAAAATCGCGGTGATGTATGCAGGCAAGATCATTGAATACGGCCCGACGGATACCGTGGTGCATCATCCGGTGCATCCCTATACCATCGGACTTATCGGGTCCATTCCCGGCTCCATTGAACCGGGTAAAGACCTCAAGCAGATTCCGGGCATGATGCCCACCCTTACCAATATTCCGCCCGGGTGTGCATTCAACCCCAGGTGCGAACTTGCGGCAGATATCTGTACCCGGCAGACCCCGGTGCTGGAAGAAAAACAAAACGGTATTATGGCAGCCTGTCATATGAAATAAGATAAGGAAAATCCATGACGACGAATCATACCCCTTTATTGCGCGTCCAGAACGTGTTCAAGCATTTTGATATTTCCGGCGGATTTCTGGACCAACTGCGTTTCAAAGGCGGCATTCATCTGGGAAAAACCACTGTCAAGGCTGTGAATAACGTCTCTTTGTTTGTCAACAAAGGAGAAACCCTGAGCGTGGTGGGGGAAAGCGGGTGCGGAAAATCCACCCTGGCACGGGTCATCCTGGGGCTGTACCGGCCCAATGCCGGCAAGATTTTTTATGGCGGCCAGCGCATCGATACCCTTTCCCATGAGCAGTGGCTTCCCTTTCGCAGAAAAATGCAGATGATTTTCCAGGACCCCTATGCGTCATTGAATCCCAGAAAAACCGTGCGACAGACCCTGGAAGAACCCTTGCGGTTCCACAACCCGAAAATGACATCCGAAGAAGCCAGGGACAAGGTGGCCTATGTCATGGAACAGGTGGGGGTGGATCCTGCCTGGATCGCCCGGCACCCCCATGAATTTTCCGGGGGGCAGCGCCAGCGCATCTCCATTGCCAGGGGGCTGATACTGGATCCTGATTTTATCGTGGCAGACGAGCCGGTGTCTGCCCTGGATGTCTCCATCCAGGCCCAGATTCTGAACCTGCTCATGGATTTGCGGGAAAAACATGACCTGACCTATCTGTTTATCACCCATGACCTGTCTGTGGTGCACCACATCAGTTCCCGGGTGGCAGTCCTGTATCTGGGCACCCTGTGTGAACTGGCCTCGGCCAATGATCTTTTCAACGAACCCCGGCACCCCTATACAAGGGCCCTTTTGTCTGCCATCCCAAAGGTGGGGGAAAAAAAGGCCAAGCACATCAAACTCAAGGGCGAGGTGCCCACACCGGTGAATCTGCCTTCAGGGTGCGTGTTTCATAACCGGTGTGTCTTTGCCCGGGACCGGTGCAAAAAAGAATTTCCCCGCCTCAATGAACTGCCCAACGGCAGTTTTGTGTCCTGCCACGGAGTGGAAGAAGGGTGGGATATGGGTTGAAATAGCTGGCCGGTGTTTAATTATTGCAGTTTTTTTACCGGGAGCGTAAGATGGCGCAAATAGACTGGGTCGTTTGCATAAAACAATCGGTTTGGGGTGATAAGATAAAAACCCGCTGATGGAGGGGTGAAAAAGATGTCTGACACAGTTTCAAGTCGTCCCAAAGTGCTTGTGATCGATGATGAGAAAGCAATTTCCAAAATGCTGGCAATGGCGTTGTCCAGAAAAGGTTATGATGTGGATACCGCTGAAAATGGAGAACAAGGCGTAAAAAAATTACATATGGCTGATTACGATCTGGTCATTACAGATATGCGAATGGGAAAGATGACAGGCGATGATGTGCTTTTGGAGGTCAGGCAACTGAAAGGAGCGCGTCTGCCGGTCATCGCCATGTCAGGTACCCCGTGGCTCATGGAGAACTCCCGGTTCGATGCGGTTCTTGCCAAGCCCTATCAATTAAAAGATTTGTTCGATCTCATCAGAAAATTCATTCCGCCTGTCGCGCTTCATACAAATTAAGTTTTTTTGTCATTTTATTGGGTCCAAAGATAAAATCCGGGCAATTCCGTCGGTGATTTGCCATTTCACGTCCAGATCATAAAGGCGGATACCATAAATTTTTTTATCCTTTGTGGTGGGTCCTGCACGGTATCCGGGGCGGGGATCGTTTTCAAGGATCTGGGTGATAAGGGATGCCAGGTTGGGAATTTGCTGCGACATTTTCCGGCACTGGGTTTGTGCTTCAGAAGAAAAAATCACTTGAAGCCGGGAAGCGGGCCGATTGTCGGCAAAACCGCCATCTGCCCGGACAATGGCATCTGCCCAGGGGATATAGGGTTTGATATCCAGCACGGGTGTTTCATTGACGATATCCACACCGGACAGATGCAGGACCGGTCCGTCACAACTGTTTTCCACGCTGTCGAGTTTTACGGCGGAAATACCGATGGGATTGGGTCGAAACGGGGATCTTGTGGCGAACACGCCGGCTTTTTTGTTTCCTCCCAGGCGCGGGGGCCGGACCAGGGCTGACCAGGTTTTGTCCCGGGTTTGATGGAATACAAAAATCAGCCAGATATGGGAAAATTTTTCCAGGTCCCGGACCGCATCCATATTGGCAAACGCCGGATCAAATACCAGTTGTCCTCTAGCAGCAGGCACTAAATTCATTTGTCTGGGAACACCGAATTTTTCCTTGAAACAGGTGTACAAGGTGGCAATGGGCGTAAAGGTATGGGGCACGGCATCGGCTCCAATCACTGCATGACCAGCCAGATCCCCACAAACATCACCAGCATGCCGATGATCCGGGAGAGGGTGATGGGCCGGATATCCGCTCCGAACAGGCCGAACTGGTCAATGACGGCTGCTGTGATGAACTGGGCCGTTACCAGGATGGTGAATGCAGCCACCAGCCCTAAGCGGGGGACGCTGTAACCGATGGCGGCGATGAGCACCAGTCCGGTGGGGCCGGCCAGCAGTGTATACCAGGGAACTTGGGACAGACCGGACAGATTGCCGCCCCGCAGCAGGATCATGATGATCCCGATGAGAAATCCGCCTCCCCCATAGGTGACGAACACGCTTTCAAGGGTGCCCACCTGCTTGTCAATACCCCCCATCAGCTGACCCTGAAGGGCCACGGCAATACCGCCGACGGCGGCAATGACGGCCAGATAAATGAGACTCACTGTTTTTCTCCTTTGTTCAGAAACCGGCTATTACCGGGTTGTGGCTGTCCTGGGTCCGATTCCGGATTTTTTAATTGCCACTACTACTAAAAAAAGTGTTTCAAATCAAGCAGATCAAACGTCTACACCGGATTTTCCTTTTCATCATCCGCATTCTGTTATATTTTACCCACACCAATGTTGAGGTCATTTAAGGAGTCTGACATGAGATTTCCGGTTATCGTGGTCATTGCCGTGCTCTTATTTTTGCTTACACGGTACGTGTTTTCCAGAAAACTATTGTATTTTCCAATGCCGGTCAACGCCGAACAGCTGGCACAGATGGCGGCCCGGATCCCGGAGGCGGAAGAGATCCGGATTTCTGTGGGAAAAAACACCGTGCTCCATGGATGGCTGGTGAAAAAAGACTGGACCGGCCTGCCCACGGTGTTTTATTTCGGAGGCAATGCCGAAGAAGTCTCCGTAAACCTGGCGGATTTTTCAGCCCGGGTATCTGCCAATGGGGTTCTGATCAACTACCGGGGATACGGCCAGAGCGGCGGATCGCCTACAGAAGCGCGTCTCAAGGCGGATGCCCTGGCCATTTATGATCATATGGCAACCCGGTATTCACTTGACGCCACCAACTGTGCTGCCTGGGGCCGGAGCCTGGGGTCTTCCATGGCGGCGTATCTGGCCCTGGAACGGGGCCTTGGCAGACTGATGCTCACCTGCCCTTTTGACAGCATTCAGGCGGTGGCCGGCGCATATTACCCGTCGTGGCTGGTGAATCTGGTGCTGGAGGACCGGCATCGTACCATTGATTTTGCGGCCGGAATCACCAGTCCGACCCTGATTCTGGTGGCCCCGAATGACGAAGTGATACCCACGCAGAATACCCTTCGCCTGTATGAGCGCCTGACCTGCCCCAAACAGCTGGTGCCGGTTCATGGCGCCGGCCATAACACGATTTCTTCGTTTGAAGTCTATTTTGATGCAGTCAATACATTTCTGGAAAAAGACCTGGCGCACACCAGGTCCCATCGATTGACAAAGGATCCGGCAAAATGACAACAGGATCGGAAACGCATGGGTCGCACCCGATGGAAATCCGTGGCGCTGTCCAGGCCGGTATCCCCATATTCATCGGGTACTTTCCGGCGGCTGTGGCCTTTGGTATTCTGGCAAAAGGGTGCAGCACCAGCCTGCTGGAGGCGTTTATGTTTTCTGCGGTGGTGTTTGCCGGGGCCAGCCAGTTCATCGCTTTGAACCTGCTGATGACCGGCATGGGACCGGGGGGTATCATTCTGACCACCTTGCTGGTGAATTTCAGACATTTTCTCATGAGTGCGTATCTGTCCACCCGGCTCAGAAATCTGGCCCATAAAACCTATTTTCTGCTGGCTTTCGGGGTGACGGATGAAGTGTTTTCCGTGCTGTCTTTCCACAAAAAGGCCTTGACCCCCCGGTTTGTATTTTTCCTGGAACTGTCCGCCTGGTCCGGGTGGGTATCCGGCACGGTGTGCGGATATGTTCTGGGCGGTTTTCTGCCCGATATTCTGACCCAGAGCATGGGGGTTGCTTTGTACGCCCTGCTGCTGGCCATCCTGATGCCGGCCCTCAAGACTGCCAGAGTAACAGTGTTTCTGGCTGTGCTGTCGGCTGTGCTGAATACGCTGCTGATATGGCTGGATCTGTTTCCTGCCGGGTGGACCATTATTATCTGTATCCTGGTGGTGGCATTTGTGGGAGCGATGCTCACCCCGGAAAAAAAGGAGGTCACCTGTGAATGACACCCTGATTCCCTTGATTTTGGGTATGGCTGCCGTGACCTATATACCCCGGCTTTTGCCTTTTCTCCTGCTCAACCGCCTGCGCATTCCCCACAAAGTGAACGCGTTTTTAAAAGCCATCCCTGTTGCAGCCATCGGTGCATTGATCGTTCCCGGTGTTTTAACCGCCACACCGGATATGCCGGCAGCGGCCCTGGCAGGCATGGGTTTCACTTTGATTTACGGGATGTTCAGAGGCGGGATCATCGTGCCGGTTTTAGGAGCGGTGGGTATTTCCTGGCTGATACTGGCCCTGGCGGGGTGAAAAAAATGCCGATATCACAACCGGAAAAAGGTTTTGACATCCAGACGTATTCTTATATAATTGGTCCATCTGTATTGAATTTCATTCCGGCCTGATTTTAATCTGCTGTTCACTCTGAGCTCTTGCGAAGCCCTTTTTTTAAAATGTTTAAGCAAAGGAGGTAATCATGAGCGACAGTGTCTACAAAATCATCGATCTGGTGGGTGCCAGCACCACATCCTGGGAAGACGCGGCCAACAAGGCCATTGCCAAAGCTTCCGGATCCCTGCGGGATCTGCGCATCGCTGAGGTGAAGAAACTGGACATCAAAATCGAGGAAGGCAAACCCGCCCTGTTCCGCACCAATATCCGTCTGTCCTTCAAGTACCAGGATTGACGGTCAGAAACAATCTGCCGGGAAAAAACAGAGATCGTTCTTTCCCGGCAGAACCTGAGCCCATAACAGAAGATCAGGTCCGGATCTGACCTGCGCCCCAGGCCACGAACTTGGTGGTGGTCAGTTCCCGGATGCCCATGGGGCCATACGCGTGGAGTTTGGAGGTGGAAATGCCGATTTCAGCCCCCAGCCCCAGTTCTCCTCCGTCGTTGAACCGGGTGGACGCGTTGACGATCACCAGAGACGCGTCCACCTCCCGCACGAACCGCCGGGCCCTGTCATAGTCGGTGGTGATGATGGCTTCGGTGTGATTGGAGCCGTATGCGGCAATGTGGCCCATGGCCCCATCCATGTCCGGCACCACCCGGACCGCCAGAATCAGATCCAGATATTCAGCCGCCCAGTCCTCGTCTGTGGCCGGCTGAATATTTTCCAGCATCCGGCAGCAGGCCTCACAGCCTTTTAGGGTGACACCGGCCTGAGTCATGGCGCGGTGCAGCTTTGGCAGAAAATCATCAGCGATCTTTTCATGCACCAGTAACGTTTCCATGGCATTGCACACCCCGGGCCGCTGGGCCTTGGCATTGACACTGATTTCCACGGCCATGTCCAGGTCGGCTGTATCATCCACATACCCGTGGCACACCCCTTTGTAGTGTTTGAGTACCGGAATGGAGGAATGGGCCACCACATGCCGGATCAGGCCTTCCCCTCCCCGGGGGATGATCAGGTCCACCAGCGCTTCCTGCTTTAACAGAATGTTGACCGCCTCCCGGTCCCGCACCGGAATCACCTGGGCCGCGGCATCGGGCAGCCCGGCATCCGCCAGCCCCTGGGCAATGACCTGTGCCAGGGCCAGGTTGGAATACAGGGCTTCGGAACCGCCCCGCAGAATCACGGCATTGCCCGCCTTCAGACACAGGCCGGCCGCATCCACGGTCACGTTGGGCCGGGATTCGTAAATGATGCCGATGACCCCCAAAGGGATACGCATTCTGGCAATTTCAAGCCCGTTGGGGCGGATGCTGGAATCAGACAACGTGCCCACCGGATCATCCAGCCCGGCCACAAATTTTAAACCCTCCGCCATGGCGACAATGGTTTTATCGGTGATCGTAAGCCGGTCGATCATGGCGGAAGACAACCCGTTTTCCCGGGCTGCGGCCACATCTTTCTGATTTTCCGATTTGATCTGTTCTGCCCGGGTTTCCAGCAGGTCAGCCATGATCATCAGGGCGGTATCCTTTTGTTTTCTGGGAACGGCAGCCATAATACCGGAAGCAGCCTTGGCAGCGGCAGCAATTTCAATGATCTGTGTTTCTATGGACATGATCACTCCTTGTTTTGTTCAATGGGGTTAAGCGGGACATAAAGCTGTCAGGCCGGATCACTGATGATCACCAGATTGTCCCGGTGAATGACTTCATCATAGGGCCGGTATCCGAGGCGGTCCTTGATCTGGCCGGTCTGGCATCCCATGATTTTCAGGACATCTGTGGCATTGTAGTTCACCAGGCCCATTCCCAGCAGATGTTTGCTTTCATCCATGAATTCCACGGGATCTCCCACGTCAAAATAGTCATCCACCCGGACAATGCCGGAAGGCAGCAGACTTTTATGCTGCCGGACCACGGCATCTTTGGCTCCGGCATCAATGGTGATCCGGCCCTTGGCCTGCAGGGTAAGGCCGATCCATTTCTTTTTGGAGTTGAGTCGTTCCGCTTTGGGAACAAAATAGGTGCCGTCATACGTGTTTTCAAAAATGGACAGCAGAATATCGGGAGTGAACCCGCAGGCAATGATTTTGGGAATGCCGGCAGTGGTCAGTTTTCTGGCGGCCGTGATTTTGGTTTTCATCCCGCCGGTACCTAAAGGGCCGGCAATGGTGCCGGCCATGTCTTCCACCTGCTGCCCCGGGTTGTCCACCACCCGGATGAGCTGGGCATCTTCATGAATCCGGGGGTCTTTGTCGAACAGCCCGCCGATGTCGGTGAGGTTGATCATCAGGTCTGCATCCATGAGCATCGTGATCATGGCACCCAGATTATCATTGTCCCCGAACTGCAAAGATTTTACCGCCACCGTGTCGTTTTCATTGATAATGGGCAGTACCTGCCAGTTCAGCAGCGTGTTGATGGTGTTTCTGGCATTCAGGTACCGCACCCGGTCACACAGATCTCCTCTGGTGAGCAAAAGTTGCGCCACTTTTCTGCCGCATTTTTCCACGGCTTTTTCCCATTCCCGGATGAGATCCGCCTGGCCGATGGCTGAGACTGCCTGACGTTTGGGAATGTCGGAGGGGCGTTTGGACAACCCCAGTTTAGTGACACCGGCGGCCATGGCACCGGAAGAGACCAAAATCACCTGAATGCCCCGGTCATAAAGCCGGCAGATCTGATCGGACAGGCTGGCGATGATATCGATGTTCAGGCTGTTTTTCCGGGTCAAGACCCCGGAGCCCACTTTAACGACAATGCGGTGAACCGGACCGGTGAGCCAGGATGGGGGCTGTGCGTTCATTACAAGTTTTTATATAACCTCTTTGTCTGTGTTGGCAAAATTTTTTCCTATGCCCATTAGAAACAAATGTCAACCTGAAAATGGGAATCATTGCTTTTACAGTCATGGGGTGGTTAAAAATCTTTACAGCAACAAATGTTGCTGATACAAAGAAAAGCAAATGATCCATTTTCTGTTCATGGGCCTGGTGCTGGGCCTGTCGGCCGGGCTGGCACCGGGGCCGTTGCTGACGCTGGTGGTATCGGAGACCCTGCGGTATCATGTGGGGGCAGGGATCCGGGTGGCCCTGGCGCCGTTGATCAGTGATCTGCCCATTGTGGTGGTGTCGGTGGGGCTGTTGTCCACCATGGCCGATTTCGAGGCGGTACTCGGGGCCATTTCCCTTATGGGGGGCGCAGTGGTGTTCCGCATGGGGGTTCATGGGTTGAAAACCCGGGCTCTGGTGATCGAACCGGAGGTGTCCGGCCGCAATGCCCTGGTCAAAGGGGTGCTGGTGAATGTGCTGAGCCCCCACCCCTATCTGTTCTGGATTTCAGTGGGCGCGCCGCTGGTGCATCGGGCCATGGCCGTGAGCCTGGCAGCGGCTATGGCGTTTATCGCGGGTTTTTATCTGCTTCTGGTGGGATCCAAGGTGGTTGTGGCCCTGGCGGTGGGCCGGTCCAGGACAGTGATCAAAGGGCGGGCCTATGTACTTATCATGCGGGGGCTGGGCCTGGCATTGTGTCTGCTGGCCCTGATGCTGGTCAAAGACGGACTGACCCTGGTCGGGGTATGGGGGTGATCCTGCCCTGATTCAGGCACAGCAATAAAACTTTTTATGTCTGGATCAGGGCAGGGCGGGTGTGTAACGTTGATTTGAAGTTAGACAAGGCGGTCAGGCATACCGGTAAAAGGCCGGCTCATTTAAGGCGCTTTCAGCAAAATCAAACTCTTCTTCAATGGCAGCGGTGAAGTCCCGGTCAAATTCCAGGGCATGCCTCTGGTCTCCGCGGTAGGTTTTTTCCCAGGGCCGTCGTAACGCCACCGACAGCAGGGTGCGTATCCTTGTGTTGTACTTGCACAGCTGATAGATGGAGGCAAGGTTGTCCAGATTGGCCTGGGTTTTCGGGATCGGTCCCAGGGCTGCAATCAGGGCATTGAAGGAATCCACTGTTTTGACAAACTCTTCGGGTTTGTTCATATCTGCATGGGCAATGGCGATCCTGCGGCGGTCAAACCCGCACAATTCAAACAGCTTTTTTATCAGATTCACCCGGTTCCAGGCATGGTCGATGCCATAGGAATGGTGACACTCTTCAGGCAGGCAGCCGATGAGCAGCAAGCCGGGCGCACCTTCCAGAAATGCTTTGGCCATGACAGCCGGATCGATCTGGCCCACACAGGGGATACCCAGTATATGGGTGCGCGGGTCATAGGACATTTTTCTGCGGTGGGCATTGTCTGCAGCAGGCAGTCCGCCCCAGACACAGGCCATGGCCACCACTTCATCAGGTTCCATCTGTCTGGAAAGAGCGCCGATTCTGGCTTCTTTCTGGTCGGTACTGTTATTCTGGAGCACCAGCGCACCATAGGGACAGGCTGCGGCGCAGGTGCCGCCGCCGGTGCACAGCATGGGGTCAACGATCCTGGGCAGGCCCCCGGTTGACTTCTCGATACCGATGCCGCCGCAGTCGCACAATTCCTGGCACTGGCCGCAGGCCACACATTTGTCAGGATCCACCACACAGACAATGCGGGGCACCAGCAGTTGATGGGCGTGTGATTTTTCAATCATCTCCACGTTTCTGGTGCCTGCTTTTCTGCCCTGGTTCAATGCTTCCTGCAGGTCGCACGGGTATCGGGCACTGCCGGCCAGATAGGTTTCCTCCCTGCCGATCATTTCCGGTCTGACCTTGGCGTGATGTCCGGTCAAAAAAGGCGTTTCTTTGTGAATCAGTCCCAGTATCCGGGCCGTGGTCTTTGCTTCACCGTTGATCCCTCTTTTGGGGGAGAGCACCAGAAAATCCCAGGCAAGCTCGTGCTCCACATGATCTTTGAGGTTGCAGAAGGTCACATAGCCGTCCTGGACAGAGGGGCGGACCGCATTGTCATAAGGTATCCAGGCAATTCCCGCTTTCCGGTTGACCGCTCTTTCCGCTCCGGTCAAAGGAATGGCCATTTTTTCGTTGTGAAAAATCATGACATTGGTTTCAGGAGAGCATGCTTTCATATGCATGGCCATTGACCATGCGTTTTTTGCTGAAAGCATTGCATGTTCAGGCATGCCGTATTCATAGTCACTGATCCAGAAGACCACCTGTCCTTTTGGGGTGCCGTTCTGGGTAATCTGTTCCTCCATTTCAGATTGAATGAGAACGGCGCGGCCGTCATAGCCGAACTCGGGACCCGGCGGTGACAATTCAGCGTCCAGTGCTGCGATGATCGCACCTGCTTTTATGGTTTCTTCCTGTCCGTTCTGAAGGGTGAAGGTCAATGTATAGTTTCCTGTAACACCGACAAGTTCAGTGAGCCGGCTGTGTTCAAAAACCGTCAGATCTTTGCTGTCCAGGGTGTCTGAGATCAGGGTTTTCAAACGATCGTAATGGGGGCGTTCCCCCGGGTAGGAAAGGTGCAGGTTCCGGATGATTTTGTCCGGATCTGTTTCAGGAACCGACAAAATACATTTGATGCCGGCCTGGGTGATTTTCCGTACAGCCGGAAAAGAGGAAATGCCGTTGCCCACCACCACCACCGGGCCGTCAATTCTGGCCCGCTTTTGTTCGGTTGCCTTGAGTACCCGCATTTCAGCAATGGAGGCAATGATCAGTTTTGCGGCTTTTGCGGCTTTTTCCAGGGGTGATTTGTCTGATACGGTGGCCACATGGCTGTGGAGATTGACCATATCAATCTGGCCCTTTAAAATATCAACAGGTTCAAGAGCGGTTTCAAATTTTTTGAGCATGGTGCGGCCTTCGCAGCCGGCAATGATGATGCGGTTCAACCGGTTGGCGGCAGCCGCAGACATGATTTTTTCCAGGCCCGGTTGAAGGCATGGAAATGAGAGGATCTCACAATAATCCACTTCTGGTTGAATGGTGCTGTAAAGATGGGGCAAATCAATCAGGGGCGCAATCTCGTTTCCGCATTTACACAGAAACACGCCAATTTTTGTATCGGTCATCATAAGGACCTCCTTTTTTACATGGCCAGCTGTGTCAGCGGCATTTTGGGTTCACCTCTTACGGTATCAAAGATATCCTTCATGGCGCCTGTGGGGCAAACAGTGAGACAGCAGCCGCAGGCCACACACACATCGGTGGGCCGCATAAACGGAGAGCCCACTTTCTTGTGCACCCCCCTGTCCACCACGGCAATGGCGGACAGGCCCACCACTTCTTCACAGATCCGCTGGCACAGACCGCAGATCATGCAGGTCTGGGACGGGTCATGGATCTTGAACCGTGTGGATACCACCCCGTGGGCCTGGGCCAAAGCACTGATTTCCGGGCTGGCCGGACATGAGGCCAGCAGCATTTCCAAAATCCACCGCCGCACATTATGGACCCGGGGGGTTTCGGTATAGACATTGATGCCTTCTGCCACCGGATAGATACAGGATGCCACCAGCTTGGACCAGTTTTTCTCTTTGAGTTCCACCATGCACAGGCGGCAGGCACCGCTGGGTTTGACAGCGGGATGATGACACAGGGTGGGAATCTCGATGCCGTATTCCCGGGCTGTTTCAAGAACCGTCCACCCTTTTTTGGCGGTTACTTTCTGATCATTTATCGTAAATGTAATCACTGGACTGGCCTCCATCATATGACGTTAACAGCGTTAAATTTGCAGGTATCCATGCAGATACCGCATCTGATGCATAAACCGGTATCAATGGCATGGGGTTTTTTCTTTTCTCCTTCAATACAGCCGACAGGACATTGTTTGGCGCAACTGGTGCACCCCGTGCACAGTTCCGGGTCAATCGAATAGGTGATCAGGTTCTTACAGACCCCGGCCGGGCACTTTTGCCGGGTGACATGGGCCAGGTATTCATCTTTGAAGTATTTGAGGGTCGTGAGCACCGGGTTGGGGGCGCTGGAACCAAGGGCGCACAACGCGCTGTCCTGGATGGCTTTGGACAGGCTCAACAGATCCTCGATGTCTTTTTCAGACCCTTTGCCTTCTGAAAAATTGTCCAGAATTTCCCGCATCCGTGATAATCCCAGTCGGCACGGCATGCATTTCCCGCAGGATTCCTCTTCCAGAAACCGCAGAAAATACCGCCCCACATCCACCACACAGTCTCTGTTATCCATGACGATCATGGCCCCGGACCCCATCATGGAACCCGCCTTTGTCAATGAATCAAAATCCACGGGGGTGTCTTTTAATTCATAGGGAATGCACCCGCCGCTGGGGCCGCCGGTCTGGACCGCTTTAAAAGGGGCACCGCCGGGAACGCCGCCGCCGATATCTTCCACAATGGTGGACAGCGGCACCCCCATGGGCACCTCCACCAGGCCCACATTGTTCACCTTGCCCACCAGGGAGAACACTTTGGTACCGGTGCTGTGGGGCACACCGATTTTGGCATACCAGTCTCCGCCTTTGTTCACAATCAAAGGGATGTTGGCCCATGTCTCCACATTGTTGAGCACGGTGGGCCTTCCCCACAGGCCTTCTTCCACAGACCTGACATATTTGGGTCTGGGGTTGCCGGGATTTCCTTCTATGGAGGTGAACAACGCGGTGGATTCACCGCAGACAAACGCGCCCGCCCCTCGGTTGATCCGGGCATCAAATGAAAATCCGGAGTTCAGGATATTGTCCCCGAGCAGCCCATAGGCCCTGGCCTGTTCCATGGCAATGGTCAGATGTTTGATGGCCAGCGGATATTCGGCCCGGACATACAGATAGCCCTGGTTCGCACCAAGGGCATAGGCGCCAAGGATCAATCCTTCCAGCACGGCATGGGGATCCCCTTCCATGATGGTGCGGTCCATGAACGCGCCGGGATCCCCTTCGTCGCCGTTCACTACCACGTACACCGGCCGCCCTTTTTTCTCGATGGCAGTGAGGGCGCTGCGCCATTTTCTTCCGGTGGGAAATCCTGCGCCGCCCCGTCCTCTGAGACCGGAAGTTTCGATTTCCTGCACCACCTGTTCCGGGGTCATGGTGGTCAGGGCTTTGGCCAGGGCCTGATATCCGCCGGACGCGATGGTATCGCTGATATCTGTGGGATCGATTTTACCGATGTTATGCAGTACCACCCGGGTCTGGCGTTTGTAAAACGGGATATCCTGTTCATGGAGGATTTTTTCGCCGTCCGTGGGATTCTTGTAAAGCAGGCGTTTGACCACATCCCCCTGGACAATGGTTTTTTCAATGATCTCTTTGGCATCTTTTGGTTTGACTTTCTGGTAAAAGATGCCCCGGGGACGGATCACCACCAGCGGGCCGTGGGAACAAAACCCCTGGCACCCGGTGGTCTTGATTCCCGGAACCACTTTGGCCTCAATACCGGATGCATCAAGGGCGGACCGGATGGCCGCACTGACATCGGCACTGCCGTTGGCCAGGCAGCCGGTGCCATGGCAGACCACGATTTCCGGCTGGTCCGGATCTCTTTTGTCCAGAATCTGTTTTCTCAAGCGGTTCAGATCATCAAGCGATCTGAGACGCAAAGCATCTGATTGTTCTGCAAGGGCGTGATCATGCATTTCCTGTTCCCTCCATCTCTTCGAGTGACGGATCGGTTAATGACTTCAATACCTTTTCCATTTTTTTGGCCGTGGCATTGGGGTGGTATTGGTTGTCAACAGACACCACCGGTGCCAGGGCGCAGGCACCGACACAGTTCACTGTATTCAGGGTAAACCGCATGTCTTCGGTGGTGCCCCCGGATTCTACATGAAGCCTTCTTTCCAGATCCTCCACCAGGCGCTGGCCCCCTTTGAGATGACAGGCGGTTCCCAAACAGACCTTGATTTCATGTTCTCCGACGGGATCCAGGCGGAAAGACTGGTAGAATGTGGCCACGGCATAGGCCTGGGTCAGGGGCACATGCACATGCTCGCTGGCCAGGCGCATGGCATCACCGGAGATGAAGCCGTACTTGTTTTGAATTTCCTGCAAAATAACAATCAGGGATTCCGGTTTGGCTGGATACTGATCCATCATTTCGTCGATATAAAGGGCGTTGTCAGACATGGTACTGCTCCTTTTGAATGGTTTTAGGTACTTTAAAGTTGGCTATAAAATTTTTTGTGCCTATATCAGGCCGGCACCTTTCATTTTCCGCCACAGGGAAGTGCGGCTTATGGTCAAAAGTTTGGCCGCCTGTGCTCTGTTTCCGTCCGCTTTTTCCAGAGCCCACAGCAGATTTTCCTGATCAGGATTAATTTTTTTGCCCGGACCCGGGGGTTTTTGTCCGGTGAAATCTTCCATTTCCGGCAGATACCGGGGAAAGATGATGGGGCCTCTGACAAAGACAAACGCATGTTCCATGCAGCGCTCCAGTTCCCTGATATTTCCCGGCCAGTGATATGTTTTGAAAAAATCCATCACCTTGGGATCCACCAGCCGGACGTTTTTGTCATATTTAAGGTTGAATGTGTTGATGAAATGGTCCACCAGCAAGGGGATATCCTCAATACGCTCCCGCAGGGGCGGAACCCGTAAAGGGATGGTTCTGAGCCGGTAATAGAGATCTTCTCTGAAACGGCCGCAGGCCATGGCTTTGTCCAGATCCTGATTGGTGGCCGCAATGACCCTGGCAAAAAGCGTTATGGGTGAACTGCCCCCCACCCGTTCAAATTCCTTCTGCTCCAAAACCCTGAGCAGCTTGACCTGGAGAGCGGGTTTTAATTCACCGATTTCATCCAGAAACAGGGTGCCGTTTCCTGCCAGTTCAAACCGGCCCTGTTTCATTTGATCCGCCCCGGTAAAAGCCCCTTTTTCATGACCGAACAGCTCTGATTCCAGAAGGGTTTCAGGCAGAGCCGAACAGTTGACCGCCACAAAGGTTTTCGCATCCGGATGGGAAAGGGTATGAATGGCCCTGGCCACCAGTTCCTTGCCGGTACCGCTTTCACCGGTTATAAGCACATCTGCTTTGCTTGCCGCCACATCTGTGAGCATGGCGAAAAGGGATGTCATGGCCGCGTTTTTGCCGATCATCCCCTGAAACGTAAATGCATCCAGAGAAGGCCGTTTGTTTTCCTTTTTCGTGGGCAGCAGCCGGAAACTTTCAACCGCCCCCACAACACGGCCGTCAGCCGTTTTCAAGGGACCGGCATTGAAACGGATTTTCCGGACAGATCCGGTGTGGGTCCGTATGGTGGTTTCCTGGTTTTCCCATGACCGGCCGTTCTTGAAAATATCTGCCAGAGGACAGTTATGTTGACAGGCCCCGGACTGAAACACCTGCCAGCAGTATTTGCCGATGATATCATCCCGTGCATGCCCGGTCAGTGTTTCAGCGGTTTTGTTGAACCCGTTGACCCGCCATTCCCGGTCAATGGAAAAAACGCCCTCAGGCAGGCTGTCCACCACCCCCTGGTATCCCAGTCTCGGCAGATATGTCAGAGAGGCGGGAGATGTTTCCGCCCGGTTTTGGACGTCTATCGCCTTGAAACTCAGGATGACGCCGATGGCTGACTGATGTTTTGACATCAGCGGAAGGGCTGAAACATGGCAGTGAAACGGTCTGCCGGATGCATTGACCAGGCAGATGACGGCATCTTTGACAGGGGCCTTTTTTTCAATGGCATCGGCAAAAAGCCTGCCGGCAGCTGCCAGAGATTTTGTGTCCACTATTTTTTCAAGGGGGCAGTCAGTCCCGGGGGCCGGTGCAATTTCCAGCATCCGGCATGCCTGCCGGTTGATCCCCATCACACTGAATTCTGAAGATAATGCGATGATGCCGGTCTTATCAGACCGCATATGGGGGGTATCCGCCCTTTTCATAAAATAGCCCTGCCCGTGAACATGGTTGCTTCCCTTTTTTTTAGCACGGCATCCATTGCCGGAGTGCCTGGTTGCTCAGCCATAGTGCAAAGGGCGGACCATCAATACTAACTATCTGAAATTATAGGTAAATATAAATTTATTTGGGGTGCGGCCGGTTAGGGGCCAGCCGTGATTGAAACAAGGAAGGGAAACTTAAAAGAATATTTTGAGATAACTACCTGAAAATAATGAAAATTATTTTAATGTGAAAAAGTGAAACATTTGAAACATTTGAAACGTATTTTTGAAACATCAGTCCAGCAAGCCCAGGGTTTTCATCTTCCGCCACAGGGAAGTGCGGCTGATACCCAGCAGATCCGCAGCCTTCTGCCGGTTGCCATCTGATTTTTCAAGGGCCTTTAAAATGGTTTCTGTATTCCGACCCTGCTTTGCGTTATGGGGTGTTTCAGCGGCAGTCAGTTTGCCGGCCATTTCCAGACGCGGCAGGTTTTCCAGCCGGATAATGGGTCCTTTGACAAAAACAAAGGCATGTTCAATGGTTCTTTCCAGTTCCCGGACATTGCCCGGCCAGTCATAATCTGAAAACAGGGCCATTACTTTCGGGTCAACCCCCTTCACTGTTTTTTTGAATGTGGTGTTAAAAAACCGGATATAATACCGCACCAGTAAAGGGATGTCTTCTTTGCGTTCCCTGAGGGGCGGAATGGCCAGGGGCACGGTTCTTAACCGGTAGTAGAAATCTTCCCTGAAAGAGCCGTCCTTCAAAGCCCGGGTAAGGTTCCGGTTGGTGGCGCTGATAATGCGGGCCTCCAGCGGAAGGGTTTCAGTGCCGCCGACCCGCTCGAATTCTCTTTGTTCCAGAACCCGGAGCAGTTTGATCTGCAGGCTGGGTTTGAGTTCACCGATTTCATCCAGAAAAAGGGTCCCTTTTTTCACCCGTTCAAACCTGCCGGGCCTGGCCCTTGTGGCACCGGTAAAGGCGCCTTTTTCATGGCCGAACAGCTCTGATTCCAGAACACTTTCGGCAAGGGCAGAGCAGTTGACCGCGACAAAAGGATGTTTTGCCCGGGAGGAATTGTCATGTAGCGTGCGCGCAAACAGCTCTTTTCCCGTACCGCTTTCACCGGTAATAAACACATTGACCTCACTGGCGGCCAGGTCCGGCATCAGTGCAAAAAGCTGTTGAATGGGCCGGCTGTTTCCAATGATATGTGAAAAAGCATGGGGGTGTTTTGTTTTGTCAGGCTGATTTCTTTCACCGGTCAATGGCCGGAAGGTTTCCACTGCCCCGGCAACCCGCCCGTGCTCATCCTTGAGAACACCGATATTCACCAGTATGGTCAGTCGGGCTCCCTCTTTTTTTAAAATGCGGATATCCTGGTCCATCTCTGATTGGCCGGTTTCAATGGCGGTTCGCAACGGACATCCGATATCACACAGATCTGAGCGGAAAACTTCCCAGCAATAGCGGCCAAGCACCTCTTTTCTGGAATAGCCGGTGATTTCTTCAGCGGTTTTGTTGAAAGAGGCGATCCGCCATTTTGTGTTAATGGTGAACACCCCTTCGGGTAATGCTTCCAGCAAAGACTGATGCTTGATCAACGCCTTGTTGGAGATGTCATCTGTGGTATTATGGGATTCCAGAGGTGTTGAAACCTGCTTAAAGGAAAAAATAAGGCCGATGATCATCCGGCTGGTTTCATACAGGGGGTGAACGGCATAACGGATGAAAATAGATTTGCCGGATGCGGTTTTCAGCGCGGCTATTGCATCCACCCGGGTTCTGCCCTGGTGGAGTGTCGCGTCAACCGCATCTTTTATTATCGACAGATCGGGGCCGGCGATAAAGGAACTGAAATTCAGTTTTTGGCCATACCTGAGTTCAGGGGTGATGATTTCCCGGGCCGCCGGATTAAAGCTCATTATTCCCAGGGACCTGTCCAGCACCACCAGGCCTTCGTCCGCATTGATCAATGAATTACTTGTGTTGCCCTTCACATCCCGGCATCCGTTTTACTTTGGGTTCATTGCTTTCCGGCCCTGCCTGCTGTCGGCATAACTCTATGGCAATTGAAATCCAGTGTCAACCATTGCCATAGAAACAAAAAAGCATCCGGCATTATCAGGTTACAGGTCAAAATCCCTGGAGGTGACCGTGTGCTCCATGCGCCGGATGCGCTGGTCGATGTTGTCGAATTTTCGCTTAAGGCGCTGGAGGGCCGATTCCCTGGAGGTGGTATAAGACTGGTAGAACTCCTGGTCGGTTTCGTTTTGAAACGGTACCACCGGGGCCGGTTTCAGAATCAGTCCGGCAATGATGTAGATCACCCCGACGGGCCAGAATCCGGTGAACACAAAGATCAGTAAAAACGCCACCCGAACCCAGAAGACGCTCAGATTGAAATGTTCGGCCAGCCCCCGGCATACGCCTAACAGAATTCCTCTTCTGGAGCGGTAGATGCGGCGGTCTCCGGTGATGTCATTGAACCGGTCCCGGAATCGCCGGTTTGGCTGGTTGCCCCGGCCGAACCCGGATGCGTGATGTCTTCGTTTATAATGATATCTCATCGTATCGTCAGTCCTTTTTTTGTCGTTCAATCAAGATGGTTTCCAATGCTTCCACCCGTGCTTCCATTTTTGACAGGCCATGGTAAATATCCTGGATCATCCGGGTCTCGTCATCATGGGTCTGGCGGTCCTTTTTATAAATGCCGCCGGTTCGGGCGGCCCGGATGATTGCGATGATCACCAGTCCGATGGTGATCACCACCAGAATGATGCCTCCCACACCCATTGCCATGATCAGCAATCCGTTCATCATACATCGTCTCCTTTGGGGTTGATGATCTTATCTTAGTGGCTGACTGTATCATCTTTGGGCCGGGTTTGGGAGGATTTTAATTCCGTCAGCTGCTGCTCGATTTCATCATCTGCGGACAGTTCCTCAAACGCGGCTTCAATGTCGGATTTCCTGCCGAAGTTTACCAGGTCGGCTTCCGCTTCCATACGCTCGATATTGGATTCCATTTCATCGAATCGCTGTACGACCTGGGCTGAGTCCACGCGCCGGATTTCCTGGTGGGCCTTTTTCTTGCGCTGGGCCCGGATATGACGCTGTACCAGCATGCGTTGTTTTTCCCGGGCGGATTTAAGTTTGTTCTCCAGTTCCTGGATATCATCCTGGTACTGTGCCACAATGGATTTGAGCTCGGTCAGCTCCTGTTCCACGGCCTCGCATCGCTGGGAAAACCGCCTTTTTTCCAGTAAGGCCTGCCGGGCCAGGTCATCTCTGCCCCTGGATACTGCCAGCGCCGCTTTTTGATCCCAGAATGCTTCCTTGTCACAGGTTTCCTCCAGCAGCCGGGACACTTTTTTCTGGCTGGCAATGGTGCCGGCACAGGAGGATTTAAGTTCCACCAGGGTGTCTTCCATTTCCCTGATCATCAGCTTGATGAGTTTTTCCGGGTCTTCGGCCCGGTCCAGCATGGCGTTGATGTTGGCGGATACAATGTCTCTGAATCGTGTAAAAATACCCATGATACATCTCCTTGTTTTTTATATATAAAATAATTAGCGGTTTTGCGGCGCAATGCCGTGTTTGAAGAATATAGCAGAAAGCGTGCCAGTAAGATGATTGGGTTGAATGTCTTTTTATTTCAGACAGCTGTATGATTTGACAATCATATGGACAGGTGGTAATAATTACCATAAATTAGTTTATATGGATATTTTATGGTTGAATATACCACATACGAAGCCATCGGCCAGTCCGAGGCGTTTATTGAGTTTCAGGAGCAGATTTCCCGGGTGGCGCCGGTGGACCGGCCGGTCATGGTGATCGGGGAACGGGGTACGGGCAAGGAACTGGCTGCGGCTCGAATTCATTTTCTTTCCAAAAGGTGGGAAAAACCCCTGGTGACGCTTAATTGTGCGGCCCTGACTCCGACTTTGATCGGATCGGAATTGTTCGGATATGAAAAAGGGGCGTTTACCGGGGCCGGGACCCGCACTGCCGGCCGGTTTGAACAGGCAGCCGGCGGGACTCTGTTTCTGGATGAAATCGGCACCATTCCCATGGAGGTTCAGGAGAAAATTCTGCGGGCCGTGGAGTACGGTACCTTCGAGCGGGTGGGATCTGCGCGTCCGGTGCAGGTGGATGTGCGCATCGTGGCCGCCACCCATGCCGATCTGCCTGCCATGGTAAAAAGCGGCACATTCAAGCAGGACCTTCTGGACCGCCTGAGTTTCGAGGTGATCCATGTGCCGCCGCTGCGGTGCCGCAAAGAGGATATTCTGGTGCTGGCCCGTCATTTTGCCACCCGAATGGCGTTTGAACTGGGCCGGGAGCCGCTGCCCGAACTGACGGAATCCGCTGAAAATGCACTGATCTCATACCCCTGGCCGGGCAATGTCCGGGAGTTGAAAAATGTGGTGGAAAGAGCGGTCTACAAACATGACACCCACCGGATCCATGAGATCTGTTTTGATCCGTTTGAAAATCCATTTGGACATCCGGATAAAGAAATGAAACCAAAGGGCCCGGCCCGGGATTTCCCCGAATGGGTGCAGACATCAAAAAGCGTTGAAGACCAAAGTATGGGACATCTGACGACCTTACCTTTGAAAGCCGCGGTTCAGGCCCTGGAAACCCTTCGGGTCAAAGACGCGTTAAAACAAACCCGGTTTCACCAGAAAAAAGCGGCAGCCCTGCTGGGCTTGACCTATGATCAGTTCAGGGGGATCAAAAACCGTTTAGGCATCTGATTCAACGGCATCAGCCAGACCGATCAAACGCAACAGACAGAAATGGCCTGAGAGGCATGGGCAATCCTGGCGCCATGCCTCTTTTGACAGGGTGCACTGTTATTGATTCACAATCCGTCTGTGGGCCATTAACCGGATGGCGTTGATGCGGATGAACCCTTCGGCATCCTCCTGATTATACCCGCCTTCGATATCCATGGAAGACAGTTCCTGATTGTACAGTGAGGACGGGCTGGTCCGGGCCACAGGATAAGCCGTGCCTTTGTAGAGTTTGAGGAATACATCCCCGTCGATGAGCTCCTGGCTTTTGTCCATGGCGGTCATGATGAATTCCATTTCCGGGCTGAACCAGAATCCGTTGTAAACCAGTTCTCCGAGCTTGGCAGCCAGCATGTCCCGCAGCCGCATCACCTCCCGGTCCATGGCAACGCCTTCAATATCTTTGTGGGCGGCGTGAAGGATGCTGCCGCCTGGGGTTTCATACACCCCACGGGATTTGATGCCCACAAACCGGTTCTCCACCATGTCCAGGCGGCCGATGCCGTGTTCACTTCCCATCTGGTTGAGGTATTCAAACAGTTCCAGGGCATCGGTTTTCACCGTGCCGTCCGTGAGGTTTTCCACTTCCACGGGGATGCCGTCCTTGAACCGGATCCGGATCCGGACCGGGGTATCCGGCGCGTTTTCCGGGGATGTTGTGTGGGAGTAAATGCTTTCTTCACATTCATGGGCCGGGTCTTCCAGGATGCCGGCCTCATGGGAGATATGAAGCAAATTGTCGTCTTCGCTGTAGGGTTTGGATGCGGTCTGCTTGGTGGGAATCCCGTGTTTTTCCGCGTAGGCCAGCAGATCGGTCCGGCCTTTGAATGCAGCCAGAAAATCTTTGTTCTTCCAGGGGGAGATGATTTTGATTTTCGGGTTCAACGCATAATAGGACAGCTCAAACCGCACCTGGTCGTTGCCTTTGCCCGTGGCGCCATGGGATACATAAACCGCGCCCAGGTTGTTTGCGATCTCGATCTGTTTTTTGGCGATCAAGGGCCTGGCAATGGCGGTGCCCAAAAGATACCGGCCCTCATACAGGGCATTGGCCTTGAATACCGGAAAAATATAATCTGTGACAAACTCCTTGCGCATATCTTCGATGAACACATCCGAGGCCCCGATCTTCAGGGCTTTTTCCCGGGCCGCGTCAAAATCCTCCTGCTGCCCGATGTCGGCCATGTAGGCAAATACTTCATATCCCTGCTCCAGCAACCATTTCAGAATGACCGAGGTGTCCAGTCCGCCTGAATAGGCCAGAACCACTTTTTGTTTTGACATGGAAACTCCTTAAACTATTTAAAATTTATGGACTTATTTAGACGAAAACCATTGAATTAGTCAAGCGTTTATGTGTAAACACAGGTTGGATGTTCAAAATCAAAACGGGTTTCACAACAAGCTGTTTTGCATCGGAAATAAAGGAGCTTTTAGATGGCGGGTCCCCATACCCATAAACTCACTTTGCTGTCAGGCATGGCCATGCTGTTGCAAAGCTGTTCCCGGGAAACAGAGCTGTATGACGTAATCTACTGGTATCTGCCCAAAATTTTTTCACATGTTTCCGGACGGATCTGTCTGCAGGAAAAAAACAAGCATACGGTGCTCCCGGTATTTGAATGGGGAAAACCGTCGCAAACCGCAGTGGCGCCCAAGCCTTTGAAATGTGAAGTGCTTGGAAAAGGGCTCCCGGTTTCATCCCGGAAGACGTCCCTGGCCTGTTGTGCCTATTGCGTGCCCCTGAAAGATAAAGATGGTGTGATCGGTGCCTTGTGTGTGGGAAATCCGCAGTTTTCCCTTTCTGAACAGTACCGGAAACTGGCTTTGATCACTGCGGAATATCTGTCCCTATCCGTGTCAAATATCCGGCTGAATCATCAATTGTACGAATTGACCATCAGAGATCCTTTGACCGGTCTTTATAACCGCCGGTATATGGATGAGATCCTGGAAAAAGAGTTTCAGCGGGCCCGCCGGGCCGGTACGGCACTGGGAGGGATCATGGTGGATCTGGATCATTTCAAAATATTAAATGACACCTTGGGACACGATGCCGGGGATCAGGTGCTTAAAACCGTTGCCCATACCCTGATCCATGCCACCCGAACCCAGGATGCCGTCTGCCGGTTCGGGGGAGAGGAGTTTTTCATCCTCATGACCGGGGGAACCATCAACGATTACCTGACCCGGGCCGGGGATCTGAATACGCAGATTTCTGCCCTGGATATTCTTTGGCAGGGTGTGTCTGTGGGCCCCATCACGGTATCACTGGGGGTTGCCGGATTCCCTGTCCATGCGAATACACCTGAAATTCTTGTCCATAAAGCGGATCAGGCCCTGTATCGTGCCAAAAAACAGGGCCGGAACCAGGTGGTTTGTGCCCAGCTGTGAGTGAATGGGTCCCAAGCCGTGTCTGTCAGGTGAATATGGTGAGCAGTGCACCGGAAATGGCCATGAAAATAGCCACCCCTTTGTTGACCGTGATTTTTTCCTTGAGAAAAACAGCGGCCAGGATAAAAATGAAAATCGTGGACATCTGGTTGAGAATGGCGGCCCGGGACGCGGTGGTATATTTCATGCCCGCCACCCATAAAACCAAAGCGATGTAATTGCCGCAGATGGATGCAGGCAGCGCCACCAGCCAGGATCTGGACCATTTGAGTTCTGACAGAAAGCGTTTTCTTCCGGGATGGCAGATTACCAGAATCATGAGGGTGACAATGGCGGCGCCCAGTTGCACCAGGGTGGCCCAGAACACATCGGTATGTGTCAGAATTTCTTTGATGATCACAATGCCTAAGGCCAGAAATATCATGGCAAAAACCCCGGCAATGATGGCAGGCACCCGGGAGGCGGGAGCCAGTCCCGGGGTCAAAGTCAGGTCTTTTTTCTGGAACGATCCCACCAGAACCGCTGCCAGTACCAGCAGACCGCCTGTAATGCCGCCGGGTCCCAGATGTTCATCCAGAAGTACAAAGGAAAAAAACAGGACACAGGGTAAGTACAGGCACTCCACGATCGCCGCCATTCCGGCTCCCAGCCGGTTCAGGGCCATAAAGAAAAACAGGTCCGCCAGCGTAATGCCCAGAAATCCGGACAAAGATAAAAGCAGCCAGCTGTTCAGGGGCTGTTCCGGGAAAAAAGGGATGCCCAGCAGCAGCATGGTGGCACTGACCAGCAAAAGCCCCACAATACTTTTGTAGATGTTCAAAGAGATGGGGGAAAACGTTTCCCCGCTTTTTTTAAATAAAATCACGGCACCGGCCCAGAAAAAAGCAGACCCTAAGGCGAACAACGATCCCATCATTATTTAGTGTTCCTTTTCAAACCCGGTTACCCGGCCTTTAAGATGAGGTCGAAAGGTTGCGGCATCCCGGAGATCGAAAATAATCCGGCGGGTTTTGTGGCCATGCACCACCTGCTTGTACCCCAGTTGCAATGTGGCGGGCATGAATACCGGCAGCTTGAATGCCGCATCCACAGAAAAAGGGGGAACCAGGGGCATGGCTTTTTCCAGACAGGCCAGGGTCCGGGCCATGCTCCACATGCCGTGGACCATGGCCTGGTTGAATCCAATTAAGCGGGCTGTGACATCTGACAGGTGATGGGGGTTGTAATCCCCGGATACCCGGGCATAGCGGCGGCCGGTACCCGGGGGAACCGCAAGGGTCATTTTTGCCGGCAAAGGCGCATCCTGAACGGTTTTTGACGTGCGTTTCGATCCGGGAATCCGGGTCAGATAAGTGGCGATTCCCTGCCATACCGGATTTTTATCCCGATATACTTGTAAAAGAAACCGGGTTGAGATCCCCTTTGCTGTCCGGGTCATGTCCTGGAGCGTACAGAACAGATCCAGGGAATCTCTTGTCAGGACCGGACATCTGGATTCAAATTGCTGGCCCGTCTGAATCAGTCCCATGGGATTGATGGGAAAAAAATCCGAGGTGATATACCGGGCCAGCAGGCCGATGAACAGGGTCTGGAGATAACCGGGCGGCACTGTGGGATCTTCGGGGGCATGGACAAATCCGCATACCCGGCGGTATTGCTGTACCCGGATTGGATCCGGTGTCACGTTGGGCAGACACAGCTGCCCTTTGGCCACCCGGCCATGGTCGGGGATTCGGGTTTGTTTGCCCATCGCAGATATCAGCAGCTTAAAAAACATGGCCGGCATCACTGGTAAACGGGTCAGATGAACGGAATGGATCCGTTTTGTTAAAGGAATCAGCTGGGTTTCAGGGGTCATGGGTTCAGGTGTCAACATCCATACTTGAAAAAAGGGTTAAGATTCAGTTTTTTATATACAAATGATCTGATAATGACTTGAACCATGCAAAATAACTTTGTTCCTGTCTGAAGTCAATACCGGAAACACGATGGCGATTCCCGAGGCTGATTTTTCAAAAGTTTCTGGTTTTGTGAAAAAAAACCAATTTGGGTTGACCCTGGGTGAATAAGAGTATACTAGCAAACCGGTAGCAACGGTTTATAATCATCAGACAGGAGATAGAAATGGATATGACAACCGACGGTGGCCAGGGCTCCTCTGCAGGGGCTCACATCATCGAAAAAGCAAAACACGTGAACCTGAATCCCAGCCTGCTGTACGAGGCCGTGATCGATCTGTCGTCGGAAGGTCTGATCACTGCCAACTGTATCAACCTGGCAGCCGGCATCCTTCTCAATGATCTGGGTTTTCCTGCTTATTTTTTTGAAACCATCACCAAGGAATCCTTGAAAAGTATTTTATCTTCCATTGCCAAAGGCATCTATTTCAGTGAAAATAAAGGCGTTCTTCATTCCTGGGTGGCGGATATTGATTTTGATCTGACCCAGGACAGCAACGTGCAGCGGATCCGGATTGCCACAGAAGATACCCGGGATCGCATGGAACGGATTCTGGACAAAATGCTGGCCGGGCACAGAAGAGAATATTATTACAATCCGGAAAAATCATATTATACCTATGTGTACCGGCCGGAAACCGTGATGGATTACCCGGATACCGTGTTTGCACAATCACGTTTTCTGTTCAATCAGAACCGGGATTTCACGGCCATTCCCCGGCTGACCCGGAACCGGTATGAAAAGTTTCTGACACAGGTGGATCAGCATGTCACCCCGTTTGTGGAAGTGTTCAGCCTCTCGGATATCGGTGAAATCCGGTTTATGTTCAATTCCGATTTTGAGCGGCCTCAATTGCCCGTATTGAGAAAACTGTTTGCCGATCACGGACTGACCATTACCCGGGCATACTGGGAGCCGTATTTTACCGAGACCCGGGTGCCCACATCCATCTGCTCCTTGTATGTGGCCGGCGAGCTGTCAAGAAACCAGGAAGCCCCGTTGATCGCTGACCTTCAGGCATTCTTAAGTTTTCGCATCAGCCGGATCACCCAGCTTTACGTGGACGGTGTCCTCAGCTTTAAAGAGATGCTGTTTGCCGGTAATGCCGTGGATTTTGTCCATCTGTTCATTTTCAAGGAGCAAGGCACCCGCACCGACCGGGAGATCATGGAAAGCCTGGCTTCCGTGGATCATCAGGAAGCGTTTTCAGCCCGGATTCACGAGTCCAATAAATTCACCTATGTCTCCAACATGATACTGGATACGGCCATGGATCATCCGGATCTGATCCGGTTTTTGTTTGAATTGTTTGATGCCAGGTTCAATCCGTCCAGTTCCGGGGTGATGACAGAAGAACGTCTGGCCCAGAAAGCCGATGAATTTGATCAGCTGCTGTCCGTGCGGTTCATGGACGATCCGTTGGGGTATGATGTGTTCAAATTTATGTTCAAACTGATATTATGCTGTCTGAAGACCAATTTCTACAAGCCGGAAAAACGCTCGTTTTCCTTCCGCCTCAATAATCAGGTTCTGGATCCCCTGGTGTTCAAACAGTTTGTTTACGGGCTGTTCTTTGTCAATGGCCATTATTCCACAGGCACCCATCTTCGGGCCGATGACATTGCCAGAGGGGGCCTGCGCCTGATCCGGGTCACTCCGGCCAATCATGGCATGGAACTGGACAACGCCGTGCTTCTCAACTATGCCCTGGGTCCCAAGGCCCAGCGCCTCAAACATAAGGATATCTGTGAGAGCGGCTCCAAAGGCGTGGTGGTACCTCATCCCACCTACGCCCATTACAGCATGGATGCGTTGTTTGATTATACCGAAGGCATCATGGATCTGATGCTGGCGGATTCTCAGATTAAAGATTACTACGGCCGGCCGGAGATGGTATTTTTCGGACCGGATGAAGGCACGGCCCCGTTGATGGACGCAGTCGCCTTCAGAGCCAGGGAACGGGGATATGCCTACTGGCGGACCATTACCACGGGCAAGAGCTTCGGCATCCCCCACGACACCTACGGCATGCTCAGGAATCAGGATCTTTTCGGGCTGGTACCCCATGAAAAATCCGGCACGGAACTGCTCATCAACGGCGATTCCGTTGTGACGGCCACGGATATGGATCTGATTTACGAGCAGATCGGTGGACAGGTGGAAACCAGCGGCATGACCACCACTTCAGTGATGGGGGCTTTCAGGACCCTGATCGCCTACAACGATACCCAAGAAGAATCGTTGAATCTGATGATGACCGGCGGGCCGGACGGGGATCTGGGCAGCAACGAAATTCAGTGCTATAAAGGAAAGATCTGCCTGCTGGTGGACGGTGGTTCCATTTTGTTTGATCCGGACGGACTGGACAAGGAATCGCTCATGAAAATCGCGTTCATGCGCCATACCCATCCCCGGGCCAATTCCATGGCATACCCGGAAGAAAAACTGGGTCCCAGCGGATTCCGGGTGCCGTTGAAAGGCAAGAACATTACCCTGCCGGACGGCACGTTTGTGGCGGACGGTGCCATGTTCCACCGCAATTTTATCACGGATCCGGCCAACCGGAAATTTATCGAACAGGCCGATATCCAGGCATTCATTCCCTGCGGTGGTTTCAAAGACACCATCAACCAGCGCAATGTGAAGGCATTTACTTCCCTGTTCAAGGAACTGCGGTTCATTGTGGAAGGGGCCAATGTGTTTTTTGATGATTCGGCCCGCCGGTACATTGCCAAGAAAACGGGCATCCTCCAGATCAAGGATTCTTCAGCCAACAAAGGCGGGGTGTTTTCATCGGCCGTGGCGGAAGTGCTGACCGCATTTCTGTTTGAAGACGATTATGAAAAGCGCCTTCTGGAAGATGTCGCCACAAGGTGGGCCCTGATCCGGGATATGCTGACCCTGGTGCGGACCCATGCCAGCAACGAGACAGCCATGCTGCTCAAAATTCATGAGAAAAATCCGGATACACCGTTGTTTGTGTTGTCGGAACAGACCAGTGAGCAGATTTTTGCATTTCAGAATCAGGTGGCCGATGCCATGGATGCGATTCTGGCGGATGAAGACCTGCTCTGGGAGGTGATGGCCGCTTATATTCCCGGTGTGCTGGTGAAAATTCTGGGCAGAGAAGCCATTCTGGGTATCATGAACGCAGATAAACTGCGGGCTTACCGCAATGCCATTATAACCAAAAAACTGGCTTCCACGGCTTTTTACCGCCACGGCAGTGAGTGGGATGCCTATGTGGCATCCACCCGGAAAGCGTTTGTTCCGGCCATGAAGGCATTGTTTGAACCGGCAGATGAAAAAGTATAGCGTTTAAAAATTCAAGGATACAGGAGAAGTAAAATGACGACAATCATGGACATTATCAGTGGCAGAGATCCCCATGAAACAGAATTTCATCAGGCAGTCACCGAGGTGGTCGGGTCGGTGAAACTGGTGCTGGACCGGAATCCGGAATACCGTCATGCCCGTATTGTGGAGCGCATGGTGGAACCGGAACGGATCATCCAGTTCCGGGTCCCCTGGGTGGATGACCAGGGCCGGGTCCAGGTGAACCGGGGATTCCGGGTTGAAATGAACTCCGCCATCGGTCCTTATAAAGGCGGCCTGCGGTTTCATCCTTCCGTGAATCTGTCCATTCTCAAATTTCTGGCTTTTGAACAGGTGTTTAAGAACGCGTTGACCACCCTGCCCATGGGCGGGGCCAAAGGCGGGGCGGATTTTGATCCCAAAGGCAAGTCCGACAATGAAGTGATGCGGTTCTGCCAGAGCTTTATGTCGGAACTGTTCCGGCACCTGGGCGCGGACAGGGATGTGCCCGCCGGAGATATCGGGGTTGGGGGCCGGGAGATCGGCTACATGTTCGGTATGTACAAAAAGTTGAAAAACGAGTTCACGGGCATGCTCACGGGCAAAAGCCTGAACTGGGGCGGCAGCCTGATCCGGCCCGAAGCCACGGGATACGGCTCCGTCTATTTTGCCCAGGAAATGCTGACCACCCGGCATCAGACGCTCAAAGACAAGATCTGTCTGGTATCGGGCTCCGGAAACGTGGCCCAGTATACCACGGAAAAAATTATTCAACTGGGCGGTACCGTGGTGACACTGTCGGATTCCATCGGATATATCTATGATGAAAAAGGGATTGATCTCGATAAGCTGGTCTATGTCAAGTATCTCAAAAACGTGAAAAGAGGCCGCATCCGGGAATATGCTGAGAAATATCCGGAAGCCGTGTACATGGAATTCGATCCGGCGGCGGATCACAGTCCGTTGTGGAATCACAGGGCGGACTGCGCGTTTCCCTCTGCCACCCAGAACGAAATCAATGATCTCGATGCCCAGAATCTGGTCAACAACGGGGTCCAGGTGGTCTGTGAAGGGGCCAATATGCCCACGACCCTGGAAGGCATTGATATTTTTCTGGACCATAAAATTCTGTTCGCACCGGGCAAGGCAGCCAATGCCGGCGGTGTGGCGGTTTCCGGCCTGGAAATGGCCCAGAATGCCATGCGGATCAAGTGGAACAGCCAGGAAGTGGAAGAACGGCTCAGAAAAATCATGCAGCACATTCACCGGGAATGTCTGGCAGCGTCTGAAGAATACGGCACCCCGGGAAATTATGTGAACGGTGCCAATATCGCCGGATTCGTCAAAGTGGCGGAAGCCATGATGGATCAGGGCGTGGTCTAGCTAAAAATCGGTGAGGTCCGGCTCGATGGCAGCCATTTCATTGGGCCGGACCGGCCGCCATGATATCGAATAAAACGTCTCGTCTGACAGTTTTCTTTCCGGTTTCAACAGGGCCACCCGCACCGGATCCCCTAAGTTGATCCACAACACTTTGGCCGGGTCCAGCTGGTATTTCCGGCTGATCTCCCCGGCAAAATAGTGAATATAATTTTCCAGAGAGGTGTTCATCACGGCCGTTGTCTTGACCGGTTTGAACACCACGGCAATGGGAATCAGGTATTTGACCGGGTCATCTTCGCGCCCCAGCCGGATGATTCTCACCCGGTAACACCCGGGCCACCAGGAAATCGGTTTTTTACCGGTGGCGCTTTTCCCATCCCATTCATAGGTGAAATCATGAAGGATCACGGCTGCCTCCTTGTCTGTTTGCTCAGGTCAGGATGTTGCGGCAGGCCCGGGCCAGATCTTCCGGATAAACCCCTGCGATCCACCGCAGCTGGGCTTCGGAAAATGTGGGCGGGGCATAAGGCATCCTGGGGATAAAACTGTAGATCATATGCTGGTTTGGAATCGATGCATCAAATCGTGCGGACAGTTCAATGCCTGTCACCATCTGTGCGCCTAAGGTTTCCAGTACCTGCACCGCTTTTAAAATGGCCAGATCCAGCGCGTCTCTCACCTTCGTATCCGCTGCCAGCACATGGGGAACCCGGGAACGGGTCATGATCTGCAGTTCCCATTCGCTCACCTGTGCCTTGGGAACGAACAAGATGACATGATCATCTTCATGGATGATCAAAGATGCCTCTTCCTTGAGGTTTGCATCCGTGCGGCCGTTGTTTGTCATGGCATCAATATATGCATCAAAAAAAGGTCTGTCATGGATTTTTTCAAACGCCTGGATAAAGTCGGAGACCAGATCTCCGCAGGCAAAGCACGGCAGGGTTTCACCGGTATTGTCTGTCACCTGTCTGGGAATCAGTGCGTTCTGCTGATGAATCATCTGATGGGAAGCATGAAGCCGGTGTCCGGATGCGGCCGACCCGAATCCGAAATTCCATCCCCACAATGCCCCGTTAAACTGCAGCTCTGACCCGCCGCCGCTTTCCAGGGCCGTTATGATGGCTTGTCTCAGGGCTTCCAGCTCCGGAACCGACAACATGGTTCGATGTGCCGGCAAAGGCAGGTTCAGCTGCCGGGCCACCCGGCAATAGACCCGCTGGTAGTATAAATGGCGCAACCCCCGGATATCGTTTAGGGTCAGATCCCGGGCCCGGTATTTAATGGCATCATGGGCCATGTTGGCGGCAAAATGCCCCCAGGGGATATAGGAATTGCGGCGCAGGTATTCAAACACGTGGGTGGAGCCGCGGGTGTATTCCCCGATGATTTCACTGTTTCCCTGGATCCCGGGACGCAGCACCATGGCTGTTTTGTATGCATCCGGCAGATAAGGATTGTTTACCAGCACTTCGAAAAGATCCGGATACCGGATATCGGGTACGGGTTTTTTTTGTGTGTCGGTTTGAAATCCCATGCCCCGGGGCATGTCACTGCCGGGGTCAAACACCAGGGTGCAGGCATGGCCGGCCAGCAGACACAACTCTTTGGGATCGGTGGATTCCTGTGCCAGGGCAAGCTTTAACGGGTGGGGAAGTGCGGTCAAAAACCCTGTTTTTTCTTTATCGGTCATGGCCGGCTGAAACGATGTCAGGCTGTCAAAAAATGAACACGGGGAAGGGGGGGGAATGCGTATTTTTTCAGGATGCCCGACTTTGGGGTCGGCCCAGGCGGAGTTGATGAATGTGGTGCCTCTGAACGGCAGAGGGTTGGGGATTTCATAGATGATGTCTGCGCCCGGCTCTTGAATATCGGTTCCAGGAAAATTGGCGTGATTCCAGACCGGGGTGCCGTCCGGCAGGTGACCGAGCCGGGAGATGAACTCGTTTTCCCGCAGATTGACCACCTCAAACGCCGGCTGGTGTCTGCCCACCCGGAATCGGCCGTCCGGTGCGACACAGGTGCGCAGAAAAGGGGGGTCATCGGAAATACAGGGCGTATCATGGGATGCCATTTTTACAAACTCCTCAACTGTTCAACCTACAGGAATGGGTCCAGTCCGGTGTGAAGGGATTTAAATTTTGCCAGATCCGTCGGGTGATCCGTCAGAAAGCTGAAATCCGTGAAGTCGAATCCCGGTGCCACGGTACAGCCGGCCAGTGTGTAGGTCCCGGTGCTGGCGGCGGCCTGCCAGGTGCCTGCCGGAACCACCGTGGTAAAATCCGGGCAGCCTGAACCGATCCGGGTTTCTTTCACCCGGTTTCCGTCAAATTCAATGAGACGTAACGGATCTCCCTGGTAAATATGCCAGATTTCATCATGGATCACCCGGTGAAACCGGCTCACCTGGCCTTTGGGAAGCAGAAAATAGATTTGGGTGGCAGCGGCCCGGTCGCCGGATGCGGTTTTAGACCACACCTGCTGGCCGGACCGGTAGATTTCCCGGAAGAACCCGCCTTCCGGGTGGGGGGCCAGATTGAATTGTTTAATCAGATGTTTCATGACCCGGTGATACCCCAAACACAGATATCTGTCAACCGCAAGGCGGAAACTGACGATTACACGCGGTCTTGAATGGCGGCCAAAGCGTCTTTGGCCGCATCCATCAGATCCGGGTGTGTCAGATCGGGCATGATGTGTTCGATCCAGGCCCGGGTGGTCTGGTCGCCCGCCTCTCCGAGTGCATACAGAATATCCCCCTGAACCGAGACGGTTTGATCCTCAAAGGCCTGAACAAGGACCGGGCACAACCGGGCTGCCAGGGGCGGGGCTTCTTCGGCCAGACTTTCCACCACCACCATGGCGCCCAGCCGTACGGACCATTCCGGGTGCAGCAGCAGGTCCATGAATCCTTTGAAAAGCGTGTCCGCCTGAATCATCTGGCGGCAAATCCAGTCGGCATCCCCTTGTTCCAGGATCTGTCTGAAGGTCGCGGCACTGAGCCGGGAAGGATCCCGCTCAATGGCCTGGGTCAGGATTTCTTTTAAATCCGCATGCCCGGTCCATCTGAAATCCTGATCCAGAATCAGGCAGGGCACGGACATTACCTGATGTTCCCGGGCTGTTTCCGGAAACAGGCTGCCGTCGATAATTTCAAGAAAAACATTTGTTGAATGAATGGCTAAAGGGATCAGAGATCTGACCATATCCGGACAATGGGGACATGGCACGGCGATGAACAGGGTCAGATGACAGGAATGGGAAACCTGTGCCAGCTGCGCCTGGACATTGTCCGGTAATGTCGGGGGATGGGCCTGATAAGACAAAGCTTCCAGAAACGGGGCCAGTTCTTTTTCCAGGGGCAGCGCACTGAAACAAATGTTGTCGGCAATAAAAAAACCAGGGATCCGGCAGGGCCGGTCAGATGGCAATATGCGGATACACGGGGCAATCCGGGTCAGTTCGGATGCAAATGCATCAAATGCCGGCTGCTCCGGGTGAGAGCTATCTGACAGATACAGGGTATGGGGCTGCTGGGCCTGGGATGCGGCCCAGTCCGTTATTTTTCGGGTCTCTGACGGGGTCATGACTGAATCTGGTTGCCTCCCTGTTTGACCGCACGATCCAGGGCATGGATGGCCTGCTGAACCAGCGCAGGCAAGGTCAAGGCCTTGTCATCCGGGGCAGTGTCTCCTTTGAAACTGGCCGTGCCGATACTGACGGTCAGTTGAAGCAATCGGGTACCGATCTGCATTTGATGTTCAAAAATATGCAGCCGGATCCGTTCCGCCAGAATCCGGGCCCGGTCCGAATCGGTGCTGGGAAGCACAATGGCAAAATCTTCTGCGGCAAACCGGCACACCACGTCCTCATCTCTGACCATGGCTTTGATCCTGGCTGCACAGACGGTCAGAATGTCGTCTCCGGCTTTGTGGCCAAAGGTGTTGTTGAATGCTTTGAACTGGTCGATTTTGGCCAGCATGATGGAAAGGGGCAGATGATATCGCCGGGCTTTGGCCATTTCCAGGGTCAGGGTCTGATTGAATCCGCTGCGGTTCAACAGCTGGGTCAACTGGTCTCTTCGGGAAATCAGTTCGATGCGGTTCATGGCGCTTTGGACGCGATGGGTCATTTTCGCCTGTTCCAGGGAACGCTGAACCGTATCCGCCAGATCAACGGCCGATGTCTGTTCCAGGATCAAAAATGCCTGGGCCCCCGATGCAATGGCCGCGGCCCCGGCATCGGTGTGGTTGCAGTCCACGGTGAAGATGAGCGGTGCCCGGGTTTTCAGACGGACCAGTTTTTCCAGAAGATGAAGTCCGGACCCGTCTTTTAACCTGTGATGGATCAAAATAAGATCCGGCCGGACATCCGCCGCCACGGCCATGGCCTGATCCGTGGATTCCGCCTGAAACAGGTCGGCTTTGATCCGATGGTTCAGATGGTGGTGAACAATCATGAATTCATCGGAAAAAGGGGTGGCAAAAAGAATCCGGCCGGGCCGGATCTGACCGTTCCGATCCGTGAAAAGGTCGGGTTGCGCGGTTTCCCGGTTCCGGAATCGCCGCAGGTTCTGGATGGTCCGGGACATCTGTTTCCCGGCGGTTCGAATCTGGGTGACGCTCGGGTGCAGTCGCTGGGGAAGATCCGGGGCCTGGCGCAGAGAAAAGGTGGCCGCCTGGATCCGGGAGACAAAGGGGTGGACCTGATTGATGAATGTGGATAAGGATGCCAGCAGCTCTTTTTTGGCGCTGATCTGGGATAACATCGCCTGGTGCTGTTCCATGAACCGGTCATAGACTTTTTCCAGTTCCTGGATACTTTGTTCCATGGCAATGCGATGCCGGAAAAAGGCGGAAAAAAACAACAGCTTGGCCCGGATCAGGGCGGAATCCAGGGGTCGGATCACATGGTCGATGAGCAAAGGCGGGACCTGGTCGTACAGGTCCGGTCGTTCATGATCCTCCGTGATCAAAAGGACAGGCGGCATCCTTGTCTGGGGCAGTCCGGCCAGACCGGCGGTCACGGACGGCGCATCCAGATCCGGCAGTGACGGATCCATGACAATGAATGCCAGGGACCGGGCACCGATATGGGCCAGGGCATTTTCTGTGGTTTCCGCCTGGATGAAAAACAGTTCCGGCAGATCATCCAGGACGTCATGGACAACCTGGGCCGTGTCTGGGGATGCAAGGATCAATACATGGTGCGTTGTGGCGGTCATGGGCATTCCTTTGCTGGGGTCAAGGTGAGATCGGGTCAAGCGCGTTTACGCTTTTATCCGAAACCGGGTTTCCAATTTCCTTGAAATCATGTAAATAACATAAAAACCAGACACGAAACAGATCATTCAGGCGGCAGACCATGGCTTTTTTTTCAGACCTTCACATTCATTCAAAGTATTCCCGGGCCACGGCCCGGAACCTGGATTTGGAAAACATCTACCACGCGGCCCAGGTGAAAGGCATTACCGTTGTGGGAACCGGGGATTTTACCCACCCGGCCTGGGTGGAAGAGATCGCATCCAAGCTGGAACCGGCGGAGCCCGGTCTGTTTGCATTGAAAAAACCGCTTGCGGACAAAATCGATGCCCGGCTGCCGGGTTCCTGTCGGAATCCGGTGCGTTTCATGCTCCAGGTGGAGATTTCCAATATCTATAAAAAAGCCGGCCGGGTCCGCAAAAATCATAATATCATCTATTTTCCGGATTTGGCCAGTGTTAAAAAATTTAATGCCCGGCTGGATGCCATCGGCAATATTTCTTCGGACGGCCGTCCTATTCTGGGGCTGGATGCCAGGGATCTGCTGGAAATCATGCTGGAAGTCAATGACCAGGGATTTCTGGTGCCGGCCCATATCTGGACCCCGTGGTTTTCCATGTTCGGTTCCAAATCAGGGTTTGATCACATTGACGCGTGTTTCCAGGATCTGGCCCCCCATATTTTTGCCGTGGAAACCGGTTTGTCTTCGGATCCGCCCATGAACTGGCGGGTGGCGGATCTGGATCATGTCCGGCTCATGTCCAATTCCGATGCCCATTCACCGGGGTATCTGGGCCGCAATGCCAGTGTGTTCAACACAGAACTGGATTATTTTGCCATGAAAAAATCCCTGGAAACCCTGGATCTGGAAGGATATCAAGGAACCCTGGATATGTATCCGGACCAGGGAAAATACCATTTTGACGGTCATCGGAAATGTCATGTCTGTCTGGATCCGGATGAGACCGCCCGGGTGGACGGCATCTGTCCGGTTTGCGGCCGCCCTCTGACCCTGGGGGTGCTTCACCGGGTCCGGGAACTGGCAGAACGGCCTGTGGGGTTTGTCCCGGAAAACCGGCATGGATATACCAGTATCATCCCGTTGGCAGACATGCTGTCCGATATTTTTCAGGTGGGGCCTAAAACCAAGAAAGTCACCCGATATTTTGACAAGGCCATTCAGGCCCTGGGGCCGGAACTGGACATCCTGACCCAATATTCGTATGACCGGATCCAGACGGCCGGAGTGCCGCTGCTGGCCGAAGCCGTGGCGCGGATGCGGACCGGGCGGATTCACGTGTCTCCGGGACATGACGGAGAATACGGCAAGGTCCAGGTGTTCACACCGGAGGAACTGGCACGGTTCAAAGGGGATCGGCCGTTGAAAATGACCCTGGGGGGAACCCCCATTGAAAAGGCCGGGATCCCTGAACCGGCCATTGCTCCCCAGGCCGGACCGGCTGAGTCAACTTCCCGCCAACAGGTTCAGGCGACGGGTGTATCACCGTCCAGACCGGTGCCGTCTTCACCCGGCGTTGCACGGGATCCGGAACCCGGAATTCTGACGGGATTGAATGAATCCCAGCACCGGGCCGTGACCGCCAAGGCATCCGCCATTTTGATCACTGCCGGTCCGGGCACGGGAAAAACCCGGACCCTCACGGCCCGGATCGCGTATCTGCTCACGGAAAACCAGGTGTCACCCGACCGGATCCTGGCCCTGACGTTTACCAACAAAGCCGCAAAAGAGATCCAGGAACGGATTCAAACCGTGGGGCCCAAAGGCGGAGCCTGTGTGACGGCTGCCACATTCCACGGGTTCTGTCTGTCCATGCTCATGGCCCATGATGATCTCACGGACCGGCTTTTGGAAGAAGATACCCGAAAAGAACTGTTGAAAGCCGCCCTGGTACAGGTCACGGGAAAAACAACCGGGCAGTCCCGGCTTGCCGATGACATGGATTTGCAGATCAGTTTATGCAAACAGCGGCTGCTGGGGCCTGAAGATGATCTGTCTGACGCCGGGCCGGACCCGGTATTGCTCAAACAGGTGTATGCGGCGTATCAGCAGAAAATGCAGGATCACGGGGGCATGGATTTCGAAGATCTCATTGTTCGGTTTTATCGACTGCTCACCCGGTCTGAACCGGTCCGGACCCTGGTTCAGGAGCGGTTCGCCCATATTTTTGTGGATGAATACCAGGATTTAAACTTTGGGCAGTATGAACTGGTCAAACTGCTGGCACAGCACAGCCGTGTGTTTGTCATCGGTGATCCGGATCAGTCCATTTACGGATTCAGGGGATCGGACCACCGGTTTTTCCATCGGTTTGCCAACGACTATCCCGGGTGTGAGCAGATTGTCCTCACCCGGAACTACCGGTCCACCCAGACAATTTTAGACGCATCGTTTCAACTGATGTCAAAATCCCGGCCTGATCCGGATACGCAGAAAATTTATTCCCAGGTCAACGGCTCTCGGAAACTGATCATCAAGGAGACGGCCACAGAAACCGCTGAAGCCGTGGCCGTGGGGAAAATGATTGAAAACATGATGGGCGGGATGTCTCTGGATGCCATCAACACCCGGAAAAATGAAGACGGCGAAGATGCGGCATATGGGTTTTCCGATTTTGCCGTGCTGTACCGCACCCGGCGGCAGGGCGATGTGTTTGCCAACGTGTTTCAAAAGCATGGGATTCCGTTTCAGTCTGCAGATCGCAAAGCCGGTTTCGACCGGACCCAGATTCAGCTGCTGCTGAGCGGTTTCCGGCTCATGACCCGGCGGGCAAGCGCCCAGGATGTCCAGCGCCTGTCCACGCATTTCCAATCCCAGGTCCCCTCGGAAACCCGGCAGATCCGGCCGGAGAGAATTCTGGGACCGGTGTGGGATCCGGTTCGGGATAAACCCGGTCATGAACAGTTGAACGTGCTGGCCCGGTTTTTGAAAATCGAAAAGGCCGTATCCAAAGATCCGCTGGCCGCCGCAGCCTATGACCGGATCCAGGCACTGGCCCGGGCCTATGATGATCCGGATGAATTCATGAACCGGCTGGCCCTGGACCAGGATTCAGATCTGCTGGTCAACGGGGTGGAAAAAGTGTCTCTTCTGACCATGCATGCAGCCAAGGGACTGGAGTTTCCCGTGGTGTTCGTGGCCGGGTGTGAACAGGGCGTGATTCCGTTTGCCCGGACCGGGAGGTCCTGTGACAATCCGGCGGAAGAGCGCCGGCTGTTCTATGTGGCCATGACCCGGGCCAAAGACCTGCTCTGCCTGACCCATGCCCGGAAAAGACAGATGTTCGGAGTTCGCCGGAAGATGCAGCCCTCGATTTTTCTCACAGACATCGAGGCCCGTTTGACCCGTCAAGAAACTTTGAGCCGGGCCGTGCCGGACAAAAAACAGCCCGTTCAGCTGGAGCTGTTCTGATGACCCGGGGGATATTTTTTTTCTGGGCAGCCCTCTGGCTGATGCTTCCCGGACCCGTACACAGCGATATCTATCGATATGTGGACAAAAACGGGGTGGTGCATTTTACCAATACCCCGTCTTCACCGGAATATGTGCTTTACATGCGGGAACATAAAAAAAATGATCCCCGTTTGACAGATCCGGACCGTTATGATGATCTGATCCGCCATGCCGCAGACCAGTACGGGGTTTCTTTTTCTCTGATCAAAGCCGTGATCCGGGTGGAATCCGCATTCAAACCAACGGCCGTCTCCCCCAAAGGGGCCAAAGGACTGATGCAGATCATGCCGGCCAATTTTTCGTCTCTGTCTGTGACGGATCCGTTTGATCCGTCACAGAATATCATGGCCGGCACCCGGTATTTAAAGCAGATGCTGGCGCGGTATCAGCAGCAGATTCCCCTGGCCCTGGCCGCTTACAATGCCGGACCCGATGCCGTGGACAGATACAGGCAGATCCCCCCGTTCAAAGAGACCCGGGAATATGTGCGCAAGGTGATGGCATTGTACAACCGGTATAACCAGGCATAAACAACGATTGTCAGCAACCGATCCGGATCGATTTGATGAATTCCACCAGCCGGTCTTTCATGTCGGGCCGTTCCAGGGCAAAGGCCAGGTTGGCCATCTGAAACCCCACCTTGTCCCCGCAGTCAAACCGGTTTCCATGAAATTTATATCCGAAAATGGGCTGTTCCTGGAGCAGGGCCTTCATGGCATCCGTGAGCTGAATCTCGTCTCCGGCCCCTTTGTTTTTTTTCCCCAGCAGTTCAAAGATTTTGGGCATCAGAATATACCGGCCGATAATGGCCAGATTGGACGGGGCCTGATCCGGTGCCGGTTTTTCCACCATGTCATTGACGCGGAAAATATCTTCTTCCACCTCCGTGGCATCCAGTATCCCGTATTTGTCCGTCTGGTCCCGGGGCACTTCCATGATCGCTGCCATGGAGGCCCTCAACCGGTCGAATTTTTTGATCATTTCCGACAGCACGGGTTTGTCCGTCTGGATCAGGTCATCGGCCAGCAGCACGGCAAAGGGTTCATCCCCCACAATATCCCTGGCACACCAGATGGCATGTCCCAGTCCCAGAGGCTCGTGCTGACGGGTGTATATGATGGTGCCCGTAGGCGGCACCAGTTCCCGGATCTGCTTGAGCAGGTCCGTTTTTTTCTTTTGTTCCAGAGCGATTTCGATTTCAAACGAGCGGTCAAAATGATCTTCCAGGGCTTTCTTCCCCCGGCCCGTCACAAAGATAATCTGTTCGATGCCTGCCTGGAACGCTTCTTCCACGGCATACTGGATCAAGGGTTTGTCCACCACAGGAAGCATTTCTTTGGCCATGGCCTTGGTGGCCGGTATGAACCGGGTGCCCAGTCCCGCTACCGGGAAAACCGCTTTTTTTATTTTCATGGTGACTCCTTCATGTGTCTGCTGATTGTGATCAATATGCGCCGGTCTGCTGTTTTGTCATAATTGGGTTTTGGGGCCGTGTCAAATTTATTTTGGGTTTTTTCTTTGATTCATGGGACAGATCCAACGTCCCTGTGATGGTATCCGCTTGACATTATTATGGTTTTTTTTTAGTATCCAGTGCTTTACCCATATTGCGACCCTTCAATCAAAAGGATGAAATAGATGAATAATCAGAAAACTTCGGAAATCCCTCCCCAGCAGATGAGTCTCAACACCCGGTTTAAATTCCGATGTCATAAAGGTGTCAAATGTTTTACCGACTGCTGCCGGGGCATTGATATCATGCTCACCCCCTATGATATTCTGACCATGCGCCGGAAACTGGATTTGACTTCCGAGGAATTTTTAGCCGTATTTACCGAACCCCGGATTCTGGAAAAAGCGGACATGCCCGTGGTGACCCTCAAACTGCTGGATGACGAGCGCAACTCCTGTCCGTTTGTGGAAGACAAGGACGGGTGCGTGATTTATGAGGATCGTCCCACCACCTGCCGGTACTATCCCATCGGGGTGGGGGCTTTAAGTTATTCCGGGGAACAGGGGGATAAGGATGAGTTCTTTTTTACGGTCAAAGAAGCCCATTGTCTGGGATTTGAAGAGGACAAGGAGTGGACTGTGGCCGAGTGGCGCCAGGACCAGGGCATTGATTTGCGGGACGCGGTGAACGAAGGGTGGATGGATCTCATGGTCCGGAAAAAATCATTGCCTGCCAGCATGAAACTGTCTGAAGAAAGCAAAAAAATATTTTTCATGGTCTGTTACAATATCGATAAATTCAGGGATTTTGTATTTAATTCATCATTTTTGAAGCGGTATGATATCCCTGAAGACCGGGTGGCTGAAATCCGGGAAGATGATGTAAAATTGCTGCAGTTCGGTTTTGAATGGCTCAAAGCCACGTTGTTTTATGCAGGCCAGGAAAATTTTCAGGCAAAGAAAAGCTGAATTTTTTTGCCGGGGCATCAGACCCCCCGGCACTCGTCGCTGACGTCAACTGTGAGCGGGGATGAAATCCTGGGCCTGGTCCCTTCCATGAACACGAAGGTCTGAAATCAGCTTTGGCATCCCCCCAGGACAGGATTGCACAAAGATAGAGAGTCGATCCAAAACAATTCATTATCATTTAGGAGATTTGGCAGCATTGCCAAATCTCCTAAATGCCGATTTTCCCCTGGCATACAGTGTTACAAACCGGCGGATCTGCCACTTCAATAAACTGAGATAATGCCTCTTCCCCGGGCCCACCACAGCATCGACAAGGAGGTGGAAACAATTTCCCTCATCTGCCGGTCCCAGCTGCACTGGGAATCATAGTCTATCATAATCCTTGACCCGACCACAGGACAGAACCTGGTGAATCACACCACCCGGGTATACACCATCCTGGGGTTTGCCTGGGTCCGGAAAAGGTTTGTTGCAACAAACTTAAGGACGGAAAATTTATAATTGTGTTCTTGCAGACTTCATGATATCGAAACGATGGTTGAGGTTTTATGGAGTTAAGACTTGCAAAATGGTTAATTTTTAATATTTTGTATATACTGGTGTGGTTTCCAGATATTGCCGATAAGTGGTGACTATCTGATATAGTCCTGCTATATTCTTTGAGGAGGTTTGATGAAATTTGATACCAAAAGTGCACACAAAGGTTGGATTAAGGTCAATGCAAGTAAGGTTGCCTTTTGAAAAATTATTTTTCAGGACGTTAATCCTTCCTGAACTTATTGTTTTTGCTAAAAAAACTAATTTTTATATAAATTTGGAGAAGAATATAAATGATTAGCTTTGAAACGACACACTTGTATCAATTTGCTTTTTTCGCTCCAGGTTCAAGACTTGAGCCATCGCCTGAAATTATTGCTGATTTACTTAAAGCATTTTCCGGTACAGATTTTATGCCGACGACCATCCAGGAGATGCGATTAGGACCAATCGCTCAAACCCGCCAACAATTACACCTTGTTACAAAAAAATCTGATTGGCGCATTGAATTTGAGCCCCATCGAATAGCTTTCACAAAAACATATGTTCCAAATAGTGAGATAGGAACTTTGCAAAAATTTTCTCAGGAGCTTGATGATTACGCTGCACGTCTTTCCTCTGTCATCTCATTAAACGGTACACGACTATCCTACGTGACAAAAGGGTGGCTTAAGGAAATGGAAGATGAGGAGCTTGAAAATGTTGCTGAAAAATTATTGACAATGTCCTCTTTCTATCAAGAAAACACTCCAGTTGAGTGGGGTTATAGGACTGTCGCAAGATATGAAACCTCCATTAAGGACAACGTTGAGATAGTTAACGTCATCACAGACATCAATCGTATACAGGGTCTTCGACAAGAAAATACCAAGGATAAGGAGTTCAGTTGCATTGAGATTGGTTTTGACATAAATACTTTTCAGAACAATAAGAAAGGACGTTTTCAACTTATTGATGCTGGAGTATTCATGCAAAAAGCAGAAACTATAAGTCAGCGTTTATTAACAGAAATAGAAGAGATTATCTCATGAGTATTCTTAAAACGACAGAATCATCGACAAGAGATGGAGATGATTTGGTTCAAGATGATGCCTTCATCTCGGAGAAAGCATTCTCAATAATAAATTCTGAATTTGAAAGAGGATCCGATACTGAAGATTCTCTGATAGACAAATTAAGACTTTTGTTTTTGCAGACATATGAAGAAGACTTCATAAAATCCGCAACCACTAAACAACCAAGCCTAAAAAATCAGACAGAGACACTTGCGGATGCATGTAAATCCAATACAGAACAGTTGAAAAATAATTTCGTGCAAAATTTATTACAACTATTGCACAACGTTGAATTTGAATTTGGATATGAAACTCCAGCAGAGAAATATGTTAGAGAAGCACTATCAAAATACGGAACTTTTGTTAGAGAATGGATCAATGATATCTTTCTGCAGAGTCTTGATGATCCTCAAACATTGTCGGGAATTCTTCGAGTAATATCGCATTTTGAATATTCTCTAATGTACCCTCAAGGAATGACAATAGCTATTTCTGCAACACGACACGAAGATGCTGAGGTCCAAGAGTGTGGAATACGCTGTTTTGAAAACTGGGAAGCAATAGACAGTCTCCCTATTTTAAAAAATATTTACATTTCTGAGAGCTGGTTAAATGATTATCTGAAAGATGTAATTACAGACCTTGAAGGATTGAATACTTAATGTCGCTTTTAGTAAGAAAGATAGAATATAACAAATGGATGCAGCGAGATATTTTGAAAGGCGAGGAACCGTCTTCAGATGCAATTACCAATTGCATGAGAACGACTAGAAACACACTGTCTGTTTGGTGTATAAACGATTCTACAGAACTTGAAGAAGCTGTATTAGCTATAGCTTCTCAGTTTGATCACCTGGATACCGCAGACTTTTTAATCATCGAAATTCCATTACTTCAAGAAAAACATCTGTTGCTTAATAAATCACGGGGAACAACACCATATTACAAATTTGCTGATAACCATCGGGATATAATAAATCTTGATTATTCTTCTTTAGGAACTATGGCAGGAATTATTGTTGAGTCTATTAGGAGATTATACAGAGAGCGTTTCACAAGACCCAAGCTTATAAATCTTATTAAGCAAGGGATCAATGATGGCAAAATTCAGCCAGAAGATCTTAAAGAATCAGTCAGGTCGAAGCTCCTTCCAGCAAAACCTTGATTTTAAAGAACCTTCGTCCTATGTAGTTTTCGAGTTAGATGTAAAGTGTTACATTAATATCCCAAAAATCCGGTCAAAAATCCCAATTTGGAGTGCCTAAGTGAAAAAAAGCAAGGTATGGGAAAATGATAAGATTAATTGATGAATTTGAGCAGGTTGAAACCAAACAGCAGGAACCGCTGCATGCCTTTATCCTCCTCCCCCCTTTCGGGGGGGATAAGAGGGGGGGATTCTCAATATACATGGCCTAAAAAAAATGATGAAATTGTAAAGTGGGATTTGGTAAAAAAGCGTGAGAACATTTTTCCTCTACAAATCAGCATGTTACCATCTGTTTTTTAGCGCGCTTCTGCACCTCACAAATCCCACTAAAAAATGTATAAGGTCCATTCTCAAATTTTCTGAAAAAAGGCCTGATTTTGGCAAAAGATTGTGACATTTTGTTGGGATGCGAAAGTGACAATCTACAGTTAGATCGTGAAAGCTATCAATATGCTTTTGTCTCCGGCCCAAGCACAAAATATTTGTGGTTGTTGTCTCGGACACCTTCAGTAGAGATGGAAATTATTGAAAAATTCATTGAAATGTCCAAATTGCGTGGTTTTGATACAGACAACTTGATTTTTGTACAACACAATTAAAACCTAAGAAATACCGATTATTCATCCTGCTCAATGATTATCCAAAGCAAAAATGATTATGGACCTGAAAAATAATGGATACCACCATCAAGCAAAACCTGATAGTGTTTCTTTTATCAGGGCGGGTAACGCACGGCACTTGAATAGCTTGAACATTGCCGGAAAAAAGATCGGAATCTCATGGACGGAAATAATAGAAAAAACATCACCAGAGGCAGTCTTGTAGACGTGGTCCAGAAACCGGATCAGCGGACCGGAAACCTGACCCGGGGACGGGTCAAAGATATCCTCACCAAATCCCCTTTTCACCCCCACGGCATCAAGGTCAGGCTTGAATCCGGCATTGTGGGCCGGGTCAAAACCATTTTGCAGAAAGCCCCATGAAGCGGTCCAGCAAAAACCGGCTCATGCCCAGGCACGGGGACCTGTTCCCGGATGCCACCTTATTTCACCGCATCGCCAGAGCGGTCTGCCGGGCCGGCGTTCTGCCCAGAAAAGAGCTGTACGAGGCTTGGGAAACGGCCCGGCGTGTGCGGCGGCGGTTCAGAGGGGGACGGGTGGTGGACCTGGCTTGCGGCCACGGGCTTTTAGCCCAGATCATGCTCATTCTGGACCAGACCTCGCCTTTGGCCCTGGCCGTGGATACCCATATCCCCAAAAGCGCGGGAACCCTGCTGGCGGCTATGTCCGAAACCTGACCCTTTCTTGGAGAACGCCTGTGTTTTGAATCCCGGGACCTGGGGGAGATCGACCTTTTGCCCGGCGATGTGGTGGTCTCTGCCCATGCCTGCGGCGGCCTCACCGATATGATCCTGGCCAGGGCGGTTGGTGCCCGGGCCAGAGTGGCGGTGCTGCCCTGCTGCCACGATCTTGAGACCTGCGATACGGCAGGCTTGGGGTCCTGGATGGCGCCGGACCTGGCCGTGGATGCGGTCCGGGCCATCAGGCTCAAAGGTGCGGGATATGAGATTTACACCGCAGCCATCCCGGCTGTCATTACCCCCAAGAACCGGCTGCTCATGGGGGCGCCTGCTTCGTCAGCTCGCCGGGTTCGATGGCAATCCGCCAGTTGTGGCAGAGGAAAAACCATGACAAAAGAATCATATTCAAAATCAGCCCTGAATGCGATGCACCGGGAATGCGATGCACCGGGCATCAAAACAGGCACTTGAAAAAGCGGCAAATAGCAATTGATTGAAAAGAACCCCATTGAGTCTGCAATTTGCCCTTGAATCTGGTTACCGCATCATTTCCGGTCGTTGTATTGCTTTAAGACCAGTTTCGGGGCGAACCGGGGGTGGGAGATGTATTGTTCCATGTTTGCCATGAAGGTATCCACCAGGGATGCCAGTACCTCGTCTTTTTCATGGTTTAAAATGAAATTGCGTTCCAGGCGGTACTCATAGATGACCGTTTCCCCTAACGTATCCCGGATTTGATCCAAAGTCACACCGGAAAGCGGTTCATTGTCAAACAGGTCCGGTGTGATTTTGATTTCCATGGTGGCCTGCATGATCACAATATAGGCATCATCACTGATTTTCCGGGACCGGTCCGTAAGGATCAGGGGTTGTCCGTTTTTCAGTTCAATGGTTTTGATGCAGGTGCCGGTTTCCGGCAATGATGTCTTGGTTTTGTCAAAATTATTCATATGCGTACCATAGTCCGTTTTGATAGTCAGGATTGTGAAGCCGCTCATGGATGTCAATATTGAAGAATTTTGCAATGGGCGCAAATATTTCCGGATGATCGGCGTGAACCTGCTGCATGGTTTCAACGATTTTGTCCAGCCCCTGGCGGGTCATTTTCCCCAAAGGCGGACGGCAGGGGCCGGAAGGCATTCCCAGCAGCTGCATCATGGTTTTCAGGGGCAGCGGGTTTCTGGCCCGGCATAAGACCGGTCCAAACGCGGTTTCTTCCGTGGTCGTGACCACCACCAGGTCTAAGAGCGGGTTAAGGACGGCCTGGAGCCTTTCGGCTTCATCCCGGTCCCCTTGATTGATGGCAGATACCATCTGCGTCATGAATCCGGGCACGATATTGGACATCACGGAGATGGACCCGCAGGCCCGGATCTCAGGATCGGTCATGATGTCGTATACCAGCGCGTCATCCCCGGAAAAAATCTGGAAATCCGGACCGCAGCATTTGCGGGTGAGTTTCATGTTGTCAAGATTGCCCGTGGCTTCCTTGACACAGGTGATGTTGGGGCAGGCCTGTGCCAGCAGGGCCAGGTCCTGGGGCAGCATCTGGGCACCGGTGCGGCCCGGGATGATGTAGGGGATGATCGTCATGTCCGGGTATTGTCCGGCCACAACTTCATAATATTCCTTGCGGATTTCAAGGGATGAGGGTCCGTTGTAATAAGGATCCACCATCAATATGGCATCCACCCCTTCTTTGGCGGCATGGCCTGCTGCGGTGAGGGCTTCTTGAGTGTTGTTGCTGCCGGTGCCGGCAATGACCCGGCACCGGCCCGTGACCTGTTTGGCAGCCAGGGCAATGACATGGATGTGTTCCTGCCATTTGAGTGTGGGGCTCTCCCCCGTGGTACCGGTCACCAGTATGCCGGTGATATGGTTTTGAATCTGAAATTCGATAAGTTGTTCCAGGCCGTTTTGATCCGGTTCCCCCGTATCCGTGAACGGGGTGATCAGCGCAGTAAAACATCCGTTTTCCATAGCAATGGACTCCTGAAAATTCTGATGGTGTCATGATAAAACAAAAAAACAGGTGCTACCACAGGCGGGATGCGGATGCAAGAAAAATATTCCCCCTGCCGGGCGTTCCAAATACCTTGACTCCTGTGGCAAATCATCTATTATATGAAATTTCAGACGGAAAACAAGACATAAATTTTGTACCATACACCAAGGAGTAACCCATGTCCGACACGCAAAAAAGGGGAGACCTGCCCCGGAATGCGGATGAGCATATTGCCAGACTCAGATATCAGTTGACCCAGAACACCGAGTGCGGCACCACCCATTACAATCTGGGGGTGGCGTTACTGGGAAAACAGGAATATATGGAAGCGGAAAAAGCGTTTCACGATGCCATTGAAAACAGTCCCACGTTAGCGGAAGCCTATGTGCAGCTGGGGGGAATCTGTCTTCAGCGCGGAGATCTGGAAGGCTGTTTCCGGTTCAACCAGCGGGCCACCAAAGCCAGGGCCGGATTTGCCGAAGGATATGCCAACATGGCTTTTGTCCTGATCCAGCTGGTGGACGGCAAGGATGCCAAGGAAGATGAAGAAAAAATCGACAAAGCCATCAAACATCTGAAAAAGGCCATCATTCATAACAAATATTTTGTTCAGGCCTATGCCTCTTTAGGGACGGCTTACTATATGAAAGGGCTGTATGAAGAAGGGATTCAGGCCAATCTGGAAGCCGTTCAGATTCAACCGGAATTTCCCATTGCCCACAACAATCTGGCGGTGGGATACCTGGAATTGGAAGACTATGAAACGGCTATTTCTCATTGCGACAAGGCCCGTGAACTGGGATATGACGTAGCTCCGGATCTTCTAAAAGAACTGGCACCCCATCGTCAGGGATGATTTTTGATCCGGAAATAACCTTTCATATGCCCGGGCAAATACCCGTAACGTCCGAATCCGGGTTGTGGGACATGCCGTTGTCCGGAAAAACCGGCACTGAAAACAGTCGCGCTGAATGGACAATCGGCGATTATTTTGAGGCGGCCCATACTTTTTTGACCCGGGACCAGGGAGAAATGGTCTGTCATGCCGTCTCCTGCCTGGCCCCTGAACCCGGACCGATTCATGCCCTGAACGTCTGCCTGGAAAAGCACGGGGCCTTTTATCACCCCCTGAAAATCACGGCCGTCACCGGGTCTGCCACCGTGTTTCTGGTGCTCAACGGTGCGGTTCGTGATCCCGGACTCACCTTGATTGAAACCGAGTGCCGGCTGCTTGCCGACCTGGCTGATCGGGTGGAGCCGGCCTGGATTCCCCGGGTTTTCGGGGCAAAAACCTTTGTGGAAAAAAAAGGCCGGATCGGGTTTTTTCTGGGGCAGTGGTTTGACCGGTTTTGTGAATTTCACATCACCCGGACGGGCAAAGATTACCAGGTGGCCATCTGGAAAGATGACGGCACCCACGAACCCGTTCCCTGGCACCGGGCAGAGAAAATTTATGAACAGATTGCCTGTGTGCTGACCGATTATTATGAAAAAGATACGGGCCTGGAAATTTTTCCGTGGCATCTGGCGGCCGGGGATTTTGTGGTAAATTCTCACGATGAGGTGCGGCTGATAACGGTGCGGGGAATCGGGCAGTTAACGGAAACGGCATCAGACATTTGTGATGTCCGGGTCAGACAATTGTTTTGTCTGCTGCTTTATTTTTTGAACCTGACCTTGTGTATGCGGCTGGATCGCGTGGACGGCACGGGGTCTCTGGCATGGCTGCCGGACAGGGTGGTGGATGCCGCAGTGAAAGGCATGATCCGGTCTTTGAAGATGTATGACCAAAAAAATACACCCCTGGTTGAATCCGACGGATTAACGGCCCGGTTTCTGGAATTTGTGAAAAGATTTGATTCAGCCCAGCTGCATGACATGCTGATTCACCTGCTGGAAGACCGGCACTTCACTGCAGGTGAAGTGCAATTGATCCGAAAACATCTGGATGCTCATTGTGAGCGGATTCAAAAGACCGTATCCGCTTTGTGAAGCCGGTTTCGGAAATCCGGGTGAAAAACGGGGATATCCGGTTTTTTTATTGACATGTGTAAACAGAAATTCTATACCAACAAATGATATTTTTGGCGAATATATCTTTAAGAAAAGCAAAGAAGATGTCGCTTGCATAGTAACAATTTGGAATGATATCGAATTTGACTTGTGTCAGACTATTGGATGAAAAGTTTGGAAAATCTTTTCATTGTTGAATGTAATTTAACTTTTAACGGAGGTAAGTAAATGGCTAAGCATGAAACTCCTTTACTGGACCAGCTGGAATCCGGCCCCTGGCCAAGCTTTGTCTCTGACCTGAAAGCTCAGGCGGAAAAAAGGGCAAAGAATGAGGAAGGCATTGAATTCCAGATTCCGGTGGATGTGGTTGACGATCTTCTCGGGGTGGTGGAACTTTCCTACAAACATGGCAGAACCCATTGGAAACACGGCGGCATCGTCGGTGTTTTCGGTTATGGCGGCGGGGTTATCGGCAGATACTGCGACCAGCCGGAAAATTTTCCCGGTGTTGAAGCATTCCACACCATGCGGGTGAATCAGCCGGCAGGAAAATATTATTCCACGGATTATTTGAAAAAACTGTGTGATCTGTGGGATTTCAGAGGCTCGGGTGTGACCAACATGCACGGCTCCACCGGTGACATTATTCTGCTGGGGACCACCACCAAGCAGCTGGAAGAAGTGTTCTGGACCCTGACCCATGACATGGGCCAGGACCTGGGCGGTTCCGGGTCCAACCTGAGAACCCCGTCCGACTGCCTGGGGCAGTCCCGGTGCGAATATGCCTGCTATGACACCAATGCGCTGGTGTATTTTCTGACCAACGAATATCAGGACGAACTGCACAGACCGGCATTCCCCTATAAGTTCAAGTTTAAACTCGACGGCTGCCCCAACTGTTGCGTGGCCTCCATTGCCCGGTCTGACATGTCCTTTATCGGCACCTGGAAAGACGACATCCGCATTGATCAGGATGCCGTGAACAAATATGTGGAAAACGATCCCGCATATCCGGCCAATGCCGGCGCTCACAAAGGCAGCAAAGACTGGGGTCCGTTTGACATTGAAAAAGAAGTCCTGGCCCTGTGCCCCACCAAATGCATGAAGTTTGAAAACAAAAAACTGACCATTGACAATGCCAACTGCACAAGGTGCATGCACTGCATCAATGTCATGCCCAGAGCCCTGAAAATTGGTAAAGAAACGGGTTGTTCCATTCTTTGCGGGGCAAAAGCACCGATTCTTGACGGTGCCCAGATGGGATCTCTGCTGGTACCCTTCGTGGAAGTCAACCCGGACAATGATTACGAAGCAATTACTGAAATCATTGAAAATATCTGGGACTGGTGGATGGAAGAAGGCAAGAACCGTGAACGCTTAGGTGAGCTGATTATGCGTCAGGGCTTCCAGAAACTGCTGGAAGTGACCGGTATCGATCCCATGCCGCAGCATGTTGCCTACCCCAGAACCAACCCGTACATTTTCTGGAAAGAAGATGAAGTACCGGGCGGCTGGGAACGTGATGTGGACGAATACAGAAAACACCATAGGAGATAGGAAGGGAGAATCATAATGGCTTTTATTTCTACGGGTTATAATCCAGACAAACCGATGGAAAACCGGATTACCGACATCGGTCCCAAAGATCATAACGAATTTTACCCTCCTGTGATTGCCAAAAACAAGGGCAAATGGTCTCACCATGAAATCCTTGAGCCCGGCGTTCTCGTGCATGTGGCTGATTCAGGAGATGAAGTATATACGGTTCGGGTGGGTGGCGCCCGTCTGATGTCCACGGGTCTGATCAATGAAATCTGTGAAATTGCGGACAAACATTGTGACGGATATGTGCGGTTCACTACCCGGAACAATGTGGAATTCATGGTGGATTCCAAAGACAAGCTGGAACCGTTGAAAAACGATCTGTCTGGCAGAAAATTTGCCGGCGGATCATTCAAGTTCCCCATCGGCGGAACCGGTGCAGGTATTACCAATATCGTCCATACCCAGGGCTGGATTCACTGCCATACGCCTGCCACGGATGCTTCCGGAACGGTCAAGGCGGCCATGGATGTGCTGTTCAACGATTTTCAGGACATGAGGCTGCCGGCCCAGTTGCGCGTATCCATGGCTTGCTGTCTGAACATGTGCGGTGCGGTTCACTGCTCTGATATCGCCATTCTGGGATATCACAGAAAACCGCCCATGCTGGACCATGAATACCTGGACAAAGTGTGTGAAATTCCGCTGGCCGTTTCAGCCTGTCCCACCGCAGCCATCAAACCGGCCAAAGTACAACTGGCCAACGGCAAGGAAGTCAAGTCCGTTGACGTCAAGAACGAACGATGCATGTACTGCGGTAACTGCTACACCATGTGTCCGTCCATGCCTCTGGCAGATACGGAAGGCGATGGTATCGTGCTGATGGCCGGTGGTAAAGTGTCCAACCGGATTTCCGACCCCAAATTCTCCAAGGTGGTTGTGGCATTCCTGCCCAATGAAATGCCCAGATGGCCTTCCATGACAGATACCATCCAGAGAATGGTGGAAGCCTATGCCAAAGGCGCCAACAAATATGAGCGTTTAGGTGACTGGGCTGACAGAATCGGATGGGAAAAATTCTTTGAGGTGTGTGAACTGGATTTTACCCACCATCTGATCGATGATTTCCGTCAGCAGGCTTACATGAGCTGGCGTCAATCCACTCAGTTCAAATTCTAGAAAATTTAAGTTTTTGAACGGATTCTGTCACATATGAGGATAAGCCGGGGCACCTGCATCAGGGGCTCCGGCTCATCCATTCCAAATCAAAGGAGACAAAAATGAGTGACCTTCTTGACAACAAGGAAGAAGCACAAAAGGCTGTGGTTGAATGGCTGAGCAAAAAAGCCAAAACCAAATCCAAATTCTATATCAAGGACTTTTATAAAATTTTTCCGGATGACAAGCCCAGAATGATCAAAAAAGTCGTGAATAAAATGGTTGAAGACGGAATTCTTGAATTCTGGTCATCCGGTTCCACCACCATGTATGGTCTTAAGGGTGGCGGTATCCAGCATTCTTCCGAAGGTGAAAATTAATAACCCCATATTGTAAAGACGTAAAACCCATGCACGCAAGCAGTGACATTATTCCAGGCGTGGTGGTGGCAGGGCTCAGGGGTGGTTCGGGCAAAACCATCATCAGTTTGGGGATTGCCGCGGCATGGAAACGTAAACAAATAGCGGTTTCGCCTTTTAAAAAAGGCCCTGATTATATCGATGCCGGCTGGCTTTCCCTGGCAGCCGGCCGCCCCTGTTACAACCTGGACACATTTCTTTGTACCCCGCAGGTGGTCCGGGATTCTTATTTTTCACACGCCGTAAGTTCAGACATCGCCCTGGTGGAAGGCAACCGGGGATTATATGACGGGATTGATACGGATGGATCCACGTCCACAGCGGAGCTGGCAAAACTGCTGAACCTGCCCGTACTGCTGGTGCTGGATTGTACCAAAAGTACCCGGACCATGGCCGCACTGGTGATGGGGTGTCAGCAGTTTGATCCCGAAATCCGGATCATCGGCGTGATCCTCAATCAGGTGGCCGGCTCCCGGCACCGGAAAAAAGTGACTTCCAATATCCAGCAGTTCTGCGGGATCCCGGTATTTGGGGCGATTCCAAAACTTCAGTCCGAGGATTTTCCGGAACGGCATATGGGGCTGGTGACATCGGCCGAACATGGATCTTCAATTCAGGCCCTGGATGCGGTTCGAAATATGGCAATAGAGCACGTGAATCTGGATGACCTGTACCAGGCAGTGATCAAAGACTGTCGTGACGCGGCTTCGTTTAAAAAGACCCGCACCGCCGGCCCCGGATCTGCTATTTCAGCGCCCGTCAGCCGCTCTTTGGACCCGAAAGTGGTGGTCGGGGTGATCAGAGATTCCGCATTTCAGTTTTACTATCCCGACAATCTGGAGGCCCTGGAAAACGCAGGCGCCAAACTGGAGTTCATCAGTCCCTTGAACCAGGACCGGCTGCCTGACGTGGATGCGTTGTATATGGGGGGCGGATTTCCGGAAACCCATGCCCCGCAGCTGGCGGAAAACCGGTCTTTCAGAGAGCATTTAAACGCATTGGCCCGGGATGGACTCCCCATTTACGCGGAATGCGGGGGCCTGATATTTTTAGGACAGAGCATTTGCCTGCATGGGCACGAATATGCGATGTCCGGAATTCTGCCCATCTGGTTCGGGCTGGCACTCAAACCCCAGGGTCACGGGTATACCCGGGTGAAAGTGGTGCACAAAAATCCGTTTTTCCCCGTGGGGGAGGTGCTCAAAGGCCACGAATTCCGGTATTCGAAAATTTTAAACATCAAGTACCAGGACCCGGACATGGCGTTTTTAATGGAACGGGGCAAAGGCATTGAGGACAAAAAAGATGGATTTCACAAATATAATACCTTTGGCACCTATACCCATATTCATGCTTTGGGATCCGTGTCCTGGGCCCCTTCTCTAATCAAACTGGCCAGAGCCTATCAATCGAGGTAACCTAATCCATGGAATTAATTGCGACCATACGTGATATGACCCGGTTTTCCGAAACCGTGCGACAAAAAGATCAGACCATTGCTTTTGTTCCCACCATGGGATTTTTGCATGAAGGGCATCTGGCGTTGATGGAAAAAGCGTTGACATGTGCCGATCACTTAGTGGTATCCATCTTTGTGAATCCGGCCCAGTTCGGTCCCAGTGAAGACTTTTCCACGTATCCCAGAGCTTTGGAACAGGATTTGGAAAAATGCCGGAAAATCGGGGTGTCTGCTGTGTTTACCCCGACGGACGAACAGATGTATCCACCGGGATTTGAGACATATGTCACCCTGGAAAATCTGCCCTTTCATCTGTGCGGGCTTTCCCGGCCCGGTTTTTTCAAAGGGGTGGCCACCGTGGTAACCAAACTGTTCAATATTGTCAGACCCCACACGGCCGTGTTCGGGGAAAAGGATTTTCAGCAGCTGACCGTGATCCGGCGGATGGTGACTGATTTGAATATGGGGATTGATATCGTGGGAGTACCCATTGTGCGGGAGCCGGATGGCCTGGCCATGAGCTCAAGAAACAAATACCTGACCCCGGCCCAGCGCCCCCATGCGCTGCTGCTGTCCCGGTGTCTGGAAACTGCGGAAAACGCAGTGAAAAACGGAGAGCGGGATGCCGGAAAAGTGCTGGATCTGGCCGGCGATATCCTGGCCACGGGTTCGGACATGCGTGTGGATTATCTGTCTTTGTGTGATCCTGAAACTCTGGAAGATGTGGCTTTGATTCAGAAAGAAACGCTGATGGCCATGGCCGTATGGGTGGGGAAAACCCGGTTGATCGATAACCGGGTGCTGACGTTTTGAGCCAATCGAACCGTTTGTGAGAATTTTAAAAGGCGGCCTTGTTTTCATAACAAGGCCGCCTTTATGTTTCAACTGATGGAATTCAGTTTTGCGGGCGGGTGTTTGCCTGAAGATCAGGCTTTTTCATGGCACTGGGTGCAGGAGGTCGGTGCCGGACCTTTCCGTCCTTTGGGATCCCCGGCATCGATATTGACTTGTTTGTGACATTCTCTGCAGTTGCCGTGCATGGCATTTTCATGAACCATGATGTCATTCCGGTTGTCTTTGTCTTTTTCAAAAATATTGTGGCACTCATAACAGGGATGCACCTCATCTCCCATTTTGAGGTCGGACAACGGCGTTCCCGTCTCATCATGATGACATTCGCCGCAGGAGATGTTGTAATCTTCCGTGTGTTTTTTATGGGTAAAGGTCACCAGTTTAAACTGAGGCGGCCCTTTTTTGCGGTTGACGTCATCATATCCGGGTGTTGAGATTTCAAAGGTGTCTTCCACTTCAGTGCCGGCCTGGATACCTGTTGCGGCAAAAATCGCAATGATAGCGGCTGTCAGTAGAAGCGTGATCGTTTTACTCTTCATAGCACGTTTTCTCCTTATTGGTTTCAATTTATAGTTTCCGGTGCTTGTTCCAAGCATCGGTCCGTTTCATTTTTGGGCTGATTTTAGACATAAGCCTGTGCCAAAGTCAATAAGAAATCCGGCGGGTTCACGTCTTTCAATCGTCAGTCGGCGTTTCTTTTTCTTCATCGGTTTCATCGGTTTCATCCGGGGTTCCGATGGGTTTTCTTCCGAAAATCCGGGCACCGATAATACTGATTTCATACAACACCATCAGCGGCAGAGCCATCATTATCTGAGTAATGACATCCGGCGGGGTGATCAGGGCGGCGCCGACAAAAAACAAAAGCAACGCATATTTTCTGTTTTTTTTCAGAAACGGCACTGTCACCAGGCCCATGCGGGCCATAAAGGTAAGAACCAGGGGCAGTTCGAACACGAACCCAAAAGCCAGCAGCATCTTGGATGCAAAGGACAGGTATTCTTTCATGGAGGGCATGGCCTGGATGGTATCCGTGGCAAATCCCAGAAAAAACTGAAACCCATAGGGAAATACAATGAAATATCCAAATGAAGACCCGAGCACGAAAAAAAACAGGGATAAAATGACCACGGGAAGCATATATTTTTTTTCAGTCCGGTACAGTCCGGGGGCTATAAACATCCAGAACTGATAGAACAATACGGGTGTGGCCAGTATGATTCCGGCCAGCAGGGATACTTTAAGGTAGGTGAAAAATGCTTCCGGCAGTCCGGTGAAAATCATTTTGGCATTGCCGTTGGCTTCCATGGCCGTCACCAGAGGAGAGGTAAGGATCTGAAACAGTTTTTCCTTGAACGCATAAGCAATGGCAAATCCCACGCCCACGGCGATGAAAGACCGGACCAGCCGGTCCCGCAATTCTCCTAAATGTTCAGTAAACGGGCTTTTGGCATCAGGTTCCATGGATTTTATCCGTTTGAGTTCTCTTTGTCAGCGGGTGTATCACCCTTTGTATTTTTTGATGAAGATGATGTGTCAGCATCCGTTGCCGGGTCCGGGGCTTCAGAGGTGTCAGTATCTGTTCCCTGGGTTGCATCGGTGGTGTCTGGTTTTTTTCTGCCGGGTTTTTCCCGTTTGGAATCTTTGATCACATCTTTTAAATCCGTGGTGGAAGATTTGACATCCTGGAGAGTGGTATCCATGTCAATACTGCGTTTGAGATCCTGGGCAGAGCGTTTGAATTCTCCCATGGCCCGGCCTAAGGTTTTTGCCAGTTCAGGCAGTTTCTGAGGCCCGATCACGATCAGGGCAATGGCCAGAATCAACAGAATTTCAGGCATTCCAAGGCCAAACATAGTTTTCCCTCTCCTTAAATATTATAGATGCTGTTATAAATCACCTGGGTTTTACACTGAATGCCCGGACCCTGTCAACTGGAACCCGGACGGCTTTTCCCGGCGTAATTTCCCGGTGGCCTGGATCGCCGCCTCCGTCTGGATTTGGCTTTGGCTTTCGGGGGAGGCGATGTGTTTTTCTTTTTGGGTGCGGGTTTGGGCAATGGATTTTCCAGAATGTCGGACGGATATTCACAGGGCAGCTTATAGCCTAACACCGCTTCAATCAACGGAATCTGAAACGAACTCATTTCATCGGCAAACGAGATGGAGGTGCCTGTGGCACCGGCCCTGCCCGTTCTGCCGATCCGGTGAATATAATGCTCAGGCTCAAACGGCATGTCATAGTTGATGACATGGCTGATGTTTTCAACATGCAGGCCCCGGGCCGCCACATCCGTGGCCACCAGAATCCGGACGGTGCCTTTTTTGAACTGCTCCAGCACCTTGAACCGGTTGTTCTGGGAAACGTCTCCGGAGAGCACCTTGCACTTCTGGCCGTACCGGTCCAGTTTGCTGCTCAAAAAAGTGGCAGTATCTTTTCGGTTCACAAAGATAAGAACCCGCTCAATTGTTTCAGACGTCAACAGATTGTAAACGTGCTGAAATTTTTTATCTTCCGTGGTCAGATAGACAATCTGCCGGATACTGTCCGCCGCCGTCTGTTCCGGATCGATTTCAATCTGAACCCGGTTTTTGGTGGTCCATGAATCGGCCAGGCGTAAGACATCTTCGGTCAGGGTGGCGGAAAAGAAAAGGGTCTGTCGTTTGTTTTTGGGCGGGGTCATGTAAATGAGTCTGCGGACATCCGGAATAAATCCCATGTCCAGCATCCGGTCCGCTTCATCGATGACCATGATTTCCACTTTGGAAAGCTGGATGATTTTTTGCCGGATAAAATCCAGAAGCCGCCCGGGCGTGGCCACAATCACATCCACAGAATTATCCTGAAGGGTCTGCTGCTGCCGGGCATACCCCGTGCCGCCGAAAACCGATAAAATATTGCACCCGGCGTATCTGGCCAGGCCCTGGAAATCTTTTTCTATCTGATGGACCAGTTCCCGGGTGGGGGCCAGAATCAAGGCCCTGGGAAATCCGGGTTTGTTTTTTACGGGTTTGTCCATAAATGCCTTGATGATGGCGATAATGAACGTGGCTGTTTTGCCGGTGCCGGTCTGGGCCTTGGCCGTGGCATCCTTGCCTGCCAGGGTATGGGGCAGCAGGGCGGCCTGGATATCGGTACAGTATTCAAATCCCAGATCTGCCACGGCATGCATGAGCGGTTCCGGCAGACCCAGGTCATGAAACCGGGTTTTGCCTTCCAGGGGCGGTACTTGAAACTGGTCCACAGACCATAAAGGTTTGGAAGCCGATTTTTGGGATTTCGGCGCTGTTCCGGTACTCTTTGGCGAGTGTGCGGGTGATTTTTCCGGACCCGTCGATTTCTCGGCAATGGGTTTTTTTTGACCCCGGGGATGGGGCGTGTCTTGGGCACGAGGCCGGGGTCCGGGGTCAGGCGGGGACGGCGAAGGTGCCGCCGGTTTTTTGAACAGTCGCTTGAGAAAATCGATGAAAGATTTCAATAGTGGACTCTGTGTTGGGGGTTAACAGTAAATGGGGGCGGCATCATCCACCTGCCACCAGAGGCAGCAGATGGATGACCGCGTTGTCCGGAATCCGGGTTTCCCGAAACCGGGGGCTGGAGACCAGTTTTCCGTTGAGACGGACCACGGAGCAGAACCGGACATCCGGCATCTGTTTCAGCAGATCCGCGATGGTCATGTCCGGTTTCCACTCAAATGGCTGGTCATTCACCTGTATCATAAAAAGGGTTTGTGCCTTATTGAATCCCGTTTTCCGCCAGCACTTCCAGCACTTCCGGAAAATCGATGCCCAGACGCTGAACCGTTTCCTTGGTGGGAATTCCGTTCCGGGTCCAGCCCCGACGGTCATAGACCGCATCTTTAAGCTGTTCATACTGGGATTCGCGTTCTTTTCTCAATGCCGCGACTTTGGCTGCCGTATCCATATCTGTGATATCCATGCCGTAGGTGTCGGTCAGCTGTGTGTCGTAACGGTCCGAACGGCTTTCATATTCTTCCACAGTCACCGGCCCCATGGCCCGGTAGGGCAGGGTGTCATGTTCCCGGGTGCCGTATCCCATTTTCAGGTTGAAGATCCGCTGGAAATTATACACGGCTTCACTCATGGCGATGAGATCATCGGGCATGGTTTTTTTACCCGTGACAGCGGAAAAGAAATCTGCGTACCATTGTATATGTTTCATCACCTTGGCCGGTTCTTTGGTGTCTTTGTTGTCTTCAGGCACGATATCGTTCCAGGGCAGCTTGCACAGGCCGCACAGACCGAACCAGGTCCGGAACATGGGAAACCAGTGCAGGGCTTCGGCCTTGTTTTCAAAAGTGGGCATGAAATTGTGGACCATGTCCAGAAAAATCAGCCAGGCTTCATCATGCTGGGGACCTTTGAGGGCCAGGCCGTATCCGCCCTGCTGGGCCAGACTTTCCTTGGTGATGTATTCGGAAAATTCCAGGCCTTTGGATTCCATACCGATATCCTGCATGAACGCGGGATCAGCATTGAATTTTTCGGCAAAGATCTGTTTCATCCGGCGGATGCCTTTGCCCACAATGGCACCGAACCCTTCGCCTCTGGCCATCTGGTGGATCAGTTCCAGGGTGTTGAGCCGGTTGCCGAAACTGATGTCCATGCCGCCGGTATGGTCTGGGGTGATCAGCTTGTTTTCAAAGCATTCCATCACAAATCCGATGGAGGTTCCCACGGAAATGGTATCCATTCCATAGGCATCGCAATAAAAGTTGATTTCCAGGATGGTGTGGGCATCAAAAATGCCTAAGTTGGAACCGCATCCGGCCACGGTTTCATATTCCGGCCCGTCCACAAACACCCTGGTGCCTTTGAAGGGGCCGGTGAACGGGGAAAAATCCTTGACTCCGTGGGAACAGGCCACGGCACATCCCCGCCAGCACCCGTCAAAGCCCTTGTCAAATATATGTTCATACACGGCTTCACCGATGACGGCCGCCCCCGGGTGGGACCCGAATTTGAAATTGTGTGTGGGCAGGCAGTCATGGTCGTTCATGATGGGAACCAGATGGGTGGTGCCCACCAAAGCCATGCGGTTCTGTTTGGGATCTAGGTCATGGATCTCTTTGGCATGGGTTTTGGTCACGGTTTTCAACGCTTCCAGATCTGCGGGCTGATTGCTTTTCATGGAAACAGCCCCATATCGGGCCACCACGGCCTTGATTCTCTTGTCGGCCAGCACCGTGCCCGTGCCGCCCCGGCCGGCCTGTTTGTAACGGACCCTTTTGCGCCCGGCATCATACCAGGAGAAATTCAGGCATCCGAAAAACGTATTTTCAGCACCGGGACCGGCGGTCACCACAGAGACGTTCACGGGTTTTTCCTCGTCAAAATACCGGGTCAGGGCATCGGACAGATCATAGGCATTGTCCGGCAGATCGGCGGCATTAAATATTTTGATCCGGCTTTCAATGCCGTCGATAAGAATGACGACGTCCTGGTCTGCCTTGCCGGTCAACGTGATTACGTCGAATCCGGAAAATTTTTTGTAAGGACCGAAATAGCCGCCTACATTGGAATCAATGGGCGCGCCCGTCAGCGGGGAAATGGTGGTGACGATGCTTTTGCCGCCACCGGGATATCCCGGGGTTCCCCCTAAGGGACCGGCGGAGATGCACAGGGCATTCTCCGGATCATTCCATTTTGTGGTGCCTTTGACGGCCTGCCACATGAACCACAGATCATACCCTTTGCCGCCGATGAATTTGTCTTTTACGGCCGCATCAATTGAATCGATGCGGATGTCATTATCAGCCAGGTTGATGTGAAGGGACCGATCCGTGTATCCTTTGATCACTTCCGCCCGGTCATAGGAAACAGCTTTGATTTCATTTAATTTCACAGGACCCATATGTTTACTCCTTGGATTTAATCCGTTTTTACAGATCTAAAGATTCCGGGGGCCGTGTCTGACTATGCGTATCAGATTCGCCCCTCCCCAGTGGTACGCAATAAATATTTTAAAATATAATTCACATAGTTATCATACCATTGGCCGACATTCAAGCACATAACGCATGCCCCGGGCCGAATAATACCGGATTGGTTCATGGCGGGAATGCGGTAAAACCGCTGGATCAAAACACGCTGTTTGGTTGACTCTGGATTGCTAACCAGGTAAAAAAACTTGATTTTTATCTGATTGCCTGATAACAGATTCAGGAAAAATGATACATGAAAGGGTATTTGAATGCTTGTATTGGCCAATTTTCTGGAAGCAGTCGCCGTGGTGCTGGATTATGGATTAACGCTTTACATGTGGATCGTTATTGCCGGTGCGGTGTTGTCCTGGGTCAGCCCGGATCCTTACAACCCCATTGTCCGGTTCATCAATACCGCAACGGAACCGGTATTTTATCAGATCCGAAAAAGGTTGCCCGTCCATTTCGGAGGGATTGATATTTCACCGATCGTCGTACTGATGGGTATCATCTTTCTTCAGACCTTTGTGGTGAACACGCTGCATGGACTGGCACGGTCCATGGTGTTGTAACCGTTTGATTTCAGATGGAAAGGATGGCTTTATGGGTATCACATCAATGGTGGTCAGGCAGAAGGAATTCAAAACCCGTTTCAGGGGATTTGATGTTCGGGAAGTGGATGGATTTCTGGAAGAAGTGGCCGTTCAGATGGAGTCCATGGACCGGACCATTGAAAACCTGACTGAAGAAAAAAGACGGCTGGACCTGGAAAATCAGGGGTACCGCAAACGGGAAAATGCCATGAAAAACGCCATGATCCAATCCCAGAACGTATTGGATCAGATGAAGGACAACGCCAAAAAATCGGCCCAGGTCACCATTGCCAATGCCCAGGTGGAAGCGGAAAAAATTCTGAACCGGGCCCATAAACGGCTTTCTCAACTCCACAGTGATATCATGGAACTCAAACGGCAGCGGATTCAACTGGAAATGCAGGTCAGTGCAGTCATTGAATCTCATGCCAAATTACTGGAAATGAGCAAGAAAGAAAACAAGGCGGCCGATGAGACCGATGCCACGCTCAAATTTATCAACCGGGCGTGATTTTGCAAAAGAACGCTTTTAACGGCAGATTCCAAACACCCAATTATTAAAAAAGGGCACACATGGCTCAAATAGATGCGTTTTTCAAATTGATGCATGATCAGGGCGCGTCCGACCTGCACCTGTCATCGGGACAGCAGCCGGCGCTTCGGCTTAACGGGGATATTGAACGAATCAAGTATGACCGGCTGACATCGGACAAACTGCGGGCAATGCTGTATGAAATCACCTCCCAGGAGAAAATCAAAGTCTTTGAAGAGACCGGGGATGTGGATTTCGGGTATGAGATTCCGGGCCTGGCCCGGTACCGGGCCAACTATTTCATGCAGAAGAACGGGCTTTCCGCCGTATTTCGTGAAATTCCCTCCGATATTCTGACCGCGGAGCAGCTGGGGTTGCCTTCGGTGATCTCAAAACTGGCGGATCTGCCCCGGGGACTGGTGCTGGTCACCGGCCCCACGGGATCCGGTAAATCCACCACCCTGGCCGCGATTATCGACCAGGCCAACCGATCCAGAAAAGATCATATTATCACGGTGGAAGATCCCATCGAGTTTGTTCACAAAAGCCAGAGCTGTATTGTGAACCACCGGGAGGTGGGGACCCATACCGATACCTTTTCCGCCGCCTTGAGAGGCGCCCTGCGTGAGGACCCGGATATCATCCTGGTGGGGGAGCTGCGGGATCTGGAAACCATTTCTCTGGCCATTGAAGCGGCTTCCACCGGCCATCTGGTTTTCGGCACCCTGCATACGTCCAGTGCGGCGAAAACCGTGGACCGGATCATTGAAGTGTTTCCTTCCTCGGAACAGGCCCAGATCCGTTCCACCCTGTCCGACGGGCTCAGGGCCGTGGTGGCCCAGGTGTTGTTCAAACGCATTGACAAAAAAGGGCGGTGTGCGGCCCTGGAAATCCTGGTGGCCACCCCGGCAGTGCGGAATCTCATCCGGGAGTCCAAAACCCATCAGATTCCTTCCATGATCCAGACGGGGAAACAATACGGCATGCAGCTGCTGGACGACTCCATCATGACATTGTACAAAAAAGGGTGGATCAGCCCGGATGAAGCCTACAGCAAAGCGAACAACAAAAGTATTTTCCGCCCCTTTCTCAAAACGCCGCCCACGGATTTTACCGAAGCCTGATGTGCGAACATTGACAGGAGAATCATGAAAAAGCAGCAGGTCGATCAGATCTTATCCAGAATGCTGACAGCCCACCCCAATGTGTCCGATCTGAACCTGACACCGGGAAAGCCGCTTCAGGTGGAAAGTTCAGGCAAATTGACACGGGTGCAAATGGATCCGGATTTTGAGCGATTGACCCCGTTCCAGACGGAAATCATCGCTTTGAACCTGATCCACAATGACCGGAAACTGACTGAAACCCTTCTGAGAGAAGGGTCCTGCGATCTGTCCTACCAGCTGGGCACCCAGGCCAGATTCCGGGTGAACATCTTTTCACGGTCGGGCAAATATGCCATTATTCTGCGGAAGCTGGAAACCCAAATTCCCACCATTGAAGATCTGAATCTGCCGGACCCTTTTTTCAAGATGGCCGAGGAAAAAAACGGGATCATCTTTGTGACCGGCGGCACGGGCTCCGGAAAATCCACCTCTCTGGCGGCCCTGCTGGACCGGATCAACGACACCCAGGCCGTGCATGTGATCACCCTGGAAGACCCCATCGAATACCAGCATCCCCAGAAACAGTCCACGTTCAATCAACGGGAACTGGGCATGGATTTCGACACGTTCGCCTCAGGGCTTCGGGCGGCCCTGCGCCAGGCCCCCAAAGTGATTCTGGTGGGAGAAATGCGGGACCGGGAAACCGTGGAGATCGGACTGTCTGCCGCGGAAACCGGCCATCTGGTATTGTCCACCCTGCATACCGTGGATGCCGGACAGACCATCAACCGGATTCTGGGCATGTTTTCCACCCAGGAGGAAAAGCAGATCCGCGTCCGCCTGGCAGACACGCTCAGATGGGTGGTGGCCCAGCGGCTGCTGCCCAAAACCGGCGGCGGACGGGTGGCGGCGTTTGAAATCATGGCCAGCAACCTGCGGGTGAGAGATTCTATCCTCAACGGGGAATCCGAAGGCAAAACCTTCAATGAGATCATCATGGCCGGTAAACACCAGGGGATGGTGACATTTGACGAGTATATCGTGACCCTTTTCCGGGAGGGCAAAATTGATGAATCCGTTGCCATGGCCTATGCCTCCAGAAAAGACATGGTGGGCCGGGGGCTGGACAGCATTAAAAGCGCCCGGGGAGAATCCACCACCCAGATCGACTCGCTGGAAATTGACCGGGGCTACAAAGGGGGCCCTGAATCATGAACATACAGTGCAAAAATTGTCATTCCCAGTTCAATATTCCGGATCATAAAATTCCCAAAGACAGGGATGCCGTCCTCAATTGTCCGAAATGCAAGGAAAAAATTATTATCCCGGCCCAAAAAAGCGGGACCGGGGCCTCTGTTGGGTCTGGTTCCGGACTCCGGCCGGAAACTGCGGTCCAGAATCAGCCCAGAACCCTGATTCTGGCCCTGGAAGGACCGTTTCTGCAACCGGCGGTGGCTGCGGCCGGGCAATTGGGATATACCGTGGAAACTGCGCCAAACAAGGCTGAAGCCATTAAAAAAATGGCCTATCATGTGTATCCGCTGATCATGCTGGAAGACCGGTTCGATCCGGATGGCGACATTGTTTCAGCGCACATGGACACCCTGGACATGTCCGTGCGGCGATCGATCTGTCTGGTGCTGATGGGCAGCTCCTTTACAACGGGTGATCCCATGACGGCATTGCATGCCAGTGTCAACGGTGTGGTCGGCCCGGACAACCTGTCACAGATGCCTGGGGTTCTGTCCCAGATGATCCAGGCCCATACCGATTTTTACCGGGTGTACATGGATTCCATGAAAGCAGCGGGCAAGGCCTGATATCTTTTATGACGATAGAATGGTATGAATCCGTTGGAATCCGGGAACGGTTGAAACGGACGGTTTCCTTTTTAAACATCAGCGTGATGATTTTGTCCGTGATGCTGATATTTTCCGAATATCGGTTTGGGTGGGGGGAGCAGGTTCTGGGCCGGTTTCTGGCCGCCATCAATCAAACCCGGCCTGAAAAGGGCGCGGTGTGGGAGCTGGGCCGGGACACCCTGACGGCCCACGAAACCGTGAGCCAGCTGATCGACCGGAAAAGCGATACCAAAGCGTTCGCCCACCGTGCCGATTCTTTTTCCGGTATTGTCCATCATCTGTTGCCCGGAGAATGGGTCACGCTGGACAAGTCGCATTTCAAAGACCTGTATCGGACCCTGCCGTTAACCCATGCCAGGCAGATCCTGGAGCCGGCCCGTCTCATCTGGCTGCTCAACGGCGATGTCACGGACCGCATTTTTTGTGAAGGCCTGAAAAACGGGATAAAGATCTATTTCATCAACACGGGAAACCGGGTGATCCACCAGATTGAACTCACACAGGATGCCCTGACGGCCATCACGGAAAAAAAATATCTGAAACCAGGCACGCTGGAGGCATTTGATGAATTTTCAGGCCGCATTTATCCGGTAAACCGGTTTTTTGATGCCGTATTCAAGCTGCCCGCAGAAATGATTCCGGACCTGTTGCCGGATACGGATCTGCTCCTGGATCAGGAAGGCGTCATTTCCCGGGTGGGGATCTGGAACGAAGCGGAAGACGGATTCATTCGGCTGGGCTTTGAATTCCGTCACCAGACCGGGGTCCGGGTGCTGTTTGTCAATGCCAGGGAGTGGACCGTATGGCAGCTGGGCCTGATCCTCAAAGGGGCCCATTCATGAAAGGCATTTTAAGCATATGGAGGGCGGCGCGCCTGGTCTTTTTTACAGGTCTCATCCTGGTTTGTACGGGTATTTTTTTGCTCACCCTCCTGATACTGTATACGGCCTCGGATCTGCCCCGGCTGCCGGAAGATCTGAGCCGGATCATTGAAACCCCCCAGAGCCTTGTGTACAATGCCTCCGGCCAGGTGGTGCTGCGTCTGGGCGAGCGGGAAAGCGTTCCTTTGAACCGGGTGTCTCCTGATTTCATCAATGCCATTGTGGCCACGGAAGACCACCGGTTTTTTCAGCATCACGGCATCAACAAGCTTCGAACGGCAAAGGCTTTGTATGTCACCCTGTTTGAACCCGGCCGGGTGGAGGGGGCCTCCACCATTACCCAGCAGCTGGCCAAAAATCTGTTTTTTTCCTTTGAACAGTCGTTTTCCAGAAAATTCAGGGAGCTTTTGGTATCGTTTCAGATCGAGGTCACCCATTCCAAGGCGGAAATCCTGGAAGTCTATATCAATCAGATTCATTTCGGTGCCGGTGCCCAGGGCATTGAAAAAGCGGCGGACACGTTTTTCGGAAAATCAGCCCGGGATTTGACCCTGTCCGAGGCAGCGCTTTTGGCAGGCCTGCCCAAATCCCCCACGGCCTATAACCCGTTTCGTCATATGGACCGGGCCCTGAAACGAAGACAATTGGTGTTGCAGCGCATGAAGGACACGGGGTATATCTCTGAAGATCAGGCGGCCCTGGCGGCATCGGACATACCGGAACTCAACCGGGAGAAAAAAGATGCCCGAAGCGGGAGTTATTTTCTGGATGCACTGGTCAAGTCGCTGATCGATGTCTATGGCGAAAATGTGGTGTACAACGGCGGCATCCGTGTCTATGCCACCCTGGATCCCCGGCTCCAGGACCTGGCAAAGCTCTCGTTGCGGCAGGGCCTGGATCGGCTGGATCAGGAAATGGGCATTTCAGGTGAAAAACCGTCCCGGCCCCAGGGGGCACTGGTGGCCATTGAACCGGCCACGGGTGCCGTGCGGGCCATGGTGGGGGGGCGTGATTATTTTGACAGTGAATTCAACCGGGCCACCCATGCCCGGCGTCAGGCCGGTAGCGGATTTAAACCGTTTGTCTATTATGCGGCATTTGAAAAAGACGGGCTGCACCCGGGCACCCTGATGACCGATCAATCCGTGACCATTCCCGTGACAGGAGCCCCGGACTGGCAGCCGCGAAATTTTGAACGCAGATTTCAGGGAAATATGGTGTTGAAAACCGCACTGACCCGGTCCGTGAATACCGTTGCGGCCCAGCTGGTTCAACGCACCGGGCCGGATGCCGTGATTGATACGGCCAGAAGATGCGGCATCAACAGCCCGATGCAGGATGTCTTTTCCATTGCCCTGGGCACTGCCGATGTCACGCCGCTGGAAATGACGGCCGCATTTTCCGTGTTTGCCAACTCAGGGATCCGGCATGATCCGTTTTTGTTCTGGCGGGTGGAGGACGCCTTTGGCCGGGTTCTGTTCGAACACATTGTTCAGGACCAGCCCGTGCTGGACCCGGCCATCGCCTACCAGGTGGTGGATATGATGAAAGCAGTGGTGGACACCGGTTCCGGCCGAAGGGTCCGGGACCATGGGTTCACCCGGTCCTGTGCCGGAAAAACAGGCACTTCCAACAATTTCATGGATGCCTGGTTTACCGGATTCACCCCGACCTTATGCACTTCCGTATGGGTCGGATTTGACAAGCGGGACCCGCTGCGGGACAAAAACGGGGCCGGAATTACCGGCGGCAGGGGCGCGGCCCCGATTTGGGCCCGGTTCATGCAACAGGCACTGGCGGATGAACCGGAAAGGAATTTTCCGGTGCCAAGGGAGATCCGGTTTGAAAAAATAGATCCGGATACGGGGTGTCCCATGGATTCCCGGGATTCCCGCCCCGGAATTATTGTGGCTGTGAAACGAGGACAGGTTCTTTGTGGAGAAACCGTTCGGTGATCCCATGGTTGAGAAATATCAGTATCCGGCTCTGGCTGACCCTGATGGTGGCAGTGCCGGCCTGTTTTTATTTTTTGCCCTGGTTCAGTCAACTGAGTTCCCGTCCGTGGCAGGCGGGGTTTTTTATCGGTTTGACCGGTGTCTGTTTCGGTGTGATCAGTGCTTTGATGCATCTGGCCGGCGTCCGGATGATTCAAAAACGGATTCATGAGGCAAAAGTGTGGGAACAGGCCGGTATTCCGGCCCGGGCTGAAAAAAAATACCTTCAGGCGGTCCGGATCTATGATTCGTTTTTACCGTCTCCGGTCCGATCAAAAAAATTGACATTATTGATGACCCGGTCTCTGGCCCGGTTTGCACTGACATTTGACAGAAAATCCGATGCTTTCAGGCAGGCGGTCTGGGTATATCTGTCATTGGAACCCCATGATGATGCATTGGCGGCCCTGTGGCTGGAACAGCTGGCAAAAGATGACGAGGTGACAACCAGAGACCAGGCCCTGCTGACCCGTCTGGCTCAGACGCATCACAGAAATTCCGGATTGGTGCCGCTGCTGGCCCGGGTTTTTCTGGACACCGGGCGAATGGATTTCATTGCCAGACAAGTGTATGCAAAGGTGATGGAAGATCCTGATTTAAAGATCGATTTTCAGCAGGATATTCAAAGGCTGACAGGCACCCCGTTCCGGAAAAAGGCGGTCTATTCCGATGAGGCGATCCGGGAAGCATCCGGAAAACAAGCCATTTCAGGAAAAACAATCAGGCCATCCGTGCCTGTTGCCGGGATCCTGGAAAAAATCCGGCAGGCAGGGCGAAACCTGCGTTACCGCGTTGCCGGGGCCGGGTGGGCAGCGATTCCTTTTATAAACCCGCATGATGGGTCCGGCCGCTCCATTCAGGCCCGGTGGCGGTTTTATCTGAAAGCCGGCATCATAGGGGCGTTGTGCGCAGGAGCGCTCATGTTCATCTTTTATCCGGTGTTTTTTGTTGACGAGCCGGAACCCGTGGAAAAAACCAAAACCGTGATTGAAGAACGTGTGCCAAAACCCTTTACCATTCAGGTGGCGGCATATTTGAAAGAGAACCATGCCAGACAGTTTGTGGTGAATTTGACGCAAAAGGGTGTGGATGCAAGGATAAAGACAACCACGGGCGGCGGCAACACCTGGTATCTGATCCAGGTGTCTGAATTTGAAGACAGGCAAATGGCGGCTGCATACGGCAACCATTTGATATCAGAAAATATTATTGAAGAGTTTTTTGTGAGTAACAAAGACTGAAAAGGAGTGTCACCATGATCGTTGTTTCCAATGTCACCTATCCCCCGGAAAGCACCAAAGAGATTGCCAAACGGTACCTGACCGCCCCGCCTCTGCCGGATTTCATCACCAAAAAAGGGCCTTACATCTCGGCCAGCAAACGCACGGGCATGCATTCTTTGACCTATTATGAACTGGATAACAGCCGGCTGGCGGAAGGATTGCAGGCCATCGGGGACAGTCTGGCCATTTATTTCGGTGTGCCGGGATATCAGTATGAGATCAAACCTTATTTTGAACTTGAAGAGGGGTTGAGCATCCTGGGGCTGTAAGTCGGAACCATTTAGACAAACAGGCTTAAATTGGGAACAGACAGGGTTTTGGGGCAGGGAACAAACAGGTCGTCAATGCGCTGTTTCATCTCTTCCATGGTTTTGGCCTGGTTGATTTGTTTCAGCAGAAACAGGGAGAACTTGAAATTGGCGCAGAAATAGGGGGCGAATTTCTTGAACAGCTTCAGGTTGAAAGGAGCTGGATAGTGATGGTCCAGCAGGTCGAGCAGGCGCCGGGCCGTGGTGTGATAGATCGCTTCATCCACTTGCGCAGCATTCGTCCACCGGGCGAAAATCCAGGGTTGCGCCACAGCCATGCGGCCCAGTGACAGGCCCTGACATTTGGTTTGTGTCAGCATACGTATCCCATCTTCCATGGTGAAAACATTGCCGTTGCCAAAGACGGGGATGGCCACGGCCTGGTTCACCTTAGTGATGGCATCCCATCGGGGCGGCCGGTTGCGGCGGTCCGGCGCCACCCGGGGATGAAAGGTCAAAGCATCAGCCCCGGCATGTTCAAACCGTGAGGCCATGTCTGCGGCAAATTGCGGGTCATCCGCCCATCCCGTGCGGAATTTGACAAACACGGGAATGTCCACGGCCTGTCTGACGGCCGCCACAATGCGGACCGCCTGATCCGGGGTTTTCAGCAATGCGGCCCCGCACCCTTTTTTACAGATGGCCGCCACGGAACACCCGAAATTCAGGTCCACCCCGAAAAAGCCCTCTTTTTCGATGCGCCGGGCGGCCCGGGCCATGTCTGCCGGATCCGACCCAAAGATCTGGCACACCGTGGAGGGCAGTTCCCGCGTGCGCCAGCGAAACACCATGGATATGGCCGGGTTTTCATGGGGAACGGCTTTGGCCGAACACATACCCGTGAACAGCAGTGCGCATCCCCCCTGTTCTGCAATCAGTTCCCGGAACGCCACATGTCCGATGCCGGCCATGGGGGCCAGAACCATGCGGCCGTTGATGGTTTTGTCGCCGATGGCCAGCGGGGTTTTCAGGTATCGGGCCAGATCGGATGGGGTCATTGTCTGTTAAATTCCATGGTTTCGGGTCGATAAAGATGCGCAAGAACATAGTGAACGTGGGTGAAAATGTCAATCCCGGTGGATGAAATGACCTGTGCCGGGCGGCCTGCTGCCGATCGGCCCGGGCCTTTCCTGTGAATCCGGGTGAATTCCGATGTTTACGCGTCAGCTGAACATCCTGATTTTAATTAGCATTCTATTATAATCAATTAAGGTTGACTTTCATTAGGTGATCCCACTATAGATAGAGGTTGTGAAAACAATGGGTCAACCGGGTGTAAAAAAAAGGAGGGTCAGAATGAAAATATTGAAAATCGATCATCTGGGCATTGCCGTCAACAGCATTGACGGCCGGAAAAATTTTTGGACGGACGGGCTGGGGCTTTCTTTGGAAGGCACGGAAACCGTTGAAGAACAGAAGGTGACCACTGCGTTTCTGCCCGTGGGGGAAAGCGAGGTGGAGCTCCTGGAATCCACAGCCTCGGACGGGCCCATTGCCAAATACATCGAGAAAAAAGGCGAAGGCATCCAGCATGTGGCGTTTCAGGTGGAAAATATCGAAGAGGCCCTGGCCGAACTCAAGGAAAAAGGGATTCAGCTGATCGATCAAACCCCCAGAAAAGGGGCCGGCGGTGCCAAAATCGCGTTTCTGCACCCCAAAGCCACGGCCGGGGTGCTGGTGGAGTTGTGTGAACGGTAACAAAGAAAATAACCAACCCCTGACATAACCTGTGACAGACAAATCTGGAGGATAACCATGTCTCATCCGTCTGATATTCAAAAATGGGAAGCGCTGGCCGAAAAGGAACTGCGGGGAAAACCGCTGTCGTCTCTGACTAAAAAAACACCCGAAGGGATCGACATCAAACCCTTGTACACGGATCTGGACACCCAAGACCTGGCATGTGCCGGCACCCTGCCGGGATTCGATCCCTTTGTCCGGGGACCCAAAGCCACCATGTATGCAGGAAGGCCCTGGACCATCCGCCAGTATGCCGGGTTTTCCACGGCAAAGGAATCCAACGAATTTTACCGCAAAAACCTGGCCGCCGGCCAGAAAGGGCTGTCCGTGGCCTTTGACCTGGCCACCCACCGGGGCTATGATTCGGATCATCCCAGAGTGGCAGGCGATGTGGGCAAAGCCGGCGTGGCCATCGATTCCGTGGAAGACATGAAAATTTTGTTCGATCAAATCCCTTTGGACCAAATGTCCGTGTCCATGACCATGAACGGGGCCGTGCTGCCGATTCTGGCCGGGTATATCGTGGCGGCCGAAGAGCAGGGGGTCAGCCATGAGCAGCTCACGGGCACCATTCAAAACGACATTCTCAAGGAATATCTGACCCGCAACACCTATATCTATCCCCCGGAACCGTCCATGCGGATCATTTCCGACATCATCGGGTTCTGTTCGGATCATATGCCCAAATTCAACACCATCAGTATTTCCGGGTACCACATCATGGAAGCCGGGGCCGATTCCGTGCTCCAGACCGCCTTTACCCTGGCCGACGGGCTGGAATATGTCAAGGCGGCCCTGGCCACGGGCCTGGATATCGACAAGTTTGCCCCCAGGCTGTCTTTTTTCTTCGGTATCGGCATGAATTTTTTCATGGACATTGCCATGCTCAGAGCGGCCCGGTTTTTGTGGGCCGAGCTGATGAGTCAGTTCAATCCCAAAAACCCCAAATCCAAGATGCTGCGGACCCACTGCCAGACATCGGGGTGGAGCCTGACCCAGCAGGATCCTTACAACAACATTGTCCGCACCACCCTGGAGTGCCTGTCCGCCGTGCTGGGCGGCACCCAGAGCCTGCACACCAACTCCTTTGACGAAGCCGTGGGCCTGCCCACGGAACTCTCTGCCCGGATTTCCCGCAACACCCAGATCATTGTTCAGGAGGAATCCCATATCTGTGATGTGGTGGATCCTCTGGGCGGGTCCTATTATGTGGAAACCCTGACCCAGAACATCATCGACGAGGTCCGAAAGATCCTGCAAGAGATCGAGGACCTGGGCGGCATGGCCAAAGCCATCGAGTCAGGCATGCCCAAGATGCGCATCGAAGAGGTGGCGGCAAAGCGCCAGGCCCGCATCGACCAGGGCAAGGATGTGATTGTGGGCGTCAACAAATACCGGGTGGACGATGAAACCCCGATCCCGGTGAGAGAAGTGTCTGAAGAGGTGCGCAACGAACAGGTGGCCCGCCTGGAACAGACCCGGAAAACCCGGGACGGCGAGGCTGTGAAAAAAGCCCTGGATGAGATCACAGCGGCGTGTGAAACCGGGGGCAACCTTTTGGCCGCCTGCCTGCCCGCCGTCCGGGCCAGAGCCACGGTGGGGGAGATCTCCGATGCCATGGAAAAGGTGTTCACCCGGTTTGTGGCCACCACCCAGTGTATTTCCGGGGTGTATGCCCAGAACACGGACCCGGAGATTCTGGCATCGCTGCGCAAACGCACGGCGGATTTCGAGAAACAGACCGGCCGACGGCCCAGAATTTTGTTGTCCAAAATGGGCCAGGACGGCCATGACCGGGGCGTCAAGGTGATTGCCACGGCATATGCGGATTTCGGGTTTGACGTGGATTTAGGCCCCATGTTCCAGACCCCGGAGGAAGCCGCCAAAATGGCCGTGGAAAACGATGTCCATGTGGTGGGGGTGTCCAGCCTGGCCGCCGGCCATAAAACCCTGGTGCCCCAGGTGATCGATGAACTGGAAAAACAGGGAGCGTCCGACATCCAGGTGGTGGTGGGCGGTATTATCCCGCCCGGGGATTATGCGTTTTTGAAAACGGCCGGCGCGGCCGGCATTTTCGGGCCCGGTACCGTGGTGACCGATTCCGCCAACCAGATTTTGAATATCCTGGGGGCGTAAAAAATGCCGGAAATGGATCTGGAAACCCTGATTCAGGGGGTCAAAGACCGGAACCGGCGCATGATCGCCAAAACCATGACCCTGATCGAAAGTAGGGTGCCGGCCCACCAGGAGATGGCGGCAAAGATCATGGAGCAGATTCTGCCCATGGCCGGCAACAGCACCCGGTTGGGCGTCACGGGTGTGCCCGGGGTGGGCAAGAGCACGTTTATTGAAAATTTAGGGGTCTATCTGGCGGATGCCGGCCACCAGGTGGCCGTGCTGGCCGTGGACCCCTCCAGCCGGCGCAGCGGTGGATCCATTCTGGGGGACAAGACCCGGATGGAAAAACTGGCCGTCCACGCCAACGCCTTTATCCGGCCGTCCCCTGCCGGCGAGACCTTAGGGGGTGTGGCCGCCAAAACCCGGGAGACCATGCTGGTGTGCGAGGCGGCCGGTTTTGATGTGATCCTGGTGGAAACCGTGGGCGTGGGCCAGTCTGAAACGGCCGTGGCCGCCATGGTGGATTTTTTCCTGGTGCTCATGATCGCCGGGGCCGGGGATGAGCTCCAGGGTATCAAAAAAGGGGTCCTGGAACTGGCGGACGGCATTGCCATCAACAAGGCGGACGGGGACAACCAGGACCGGGTGGCCCGGGCCAAAAAAGACCTGGAAAACGCCATGCACCTGATCCTGCCGGCAACCGCCTCCTGGCAGACCCCGGTGATGACCTGCTCGTCCGTTGAAAAAAACGGCACCGTGCCCGTATGGGAAAAAGTGCGGGCACATCAGGACATTGTCAAGCGGTCCGGGGAGTTTGACCAGCGCCGCAAAAGTCAGGCTCTGGAGTGGATGTGGACCCTGGTGGAAGACGGGTTGAAAAGACGTTTTCATAACCACGAAGCCATCTGTAGGCAAATTCCGGTGCTTTCCCAGCAGGTCCGGGATGAGAAGATCACTCCTTCGGCTGCGGCTGAGAAACTTCTCTCATATTGGTAAAGATGTTTGAGAATGTCGTCCGCATGCATACCCAATAAATTTATGGTCAAGAATTGTCCGTCAAGAAGCTCTCCAATGCCTGAGAGAAATTTAGGATCACATGAATTTGTATTATTGCGAAAACGTCCTCTTCCCTCGGTTGAGTAGATTTCGCAGCAACCCTGGAAGTTGATCGGCTGTTTTCGCAAATTGAACCAGTTTGCCGTATTCGGATTTTAGAAGGGTCTGGTTTTCCTCGCTGCAGTTCACACCAATGGTTAAAAGTAAGACTCTGTTCTCTTTGCAAAGATTGATAGCCTCTTGAACAGGACAACCCCAATTGGAGGCACCATCCGTAATGTGGATGAAAATCGGTTTTTTATTTTTGCTTTTGATTCTTTGGACCAGGGTCTTGAGAATTTCACCGGACGCGGTTTTCCCATGGGGCTGGATGGTATAAAATTTTCCTTTTTTGTAAAGTTCTGTCAGCAGACAACGGTCACGGACTTCATTATAGGCAAAAAGACTTGCTTTTTTATTGAATTTTTCGATGGCCAGAAACAGGGTCTGAAATATCTCCTGGGTATGTTCCCATTTGTTGGTCGCTGCCATTGATCCGGTGGCGTCAATGATGAGAGTGATATCATTGAGCAGATTGAATTCATTTTTTTTGATATTGAATATCGTCCCTGATGTGTGTGCCCGGTAAAGTCTCCGTCGATCAATACTACCGCTGGTAAGTCCCCGGTTGTAAATGTTTTCCCGGACCGCCACGGCCTTGAACACCGAGGCCAGGTCCTGAAGCAGTTTTTTGTTTACATAATTGTCGGCTGGCAGCACGATATGATTTTCTTCCACGGCAACTGCTGAGCTGTCAATCATCTGTTCTTTTAGAATGTCTTTGATGGGAGAAATTTCTTTTTTGACAACTTTTCCCAATTTTTCGGAAAAAATCAGTTCCGGCAGGGTCAAGGATTTTTTTATCCCTTTCAGATGCTGGGCTTCCTGTTTTCTGGCCTGCAAAAATACATCAGAATTATCAATGGGCCAGAATTTGATATAGGCGAACAGTTCTTCCCAGGTTGACAAGTACAGTTTGGACCGGAAATCGCATCGTTCCGAGACCCCGTTGATTTTCGGACATTCTTGAATCAGGGCCGGGACCATATTGTTTAATATCCGGATCGGTTTTTTGTAAAATTTTTCAAGACTAGATTGTCCCATCAATCTCCGGGCCGAGGTGTCGGTATATTCTTCCAGATACCGGGCCTCCCTCCTTTGCGCAGCAATGTCCCACCATATGGCAAACAGTTCAGCCAGAGAAGGAGGATGGGAAGTGACATCCAGTGCATCCTGAATTTTTTTCTTCCTCGATTTTTCAGTATATACACTCAATATTGTCTGGTTTGAAAGATTGTCAAAATATACGCTTTCGCATGTTTTAAAATACAATTCGAATTTGTACATATAGCGGAAAGACAGGTTCAATCTTGATTTTGCGAGCTTAAGTGCATAATCGCTCATTTCAATATTTTTATAGGCCAGATGAATTGCCTGTCCCACCAGTTTGTCTGTTTCTGAGGCTGGTACCGGATATTTGCCAAGCACAGGGTTCGGGTCTATGATGATTTCACTTTCAATGGTGTCTTTCCATGACACTGTCCCGGCATTACGTCCGACATGGGATACGACTTTTCTGAGAGAAACCAGAAGTTTCGCAAGTTCAAGGGTTTCCACTGGTGATTTGTCTCTTCGCCAGAACTCTGAATATCCATCCTCCTCAGCAATTTTGAAACACTGTGGGCTTTCCCTGTTTTTTTTAGAACTTTCGGTATTCATAACTGTCTTTTTCTAAATATCCATGTTTGACATGCAGGGATAGCAAAATGGATTCCAGAGTTTCCTTGCTGGTCTGCAGACACGTGGTCAAAGCTTCTTTGAGTGTGGCTCCCACCGCAACCATTTCTCCGATCATGAGAACGGTCCGGGTTGAAACCTCCACCGAAAGTTCAAAATCACTCCTCAAGGTGTTGACCGCGTCAATAATGGTATCTGCCTGTTCGACACCGACATGGGTTTTATTGATTAGCACTTCTTTTTCAACGTCATTAGGAAGGAAGTCCATCAGAATGACATGAAATCTGTCGCGAAGAGCTGGGTCAAGGAGTTCTGTACCGACAAAATCATCTCCTTCGTTCAAGGTGGCGAAAAAGATCACTCCGGGCGCAACTTTCAGCAAACCCAGCTCATCCATCCAGACCTGTCGGTCATCGGACAGAATTGAAAAAAGCATATTCAGCGCCTTGGGGTTTTCGGGCCGGTTGATTTCTTCAAGATGAATAATGCAGTTGGGGGTTTGAAGGGCCATTGGGAACAGAAATTGTTTATAACGGGTTTCACCATTTTCCAGGGTATATTCGCCAAAAAGCTGTCCAGGTTCTGAAAGGATGCCTACCTGAAACGTGGCCAGAGGTTTTTTATGCACAGCTGCAAATTGTCTGACAATAGAAGATTTTCCGCATCCTTGCCGTCCTGCGACAAGGATATTCACTGGGTGTTTTTCAGAAATTTTGTGGAGTCTGTCCAAGAGGTTCAGTGTATTGCTGTCCGCATAAAAAAAAGGATCATTTTCAGGAACTGTCAGGGTGGCATTTGTTTTATCGTTCAATTCATCACCTATGTATTGAAGTTGATTGAAAGTGATCGGGTTTCAAAGTCATTATTTTGCAAGGTACAATAGACCATATCACTTTGTGAGAACTGTATCGGTCTGATTTAATGAAGACTTGTCTGAGATGTGGTCTTCAACCCAGGCGATCCACATTTTCACATCAAGGCCGTAGGACGTCAGTATGGTTTGAGCGATTTTCGCTTTTTCTTCAGGATAACTTTCTCCAATGGGAAACGGGTAGTCAATGCCTACAAGGCGATAGGACTGACCTGCAAACGGATGAGCCGGCAACAGATAAACCGTTTTTAGACCCAGTGATTGGATGTATTTTCCGGTTGCCTGAAGATTTTCTTCAGAATCATTCACTCCAGGAAGGAGCGGTACACGTATGTATGTGGTAAGATCATTCCGGGATATAATTTTTTCAAGGTTCTCTAAAATCAGATCGTTTGAGACACCGGTAAAATTAATGTGTTTTTTGCGGTCAAGGTGTTTAAGATCGTACAGGACATAATCTGTATAATCCAGAATTTTTTCCAGAATGGGCCAGGATTGATATCCGCTGGTATCCAAAGCGGTGTTGATCTTTTTTTCCTTTGCCGCCTTCAGCAAGGCCATGGTGAATTCCGGTTGGGCCGTAGGTTCTCCTCCGGAAAGGGTCAGGCCGCCGCCCGACTCATTGTAAAATAAAATGTCTTTTTCAACTTCATCCATAACTTCGTCCACGGTCATGAATTTTCCACTGACGACCAAGGCATCGAAATCACAGACTTCAACACATTGGAAACAGTTCAGACATTTTTCTTTGTTGATGGTAATGATTTTTGAACCGATTTTTCCTTTCCAGCCTTTTTGATCGGGATATGTCGGTGCTTTTCGGGTTTCGGTCATGGCATCGGCCGGACATATTGTTCTGCAATTCCCGCAGTTGATGCAGTTGGGCCAGAAATGAAACACTTCAGGAAAGTGTCTTACTCCTTCCGGATTGTGGCACCACTTGCAGTTCAGCCGGCAGCCTTTCAGAAACACCGTGGTTCGAATGCCCGGTCCGTCATTGGAGGCAAATTTCTGTATATTGGTGAGGATGCCCATTTGCTGTTTCATTTTCATTGTACTCCGATCAACCCGCCGATGGTTGTCTGCCAGGGCCCGCCCTTCCTTATGATGTCTTTATAATCTTCTATCTCTTTTCTAAAAATATTGGGAAAAGTATCAAAATAACCTTTTCTGCCGATATTTCCGAATTTTTTAGCCGCAAAATTGTGAAACGGGAGAAGATCTATGCCGCAGATGTTTTTACCCAAGGTTCTGGCAAATGTGACAATGTCTTTGGGATATTGAATATCCCAGAAATTCACCGAATGGATAATGGGTAGTCTGAGGCGCATCGGGATACCAGTCTGGGACATTTTTTTGGCATTTTCCAGAATCAGCTGGTTGGATACGCCGGTCCATTTTTTGTGTTTCTGATCGTCCAGGGATTTGATATCCAGCATTATCAGGTCTACATATTCAAGAATGGGTTGACTGGAATTCCAGTTGGCAAATCCACAGGTATCCAGGACGGTGTTTAATCCTTCTTTTTTGGCTCGCTTTAGCAACGCCAAGGTCATATCCGGATGCATGAGGGGTTCTCCGCCCGAAACCGTGAACCCGCCTCCGGAAGACTTATAAAAGATGTCGTCTTTCAAAACGTCGTCGAAGATGTCTTCTACGCTTTTCAAGGTGCTGACGAAAGTCAAGGCATCATGGGTGCAAACATCCACACAGACCATGCATCGTGTGCATTTTTCGCGGTCGATACGAGGGGGATCAATTGCTTCGATTTCCTTTTCAACGGAAAAAGCGGGGGGAGGATGATGTCCCCGAAGGCTTGTGGGAATGGACCCATCCCCATCCCCGAATCGGACACTCTGGACAGGATTTTCCACATATTGAATCCGGGGTGGAATAATGACATTTTCCGGGCAATGCTCAGCACAGTCACCACATTTTACGCATTTGTCCTCGTGATAGAAAAATTCCTGAAAGGTATGGATGTTTTCCGGATTGTGGCACCATGCGCAATTCAATGGACAGCCTTTTAAAAAAACAGTAGTCCGGATGCCGGGGCCATCATTGACAGAAAAATGTTGTATATGTGTAACCAGATGTTTTATATCGGAGTCACTAATTGTCATGATTGTCCACCCTTCGTTATTTGAAATTAGAACTTACAGCAGGTTTTTAATATCTTTCCATGATTCACCAGCTTCAAATTTCGGACAAGCCTCCATGGCTTTTTGTACCATCTTTCCCCTGATGGCTGTCTTGGTCTTCTGAGTAACAGAGAGCTGCATTCTTTCCACCAGGCATACACCGGTGGTGGGATCTCCGGTAGGGGAGGGGGTGAGGAATTTACATTCTTTACAGGTTGCCATCAATCTACTCCTTAATTAAAAAATAATGGATTAGGGGTCATCCCCGGACGGTCGGTCAAAAGTCCGGGGATGATTTAAACAATCAAGAATTCAGCTTATCCAGCCGCAATATCCTGTTCCGTGCGTGCCATAATCGTATCCTGGGAATATCGTGCAAGGTCAATGAATTTTGCACTGTAGCCCGCGATCCGAACCAGCATATCAGTATGTTTTTCAGGTTCTATCTGTGCGGCTTTCATATCCTCTGTTGAAATTACATTGAACTGGACATGATCAATGTCCAGTTCATGCCATGTTTTCATGTAGGCGTGCCAGATATCGAAACCGGCATCACTGTTCATGAGGACCGTTGATAAGCGCTGATTCAACAGAATACCCTTATGTTTTGATGCGTTGATCTTGGACACGGATTTGAGTACAGAGGTGGGACCGTTTTTATCACAACCCATGTAAGGAGAGATGCCGCCGTCATCCAGGGCTTCGCCGGCATACCTGCCGTTGGCCGTAGCGGCCGTTTTGGGGCCATTGACGATATAACCCGCCACAGACTGGGCCAGCGGTAATGGAAAAGTGCCTGAATAGGTGGTGTTTCTTTTCCATTCATCGGCCACCAGGTCATAATACTTGGTGGCAATCTCGTCGACATAGGGATTATCATTGCCGAATTTTGGTGCGTTCCAGAAATCAAGGCGCATTTCTTCTTTGTCTTCCCAATTGTTCCGTAACGCATCCATCAGTTCCGTCATGGTATATTTTTTTTCGTCAAAGACCAGCTTTTTGATGGCTGCCATGGAGTCAACGACGACAACACTGCCGCCGATGAGGTTGTGCCAGGGGTTGGCCACTTCAGCCAGTTCATTGCCATCCATTCCTTTTTCAACGCATCCATCATCAATACTTGAAATGAATGGACAGCAAAGATATTTGGATTCCATGATACGACCTACGTCTTTGGACCTCAGGCTGAGTTCAATGGCATACCTGAGCTGTAACTTCACTGCCTCCCAGACCTGTCCAAAGCTGGCAAAATCTTCGGCATTTCCGGTTTCGGGACCCAATTGCATATTAGTGAAAAATTCGTCGAACCCATTGGTCAAGGCAATTTCCATAGCTTTTGCCGGATATACGTCTGATCCGCCTTCACTGCGAGTTTTCTGTGTGCCTCTCCGTCCCGTGATGCCAGGGGACATGCACAGCACAAGTGCCCAGTCTCTGGCAACCTCTTCAGGAACATTGAAATATTTGATCAATTGCTGGGTGTTCATCTCATCATTTTTAATGGAGGGGAATCCAAATCCTTTTTTGATGCAGTTAAAAACCTTTTTTTTGGTTTCCACATTACCTTTTTCATTCCAGCGGAAGCCAATGGACGGTTCTGTGGTGATGATACTTTCTGCAGCCTCCAGAATGGCATTGGTGCAGTCATTGCTGGCATCTGACCCATCCGGATTGATCCCGCCAAGGGTGAGGATGAACAGGTCGTTGGAACCTGCGAAAAACTCCCTGAGTTGTCTACCCCTGGTGCTGCCGTGTTCGGAAACTTTGAGCCTTTCGCATTCGAAAAGTTCAACAGCCTCTTCTCGGGTCATGGGTTGCTCGGTTTTGTCAATCACACTCTTTTGAAAATAGGGCCAGAGAAGCTTGTCTTCTTTGTGCCCATAACCGCTGCTGTAACGTTCGATACTGTGACAAAGAAGGAAAGTGAACCATTTGGATTGCATGGCATCTTTCAAGCCTCTGGCGGGATAGGCGGGGACGTGTCGGCAGATCTCTGAAATTTCGAGCAGCTCTTCTTTTCGTTTTGGATCGGTCAAAAAATTTTCAGCGATAATTTTAGCCAGCCTGGCGTGCCTTTGGGCCCATCCTACCACTGCTTTCATGGCAATGAGCATGGCCTGCCACTGGTCTATCTTGTCCAGATAATGCAGTTTCTTCGGCGCATTCCAGGGAGATTCGCGTATTTCCGTTTCAGCATCAGCAATTTTCTGTTCAACGACTTCGATTCTTTTCAGCAGCCCATCTTCAATAACGGATTCATAATTGGGCACAATGCTGGAAAAGGCTGTGACAAACATGGGTGGTTGGACTATAGTTGCGGAATACAGGACCCCAATTTCTTCAGGGGTGAAATATTTTTCCGCTTTTCTCTGAATGGTATAAGGTCTCCAGTATTCTGCGATTTCCCGCATTTCTTCCTTATGCTCGCAGTAATGGCTTTCAACCATATCCACTGTTGAAAAATAGGAAAGTTCCGGATATATTGGAAAGTAATCAGGATGTTCCGTATTGCCCCCTACGATCAGCTCTTCGTCCTGGATGTGGATGGTAATGTTTTTAAGGATGTTCTCAAGTCCTCTGGCCCGGAGGATGCAGTTGGGCTCTCCGATATTTTCTTTGTGAGCCTGGGTGATAAGTCTGGCGCGTTCCACTCCGGCCTTTACACTAGGGTCTACATATTCTCCTCCTGCGACATGTTTGAAGCGGCATCGGTTTTTAAGTCTTGCGGTTCTTTCTGTTGTCGGCATGATCGTACCTCCTGTCTGGCATTTTTAATGCTTAAATGATTGATTCAACGAAGATGGGGGTCAGTTTCTGGGCCTGTAACGTTGACAGGCCTCACTGTTTTCCGATACCGGCTTGGACAGCCAGAATTTGCCTTTTGTATCCTGCTGCTGTTCAACGCAATCCCCTTTGCCAGGTTCGAAATCCATATCCTTCTCAGGAATTGGAAAGAAAAAAGTGCATTTTTCACATTTGGGCATTTTTGATCCTCCTTGCTTAAGATTCTTTGGTGTAAAAATTACCGTATTGCAAAACTCGCTTCGGCGGATTGCAGTATTTGTCATGTTCCCAGTGAATAGCGATCTTTTTGGAAACATGTCAATGTACGCGATACAAAATGCTTTTTTAAATTTTTTGAATGAACGTTACCTCCTCAAGTCGTCTTTATCGAACCAATGACAAGATCAGAATGTTAAACCGCTCAGCTTTGAATATCAATGTTGATTTTTAAATTATTGAGTTTTATTCAATCAATTAAAAAAGGTCTTGTCAAGATGTTTTTTTTGAAGAAACGACAAAATTTGAATTTTAAAGAGAAAATAATATATATATTCAATGGTGCTTTATGGTTGGCGATGACAGTGGGCTTGGTTGTGTTGCTCAGCGCGTGTTGTGGTGTGTCGACTCATGATTTGTTGAATATTGCTCAAAACTAAAATGGTTGAATAATATTCTAAGTCTGCTATAATCCAAAATATCATTAGAGGTTCGAGTGATTGATTGACGTTTGAGAGCGTGTTGTTTTGCTGGAGTTATCAGTAAAGTCTGGGAGAACATAGGAGAACATATTTGAATGGAAAATAAAAACGGAAAAAAACAGGCCATCCTTCGGGCGGCTCAGGAAATATTTGCAGAAAAGGGGCTTGCAAACGCCACTATTTCTGAGATTGCAAAAAAGGCGGATGTTGTTGATTCAATAATATATCATTACTTTACAAACAAACAGGATCTTTTGTTTTCTTCGATAGAGGAGCTGATTGAAAAGTCTCATGAGGAGCTTTTGTTTCACTTCAAAGGCCTTTGGGGGCCGGTATCTCAACTTGGGAAGATGGTCTGGTTTCATTTGTACGAGAATGATTTTAGCTCCGGTGATGCGCGTAAGATGAAGAATCTTTTGTTTGAATGCCGTTCTAATAAAGACTATTATAGCCATTCTGGATATAAGGCGCTTCAACGATATGCTGGGGTTATGCTGGATATATTGAAAAAAGGAGTCAAGGAAAAATATTTTCGAGAAGATCTTGAGATAAATATTACCAGGGACATGATTTTTGGTTTTTTGGATGAAGAATCGTTGAGTTGCCTGGCATACAGGGAAATTGATGAAACTCTTCCTGATTTTGAATCCATCATGTCACTGATCATGGCTATGATAGGGATTGACACAGATGGAATGAATCCTGTTATGAATCTTGAGGTCGCGGCCGCAGTGAAAAATAACAGAAATGGTAAAGCTGAAAGGGTTTCTGAAGCTGCTGTGTCAATTTTTGCCCGGAAAGGTCATCGAAAAACGACTATGCTCGAGATAGCAGAGCATGCAGGGGTTGCAGAAGGGACAATATACGAATATTTTAAAAACAAGCAGGAGTTGCTGTTTTCCATCCCCAGGAATAAATTTTTGTCTTATCAGTTACAATTGAAAGGGGTTTTTGCGTCAAAGGATCCCCTGGAGAAGCTTAGATCGTTTGTCTGGGAATATTTTCGGATTTTTTCATCAGACAGTGATTTTTTGATGATTTTTTTATGTGACATCAAGCTGAATAAGCGATTCTACAATACTGAAGCATTCGGCGCTTTTTTAGACACCAGTGAGATTTTATATGATATTTTAGATGAGGGGAAAACTTGCGGTGTTTTTCGCCAGGATTTGAGTAACAGAGTGTTCCGAAATCTTTTTTTGGGTGCTTTTTCCCATCTTTGTATCCGCTGGTTTGTGCTTGAACGGGTCTCGCCCATTCGAATGATGTCGGAGCTGGCTTCCGTTACCAATCTCCTTTGCCGGGCCGTAGTTCCGAAATCTGAAAAAATTATCGATGGTTAGGGTGTGTTGAATTGAACAAACGCGGTTGAAACATTGAGGTCGGTTGTAAGAAAGTGGTTTATATTCCCGATTAGGGGCATTTAGTTTCTATCAGGGTTTTTAGTGAAAGTTGATATCTACCATCCTGCAAGACATAATTCTGCCATCAAAAATGATATTTTGATGAAAATTCAATTTAATTTTTCAAAAACGATGGCTTTGCCTCTTTCGTTATTTAGGCAAATAAAGTGTTTTTCTAAAAAGCTTCTTCAGCGTGTCAAATAATAGCTATTTTTTTCAAAGGGTTATCAAAAAAAATCATTTATTTTTCTTTTGCGTAAAAAAAAATGTATCTTTTGCGCTTGACACGCTCAAAACCATGTGATTGAATATTCCTCAATAATGATTAGAAATAAGTTTCTATCAATAGTATGAAATTTATAATAATTAAATTGGTCTTTAATTTCAGTATATTGAAAAATAAATGCACATTGTTTTTCATTCAACCATTATGAGGAGGCTCCATGGCTGAGAAAAAAAAGGTAAAAAAAGAAAAAGAACCGGATATTACATTTTATCATCCAGATTTATTAGCGGTTCCGGAAAACGAACCTCCCTATCTGAAAGGGTATAAATGTAAAAAATGCGGTCAACTTGATTTCCCCAAAGTAGCCCCATGCCCCAACTGCTGGGGGGAAGAATTTGAAATGGTGCCGTTATCCAGAAAAGGAATTTTGTACAGCTTTTCCGATTTGTATATCGGTCAGCCGGGTTTGGAAACGCCCTATATTTGTGGTTATATTGATCTGCCTGAGAATGTCAGAATTTTCGCCATGCTCAAAGGCGAGGTTAATACATTCAAATGCGATGAAGAAGTTGAGTTGACAACAGGCCAGATCAGAATGAATGCTGATGGCTTGCCGATCACCAGTTACATGTTCCAGAAAGCTTAGGAGACTCAAATGAAATTACAGAGAGATGTATATATTGCAGGCGTCGGAGAAACAGTTTTCGGCAAGCATAAGATGGATTATGATGAATTGGGACGGAACGCGGCATTCCAGGCGATTAAGACTTCCAATATCGATAGTCCGGGAATGATCGGCAGTGCTTATGTGGGCAATGCGCACAACGGTATCGTTACTGGTCAGACAATTTTTAAGGACCTTGGTGTCTGCGGCGCCACTCCTATCATCAATGTTGAAAGTGCCTGTTCTGCCGGCGCCATGGCGGTGCATCTGGCTATCAAAGATGTGGCCTACGGACTGACAGAGTTGTCCATGGGTGTTGGTGCAGAAAATCATACCCTTCGTCGTAAGAGCGGTACGGCATTCATGCCGGCCATGAACGATATTGAAACAGTTCACGGCGGGGTTATGACCGGTAAGTATGCCATGCGGGCTACTCGTTACATGTACGAGACCGGCGCTACCATTGAGGATTTAGCACTGATCACCCAGAAAAGCCGCCGTCATGGAAAGAACAATCCCCATGCACCTTTTGGAGGGGATTATACCATAGAAGAGATCATTGATTCCCGGATGATTGCCTATCCTTTGACCCTGCATCAGTGTTGCGGCATTGTCGACGGGGCTGGAGCCGTAGTCGTCTGCTCTAAAGAGATGATGAAGAAACTGGGGATTGAAAAGCCAGTCAAAGTAAGGGGCTCCGTGGTAACTTCGGGTCCATATCATAACCGGCCAAGGGATATTACCGGTGACGACATAACGGAGATGACCTCTGAAATGCTGTACGAGGAATCCGGAATAGGACCTAAGGATGTGGATATTCTAGAATTGCACGATGCCTTTACCATTGCGGAATTACTTTACTATGAATGCATGCAGCTGTGCGGAAAAGGTGAAGGGCTGAAATTTCTTAGAGACGGCCAGGCTACCTATGGTGGACAGTGCGTTGTCAGTCCCAGGGGCGGGATGCTGTCCTATGGACACCCTATCGGCGCATCCGGTGCAGCCCAGATAGCGGCCAATGTTAAACAACTCCGGGGAGAATGCAACGGATATCAGGTTGAACCCATTCCAAAGGTTGCGATGTCTCACGTAACGGGGGGCGGTTTGTCAGGCACGGAGCATGCAGCATGCACAATGCACATGATCACAGCTGATTGGTAGGATACTGCCTTGAGCATCCTCACATTGAATTGAAAAAAAAGAAAAAGGAGACGTTAAAATGGGATCATTTAAAGACAGGGTCGTGCTTATCGAATCCGTTGGGGATGATATCGCTTATGCCATCGCCCGTAAGGTAGCATCAAAGGGGGCCAAGCTGGCACTTTTTGATATTGATGGAAAAAATACTTCTGACATCGTTGCCAGACTTAAGGAGGATGGAATTGAAGCACTTGGAGTCACAGGCGATCCGGCAGATTGTACCGGTGTCAAGCAAGCCATCGGCGTCATCATGGAAAAATACGGAAAAATTGATGTGCTGATCAATAATTCCGATTATTTTGTGGAAAATGATATTGTGGAAACCAAAGCCCAGGGCTGGTACCAAGGGGCCAAAAACAATATTGATCCTGCGTTCTTTTTGTGCCGGGAGGTGATACCGATTATGCGAAAGCAAAGTTACGGTCGGATTGTCAATATAGGAAGCATTGAATATCTGGGGTTGCCTCAAACTTCCGTGTACAGCGCCGCAAAATCATCCATGCTGGGATTTACCCGATCGCTTGCCCTTGAAACCGCAAATGATAAAATTACTGTCAACTGGGTCGTCAAAGGTACCATCCATAAATCAAACATGTCCCAAGAACAAGAAGAAAAAATGGCTGCGAAAATTCCAGTACAGAAACTGGGAACACCCGAGGATGTCGCCGGGGCTGTGACCTTTTTTGCTGCAGATACATCAAAATTTATAACAGGTCAGACTTTTTTTGTCTGCGGCGGGAAAAGTCTTTCTTTTTCCATGTCTATTTAAAGCGCTGTTATATAAATTTCAGGACTATGTGGAGGTAAAGAATGGGCGTAGAAAACAGAGTTGCAATCATTACAGGATCTGCCAGTGGAATGGGCAGAGATACTGCATTCAAACTGGCTGAACATGGTGCCAGGATTGTCATTAATGATGTTGTGGAAGACAAGGTCGAGCAGACAGCGAAAGAACTTCGGGATAAAGGTTACGACGCAATCGGTATTGTAGCCGATATTTCAAGTAAATCTGATGTCGAATCGATGGTGGAAGAAACTATATCTTCCTTTGGTTCCATCGATATTTTGGTCAATAATGCCGGTTTGGAGCGGGGCGGTGCATTGAGAAAACTATCTGAGCAGGATTGGGACCTAACTTTGAACGTCAATTTGAAAGGCCCTTTTCTTTGTAGCCAGGCTGTCCATGGTTATATGGTGGATCAAAAGCGTGGACGGATAATCAATATCGCTTCCCGGGCATGGCTGGGAGGGCCGGGGCAGGCACCATATTCATCTGCAAAGGCCGGTCTGGTGGGTTTGACCAGGACCCTTGCCCTTGAACTGGGCAGAAAAGGCATTACCTCCAATTGTATTGCTCCGGGACTTATTGAAACTCCCATGTGGTATGAACTGCCCGAAAAGACGAGGGATTTTCTTTCTGCCAAACAACCTTCGGGCAGCATCGGCGAAGGTGATGATATTGCCAATACCGTTCTGTATCTGGCAGACGATGAGACAGTTTATGTCACCGGCCAGGTTCTGTATGTATGTGGAGGAAGAAGTCTGTTTTCAGGTTAATCAAAGGTGATGGTGTTACCATCAGGTGGGTGATACCCGCATTCGGTTTGAAAATGATTGTAACTGAATAAAAATAAGGAGGTTAGGCAATGGAAGGTGTACGTAAGAATAGATCCCTTTCTGATGTGAAAGTGCTTGATTTCACGGGTGAATTGGGCCCTTATGCTTCAAAATTGTATGCCGGCCTGGGTGCGGAGGTGATTCACCTTGAGCCGATAACTGGAGATCCTTTGCGGAGAAAAGGCCCATTTTATAGGGGGAAAGCAGACAATATGGAAGCCAGCCTGCAATTCCTGTATTACAATGGGAATAAAAAAAGCCTGGTACTGGACCTTCATAAAGAAGAAGGCCGGAACATTTTTTTGAAGCTCATTTCTAAAATCGATATTTTCATGGAAAGCTGTGTTCCTGGCTACCTTGATACCTTAGGTCTTTCCTATGATAATCTGAAAGAGGTTAACCCCAGGCTGGTTCAGACTTCCATCACGCCATACGGCAGTGTCGGGCCTTATAAGGATTATCCGGGATCCGATTTAACATGTTCGGCCATGGGCGGATTTCTGTACCTGGCCGGGATTGAGAATGAAAAACCGGTAAGAGCCTGTGATGACCAATCCTATCGGATGGCTGAATCTTATGCCGCAGTGGGCAGCTCAATTGCATTCTTATATGCCAAGAGAACAGGGAAGGGGCAATTTGTAGATGTTTCTGCTATGGAGGCAGTAGGCATGGCCCTTGAGAATGCAGCTCAATACTGGGATTTGGAAGGCAGCATCCGCCGGGGAAGAGGAAAAGAAGCTGGTTCAGCCACCGTTCATCCGTGTAAGGATGGTTATATCGCCATCGTTGCGATCATGGGAAAGAACAAGATTATGTGGGAACCTTTTGTCAAATGGATGAAGTCCGAGAATGTGGAAGAATGGCAAGTTTTTGAAGATCCTCGATGGATCGAACCTTCTTACAGGCGGTCAGCTGAGGGGTATGAAACCTTTTGCAGGATTTTTCATCGTTTCACAATGCAACTTGATAAAATGACCCTGTACGAAAGAGGACAGGCCAACCGTATTGCCTTGTCGCCGGTGAGCAATGGCAAAGATCTCCTTGAAAATCCTCAGTTAAAGCATCGCAATTTTTGGCAGACCATTGAACATAAAAATCTTGATGGTGAAATCACCTTTCCCGGGGCACCCTATGAATTTGGTGAGTTGGATTGGAGATTCGGATTTCCAGCCCCCAGATTTGGTGAACATACGACTCAAATACTCGAATCACTTGATTACAGAAAAGAAGAAATTGCTGTTTTTTCAAAGGAGGGAATTGTTCATGTCTAATTTTGAAAAAGCATTGGAGGGGTTGGTTGTATGTGATTTTTCCTGGGTCGGCGCGGGTCCTATCACAACCAATGTCCTGGGCCAGTGCGGTGCTGAAGTTATCAAGATAGAGAGTCAGAAAAGGCCTGATATATTAAGAAAAGGCGGACCCTTCAAGGACGGGATTGCCGACGGACTGGAGCGAAGCGGATATTTTGCAAACCGTAATCCTAACAAAAAATGCATTGCCTTGAACATGCGTCAGCCCATGGCCCGTGAGGTAGCCATCCGCCTGATTGAAAAAAGTGATATCATTATCAATAATTTTCGGGTCGGACAAATGGAAAAATGGAACCTGGGCTGGGAAGACGTCAAAAAAATTAATCCTCGGATTATCTATGTAACCATGAGCCTGCAGGGCACCGACGGCCCCCACAAATCATTCATGGGCTTCGGTGTTAATCTGAACGCTTTGTGCGGATTGACGGCTCAAGCCGCTATGCCGGGTAAAAGTCCGTTTGGTACAGGAACCAATTATACGGATCATGTTATGGTTCCGACTCATACCTTGTTTGGCATTATGGCGGCCTTGCTTCAGCGTGAAAGAACCGGCTTGGGGCAGACGGTTGAAATTTCCCAGCTTGAGAGCGCCATTGCCATGAAGCCTATTGACAGTATGGTTTATGCAGCAAATGGTGAGATTATGGGGCCTTTGGGATATGGAGATCCCAATGCTTCTCCTCACGGGGTTTATACCACCCTTGGATACAGAAAATGGTTGGCTATAGCGGTGTTTTCCGAAGAGGAATGGGCTGCCCTTCAGAAAGTCATGGGCTATCCAGACTGGGCAAAGGATGAGAAATTTGCCACTTTCGCTGCAAGAAAGGCGAACGAAGCGGAACTGAACGAGCATGTCGAGGCATGGACAAAACATCAATATGCCTCAAAACTCATGAAACAACTGCTGGAAGAAGGTGTGAAAGCTGGCCTTGTCAATGATGCTAGGGCAGCCATAGAAGATGAGCATCTGATTGAACGTGAATTCTGGTCTTATCTGGATCATCCAGTGGCGGGCATGACTTTGTACAACCGTGCCCCCATTGTATTTTCAGAAACTCCGATCGTCATGGAAAAGGCCGCCCCGCTACTGGGAGAGCATACTGACGAGGTCTTGACTGATTTTCTAGGTTATTCGGAAAAGGAATTGGAATCGTTGAAAGCGGCGGATGTGCTGGTATAATTGAAAAAGACAACTATACATAAAAAAGAAGAGTGGAATTATGGATTTTGGTATATCTGAAGAATATATGATGCTTAAAGAAGCCATGAGAGAATTTGTCAAACGCGAGCTCATGCCTCTGGAAAAGACGTTGCTTGAGCGGGATATGAGGCTCTGGACCGAGCCTGGTCCCCTGATCCCAAAAGAAGATTCAGACCGGCTGTATGCCATTACTAAGGAGCTGGGGTTCTGGGGTATTGAGGTTGAGGAAAAATTCGGGGGCCAGGGACTTGGGATGCTCGCCAAAACCTTGATCATGGAAGAAATGTGTAAAAGTTATGTGGGTTTTTCACCCCATGGATTTATGCTGCCTCCGGATGCACCGAATC